>JAVEYS010000001.1:0-64023 GCA_034003345.1 Bacteroidales bacterium
ACCAGTATTTTGATCCGCTGCCACTATTCCATGATGTTGCATAGGCGCAGTTTGTGGTTACCCCATCCTCGGAAAAGTCAATTGTGGAGGTACCTCCAACCGTGGTTAATGTTTTTGCCGAGTTGGCAGCAATCCCCCCGTCGCAGGTTGCATTATCCGGGTCGTTTGGGAAATTCCAGGCTGCCAGCGTTGTCTGCCCCCATGCAGTATATGTAAGCCCGGACAAGACTATAAGCCCGAGGCTTAAAATCATTACCCTGAATATATTTTTGACGTATGGGGGAAGGTTGGTCATTATTATCTCGGAACCATAACGTAAAGATGAAAAGCAAAAAAAACTGATTACAATCAGTTCAACATTAGCTCTGCCTCGGCATATTTTTCAGGTCTCACATCCGAGGGAGCTGAGAACGTGACAAGAATCTTCCCCTGCCTGTAGTTTACCTCCGGCAGATTCATGAGGTTGAATTCAAAAGTCCTCTTTATGTTTGGTGTGTATACTGCTATACCGTTAGCAATGCCTACACGGACAGTCTTTCCGTCAGGGGAGATATGATCAACTGTTATATCTCCGTAAACCGAATAATCACCTGTGCGGTTGAAGGTGAACCCGAGCCTTGGTATGGTGTCCTGTTCAAACCGCAGATGCAGGTCAGACAGATTGACAGCTGCCGACCCCTCTCCTGCTCTTATTATCACCGGTATGGTTATTCCGAAAACAGGTATCAGTTTTATCGAGATGGAAGAGGGATCCTGCTGTACAGAGACCTCTTCTCCCAGGGGCTTTTCTTTGGGAACGGCCCGGAAATAGATATGAGACCGGTATTCGCCGGTCTCCAGCTCTCTTGTTCTTGTTGCCTGGATTTTGATTGTCTGCACCTCATCGGGACTTAAGGTTACAGATCGTGGGAAAAACCTCAGGTAGGGACTCGCGAACCGTTGTCCCTCGTCAGGTTCAGTGATGGTTTCAAAGGTCCCTGCCTCCGTCATTCTGATCTCTACAAATGAAATTGTGTATGTGGCGGTATCTTTTCCTATGTTCGCCAGGCTCAGGTCCATAGATCTTTTTCTTGCATCGAGGACAACACGTCTCGGGGTTATGAGCAGATCTCCCTGGGCCTTTACAATAGAAGGAAAAAAGACCTGAATGAGGATCAGGCCTGCACCAAAAAGCCGCAATGAAAGCTTTGTCATTATATTTGGTTTTAGTGTTTCTGTCAGCAATCAGTTAAACTCAAATGTTATTGTGTAGGTACCAGTATAAACACCCACGGGGTTATCATTCAGGGTGCCCACACTGAGAGTGGCACCTACATAAACAATCTGGAAGCCGTTTTCAAGCATTCCTGCTCCCGGCTCTTCTTTCGGAACAGACTTCCAGTCTTCAATTTTCATGGTTCTGGCAGAACCCGTATGAGTTATCGTCACCGGTGCCGAGGGCAGCGAGATGGTATATGCAACCCCGGGATCACCGGTGACATAAAAACTGGCAGCGCTATGGGTACCGCTACCCGGCCATACGCTGCCCATGACCGAGATAGAGCTTTCCGGGGTAAGAATAAGTTTGCCACCCTGAGCCCCCGGTGAAAACTTACCAAAACTCAGTTGTGTTGTCTCTGTGGCAGCCAACGTTGAAATGACTTCGGCAGTAATATGTCCTGTTACTGTCGAAGATGTTGCTGTCTGTGCCTCCGCCCGCAGGACGGAGGCACAGATTAAACATATAAGGCTTATAGATTTAAGTCCGAGCCTATTCATAACTCTGTTGGCAGGCTATAGACTGTTTCTAATTGTAATTTATTGTTACCGGGAAGTTTGCAGAGGTATACACCCCTGATACCTGTGATGCGCCTATTGACAGGGTTGCACCAACAGCAAAAGATGCAGCACCCGAACCGTTAAGGGTAGGAGTAGCTCCCAGACTGTGCAGGAAACTATCAACATTCATAGCAGCACCCGGTCCGGTCAGTGTAACAGTTCCGTCGGCAGGCAGGGTGATGGTAAAGGTTCTGCTTGCCTCACCAGCGACAGTGAATGTAGCGGCAGTGGTGGCAGCCGAAGGAACAAGCGCCACACCACCAGTGGTAGTCCTGGAGTTGTCAGTAGCCAGAACAACAGTACCGGCAGTAGTTGATGATGCTATGATACCAAAATTCATGTCGGTTACCTTCGTCAGGGCAAGCGGTCCTACGATGGTTGCTGTTGCCGTTGTCTGTTCCGTGTCAGATGACTGGGCAAATGCGCCGACAGTAAAAGCAATCATAATAATTGAAAATGCAAGGATCTTTTTCATTGTTAATGGGTTTTTTAGATTGATTTGATTCTATTTCGCTATGAAATATGTTATTAAAACTGAATAAGTAACAGATTTAGTATACATTACAAGAAATAATAAAATAATTAGATCAATTCCGTTTTGTTAGGTTAAACATGAAACCTTCCGCAAGAGTTTCAATGTTTTTATGTAACGTAAAAATACGGGGATGAATTGTAGTAAAACTGTAGATAAACGGCACTTATTAACAACTCGCTGTATTTTTCAACAGCGTCAGAAGTCGCTGCTGCCGTCCCAGCAATGGGTACAGAGCTTTGTCCGGGGCAATCCGATAGCCTTCACCAGATCGTCAAGACGCTGGAACATAAGGGTATCCATACCAATTGTGGCAGAAATCTCATTTACCATCAGAGAATATTTTTTGGAATCCGGATCAAGGTAGTCTTCGATATTTTTTTCCTCGCCCTCTATTTTAACTATGGCCTTTCGTGCCGCAAGCTCAAGGCTTGAGCGCGACTGTGAGAAGTTCAGGAATGGGCACGGGTAGAGCAGCGGCGGGCATGCGATCCTCATATGCAGTTCAGAAGCACCGGCCTGACGCAGGTCTCGTGTGTTGTCTCTCAGCTGCGTTCCCCTGACAATACTGTCATCAAGAAAGATGATACGCTTGCCGCTGGTAAGTTTTTTGTTGGGGATCAGCTTCATCCTTGCAACAAGCTCGCGCTGTATCTGCCGTTGGGGCATGAAGCTCCTTGGCCATGTTGGCGTATACTTTGAAAAGGAGCTCCTGTATGGCATGTGCTTCTCATTGGCATAACCGATTGCATGACCAATGCCGGAATCAGGCACACCGCAGACGAAATCAGCCTCAACGCCATCGCGACGAGCCAGGGCTGCGCCACAGCCGTACCTTACCTCCTCAACATTTTTGCCCTCATAATCGGAGGTTGGGAAACCGTAATATACCCACAGGAAAGAACATATCTGCATTGTTCTGCCGGGGGCCCTGAGCCTCGTATAACCACCAGGTCGTATATGGACAATCTCTCCGGGGCCAAGATAATATTCCGTCTCAAACCCGGTGTTGGGAAAAGAGCTTGTCTCGGATGCCACAGCACGGGCACCGTCACGCCTGCCAATTATAACAGGTGTCCGCCCAAGCTTATCACGTGCAGCAATGATGCCATCAGGTGTAAGCAGTAAAAGTGAACATGAGCCCTGTATCCTGTCAAACACATTGTTTATACCCTCAACAAAGGAGTTGCCCTCACATATTATATTTGCAACCATCTCCGTCGGGTTGATGTTGCCCATGAAATTTTCCGTAAAATGCTTTTTGCGCGCCAGCAAAAACTCGGCCATCTCGGTAATATTGACTATCCTAGACACTGTCACCAGTGCAAATGGTCCAAGATGGGAGTTGAAGAGAATTGGTTGCGGATCAGTGTCACTGATCACTCCCATGCCGCTGTTGCCTCTGAATTCATTTAGCTCACCCTCAAATTTATTTCTGAAATATTCGTTTTCAAGATTATGAATACTCCTCCTGAAGCCAATCCCGGAATCATAAAAAACCATTCCCGCACGTTTTGTACCAAGATGCGAATGGTAGTCAGTTCCATAAAACACATCCTCTATACAACTCCTTTCGGAGACTGAACCATAGAACCCACTCATAATCAATAATAAACAGTAATAATTTTATATACAATTTGTAAGGCTAAGATAATCAAACAGGAGAAAAACTTGTTGAACTATAATTATTACTAATTTTGTAACATATAAATTAAAAAACAAATGGAAAATCAGGAAAAATATCAGGCTGAACACGTTGAGCATAAAAAGGGTGCTCCGGTTGTCATGATTGTGTCAACCATTATCCTGACGCTTGGCTTAATTGCGCTGGTTGTGCTCTTTTACAACCAGAAAAACAAAATGGCTGAGATGGAACAGGTGCTCACCGAAGAGAAAGATTCTCTGGCAAACGAGCTTCGCATGATGATGTATGGTTATGACACTCTGAAGACAAGCAACGATACTCTCAATGCTGAAATTACTCGTGAGCGAACCAAGATACAGAAGCTGCTGGAAGTAAACGCCTCAAATGCCCAGCTGATAAGAAAATATAAGGCTGAGATAAGCACCATGCGCGATATTATGAAGAGCTATATCGTACAGATAGACTCTCTCAACACCCGAAACAAGGTACTCACTGCCGAAAATGTAGAGATAAAACAGCAGATGACTGTTGTTCAGGAAAATAACCTGGAACTGGAGAAGACAAAGGAGGAGTTGTCAACCAAGGTATCTGTTGCTTCGGTGATACAGGCGAAGGATGTTGTGGCCGTTGCACTGAATAAAAAGCGCAAGGAGACAGACGACCTGCGAAAGCTTGACAAGATAAGGGTATGCTTCACCCTGAGGGAAAACCCTATTGCCGAAGCCGGCAACAAAATCGTCTACCTGAGGGTTGTCCGTCCAGACCAGCTGGTTATCACCCCATCACCCGACAATCTGTTCCAGGTGAAAGGCGAACAGCTGATATTCTCAGCAAACCGGGCCGTTGATTACGCAAATGCCGACATTGAGATGTGTATCTTCCTTGATAACACAGGTGATTTTATCCCCGGAACTTATAATGTGGAGCTCTATCTCGACAGCGAGAAGATCGGGACGGGCTCGTTTGACCTTAAGGGCAGAGGCTGATCATAACTCCGTCAGGAGCTCAGCAATAATATTGTCAGATATCATTGTACCCTGGTCTGTTAAGACCAGGGTATTTTTTTCGCGTCTCATCAGTCCGTAGCGGATATATTTGTCAGACAGGTTGACAAGATAGTCATGCAACTCTTTGTCGTAGAACTCTTCCACGTGAGCAAGATCAATTCCCCACATGGTCCTAAGCGAGGTCATGACATATTCATTAAAGATCGTCAGCCTGTCAAGCTCTTCCCTCTCGAAAGAGACTTCGCCGCTGTTAACTGACTTGATATATTTTTTTACATCCGAAACATTCCACTGACGTGATCTCCTGTCGAATGAATGTGCCGACGGACCCAATCCCAGGTAAGGAACCTGTCTCCAGTATGATGAGTTATGTCTTGAGATAAACCCCTCCAGAGCAAAATTGGATATTTCATAGTGAATGAATGAATGCTCACGGCAAAGGGATCCAAGAACCGTGAACATCAAACTGCTGGTCTCCTCGTCAGTCTCCTTAAGCTTACCCTCCCTCTTCTTCTTTCCGAGAGGTGTTCCATCTTCAATGGTAAGATGATAGGCAGAGATATGTGTTACGGGAAAGGTGAACGTCTTTTCGAGATCGCTCTTCAGGTCTGCCGCCGTCATTCCCGGTATTCCGTAAATCAGATCAACCGAGACATTGTCTATCCCCTCCCTGAAAGAGAGCTCCAGGGCTTGTGCCGATTGTGCTGCATCATGCCGGCGACCAAGAAAACGAAGCCTGTTATCGTCCCATGACTGGACACCAAGGCTTATCCTGTTCACTCCTGCTTTTTTCAACGACCCAAAGTATCCTTCGAAAACGTCATCCGGATTAACCTCCAGAGTAATTTCCGGATCATCTGTTACCCTGTAGCTGCTTCTTATTGCATTAATTATGCTTTCGGCTTCGCCTGCCGACAATAAGGAAGGAGTACCACCGCCAAAATAGATGGTTTCAACCTCTTCTCCCTCAAGATATCCTGCCCGCAAGGCCACTTCCCTTACCAGGGCATGAACAAGAGCCTCTCTATCTCTGTTATCTGTTATGCTGTAAAAATCACAATAACTACAGAAACTCTTGCAAAAAGGTATGTGAATGTAAACACCGGCCATTTAAAAATATATAGCTTAAAAATACGAAAGATTTAACATTAGTTTGTAATTTTCACCTATTCAAAATCAAACATGGTATATCTCTTTATCAAACAGTATTATAAGAGTATCATCATCGGGATTCTCATCTTGTGGCTAAGCCTGTCGGGAAGCAAATCACTTGTGCCCGGACGAATGCTTAGTATACCATATGTTGACAAGATGGGACACTTTGCGATGTATGCGCTTTTTACTGCAACGCTATTGCTTGACTCAAGCCGGTGGAGGACTATTAGCAAATTTCACTATCTTATTTTACTGATACCCTTCTTTTTCGGAGCTCTCATGGAGGTGATGCAAATGACCCTTACAACCTCACGAAAGGCAGAGCTGGCTGACCTTATTGCAGATATTGGGGGTATCGTGGCAGGCGTTCTCCTGGCACATATTATTATAAACGTAATTGAAAGATTCAGATCCTGACGTTAGGATCGGTGGTTACCTGTTTTACAAGCTGCTCTATTGTTTTCGAGCGGAAGAACTTTTCCAGCCTGACCTTCTCATGTCTCAGATCATTATGTAATATACAACGCCCTTCATCGGGCTTGTCAAAGTTGCACTTCTCCCCTGTCACATAGCAGCTGTCAAAAAAATCTCTTCCGTCTATGGCATCTATTATATCCATCAGGGTCAATTTGTCTGCCGGTACCAAAAGATAAAATCCGCCGTGAGGTCCTTTTGAAGAATGAAGTATCTTTTTCTTTGCCAGGATCTGTAATATTTTGGCCAGGTAAGGCTGGGGAATCTTAAGCTTTTCTGTAATCTCTTTCAGGCCTGTATTTTTCATTGTATCAGCTTTTGATGCAATAAAAATTACTGCCCTTATCCCATATTTGCAGGTTGCAGACAGCATCTACAAGCCCTTCAGGGGAATTTTGTCTATCCTCTTTTTGTGCCGTCCTCCTTCAAAAGGTGTGTTGAGAAAAGTCCTGACAATCAGAATAGCCTCTGCTTCATTAATAAATCTACCAGGTAAAGCGCAAATGTTTGCATCGTTATGAGACCGGGCTAACCTGCTTATCTCTTCATTCCAGCAAACTGCCGAACGTATCTTCTGATGCTTGTTGTTGACCATATTGATTCCGTTACCCGATCCGCATATGGTAATGCCATAATCAAAATCCCCCTTTTCCACAGCAACGGAAAGAGGATGAGCATAATCAGGATAATCAACACTGTCTTCAGAAAAGCATCCCAGATCCTTTACTTCATACCTGCTTGTTATTAGCCAACGTACCAGCTTCTCCTTTAGCCTGAAACCGGCATGGTCTGAGGCAATTATAATTTTTTCCAAAATGCCCTTATATTTTTGTACAAATATAACCCTGTAATTATAAAAAGAAAAGAAAACAGGGATAGTTTGCTTTGTTAATAAACTGTGACACTCTAATTGATTATTTGTTCATTAATTACACCGTAACATCATTTGGGTACTCAGTGTTTTTATTATATCAATTCAAAACTTTTTTCTTACCGGTTTTATAAATATTTTCAACCCTGATTTAACAGCTACGTTGCTTCTTCTATATCATTTTACCCTATTAACAAAACAGTAGTAACAATTGTTAATTATTGACCTAAACATCTCTTTTTCAGAAAAGGTATATTTTTTGCTATGTTGAAAAGGTGTTATTAATATTTTAACTGCCATTTTTGCAAAGAGAATCGTAAAATTGTTTGAACATAACTAACAGCATATAATAACCATCATAAATATAAATTTATCTAATCATCTTAAAAATATGGTTGTTAATAAAAACATAAATAAGAAAATTGAAGAGCTGAAAAGGAACAAAAATGCGATAATACTTGCTCATTATTATCAGACATCGGATATTCAGGACATAGCTGACTTTATCGGAGATAGTCTTGCACTTTCTCAGAAAGCAGCTGAAACAAAGGCAGACATTATAATATTTGCAGGTGTAAAATTTATGGCAGAAACTGCAAAAATACTTTCTCCTGAAAAAAAGGTAATAATTCCTGATCTTCTTGCTGGTTGTTCACTTGCAGATTCATGCAAGAAGGAGGATTTTGAAAAATTTATAAAGGAAAATCCTGGCAGAACAGTGATCACTTATGTAAATACTACAGCTGATATCAAGGCCCTAAGCGATATTACTTGTACATCCTCAAATGCAAAACAGATAATAGAATCACTGCCGGAGGGAGAAAAGATAATTTTTGGACCCGACAGAAACCTTGGCAATTATATAAAGAGCCTTACAGGAAGGGATATGCTTATATGGGATGGTGCCTGTCATGTGCATGAGCAGTTTTCACTTGAAGCAATACTTAAAATTAAGGAAGAAAACAGTGGAGCAAAAATTATTGCACATCCTGAATGTGAAAAGCCGGTAAGGCTTGTAGCAGACTATATAGGATCAACATCCGGACTTCTCTCATTTGTGCGCAGGGATAATGGCAATGTATTTATTGTGGCAACAGAACCGGGGATTATTTATCAGATGAAAAAGGCAGAGCCAGGGAAAATTTTTATTCCTGCACCGCCGAAAGATTCAACGTGCGGATGCAGTGAGTGCAGCTTCATGAAGCTGATTACACTTGAAAAGATATATAATTCACTTAAATTTGAGGAGCCTGAGGTGACTGTTGATCAATTAATAATTGAACGAGCTGCAGTGCCTATAAAGAGAATGCTTGAAATTTCTGCAAAACTGGGTCTATAAGATGAAGAGGATTTTTCTGGTAATGCTGGCAGTAATTCCTGTTGTGCTCTATTCACAGCAGGGTGGAGAGCTGCAGGATGGGTTTCAGCAATTCAGATACCCCAACGGAAATCTGTCAAGTGAAGGAAATATAAGAAACGGAAAGCCTGACGGTTACTGGAAGAGTTACTATGTGACGGGAGTACTTAAATCAGAAGGAAAAAGAACAAGTTTTCTTCTTGACAGTGTGTGGGTTTTTTATGATCAGGCAGGAGATATAACAGAAAGAATAAGCTATCTCCTTGGTAAAAGAAACGGTTATTCGGTAAAATATCAGAAAGATCAGGTTTACGGATCATATATCTATTCTGAAGAACTTTATGCCGGCGATAAGAAAGAGGGCCTTGCACGGATCTTTTTTCCTGACGGTAAGATAAAACAGACTATTCCTTATGTGAATGGTAAAAAAGACGGACTGTCACGTGAATATGACCGGGAAGGAAAGATCATAACGCTTTTTGAATACAACAATGATTTTCTTATCAGCCGTGAAAGAATAAATCATACTGATGCCGCTGGCATGAAACAGGGTGAGTGGTTAGATTTTTATCCGGATGGTGGAATAAAAACAGAGAAAAACTACCGGGATGACCAGTTACACGGTTATTACAAAGACTATGATGAAAGAGGGAGACTGCTTGTAACGCTTTTGTATGAGAACGGGAAAGTGACAGGCACTGACATTGATACCAGTGACGAGATCAATATAGAAAACCGTTACGATGAATCCGGCAGACTGATCTATTCCGGCCCCTTCAGGGAGGGCAAGCCAGTGGGTATACACCGGGAATACAACGGTGATGGTACTGTAAAGAAAGCATTGATATATAATGATAACGGAGTTCTTATTTCGGAGGGTATTATTGATGAAGAGGGCAATCGTAACGGATCATGGAAGGATTTCTCTTCAGACGGGGTGCTGATTGCTGAGGGGGTTTATACAAACAACAGGCGCACCGGAAGCTGGAAATTCTATAACAGGGAGGGTAGGCTTGAGCAGGCCGGATCATACAACAATGGCCGTATAGACGGAACATGGAGCTGGTATTATCCTACCGGCGAGATCTTGCGCGAGGAGGATTATTACCAGGGGAAAAGAGACGGTAACTATACCGAGTTTTCAGCTTCAGGAGAGATAATAGCCCAGGGATCATATGCTGACGGTGAGAGGAACGGCGACTGGAAGATCAATACCGGTGACAATGTAGAAGAGGGGACTTACCTTCTAGGCCTGCGCAACGGTCAGTGGAGATCATGGTATACTGATGGCAGGATGAGGTTCCGCGGAGAATACAAACAAGGCAATCCCGACGGTCACCATGTTCTTTATTATGATAACGGGAGGCCCAGGGAAGACATGTATTACAGAAACGGTCTGCGCACTAAGACATGGAAAAAATACAATGAGCTGGGTGAGGTTATTCTTACTATTACCTACAGGGATGATGTTGAGACCAGCATAAATGGCGTTCCGGTGAACCTTCCTCAGGGCAGTGTCAGGCAAATAAAATGATAGAATAAATGAGCGAGCAGTTTAATGTAAGAAAAGAGATAACTCTCGCCGGCGATGCTGAGCTGGAAAAACAACTGCGCCCACTCTCTTTTGCTGATTTTAAGGGTCAGCAGCGGATCACTGACAACCTGAATGTTTTTGTTACAGCGGCATTACAGCGTGGTGAGGCTCTTGACCATGTCCTTCTTCATGGCCCTCCGGGCCTGGGAAAGACAACACTGGCTACAATCATCTCCAATGAGCTGAAGGTAAAGATGAAAATAACATCAGGTCCCGTGCTGGATAAACCGGGTGATCTGGCCGGATTGCTTACCAGCCTTGATGAAGGAGATGTACTTTTTATTGACGAGATACATCGTCTGAGCCCTATCGTGGAAGAGTACCTCTATTCAGCGATGGAAGATTACCAGATAGATATAATGATTGATAAGGGCCCCGGTGCACGTTCTGTCCAGCTTAAACTCAACCCGTTTACGCTGATAGGTGCAACAACAAGGTCTGGATTGCTTACCAGTCCGCTTCGTGCCCGCTTTGGCATTAAGTTTCATCTGGAATATTATGACACACCTGTGTTGAAGGGGATCGTGAGGCGTTCAGCCTCAATCATGAACATCACCATAAAGGATGATGCAGCTGCAGAGATTGCATCAAGAAGCCGGGGTACGCCGAGGATCGCCAACTCACTGCTCAGGAGGGTACGTGATTTTGCACAGGTAAAAGGATCAGGATCGATAGACCTTGAAATAACACGATATTCTCTTGAGGCCTTGAATATAGATAAGCACGGCCTGGACGAAATGGATAACAAGATCCTGCGTACAATTATTGAAAAGTTCCATGGAGGCCCCGTGGGGATTAACAATATAGCCACAGCTGTGGGCGAAGAGAGCGGAACGATAGAAGAGGTTTATGAGCCCTTCCTCATAAAGGAGGGTTATTTGAAACGTACCCCACGGGGCCGCGAGGCAACAGATATATCATACAGGCATCTGGGTATCGTCAGAGGCAGGGAGGATACTCTTTTTTGATTGGTTCCGGAGAAAGGATCAGGAGCTGATTTTTTCAAGACCTTTCTGATCAAGGATCTTGATCTTGCGGCCGTTAAGCTCAATTATGCCGTCACTTTTAAATTCTGAAAGCAAGCGAATAACAGATTCCGTAGCCGTACCGACAATGTTCGCCAGCTCTTCACGTGTAAGAGATATACGGAGATATTTCTGCTCATCTATGCCGAAATCATGTACCAGGTTGATAAGCACCTCGGCAACTCGTTCCCTGACGGTCTTCTGGGCTATGTCAGTGATATATGAATTGGCCTCCGCCAGTTCATGACATGTCAGCTTAACAACCTCGAAGGCAAATGCGGAGTTGGTCTTGACAAACTGTATAAGCAACTCTGACGGAATGAAGCATACCTGACAGTCTTCTATAACCTTGGCAGAAGTGCAGGCAGGCTCATTGCTGAGTACAGACCTGTAGGCAATGATCTCTCCTTTGCGGGCAAAACGGATTATCTGTTCCTTACCGTCAACACCGGTTTTAAAGACTTTGATAATACCCGAGTTGATGCAATAAAAACCGCTGATACGGTTGCCTTCATGATAAAGAATTTCACCTCTCTTGAAACGCCTGAAGTCTTTTTCAAAGTTGAGTATGTCTGTCTCATCCCTTGTCAGGAACCGAAAGACGGAATTTGATTCAAAAGCACATTTATCACAGAATGATATGGTATAGTCATGCTGTTTCATAAATCTGGAGATTAAGAGAGATCAAAGGTGCTTATTAATTAATAATTATCATAAAATTTCTGTCCTGAACTGATTGAGAAACCTTATGTCGTTTTCAAAATATAGCCTGAGGTCGTTAACACCATATTTGAGCATTGTTGCTCTTTCAATGCCCATGCCGAATGCATAACCTGTATATTTTACCGGGTCTATGCCACAGGCCTCAAGAACATTGGGATCGACCATGCCGCAACCCAGAAGCTCAAGCCAGCCGGTGCCCTTACATACATTACATCCCTTTCCCATGCATATATTACAGCTTATATCCATCTCTGCCGATGGCTCGGTAAACGGAAAAAAAGAGGGTCTGAGCCTGATACTTACATCCTCGCCGAATAGTTCCCTGGCGAAATAGAGCAACGTCTGTTTGAGATCGGCAAAGGAAACATTCTCTGCAATATACAGTCCTTCAATCTGGTGAAAGATGCAGTGTGCCCGGGCAGAAACAGCCTCGTTACGAAAGACGCGTCCGGGTGAGATGGTGCGTATAGGGGGTTTCTGCGTTTCCATGACCCTCACCTGTACAGAGGAGGTATGTGTCCGCAGCAGGACGTCATGGGGGTCCGATTCGGCACCGGATCTTTTTTCTATGTAAAAGGTGTCCTGCATATCTCTTGCCGGATGGTCACTGGCAAAATTGAGCATGGTGAACACATGATTATCATCTTCAATTTCAGGCCCTTCAGATACAGTGAAGCCAATACGGCTGAAAATATCAATGATCTCATTGCGCACAATAGATATAGGGTGACGCGTTCCCTCGCTGAAAGGATAGGAGGGCATGGTCAGATCTACTGACGAGTGAACGGTCTCAGCCATTGAAAGGCGCTCTTTGGCTTCGTTGTACTTGTCAGTAGCAAGTTGCTTAAGATCATTAAGAAGACGACCCGTCTCCTTTTTCTCCTCCGGTGGAACATTTCTGAAACCCTCAAACAAAAGCGATATAAGGCCTTTCTTGCTCAGATAGGCTATCCTGAACTGTTCAAGATCAGCCGTAAGGGAAATCTGAAATTCCTCAACGGATAGCCTTAATTCTGCAATTTTCTCATTCATTGTTCACTGTCAATTTATCTAATGATCTTTACCTTAAGGATTCTTATCTCCTTGACGGGTTTGTCTGATATGTCAGTTTGAGTAGCGGCAATAGCATCCACAACCTCCATCCCTTCGAGAACTTCCCCGAAAACAGTATATGCTCCGTCAAGAAACGGTGTGCCTCCGATGCTTTTATAGGCATTTATATGAGTTTCCGGCATAACATATGGTCCTGCTGCTTCCATGGCCTCATAGGCCCTAAGAATAGCATTCTGCTGTATCTCATCCTCCGTGGGTGTGGTATCGCTTAGAGATGCCTCTTTACGCAGATCGCCAAGCGCCTTATTATAAATATACTGTCTGCGGTTATATTCTATTCGCTGAACAGTAGTAGCAAGATCTTCATCGTTATAAAGTTTTCCCTGAACGATATAAAACTGTGTTGCCGACGAGTTTCTATCCGGGTTTAAGTCGTCACCCAGACGAGCGGCAGCAACAGCACCCCTCTTATGAAAGAGAGAATCATTTATTTCAGCAGGGATTGTATAATCATCATTTATAAGGGAGGTATCCTTTCTGGTTGATCCGTCACCTGTCTGTATCATAAATTCCTTTATCACACGATGAAATGTAACACCATCATAAAAACCGCTCTCTGCAAGCTTGATGAAATTATCACGGTGTAACGGAGTAAGGTCAGAAAGAGAGATGACTATATCTCCTTCAGTTGTTTTGATCTCAGCACGGACATCTTTTTTGACGCCTGTTGCGCAACCGGCACACAAGATAACTGCAGCCAGCGGAAGTAAGATGCGTAACGAAGTCTTCATTTTCTTTTATTTTACGAATGACAAAGATATATATTTGCAGTAAGAGTTAAGCATGAACGATATACGCAAACTTGCGGGTCAGACTATAATTTATGGATTCGGAACAGTAGTCCCGCGATTTCTGAATTATGCTCTGCTGACACCGTTCTATACATACATCCTGGGACGTGAGCAGTATGGCATAATAACAGAACTCTATGCTTGGATGGTACTTGCACTCGTCATCCTCACATACGGCATGGAAACAACCTATTTCAGGTTTGCCGGTAAAAAAGCGGAGGCCAAAGATGTATACGGCACGGCACTGATCAGTCTCTTTACCACATCAGTTTTATTTATTGTTTCAATATTACTATTCATAAATCCTGTTTCAGCGTTTCTGGGCTATGAGCAACATCCGGAATATATCAGGATGTTTTCCTGGATAGTGGCAATTGATGCCTTCTCGGCTATTCCTTTTGCCTGGCTGAGAAACAACAACAAACCGGGCATATTCAGTATCATCAAAATAATAAATGTCATTGTAACCATTGTTACGGTCTTCTTTTTTCTGAAGATTGCGCCAGACCTTGCAGCGAAAGGTAGCACATGGATATATAAAATATATAATCCCGACTTTCAGGTTGGATATGTTTTCGTAGCTAATCTTGCAGGATCGGCTATCACCCTGTTATGCCTCCTTCCGTTTATATTGAAGATAAGACCGGCATTTAACAGGAAACTACTGATCAGGATGCTCGCATACAGCTGGCCTTTGCTGGTGGGAGGTATGGCGGGATCACTTAACGAGGTGCTGGATAAAATCCTTCTTCGTCGACTCATCGGTGGAGCCGAAGGACTTGCAACGGTTGGGCTCTACGGAGCAGGGTACAAGGTAGGCGTACTGATGTCCCTTTTTATACAGATGTACCGTTTTGCTGCAGAGCCATTCTTTTTTGAGAAAGCAGGCAATAAAGACGCAAAAGATACCTATGCGATAACAATGAAATATTTTGTTATCACTGCCCTGATACTCTATCTGATAATAAACCTCTATATAGAGGCAGTACAGGTCATTATTGGACCAATGTTCCGGGAATCACTGAAAGTTGTTCCGATAATAAGTATGGCATACCTGCTGTTGGGAATATTCATTAACCAGAGCATATGGTACAAAGTAGATGATAAAACTATCTACGGAGCCTGGATTACGATTGTCGGAGCCGTTGTAACGGTAATAGTAAACGTTATTTTTGTTCCGCAATATGGATACATTGCTGCAGCCTGGGCCCACGTAGCTTGCTACCTTTCAATGGTGGCAGTATCGTATTTTGTAGGTATGAAATTTTATCCGATTAAATACGAGACAAAGAAAATTACCCTGTACATTATAATAGCCATAGCATTAATTATTATGTCAGGGTTGTTGACAGGAGAGAACAAAATAATAAATATAGCTATTGACACACTACTGCTTTTAGTTTTCTTTGCCATAGTGGAGATCAGGGACAAATATTTTACTTTAATGTTTAAAAGAAAACAATGAAAATCAGGATTATAAATAGATCTTGCCACGAACTTCCTTCGTATACGACGGAACACGCTGCAGGTATGGATATAAGAGCATTTACAGAAAGCACTGTTCTTTTAAAACCAATGGAGAGGAAAATTATCTCAACGGGTTTGTATATAGAAATACCTGCGGGATTTGAAGCACAGATAAGACCGAGAAGCGGACTAGCAGCAAAAAACGGTATAACAGTTCTTAACTCTCCTGGTACAATTGATGCAGATTACAGGGGTGAGATAAAGGTTATTTTGATCAACCTGTCTGACGAAGAATTTCCTGTTAATGATGGTGACCGCATAGCACAGATGATAATTGCACGCCATGAAAAGGCAGAACTGATAGAAGTGGAAGAGATAGGTGAAACAAAAAGAGGCGACGGAGGCTTCGGACATTCAGGAAGAAAATGAGAAAAGCAGGTGTTTTGATATTGGGATTGTTGTTGATTGCCGGGTGCACTCATAAAGCCGTTATATCATCTTCTGATGAGAAGATTAATGTAAAGAGTAATGGCAGGTATGAGTATATGCTGACCGAAGCACTCAGACAAAAGTATTTTGGTGAGATAAGTGATGCTGCCATCCTCTTTGAAAAATGTATAGATATTGATAGTAAGAGGGCCGTTCCCTATTTTGAACTGGCGCAGCTCTATTCAAATGCAGGTATGCAGGATAAATCATTGTTATATGCTACAAAAGCCGCACGGATAGAGCCTGAAAATTACTGGTACCAACTGGCATGCGGATCGCTGTTTACCCAGTATCAGAAAAAAGATTCGGCACTGGTATACTTTACAAGAGCATTGAAGGCTGATAAAAGAGCAGTGGAGGTCAATAGTATTCTGGCAGGGATCTATTCGGAAAAGGGAGAGACCGAGAAGGCAGATTCACTGTTCAGGATTATTGGCAGCGAAGGTGAATTAAATGACGATATGTTTCTTATGATGATATCTGGTCTGATAATGAATGATGAACTGGATGAGGCTGCGAAACGGACAAGGGTATTAATAGAAGAAAAGCCGGAAGAAATAAGATACAAGGCTTTGCTGGCAGACATTTATTCAGAAAATAATGAGCCTGAAAGAAGTGACAGCATTTATAAAGAGATAATTGAAAATAACCCGGATAATATTGAAAGTCAGCTTCTTTACCTGATGAATCTTGTATATAAAAAGCAATATTCGGGAATAACTGTATTTCTGAACAATGTATTTGAAAGCGAGGTGGTTGACAGAGACAGAAAAATTGCAGTTGCCAGTCGAATTATTTCAGATACGGCGTATGTAAAGGAAAATTCAGCATCCCTTGCCGAAAGTCTTGTTCTTTTGGAAAATAGATACAGTGACGATGAGGAAATATTGTCACTGAGACCGGAAATGCTGGAAATTGCAGGAGAAAATGACCAGGCCATTGAGAGATATGAAGAAATTATTAAAAAAGTAAAGGCTGGAAATTATTTCAAGGAAAAGCTGATACTTCTTTATGCAGATAAAAAAGAGTATAAGAAGCTATACGAGCTAACCTCTGAATACTCACGGGAAAACAATCTTAGCATTTTAGGTAAGGTCTATTATGCTATTTCTGCAATGGAGTTGAAAGAGTATGAAGTGGCGGACAATGAACTGAAGAAGGCAATGATTCTTGCAGGGAATAATGATGAGTTCAAGGTTCAGATACTCTCTATGATCGGAGACCTGAAATACAGGATGAAGGATTACAAAAGTTCATATGAATTTTATGAGGAGGCATTGAAAATAGCTCCTGAAGACCCATTGATACTAAATAACTACGCATATTTTCTGGCAGAGGGGAACAGTGACCTGAAAAAGGCCTTGAGAATGTCAGAGAAGGTAATGGAAAAAGAGGGAAACAACGATACTTACATAGATACATATGCGTGGGTTCTTTTCAAGCTGGGAAGATACAGGGATGCGCATAAGGCAATGATAAAGATATTTGAAAAGGACGAGGAGAGAGATGCAGAAATACTTGAGCATATGGGTTACATTACACGTGAGTTGAAGAGATGTAGCGAAGCTGTTATATACTGGGAAAATGCATTGAAAATTGACAGTTCCAAGACATACCTCAAGCAAGAGATAAAGAGATGCGGGAAGGAATAAAAATAGGGATAGTTACTTTGATGATCATTCTTTTAACTGCTTGCTCGGCAAGCAGGAAGAGGAGGAGTTACGGCACAATGAATATGAGCACCGATGCTGAATATTCTGAAATGGTGGAAAGTGTTAAAAGAAGCAACATCACAGAGGATGGGTTTATTATAAATAAGGGTCATATAGAACTTTATGGAACTGCAATTGAAGGGAAATTTGGAATAAATGCAAAGGTTAATAAGAAGGGTGATCTCTCGGCATCTGTTAGAGGACCACTTGGTATAGAGCTTGTTAGAATACTTGCTGTTGGAAATGACATTGCTGCAATTGACAGATTTAACAAGACCGTATACATAGGAAAGAGAGATGAGATAATGAAAAGGTATGCAATGCCGGAAAATTTTATAAATATACTCTTCGGAGATATGCCGGAAAGCAGCCTTAGACGTTTAGAATCAACAAATAACGGAATTTTGAGGATTGAAAGTACCGTTGATGAGGTCATACGGGAAATGAGTATATGCATAGGCGAATTGAAAATTTGCAGTGAGCAGATATGGCGTGCAGACAACTCAGCGAAACAGATTATGCTGCAATTCAGTGATTTCAGAATGGCAGGAAATAGAAAATATGCATCATCAATACAGATGGAAGAAGATTCAGGAATGTTTCACGTGAAACTTTTTATTGACGAATTGGAAACAGGTTATAATTCTGATATCGAATTTAAGCTTCCTTCCTATATGCGAATGAACCTGTGAAAAAAGAATTTTTCATATTGACCCTGATTTTATTGATATGCATACAGGGAAAGGGGCAGTCAAGGGCTGAACTTGAGGAATTGAGGAAAAAAAACCTGCATGAGATTGAGTATGTTGACATGATGTTAAAAAATACATCAACTAAAAAGAGCGAAAATCTTAATGAATTAAGGGTTATAGGAAAGAAATTAAGCCTGAGAGAGAAACTGATAAATGAATACGGTCAGGAGATAGATCTCCTGGAATATAGGATTTCACTCAACAGATTGGCTACTGAGATGCTGGAGCAGGACCTGAACGATCTCAGGAATGAGTATGCAAAGTCAATAAAGAGTGCATTTAAGGCATCAAAGGGAACACCGGCACTTGCCTTCATCCTCTCTTCTTCAGATTTTAATCAGGGGTACAAGCGACTTAAATATATTCAGCAGGTTGCGAGATATAGAAGGAAAGAAACGGGAACCATAGAAACTATATACAATGAGCTGCAGAGCACCAGAGAAAACCTTGAGAAGGATAGGAAGAATATTAATGAGTTGAAAAATAAGGAGGTAAACCAAAAGAAAATTCTGAGCCAGGAACAAAATAATAAGGAGAGATTAATAAACACTCTTAGTAAAAAAGAGAAGCAACTGAAGCAGGAACTTGATGAAAAGAGACGTATAGCAAAGCAGATAGAGAAAGAGATAGAGAGACTCATTGAGGAGGAAAGAAAAAAAAGTGAAACGGTTCCGATGAGTAATGAGATGAAGATCATCGGAGAATCATTTGGTGAAAACAAAGGAAGATTGCCCTGGCCTGTAGATCGTGGTATAATAACCAGTCATTTCGGAATGCAACAGCATCCTATACTGAAAAATGTTACGGAAGATAATATAGGGATAGAAATTACTTCAATGGGTGCAACAAGTGCAAGGGCTGTTTTTAAAGGAGAGGTAGTACGTGTTTTTGCGATCTCAGGTGCAAATATGGCTGTAATCATTAGACACGGGAGGTATCTTACAGTATATCAGAATCTGATCAATGTAAATGTTAAAGCAGGAGATAATATATCTCTGGGGCAGTCAATAGGTAATGTTTACCTGGACAATACGGAAGGAGGGAAGGCCGTTCTTAAATTTATGGTTTACGAGGAGAAGAAAAAGCTCGATCCGGAACAATGGCTTGTAAAAAAATGAGTAAATTTTGCAACAAATAAATACCCTGTCAGTTAATAGAGTGATAGGGAATAAGGATGGAAAGCATTACAATTAATTCAGACATTGAGAAACTACGCGTTGTTGAAACGCTTGTAGATACTTTATCGAAGAAACTGGGCATTTCGGATGAAGTATATGGAAAAATACTAATCTCAACGGTAGAAGCGGTTAATAACGCTATTCTTCACGGAAACAAAGGGAACTTCAACAAGAAGGTTACCGTAAGTTTTAAAGCTGACGGAAATATGTTTGATGTTACTGTGACTGACGAAGGGGAAGGTTTTAAGTATGATAATCTTCCGGACCCAACGGATCCCGTGAATATTGAGAACCTTCATGGACGTGGAGTGTTTATTATGAGAAGCCTTGCAGATGCAATTGAATATAATGAGCCTGGAAATGAGGTAAAAATGAGATTTAAATACTGAAAGGTGAAGGTTAATTTTCACTACGATATTGAAAATTTCAGAATTCGCGAAAGCAGACAGGTGAAGAATATCATAAACCGGATTATCAGTGATGCTGGAAAGAAGGGTGTGAAGGTGGATGTGATTATAACGGGAGATGAAAAATTGTATGAGATAAACAAAGAATTCCTCGGACACGATTACTATACTGACATTATAACATTTGATTATAACGAAGGTAGGGCAATAAGCGGGGAGATATATATCAGTGCTGAAAGAGTAAAAGATAACTCAAGGAATTTCGGCGTAAGTTTTAATGTAGAGATGAGGCGTGTAATATTTCATGGCTTTCTACATTTATGCGGATATGATGACAGAACAAAAGAGGAGAGGAAGAAAATGTCGGAGATGGAAGAGATGTATCTGGCCTTATCATATGCTGAATGAATTTCAAATATGATATAATTGTTGTAGGCGGCGGGCATGCCGGCTGCGAGGCAGCATATATTGCTGCAACCATGGGGGCCAGAACCCTTCTTGTCACTATGGATATGACAAAGTTGGCCCAGATGTCATGTAACCCGGCGATGGGCGGCATAGCTAAGGGGCAGATAATCAGAGAAATAGACGCACTTGGAGGTATGTCCGGTCTGATTACAGACAGGTCAATGATACAGTTCAGGATGTTGAACCGGAGCAAAGGACCAGCTATGTGGAGTCCGCGTGCCCAGTGTGACAGGATGCTCTTTAGCCGGGAATGGAGAAAAGCTCTGGAACAGACAGATAATCTCAATATATGGCAGGAAGTTGCAAACGGCCTTATTATAGAGAATGGGGTGGTAAAGGGTGTAACAACGACATTCGGCACCGAGCTGTATGCCGAAGCTGTTATCCTTACCAACGGTACATTTCTGAATGGGTTGATGCATGTAGGGTTCAATACTATGGCTGGTGGAAGATCCGGTGACGCGGCATCAAGGGGTATCAGTGAACAGTTGAAGGATCTTGGGTTTGAGGTGGAAAGACTAAAGACAGGGACAAGTGCAAGGGTAGACGGCCGGAGCCTTAATTTCAAGGCAATGACGGAACAGAGAGGAGACGGTGACGGTCGTGGTTTTTCCTATCTGAATGACAAAGTAAATATTGAGAACGAAAGAAGCTGCTATATCACACATACAAATGAAAAAGCGCATGATGTACTGAGGGAAGGCCTGAAATTTTCTCCTTTATACACAGGTAGAATTAAGGGAACAGGTCCAAGGTATTGTCCGAGCGTAGAGGTTAAAATTGTCACCTTCGCTGATAAGCAATCACACCAGCTTTTTCTTGAGCCCGAGGGCTGGGATACAAATGAATATTATATAAACGGTTTTGCCAGTAGCCTTAGGCTTGATACGCAGATAGAGGCATTAAGAGAGATAGATGGACTTGAAAGTGTTGTGATATACAGGCCGGGCTATGCTATTGAATATGACTTTTTCCAGCCGACACAGTTAATGCATAGCCTTGAAACAAAAAGAATAAGACAACTCTATTTTGCGGGGCAGATAAACGGAACTACCGGTTATGAAGAAGCGGGAGCGCAGGGTCTTATGGCGGGAATTAATGCAGTACTTAAGATTAGAGGAAAAGAGCCTTTTATCCTGAAAAGGGATGATGCTTATATTGGTGTTCTCATAGATGACCTTGTTACAAAAGGGGTGGATGAGCCATACCGCATGTTTACTTCCAGGGCTGAATACCGGATTCTACTCAGGCAGGACAATGCCGATGAAAGATTGACGCCGAAAGCAATGCTTCTTGGTACAGCTTCCAGGGAAAGGGTTAAAAGAATGGAAGAGAAATATGAAATGGTAAATGAGATAATAGGGTTTGTTAAAAACTACAGTATATCACCTGGCGAGATAAATCAATTTTTGAAGGAAAGAGGCACAGCGGAAATCAATCAGAAGGTAAAGGCAATTAATATAGCAACACGTCCGCAGGTAGAGCTGAATGATTTATTAAGTAACATTCCAAACGCAGAAAGCCTTACCTTCAACAGGTCAGAGAGAAGAAGAGAGATCATTGAAGCAGCGGAAATATCAATCAAGTATTCCGGATATCTGGAGAGGGAGAGAGGGGTAGCAGATAAGATCAAGAGGATGGAAGAACTTAAAATATCTTCTGACATAAATTACGATGAACTTGCATCCATATCTACAGAAGGAAGACAAAAACTTTCAAAGATAAGACCGGAGACAATTGGACAGGCCTCAAGAATAAGCGGAGTATCAACTTCTGATGTTTCAATTTTAATCATGTATCTCGGAAGATAATAAATAGTGTTCCACGTGGAACATGTTTTATTTATATAAAATGAAAATTTCAGGAAAAATAATTGATGTTCATCAAAGGCGCATATATCCGGGAATAGTACATATTTTGTCGGGAGTAATTGAGAGCATAGAGGAGACCGGGGATAGTCCAGATGTATTTATTATGCCTGGCATGATTGATGCCCATGTGCATATTGAAAGCAGCATGCTTGTGCCATCACACTTCGCTGTTGCAGTGGTAAGACATGGCACGGTTGCCGTCGTGACCGATCCGCATGAAATAGCCAATGTACTTGGGAAGGAAGGAGTACGGTTTATGATTGAGAATGCAGCTAATGTGCCCGTCAAAATAATGTTCGGTGCTCCATCATGCGTTCCGGCAACGTCATCAGAAACAGCAGGAGCAAGGATAACGGCAAAGGATATAGAAGAATTGCTTAAGGAGGAGGGGATAGGGTTTCTCGCAGAAATGATGAATTTTCCGGGAGTAATTTATGATGATGTTGAAGTGCATAAAAAAATTGAGGCGGCAATAAAGGCAGGAGTACCTATTGATGGTCATGCGCCGGGACTAACAGGCAACGATTTAAAAAAATATATTAGTTCCGGTATATCCACCGATCATGAGTGTACTTCATTGGAGGAGGCCATGGAGAAGATTTCCTGCGGAATGAAAATACTCATCAGGGAGGGCAGTGCCGCAAAAAACCTTGAAAATCTCGCTCCGTTACTGGCTTATTATCCTGATGAGGTAATGTTGTGTACTGATGATCTTCATCCTGAGACACTGGCAAAAGGACATATAAACAGAATTGTTGCCCGGCTTGTGGCAATGGGTTATGATTTGTTTGATGTACTGCGAGCAGCTTCGGTAAATGCGGTGGAACATTATAGCATTAAGGCAGGATTACTGAGACCTGGTGATCCGGCTGATTTCATTGTTGTGGATGATCCCGCAAAGATGAATGTCCTTCAGACATGGATAGACGGAAAGATGGTATTTGACGGTCAAAGAACAGCTTTCGGACCGGGAATAATAGAAAAAGTAAACAGATTTAAATGCACCCGCCTGATGACAGACGAAATCAGGGTAATAAATGAGGGTGGTAATATAAATGTCATTGTTGCACAGAACGGGGAATTGGTAACCGGCTCAGAAGTAGTATCCGCCGGCGAAGAACCTTTTGTTCCCGTTATGATTAATGAAGATATTTTAAAAATAGTGGTCAAGGAGAGATACAACGATAAACCTCCGGCAGTTGGTTTTATTAAAGGTTTCGGACTCAAGAGCGGAGCAATGGCCTCTTCGGTGGCCCATGACAGTCACAACATCATTGCGGTAGGAACAAATGACCGCGACATAGTTGCTGCAATAAACCTGATTGTTGACGCAGAGGGCGGTATGTCCGTAGTCTCGGAAGAGAGCGAAGAAATTCTTAAGCTTCCCGTGGCAGGCATTATGTCAGATATGCCGGTGACAGCTATGGCAAAACGTTATGAGAACCTTTCAGAGAAAGCTAAAAGCCTCGGATGCCGTCTTGATGCTCCATTTATGACCCTCTCATTCATGGCCCTTCTGGTGATACCACGCCTAAAAATAAGCGATAGAGGCCTGTTTGACGGACTGTCATTCAGACATATCCCGCTTTTTGTTCAGGAACACCGCCAAAGATAAGAATATCAGCATCTTAGCCTTAGCATAATACAGATATGCAATAAGTTCCCAATCTGATTACTCTCTATCTTCCCACAGATGTTTATTTATTGATTATCAGTGTTCTCCGGCAGCCTATGACTGCCATAAGTTCCCGGAATATTTCTCATTAATGCAGTATCTCTCTAAATCTGCCGGATATTACAGCTTGTTCCTGCATTTTGGTTTTGAGAGCAGGTTCGCTTGCTCTTCTGCATTCATTATTCATACCTTTATGCAAGTATTTTAACTGCATTGATTACTGACAGGCAAACCAGCATCTTATTAATAAGCTGATAATTAGATATATATACAAGCATGCCGGAGCCTAAAGAAGGGTTCATCTGTAATTATTTGAAATTGAGAGATAAAGAATCCATACGGTCAAGTGTTACCTCACTGCCGGAGAAGCCCGGAGTTTACCAGTTCATTGATGCCTCCGGTATAATCCTGTATGTTGGCAAAGCCCGCAACCTGAAAAAACGTGTAGCCTCATACTTCTCCAAAAACCAGACAGGCAAGACACAGGTCATGCTCTCAAAGGCTGTTGATCTCAGGCACATTGTAGTGGACAACGAATCGGATGCGTTGCTGCTTGAAAACAGCCTTATTAAGAAGCATCAGCCCAGATATAATATCCTTCTCAAGGATGACAAGACCTATCCCTGGATCTGTGTTAAAAATGAGCCTTTCCCGCGTGTTTTTATGACGCGAAAGTTAATTGCCGATGGCTCCTCCTACTATGGTCCATATACCTTAGTACCTGCAGTGCGCACACTTCTTGAACTGATACGCCATCTGTTTCAGATTCGTACCTGTCCTCTGCCGTTAAATGGCAGATCGATTGCAGAAGCTAAATTCAAGGTCTGCCTCGAATATCATATTGGCAACTGCAAGGCTCCGTGTATAGGGCTCATAGATGAGGAAGAGTATAATCATCAGATTGACAGGATAAAAGAGATAATTAAGGGAGATATCAGCGGAATAACCGGGCATCTGCAAATGCTTATGAAGAGGTACGCTGCCGAGCTTAAGTATGAGGAGGCACAGAAGATTAAGGAAAAACTTGAAGTCCTCTTAAAATACAGGAGCAAATCGGTGGTTGTAAACACCTCTGTAAAGAACGTGGATGTATTTGGGTGCTCCGTTAATGAGGGCTCGATGTTTGTCAGCTATATGAAGGTGGTGGCCGGCGCAGTGGTTCAGACCTACGCCATTGAGCTTAAAATGAGACTGGAAGAGGAACAGGAATCGGTATTGTCAACTGCTGTTACCGAGATAAGACAAAGAGTCTCAGGAGACTCGCCGGAGATAGTAGTGCCATTTATGCCTGACATACTGTTAGATAAGGTCAAATATACAGTTCCGGCAAGAGGAGACAGGAAGAAACTGCTTGAACTGGCAAACCGCAATGCTGTGTTTTTCAAAATAGAGAGAGAAAAGAAAATTGCAGAAAAATCAAAAGTGAACCGTACGGAACGCAACCTGGAGAAGATGAAAAAGGATCTCCACATGCCTGTATTACCTGTTCATATAGAATGTTTTGACAATTCTAATATTCAGGGAGAATCGGCGGTTGCGGCATGTGTTGTTTTCCGGGGAGGAAAACCCGTCAACAGGGAATACCGGCATTTTAACATTAAAACAGTAACCGGTCCTGATGACTATGCCTCCATGGAAGAGGTCATTTTCCGGCGCTATCGAAGGATGCTTGATGAGGCAATACCTCTGCCGCAGCTTATTGTGATCGATGGCGGTAAGGGTCAGCTCTCATCGGCTATGAAGAGTCTGGAGTTGCTTGGACTGAGAGGCAGTATTACAGTTATAGGAATTGCCAAGAAACTTGAGGAGATATATTTTCCCGGAGACTCTGTACCTCTTTACCTTGATAAAAACAGTTTTACTCTAAAGATCATTCAACAGTTGAGAAATGAAGCGCACCGGTTCGGGATCAATTTTCACAGAGCCAAGAGAAGCTCAAAGATGAACCATTCGGTTTTGGATGAGATACCCGGAATAGGGGAGAAGTCAAAAGAGCTGCTGCTGAAAAAATTCGGCTCAGTAAAAAAACTGGCGGAAGCATCAACAGATGAGCTGGAGGCTGTGATCGGAAAGAAAAGGGCTGCAATGCTTGTCGCAGTACTACAGAAACAGGTTTTTTCCACGTGAAACAATAGGACGCCAAAAACAGCGTAAAACGCAGTGATACAGTGAGTAACGCAACGTTTAACGTTATGTTAACCTCGCGAGAATTGAAAAATTTCAATCAGGCCGGCAGACCCCCGAAGATTTTCTTCAGAAAGCGGTGAAATGAGTGGATACCGTTGGGTTTCCAGAACATCAACATGCACTGGTTATGGATCAGGTTAATATCTTCCTTTTCCAGTTCGGATATGACCTCCTTTGTTTCTGCTCCCTGTTGGATCCATAAATCTTTAATGCCATGAGCTATCACCTCCCTGGCAACCGGCAGGGTAGCCTCCTTTGGCGTCATGAAAATGACTCCTTTGACCTCCCGGGGTAATTCACTGACCGACCTGAAGCATTTTACACCGTCGATAGTGTCTGCACCGGGGTTAACAGGCACAACGTCCATTCCCTTCTTGCGAAGATCCCGGAACATTACCTGTCCGAATTTTTTGGGATCTCTTGAGACACCAACTATGGCATACTTGCCCAGCGAAAGAAAACGACTGACATCTTTCATTTTTTTCTTTGTGTTGAGAATATTACAAATTCAGTAAGTGCTGATTTGGTTTCTGAATCAGGATATGTATCAAGGATACGCAGTGCTTTGTCAGAATACTCTTTCATTTTTAGCCCGGAATATTCCAGGCCATTATATTTATTCACAAAGGCTATTACTTTCTTTATTTCATTTCTCCCCTTTTTCTTTCTTCGGAGTATTCTGATGACATGTCTTCTCTCAAGCGGTCCTGCCTCTCGCAGGGCATGAATAAGAGGCAGTGTGATTTTCTTTTCTTTAATGTCATTGCCGGTTCTCTTTCCTGTCAGTCCATCACCGGTATAATCAAGCAGGTCGTCCTTTATCTGGAAGGCAACCCCTATGCTCTCTCCAAACTCTTTCATACGGGCAATTGTATAGGCGTCTTCGGTGACAGAGCTTGCCCCGCAGGCTGTACAGGCAGAGATGAGTGATGCCGTCTTCATCCTGATAATTTTAAAGTAATCCTCTTCACGGATATTCAGCTTGCGGGTTTTCTGAAGCTGAATCAGTTCGCCCTTGACTATCTCCTTTACTGCATCAGAGACAATCCCCAGCATGTTAAATCGTTTCTTTTCGACGGAGATTAAAAGGCCTTGTGCAAGGAGGTAGTCGCCTACCAGTACGGCTATCTTGGAATTGTAGAGTGCGTTAATTGTAGGCAATCCCCGTCTCTGTGAGGCATCATCCACAACATCGTCGTGAACGAGGGTTGCCGTGTGTAGCAGCTCAATGAAAGTAGCAGCAACATAGGTAGTTTCGTTCACCGTGCCGTTGAGCCTGGCAGTAAGAAAGACCAGTAATGGTCTCATCTGCTTGCCCTTCCTGCGGATGATATTGTTCAGTATGACATGAAAGAAGGGTATATCGGTTTGCAGGGTCCGGTTGAAGTACAACTCGAATTCACGCATTTCTGCGGCGACAGGTTTCTTAATGTCTGACAGGGCTGACATTATGCGCATGAAGTAATTACTTCAAAAATAAAACAAAAAGTGAAGAAATGAATTTTATACAGTCAAGTAAAAGCAGATAATAGAATTATTCAATGCCAGATACATTCTTTTCACCCAGAAACTTCTTCTGGAAGAAAAGAATAGCCAGCACACCTGTTGTAATGGAGGCATCGGCAAGATTGAATACAGGCCTGAAGAAGATAAATGACTGACCTGGTTTAATAGGTGACCAGTCAGGCCAGCTGGTATCAATAACCGGGAAATAGAGCATATCTACAACCCTTCCCTGAAGGAACGGGGCATATCCGCCTCCTTCGGGAAACAGAATAGCAGGTGTATGCCAGCTTTCGCTGAAGATCAGTCCATAGAAGGCACTGTCAATCAGGTTACCTGCTGCACCGGCTATAATAGCGCTGACAGAGAGAATGAGACCCAGGCTGGCCTTCTTCCTGATGATGCCCATAAGGTACCATGAGATAACAGCAATAGCGATCATCCTGAAGATGGAGAGTGCTGCCTTACCGGTCGTTCCGCCCCATTCCATGCCGAAAGCCATGCCGTTGTTCTCCAGGAAGTGGATTCTGAACCCGTTGCCCAGAACGGGGATCTCCTCCCCGATAATCATGTTGGTTTTGATAATAATCTTTACGATCTGGTCAATGATCAGAATTGAAAAGATAAGAAGCAGTGATTTATTCCTGTCTGACATCAGAATGAAATTTGACCGCAAAATAAGAAAAAAACCACAATCCCCTCATTGCTCAGGTGATAGTGGTTGTATTAAGAACACTCCATAAAAGAAAGGATCAATAATAAAGGAATCTCTTTATTTTCATGGTGGCTGTTTTCTGGAATGGTTCGGCCTGATAAACAACAAGCTGAAGCTGGCTGTATCTGTTGACCTTTGAGTTAACATACTTGCGAAGCTCTTCAAGATATTCAATTATAACCTGCTCAGCCTGTTCCGTGAACTCCTTTTTCATCAGCTGGTATTTAGCCTGCATCTCTTCCATATTTAAGTACACCATTGCAACAAGCTTACCCTTCTTCTCCACAACGAGAGACTCAATCACATGGCTGAAATCATTGATGACCGATTCGATCTCCTCGGGGTAAATATTTTCACCACTTGCCCCCACGATCATATTCTTCAGCCTTCCCCTGATGCTCAGGTAATTGTGTTTGTCGATATGGCCCAGGTCTCCTGTTCTGAACCAACCGTCAGGTGTAAGCACTTCGGATGTCATTGCAGGATCTTTATAATAACCCTTCATCACATTATCTCCACTGGCCCATAATTCACCCTCACCGGAAACGGGATCGGGATTGTGAATCTTTAGGGTAACGCCCGGCATGGCGGGGCCTGTTGATCCGAGTTTCGTAGAGCCTACTACTGTACCTGCAAGGAGAGGGGCGGTTTCCGTAAGGCCATAGCCTATGGAATAGGGGAACCTGGCATCAATAAGGAACTGTTCAACAGTCGGATTGAGTTTTGCTCCGCCGATACCAAAGAATCTCAGTCTGCCACCAAATGTCTTGTAAAGTTTTTTGCCGGCCAGTCTGTTGAAAAAGCGGCGGAAAAGGGGCATGCGATAAAGCGCTGCCATGAACTTGTTCTTCTGGAATGTCGGGGCTATCTTACCAAAATAGATCTTTTCCATGATCAGTGGCACTGTAAGCATGATTGTAGGCCTTACCTTTTCAAGGGCCGGCAGGAGAACCGATGAAGTTGGGGCCTTGCGCAGATACCAGATCATGGCGCCATTGAATAATGGCAGTATGAGACCCAGTGTCTGTTCGTATGTATGTGACAGTGGCAGTATGGAAAGGAATACATCACTCTCAACAATATTCTGTATAGTCAGTACCTGTCTGGCCATAAAACAGATGTTTTTATGGGTGAGCATGACGCCCTTTGACTTACCGGTAGTGCCGGATGTATAGATTATTACCGCCAGATCTTCTTCTGTTACCTCATATTCCCTCTGAGGCTTAAGCAGGGGATTAAAATCCTTGCCTGTATAACCTGATTTGACCAGGAAATCATCGATGGTTATCACGGTTTCAAGGGTCTCCGACCTGAATCCGGCCACCTTCTGTACGAGGTTGTTTGATACAAACAGTACTTTTGCTTCGGAGTGCATAAGCACGTTTTCCACCTCTCCCGCTGAAAAATCAGGCAGGATAGGAACGGCAACGGCACCCATGGAGGTAATGGCCAGGTAGGTCACCCCCCAGTTGGGCATACTGCTGCTTAGTATGGCAACCTTATCTCCGGGTCGAACCGAGTAGTCTTCAAGCAGGCGTATTACTGCTTCTGTTCTGTTCTTAAGTTGGTTATAGTTAATAACCTCTTCTCCTACAAAACCCATTGCCCTGTTCTCTCCGTACTTTTTAAAGCTTTCTCCGGCCAGGAATGGGATAGTCAACAATTTATTCTTATCCATTGGTTATTAAAGTAATGACCGCAAATATACGGATTAATTCACTTGTATGATGATAAAACTCATAAATATCAGTGCGTTATTACCAGCTAAACAAAAATCATTATAAAAAGTTTACTTTTGCAGATATCAATATCATGGGGAAATGGCGGTGATAAGAGTAACAAAAGAGTTTCGTTTTGAGATGGCTCATGCACTATGGAATTATGATGGTCCGTGCAGGAATGTGCACGGTCATTCATATATCCTCTATGTCACATTTCTCGGAGAACCGCTGAATGACCCTGATAATCCCCGCAATGGGATGGTAATCGATTTTGGCGACCTGAAGAGGATTGTCCGGGAAAATGTGGTAGACAGATTTGACCATGCGCTGGTAGTGTCAGGACTGGCGCCGGTGGAATCAACAGAGAACTATCGGATGCATTTTAGTAATGTAATTGTTGCATCATACCAGCCTACATGTGAGAACATGGTGGCAGATATTGCATCCATTCTGATCGGAAAGATTCCCGCCGGTGTTTCCCTTCACAGTGTAAAACTTTATGAAACAGCCACATCGTATGCCGAGTGGCATGCATCTGATAACCAGTGACAATAAAAGACAACGACAAAAGACTATTTCTGCTTGATGCATATGCATTGATCTTCAGGTCCTATTATGCATTCATCCGTAATCCCCGTGTGACTTCAAAAGGGATGAACACATCTGCCATATTTGGCTTTCTTCTGACCCTGGAAGACCTGCTGACAAAACAGAAGCCATCGCATATTGCGGTTGTTTTTGACCCTCCGGGACCCACCTTCAGGAATGAGATGTATCCTGCGTACAAGGCCAACCGTGATGCCACGCCTGAAGACATAAAAATAGCAGTCCCCTATATCAAGCGCCTGCTTGATGCTTACAGGATACCTGTAGTTGAGGTTCCGGGGTTCGAGGCAGATGATGTGATAGGTACCCTTGCAAACAGGGCTGCAGAACATGGCTACGCCACCTATATGATGACTCCCGACAAAGATTTTGCACAGCTTGTCACTGACAATATTGTTATGTACAGGCCTGGTCGCGGGGGTGGTGAGGCCCAAATATGGGGCAGGGAGGAGATTGTCAGGGAGTATGGAGTGCCCCCCGATCATATAACTGATCTCCTTGGTCTGATGGGAGATGCTTCAGATAATATTCCCGGGGCCCCGGGAATTGGCCCTAAAACAGCCTGTAAGCTTATCAGTGAACACGGAAGCATAGAGAGCATGCTTGATAATACATCGGCGGTCTCAGGCCGTCAAAAGGACATTCTGGAGCAAAACAGGGACCAGATACTGCTCTCCAAACGGCTGGCAACGATAGAACAGAATGTTCCGGTTGAATTCAGGCATGAGGACTTTCATCGAAAGGAGACTGATACTGATGCCCTTCACAGGCTCTACGAAGAGCTGGAATTTCGTACCATGGCTTCCCGTCTTTCTGTATCCGGCGATTCGGCGGCATCTTCTTCCGGCTCCGGGGCAACATCGGAACCAACGGTCTTTGAACAACAGAAACCATCCTCCGGGGCAACATCGGGACCAACGGTCTTTGAACAACAGCAACCATCCTCCGGCCAACAGGGAACGCTCTTTGGACCAACGGCCTCCGTCAACGGCACTTCCGCTTCGAACATCAATACCACACCTCACAACTACACAATCGTCGAAACAGAAGATGAAGCAAAAGCGCTGGCCATGAGTTTATCAGAACTCAGCGAGTTCTGTTTTGATACTGAGACCACTTCTCTTGATTCTTTGAACACTCAACTGGTAGCAGTGGCCTTTGCATGGGAGAAGGGGAGCGGCACTTTGCTCTGGCTCCCGCCTGAAAGAGAGAGAGCAATGAGACTCCTGGATCCTTTCCGCCCTCTGTTTGAAAATGAGAAGATCAGAAAAACCGGACAGAACCTGAAGTTTGACATACAAGTGCTTTCAGGATATAATATACGGGTAAAAGGTCCTCTCTTTGACACCATGATGGCCCATTATCTTCTCGAACCAGATATGCGCCATAACATGAATCTTCTGGCGGTTCAATATCTGAATTATGAACCGGTTCATATTGAAGAACTGATAGGAGAACGAGGGCCCAGGCAGAGAAATATGCGTGACGTGGAGAAGGAAAGGGTAAAGGAATATTCAGTGGAAGATGCGGACGTAACATGGCAGCTTAAAGAGATATTTGAGCCGGCACTGGAAAAGAAGGGTCTTTGCAAACTGGCGTCTGATATTGAGATGCCGCTTATAAATGTGCTGGCAGAGATGGAGCGCGAAGGGATTCTGATAGATCAGGTTGCGCTGAAGAGTTATGCCGTGACGTTACGCGAAACAATCATCAGGCTGGAACAAGAGATCTATGGTCTGGCCGGGCAGGAATTCAATATCTCATCACCCAGGCAGCTTGGTGATATTCTCTTTGTCAGGCTCCGTCTTGACGATAATGCCCGTCTGACAAAGACAAAGCAGTACCGGACTGATGAAGAGGTGCTGCAGCGTCTCTCTGCAAGGCACCCGATAATTGCAAAGGTGCTTGAATATCGCGGTCTGAAGAAACTCCTCTCAACATATGTGGAAGCCCTGCCGGAGCTTGTTGACCCCAATACCGGCAGGATACACACTACCTACAACCAGGCGGTTGCTTCTACAGGGAGGCTGAGTTCGACCAACCCCAACCTTCAGAACATACCTGTTCGCGATGCCGAAGGCCGGGAGATTCGTAAGGCTTTTATCCCCGAAGAGGGAAAAATTTTTCTCAGTGCTGACTATTCGCAGATAGAGCTCAGGCTTATGGCTCACCTCAGCAATGATGCTGCCATGATAGCTGATTTCCTCTCAGAACAGGATATTCATTCGGCAACTGCCTCAAAGATATTTGGTGTTCCTGTTGAGGAGGTGACCCGGGAGATGCGTGCAAGAGCCAAGACGGCAAATTTCGGAATCATATATGGCATCTCGGCATTCGGCCTTTCGGAGAGGCTCACCATAGGCCGAAAGGAGGCCAAAGAGCTTATTGACGGCTATTTCAGCTCCTATCCCGGAGTGAAGTCCTACATGGACGAGAGCATAAAGAGGGCCAGGGAGCTCGGATATGTTACCACCATGTTTGGACGCAGACGTTATCTTCCGGACATTAATTCAAGGAACCAGGTTGTAAGAGGAAACGCCGAGCGAAATGCTATCAATGCCCCCATCCAGGGGAGTGCCGCGGATATTATCAAGATAGCCATGATAAATATTGCAGGCAGACTTACCAGAGAGATTACGGGTGCCAGGATGATACTTCAGGTGCATGACGAACTTATCTTCGAAGTTGAGACCGCCTCGCTTGAAAAGCTAAAAAAAATGGTTATGGATGAGATGAAGAGTGCTGCAGAGCTGAGGGTGCCACTGGTGGTTGACACCGGCACGGGAAATAACTGGCTGGAGGCACACTGACAATGAGCGCAATGGTTACAGTCCTGTATTTCGGAGCCGCTGAAGAGGTTGCCGGAACGACCTCGGAGACGCTGTCTGCAGATGATACCGCAACCCTTTGCAGTCAGATACTCGAAAAATACCCATCTATGCGAAGCATCTCTTTCAGGCTTGCCCTGAACAGAGTCATGCTCACAGAGGAAACAGCATTGAATGATAATGACATAATAGCAATACTTCCCCCGTTCAAAGGGGGTTGAATAATTGAATTCGGAAAATGAAAAACAGGATTTTGTTCGAGGGGGCAATCTCCCCTCTGCTTATTTCAGAACTGATTACCCTTGGCAATGACGATGTCAGTGCGGGAGCTGTCTCAATATTCATCGGCAAGGTGCGTGATGATGAGGTAAATGGTAAAAGGGTTACAGCCATAGAGTATTCAGCCTATAAAGAAATGGCAGAAAAGGAGGCTGAAGATATAATTAAGACTGTCAGGTCGGCTTTCAGCGGAGTAAGGAAGGTCATTATCGTCCACTCTACGGGTACCGTTAAAGCCGGAGATGTATCGCTCTTCCTGATGGTTACCGCAGTTAGCCGTGATCACGCCACACGTGCATGCCGTCATACCCTTGAGATGATCAAAGAGCATCTCCCGGTATGGAAGAAAGAGTTGTTCTGAAGAGTAAATTAAGTGGACTAATTGGCGGCAGACCCTCTGAGGAGGGATGCATAGCGTGTCCTGTCTCCGGCGATGCTTATCGCTGCACTAACCTGTGCATCACGGGTGAGTGAGTATTTCACCATTCCCGAATCATAGAAATATCTACCGGCAAGCTCAGACTCAATAAGTTCGGCAACATCACTCCTGTATTTATCCATATCCTTTTCAAGAGAGTGGCTGAGTCCGGTCCTTAATTGTTCAATCGCTTCCCGGTTCTCATCATAGAGGTCTTCATCGGTGGCAACGGTGGCCAGCTCCCCGAGAAGGGTCTCGGAGCCTGTCTTATAAGAGAAATTCCTCTCCAGGAGGAAAGCCTTAAAATGATCGATATCAGTGTTGGTCACCTTCAGGCTGTCAAGCACCGGGGGTTGGGGATGTGACCAGAAGTACTCAGTTGCAAAATCGAAGATCATATTCTGTACATAGAGCTCACTGGTGAACCGGTTTAGCATGTCTGAAGGTACGGGAATATCGGGAATTATTCCTCCACCGTCTTTTACGGTTCTGCCATTCCTGGTTTTGAATGTTTTTATCAGTGAATCAGGGATATGTCCCACACTGCCATCTTCGTTGGGATGTGAAAAATCTACCGCCTGAATACACCTTCCGCTGGGAATATAATATTTAGCAGTGGTTATTTTCACCTGTGCCTTGTAGCTCAGGGGTCTTGCTACCTGTACCAGGCCCTTGCCATATGAACGCTCGCCGACAATTATTGCGCGGTCAAGATCCTGCAATGCCCCCGCAACGATTTCCGAGGCTGAGGCTGATGCCCTGTTTACAAGAACAATCACAGGCATATTTGGTGCCACGGGATTTTTTGTTGTACGGAAGACAGCATCATACTGACTGGCTCTGCCCCTGGTACTTACAACCTCCTGTCCGGGCATCACGAACAGGTTCACTATCTCAACGGCTTCATTGACCAGGCCTCCGGGATTGCTTCTGAGATCCAGGATCAGATCCTCTGCCCCCTGTTTGTTTTTCAGATCAAGGAGAGCCTCCCTTACTTCTGCAATACAGTTCTGGGTGAAGTTGGTAAATCTTATGTATCCTGTATTTTCATCCACCATTCCATAATAGGGAACAGCGGAGATAGCTATTTTTTCCCTCTTCAGACTTTTGGTAAGCTCCTTGCCGTTTTGCCTGATAACTAATTCTGCCTCGGTACCCGGCTCACCCTTGAGCATATTGGATGCCTTATCTGATGAGACCCCTTTCAGTGACTTGCCATCTATGCTTATCATCAGGTCTCCCGGACGTATACCGCTCTTATCAGCAGGAAAATCCCTATAAACATTTGTAACAACAATATAATCACCCGAAGTTCTTATTAATGAGCCAAAACCTCCGTATTTGCCTGTAGTCATGAAATCAAGATCCTGCGTCTCTTCCTCGGGATAGAAGACAGTATAAGGATCCAGGGTCGAGAGCATGGAATTAATGCTTTTGTGTACCAGCTTTTCGGGGTCTATCTCATCAACATAAAAGGCATTGAGCTCCCGGAAAAGGGAGATATATATGTCAAGGTTTTTTGTGAGTTTGAAATCTCTGCTCTCCTGACCGCCCAGGAGAAAACCCAGGGTAATCAGCGCCGTTAAAATTATTGCCGGCACCAGCAGCACTCTTTTTCTGTTTCCCATTATCATAGAAGAAATTTTCGCAAAGTTAATATTTAAGATGTGACAATCTTCCCATCACCTCTATTACGCATTTTTCGATATCATCATATGTTCTGATCTCAGTATCAATCCATAATAATGCCAGTTCCAGTCGTTTGCCTTTTTCCGGCATCATCATCAGGGGCTGTTTGTTCTTTCTCCATGCCTCCTTGATCCTTCTGCGGATGAGGTTGCGGTCTACGGCTTTCTTAAAGTTTCTTTTAGGTACAGATATAAGGACTCTTAAGGGAGGGAGGGATTCATCGGAAGAGATCACCCTGTATACGACTCTGAGAGGCGGCATATTGATGGTACGGCCTCCTGCAAAGAGTTCTCTTACGGCTTTTATTCCGCATAGCCTTTCCCTTTTGCTGAACGATTCCTTTTTTTGTTTCATGAAGAAAGAGAAAGCATCGATCCGGGTGGATGGATGCTTTCATTTTGAGTGTTATCCGGGTATGAATCTATTTGTTATTTTTATTAAACTCTCTTATGAAGCAGTCAAGAGCCATGGTCATTGACGGGGCCTTCGGATTGGGGGCCTGGATATCCAGCCTGAATCCCTCATTGGTCACCGCCTCTGCCGTTGTAGGCCCAAAGGCAGCAATTTTTATATCCCCTTGTATAAAAGCCGGGAAGTTCTCTTTCAGTGACTTAATCCCACTTGGACTGTAAAAGACCAGGATGTCATAATCCAGCTCCATAGAATCAAACCCCCTGCTGATGGTTCGATACATCGTGCCTATTGTATGCTTTATATTATGGCTTCTCAGCAGATCGGGAATATCTGTATTGTGGGGATCGGAAAGAGGAACAAAGAAGTTCTCATCCCTGTGCTTTACAATGACGTCAATAAGATCTTCAAAAGTAGCCTTACCGTGGAAGATCTTCCTCTTTCTGAATACGATGTATTTTTGGAGGTAAAACGCCACGTTCTCTGTTATGCAGAAATACTTCATCGTGTCAGCAATGTTGATGCGCATTTCTTCACAGATCCTGAAATAATGATCTATTGATGTCTTTGATGTGAAGATTATGGCAGTAAACTCCCCGGGATTGATCTTCTGTTGCCTGAATTCCTTTGCAGAAAAACCTTCAATCTGTATAAACTGCTGGAAATCAATTTTCAGATTATGTTTTTTTGCGAGCTCGAAATATGGTGATTTCGGATTGTTTGGCTCAGGCTGTGACACTAATACCTTCCTTATTTTCAAAGTCATAAGTTTTTAGTTCAACCTCCTTGTATTACCCGGTTATCAGAAAATACCGAGTATTTTCATGGTGACCAAAACGGGCAAGACTTCAAGGGCACAAAGGTACAAAATGAAATAAAATACTGAAATATGACTGTTATGAAATATTAAAAGTAGCCTTATTGCCCTGATAATAAGAAGTATAGAGCCAATAATAAGACCTGTTATGATTAGAGGAAGAGTGTTTTCAAGAGGTGCAAAAATGATAATTCCATTCAAAAAGAAGAGAAAAACAGCACTTACGAACCAAATATTGTAAACAATAACCATGTATTCACGAAAGAGTGTTTTCCAGCCGGTTATTTCAGCAACAATGATACACGTAAGATGTCTGGCCATCATTGCAGCGAGGAACGCACCGCTGAGGATGGCGGTCAGTTCAACGAAGCTGTATGGATCGTTATAGTTAATCAGGTCTGCCGAAAGGAGTGATACCACTGCGAACAGGCTTATATTCACAATGGTGAAAATATTCCTCATGATCTTAGGCCAGGCAAGGATTGCCGTGGTTCCCGGGGGAATCAACTCAGGTCTCTTTCTGAAACTGATTGAGGAGAACCATGAGATTATGTTTTTCCTTCCGGATACCGTGAGTGCAGTTATGATCAGGAGGGAGAGAGAAAGGATGATGAAACTGAAATCATGGCTGATCGTTTCCACGGGGAATGGTTGTCCGTCAATGCGTCCGGCATCTGAAACAGAGGCTGTGCCGAATATGTCCTCACCGGCAGTTGTCTCTTTCAGCCCCTCTTCCCGGGTCAGCAGAGGGATGATCCGGCCAATGCTGAATTCACTCTGCAAAGCAGGGAGAAAGAGAGTATCGGAAGCAACACTTACTGTATCGCCCGGACCTGTTATCATCTGTTTTAATTAAAAATATGCGGGTTGTCCGGGGTATAGTTCAGCAAGGATATTGTTTGCCAGCCGAGAGGCCCCTATCCTGAAATAATCAGAAGTAAGCCACTTTTCACCAAGCATGTTCCTTACGATGAAATAGTATAGCATGGCGTCATCTGGTGACACAATCCCGCCAGCAGCCTTGAACCCGATCATGATACCGGTCTCATGCCAGTAATCACGTATCGCATGGCATATTACCCATGCCGCTTCCGGTGTGGCTGATACCTGGATTTTTCCTGTGGAGGTCTTGACAAAATCAGCACCTGACTCAATGGCTAATACTGAGGCCCTGTAAATGTTCCTCTCATCTTTTAGCAGTCCTGTCTCAAGAATCACTTTCAGTGTGGCCTCTCCCGCTGATTGCCTTATCGCCTTAAGATCATCAATGACTGAGTCATAGTCTCCCTCCAGAAATGTCCCAACGGGGATCACCACATCAATCTCATCTGCTCCCATCCTTATAGCCATGGAGGTCTCAAGGGCCTTGACCTCCGGAAATGTCTGAGAGGAGGGGAATGATGCAGAAACTGCGGCAAGTCTCACTCCGGAATTTCCCAGGCCCCTCTTTGCCACGGCAACGAAATTAGGATAGACACAGAGTGCAGCTACATTTGGCATGTCGCTGAAACTGTATCGGAATGATGCCGCTCTTTCCGCAAAGCTGCTGATGGTTCCTTCGCTGTCAGAAGTATTGAGGCTGGTAAGATCAATAAATGAGAAGATATCTCTCAATATGGGAACCCTCTCCACGGAATGGATCTTCTTCCTGGCTTCGGTAACGCATTCGCCCATCTCTCCGGGCGAATAATCATTATTTAACAGTTTCCTGTATAATTTGGTCATAGTCAATGTTATATTTTAATCGGCACATTCCGGTAGCCGGACTTCAAACGTGGGTCAATTTAATTGTTTTTAATGAAAAGCAAACAAAAACCGGATTATTTACGCATGCTTTTATTTCTTGCCAGGGAAGCAAAAATCCCTGCAAAGCAGAGCAGAGAGAAGATTACAAAACCGCTTTTCATTGAGCTGAGCATCTGCGGGTAGTTTTCCGGGCTGATTTTATCCTGTCCCATGTAAAGGGCCAGAAGCATCAGGGCAATAGCCATGCTGAATGTCTGGCCAACGTTCCTCATGGTTCCGAGCATTCCTGAAGCATTGCCGAGCTGCCTCTTCTCAACGGAGCTCATAATGGCGTTAGAGTTGGGGGATGAGAAGAGAGAGAACCCGGCTCCCATAACCACCAGTACCGTAATAATAAACAGTACTGAAGTATCACTGCTGATAAAGCAGAGCATTATCAGGCCGGCAGAGGTGATACCCATACCTATTGAAGCAAGGACACCGGGGTTATGTTTATCTGACAGTTTGCCGGCAGCCGGAGAGATGAGTGCCATTGTCAGGGGCCATGACATTAGCACGAACCCGGCATCTCGCGGCCCCAGCTCTTTTATATACTGGAGAAAGAGACTCAGGAAAAATCCGATAGCGCTTGTTGCCGCATAATGGATAAGAGCAGCAAGGCTGGAGAATGCGAAGACCCTGTTCCCGGATACAAGGGTAATATCGAAAAGAGGTTGTGTTGTGCTCTTCTCCCTGAGGATGAACAGCGCAAATAATATCAGTCCCGAGGTAGTTAATACCCATCCCTGAGGGTGAGGCAACTTCGAGAATCCGTACATCACGGCTGCCATAGACAGTCCGTAGATTAATGCGCCCTGCCAGTCAAAGCTCTCACCCTTTGCCTCAGCCCATTCATCCTTCATTCGTCTGTATATGAGTATCAGGCTGATGATACCCAGAGGCACCAGGAAGGCAAAGATGCTTCTCCATCCCAGGTACCGGGTAAGCAACCCGCCGAGGAACGGTCCTGACGCAAGCCCGATATAAACTGCCGTCACATTGATGCCCATAGCTCTTCCTCTCTCTCCGGGCGGGAATACAGAGGTGAGTATGGCCATATTCGTTCCGAACATCATGGCACCACCGACACCCTGCAGTATCCGGGCACCTATAAGCCACTTTATGCCGGGGGTAAATGTGAGAAGTACCATCGTAAGCGTGAAGATGATCATTCCGGCAGTAAAGACCTTTTTCCGTCCGAGGATGTCACCCAGCCTGCCGGCAGGGAGGAGCAGGATAGAGGTTGTAAGCATATAGCTGCTTATTATCCAGTTCAGGGTGATCGCATTCAGTGACAGCTCCTCCCCTATAGAAGGGAGTGCCAGGTTGACCGATGACCCCATGAATGGCGTCAGGAATGATGCGAAGGCAGTAACCGTGAGCACTGATCTTTTAAGCTCTTTCTCTTTCATTCCCTGCTCCTGCTGTCAATAATTATTGTCACCGGCCCGTCGTTCACAAGCTCTATCTCCATCATTGCACCAAAGAGTCCGGTGCCTACACGTTGCCCCAGAAGAGCTTCAGTAACGGATATGAATTCTTCGTAGAGCGGTATTGCTTTTTCCGGTCTGGCCGCCCTGATATAAGAGGGTCTGTTACCTTTTTTTGTGGAGGCAAACAGGGTGAACTGACTGACAATTAATAATCCACCCTCCGCTTCTGCTGCTGAAAGGTTCATCACTCCGTTGCTGTCGTCAAAAATACGCAGGTTAACGATCTTCGCTGCCAGCCATGTGGCATCATCAGATCTGTCCGTCTCCTCAATTCCCAAAAGTACAAGGAGACCTTTTCCGATTGCTGAACGGGACTCTCCCCCTATGGAGACGGAGGCTCTTTTCACTCGCTGGACAACAACCCTCATTTCTCTGGTATGGGTGGTAAAAATAGCAATTATTAACTATTTTTACGGGCTCCTGGAACAGATGGATATCTTAACTATATCAGGCATTGCCCTTGGCCTCTCGTTTGACAGCTTTGCGGTTTCACTCTCATGTGGTGTCATAGAGTCGAGAATACGATTCAGGAATGCAATGCGTATTGCTTTCACTCTCGCATTCTTTCAGGGTGGAATGACGGTGCTGGGATATTTCCTGGGCACTACCGTAAACAGACAGGTTGAAAGGTATGATCACTGGGTGGCCTTTGGTCTGCTCCTGATCCTGGGTGGAAGGATGATATTCAATGGATTAATGGATGATGAGAAAAAAGAACCATTGGACTTCACACGCTGGCCCATCCTGCTCACCATGGCTATCGGGACGAGCATAGATGCTTTTGCCATAGGCATAAGCTTTGCCCTGCTGAAGGTTCAGATATGGGCCGCCGGTGTGATAATAGGCGCAGTCACTTTTCTTGCATCAATGACTGCCATACGCATTGGGAAGTCAGCAGGCCGCCGTCTCGGATCAAGAGTTGAAATAGTTGGCGGGGCTATTCTTATCATTATAGGAATCAGAATACTGGCAGAGCATCTTATGGCAGTTTCCTGAACGCTGACTGCATTTGGCCTGATCCTTTCAGACATTTATTATGACGATAAAACCCAAAAGATCCTAATCTGCCCCCACGCAGTCATTTTTATGATGCACAGCAAAACAAAGACAAAAAGTTCCACCTGAAAAAATTTTGCAGGCAATGCTTAAATGCCTGGCAAAAGGGTTTAAAATGGTATCAAATATCTTTCGCGATTGTTAAAAACTGCCATCTCCCTGTATCCGGCCTGCCTGAGAAGATCATACCCTTCATCGAAATGCTGGCCGATCCGTTCCGGGAAGTGGGCGTCTGAATTGACGCATACAGATACGCCATGCTCTTTGAACACTGAAAGGTATCTTTTATCGGGGTAGAAGTCTTGCAGGGGTTTGTTCCGTCCGTTTGTGTTCAGCTCAAAGGTCACATCATGCATTTCAAAAGCAGAGGCAATCATACTGTACAGGTGAGAAATGTCTGTCTCAGGCATGAAGCGGTGAATCCTCACAAGATCCGGGTGTGCTATGATGTCAAAGAAACCTGTTGCGGAGGCTTCGCAAACGAGGTTAAAGTAATTCTCATAGATCATGTCAATATTCTTGCCAATGTAAAACTCCGGACCCAGATCAACAGTCTCATCTCCGAGGTAATGGACTGACCCTATTACATAGTCAAAAGGCACAGAATTGATGAGTCTCTCCGTATCCCTTTCCATGTTTGGCAGGTAATCGACTTCTATTCCAAGCCTCACGGCTATGTCATTATGTTCTTTTTTCAGTCTCAGTATATGTTCTGCATATTCGGGAAGCCTTTCATGCTCCATGCACCACACAAGGTCTCCCCTGGCCGGATTAAGATGATCTGAGAATCCTATCTCCCTCAGACCCTTTCTTAATGCAGCTTCGATGCATGCCTCAGGTCCCTGTTTGCCATCACTGAAAGTAGTGTGTATGTGGTAATCCGTCCTGTAAATCGTACTTCTGTCAGTCATAAATTGCATTTTGTCAAAATTAAAAAAGGTGAACCAAATTATATGCATATTGTTCTAAATTTGCATAATCCATGGCACTTGTGATACAGACACAGAAGAAGAAATGCAATTGCATATCATGTGAACTCAGGAATCTTGCCTTTTCCAGTCTCAGTGATGAGGATATCGGGCTGATCTGTGAGGTCAGGGAGGAGATATCCTATTCCAAGGGTGAAGTTATTCACAGGGAAGGTGATCCTATTCGTTACTTCAAATATCTGAAGCATGGACTTGTCAAACTCTACAGGATCACGGAAGGCGGGGATGAACAGATAGTTACTATTACCAGGCCATTTGAGTTTGTCAGCAATACCAACGTCTTCTATGAGGAGGCTTACAGGTACTCCCTCTCCGCCCTTGAAGATTCAGTTGTGTGCGCAATAAGGATAGACCTTATCAAAGAGATGATAATCAGGAACGGATTGTTTGCGCTGAACCTTATTACCATACTCTCAAGGACAGCTGAGAATATCATTTCGCTTGGGATGGAGATAAGAAAGAGGAATCTTGCCGGTCGCGTAGCATATGTACTGCTTTACTTTTCAGGAGAAATATATCATTCCAGAATTTTCGATCTGCCGGTATCCAGGAAGGAGATTGCCGATCTTATCAGCATGAGCTCGGCCAATGTCATACGCACATTTTCGGAGTTCAGGCGAGACGGAATAATCAAGAGCATCGGCCGCACAATTGAGATATCAGACATGAATAAACTGGAGATCATATCCAGGAGAGGTTAGGTTGTATTGAAGACGGAGATGAACCATATACGCAACCTGATATTAATTATATCATTCTGGTTGACCGGGTTTGTCTTGTTGTCCGCTCCCTTAAGCTTCGAACCGGCATTTAAGGTGCTTCCTGACGGGAAGCAGATAAAGCTTTATATTTCAGGAGATGAGTTTTTTAACTACCTGCATGATGAAAATGGTTTTCCGGTCAGAGAGGGAGCTGACGGTTATTACTACTACCAGGTTCAGAAAGGTGATCAGTTCATCTTTACAGCTCTGAGGGCAGGCTATGATGAACCCTCACGGGATCCTGATATCACAGAAGTAAGGGTGCCTTCAACAATAGAGACAAAGCGGGCGGAATATCAGTCAATGATGGCCGGCAGCTTTATTGACAGAAGCCGTGGTTCCCTGGCCAAGACGAACGATTATCTCAATAACCTGGTCATATATATCAAGTTCAGTGACGAGCCGTATTTTTCGAAAACGCTGGATTATTTCAACACTCTGTTCAATGACCTCTCCGGGAGCTCTGTCCGTAACTATTACAGTGAGATTTCAGGAGGGAGATTCAATGTTGTAAGTTATAATTTCCCGGATGAAAAGGCAGGCACGTTCGTCTACACAGATATTTATATCCGGGATTATTACAAACCCTACGATTCCAAGACCAACATCGAAGGCTACGAGACTGACAATGAGAGAACGGAACGTGAGCATGCACTGCTTGAAAGAGCAGTGTTATGGGCTTCAGGTTCGGCATCTCTGCCGCAGGGAGTTAACTTCGACACGGATAGTAATGGCGTTATTGATAACGTATCGTTCATTGTAAGCGGTACTCCGGACGGATGGGGTGATTTGCTGTGGCCTCACAGATGGTCGCTTTACACGCGCACAGTAAAGATCGGATCATTGAGAGTGGGAGGGTATACCTTTCAGATGGAGAATGTCTCTGTTACAACCCTCTCGCACGAGATGTTTCATTCTCTTGGAGCCCCTGATCTTTACCACTATAACAATGACAGGGTTTCTGTCGGACAATGGGACATAATGGCCAATGGGAAAGGACACCCCTGTGCCTGGATGAAGTATAAATACGGAGCCTGGATCAATGAGATTCCCGTGATAGTAAAATCAGGAACGTATACGCTGAAGCCGGCTGGCCAGGGCGGATTAAGTGCTGTCATAATCAATTCGCCCTATTCCGATGTGCAGCCATTTGTTGCCGAATACAGGCAAAAGTCGGGATTGTATGAATCCGCAATTCCGGCTACGGGACTTACAATTTACCGTGTGGATAAGAGATATGACGGCAATGCTGACGGACCTCCCGATGAGATATATATCTTCCGGCAAAACGGCACTCCTTCCAGTGACGGCTACCCCAAGATTGCCGCATTACCAGGAGTGTCAGGGTCCACCTCGTTCAACGATACCACAAATCCGTATGGCTTTTTGCAGGAGGGCACAATTTCAGGGCTGGATATTTATGATATAACTGATTACGGTGACAGCGTCACCTTTTCAGTGAATGTTGATAAACTGACTGATCTGCAAACGCTGCCCTTCAGTTACAATCTGATCACCCTGTCATGGAAAGCTTCCCTGGGAGGCGATTTTATTGCAGCGGTCTCCGATGGTCCCGAAACATTGAAGCTTGTCGACGGAAAAACTTACTACAAGGGGGATACGATAGGCGAGAGTGGCAAAGTGATCTACAGGAGCAGCCTGAAAACCTTCTCCCATGGAGGACTTGAGAGCGATGAGGAATATTATTATACTGTCTGGGGTGTTACCGACGACGTTTCCAACAAATATACCGTGCCTGTAACTGCCAGCGACCGGACAGGAATATTTTCTATTGCGAATCTGCCTCATGATGAGGATTTTGATGACATTGAGACCTCCCTGCCCATGGGATGGAAATCAAGTCTCGGTGCCGAAGGCTGGAGACCTGATTATTCAGGTCCGGACCCCGCCATTACTCTTTTCTCATCCTCAGATGAGATGAACATACTCTACACGCCGGGGTTCACACTTACTGCCGGCCAGAAATATGCAATCACATTCAATTACAGAAATGCTCTTCCGGATATCAGGGAATCACTCTTCCTGAAAGAGGGCACTGAGAGGCAAGTTCTGAGCCTTGACGAGAGCACTGTTTTCTCGTCACAGGACTTCTCCCTTACCGGGGAGATAATGTACAGGGCCCTGATAAAACCGGAGCAGAACGGTCTCCATTATCTGGGATTTGCCTCGGGTAAAAACGGTTCGGGCGTTGTGCTGAATAAATTCAGGATTGAAGAGGTCCCCGAGTTTACGAGGATCCTCACAGACCCCGGCAACTTCTATCCAAACCCTTCCGATGGTCATATAACGGTACCGGTAACGGCCAGGACGTCAATTTCAGTTTACGGCACTAACGGAACGAAACTATATGAAACTGAAATTGAGGGGACGAATGAAGTTGACCTGTCACATCTTGGCAGGGGAATTTACGTGATTAAATTTACCGCAGGCGATATCTCCTCAACCGGACGGCTGGTAATAAAATGATTTATTATCTCATGCAGGTGATTTTCGGAATTCGGGAATAATCGTCAAACACAACACCCACATAATTGATCACAAGAATAAACAGGCATGAAGATAATTCATCTTCAATCATTTGCGGATTCACCTGATCTATAGAATTATATTTCTCACTGGTCCGGTAATCGTTGCCGGCGGATAATATCAACAGGCCTCTAGTGCTGATGTGATGTCAGGATAGGTGAAGCTGTAACCTGTGCCGGTAATATGTGACGAAGAGATACGGCTGCCTGTGGTAAGCGCAACGGCCATCTCTCCCAATATCAGCCTCAGAAGCCATGCCGGTATCCTTGGCAGGATAACGGGCAGCTGTCGTTGCCGCGCAATTTCTCTCATAAGCATGTCATGCGTAATATGCTGCGGGGCAGAGGCATTATATGGCCCCGCCATAGCATTATCGTTTACAGCCTTCAGATATATGCGGCACAGGTCGTCAATATGTATCCATGGGAAATACTGATTTCCCGGCCCCAGCCTGACTATCAGTCCTGCCCCGGCAGGAGCAGTGAGCTTTGACAGGGCGGATCCCCGCGCAGAAAGCACAACAGCACACCTGACCTTAACCACCCTGATCCCTGCATCAGTGAACCGGTCTGCAGCTTCTTCCCACAGCCGGCAAGTCTCTGCCAGGAAATCATCTGAAGGCGGATCACTTTCAAGGTGTATTCTGTCTGAGATTATTGAGCCGTATATGCCTGTTGCTGAAGCCGTAATGAATACCGATGGCATCTTCCCGGCAATAACGGTGGAATTATAAATCAATCCGGCCGATTCTACCCTGCTGCTGATGATCTCTCTTTTCCTTGCCCTGCTCCAGCGACGTGAGCCAATGTTAGCTCCGGCAAGGTGTATTATTGCGTCGCCATCATGAAATGCAGCGCTATCACAGTAACCGGATTGCGGATCCCAGAGGTATGACCTGTAATCGTCATCCTCTGACGGTGTACGGGAGAGGTGTGCCACCTCATAGCCATTCGCCATGAGCAGTGAACTCAGATGCCTGCCAATAAGTCCGTTACCTCCGGTAATTACCACACGTTGCATTCCTCATCCAATCAATTCAATTATTTCCAGGGCATCGGCGATGCATTTTTGGCACACCTTTTCTGTAAGCCCCCTTTTTCTTATCTGTTCTTTTCCCTCCCGGGTGTTGAGGTCCTCGCCAAGAAGTACGGAGCATTGATCGGTACCGTTCCTCTCAGTGAATATCCTGTTGAACTCCCTCACTTTCCCGTATACTCTGTTTTTATCTTCCTCTCCGGGAATACCCGTGGCTCCATAGGCTAAGCCGAACCATAAGCAGGCACCTGTCACGGCTCCGCATGTCTTTTGCATCCTTCCTATGCCGCCGCCAAATGCCGCGGCAATCCTTGCAGAATATTCATCCTCACCTGCACAGGCCATAAACACTGCCTGTGAACAGCTGTACCCTTCGCGGAAGAGACGGATCGCTGTATCAGTTTTATTCATTAGCTTTTTATTCAAAAATATTAAAAAATTTAAGGAGTACCTGATTACCTTTTTGATATGATTTTGAAATATTCTACTTTTACCGCTTGCATTCAAAATTTATTTAAAAAATCATTTATAATGGTAAACCAGAAGAAAATCAAAGGAGTGATTGGTATCCTGACCGGTGGTGGAGATGTTCCTGGGCTTAACCCAGCAATCAGGGCAGTGACTATAAGGGCTAACAGGGAGGGATATAAGGTGATAGGACTTCGACGGGGCTGGGGTGGCATCACTGAGATCATCAGGGATCCCAAGGCAGATAACAGCCACTGTTTCCAGGTGCTGACCGATGATATCGTCAACAAGTCAGGAAGAACAGGAGGCACATTCCTCCATACTTCGCGTACAAGACCAAGCCATGTACCTAAAAATTATGTCCCTGATCATCTCAAGGATACATACAAGGATGAAATTAATGATCTCACACCTGAGGTTATAAAGAATCTCGAATGGCTGAATATCGATTATCTTATTCCCATTGGAGGTGATGACACTCTCAGCTATGGTGTACATCTTTATAAACAGGGTGTGAAGGTAGTAGCCATTCCAAAGACTATGGACAATGATGTTCCCGGGACTGATTATTGCATTGGGTTCAGCACCTGCGTCACCCGTACCATTCAGATGACAAATACTCTTCGCACTTCTGCCGGGTCACATGAACGCATAATGGTGCTTGAGGTGTTCGGCAGGTATGCGGGGTTCACCGCTATGCTCCCGACAATGGCAGGAGCCGCCAACAGGTGTGTCATACCTGAGTATAAATTCGATATTGAACAACTGACAAGACTTCTGGTGGAAGACCGAAATTCAAACCCGAGCCATTACTCTATTGTTCTGGTTTCGGAAGGGGCTCTCTACAAGGCTGGCGATATGGTCTTCCAGGACAATGAGCTTGATGCTTACGGTCACGCCAAACTGGGAGGCATAGGCGACCTCGTTTCCGCCGGGATCAAGAACCATACTGCAAAATTCAATAATGGAAAGATTATCAATATAATAAATCAGAAGCTTGGATATTTGGTCAGGGGCGGAGATCCTGATGCCGTTGATTCTATCGTTCCAATGGCTTTTGGCAACCTTGCCCTGGATCTGATAATGAAAGGCATGCACGGCAGAGTTGTGGTGCTCAAGAACGGTCGCTATGACAATGTTCCTATTGACGTTGTTACATCAACAAAGAAAGTTGTTAAGGTTTCTGAATACTATAATACAGAGAGACTCAGGCCTTATTATTCAAACTTTGAGATGAAACCGTTCTTCCTTATGGCATCCGAATATTGAAAATAACAGGCAGTGATGATAATAAAAGTGATGCCAGGCTATTCCCGGCATCACCTTTTTTATTTTTGCCGCAAATCAGGGGGGATTGAAACAGGGAACAGTTATAAAATCTACCGGCAGCCGTTACAGGGTGCTCGATGAGGAGGGTGACATCACCGAATGCGTCCTTAAAGGCCGTTTCAGGGTGAGTGGTGTGCGTACCACAAATCCTTTAGCTGTTGGCGATCATGTCACATTCGACGCTGATGAACGTGTGATCGTAACTCTCTCTCAAAGAAAGAACTATATCATCCGCAGATCCTCAAACCTCTCCAGGGAATCACAGATCATTGCAGCAAACATTGACCAGGCATTCCTCGTCATCACAATCAAAATGCCTTCTACCCCCATTGAGTTTATTGACCGATTCCTGGCCACTGCTGAGGCATACCGGATTCCTGCCTCGGTGGTAATAAACAAGTCCGACCTCTATGATGATGATGAGATGGCCACGGCACACAGGATAAAAACGGTGTATGAGAAAATAGGCTACGGCGTCTTTATTGTCTCTGCAACGCAAGATCTCAGTATGTCTGCTCTCGAGACAGTCATGATGAATAAGATCACCCTCCTCTCAGGAAATTCGGGCGTAGGCAAAAGCACCCTTCTCAACAGGCTTAACCCTGCTCTGTCACTCAGAACCGGATCAATATCCAGTTACCATAAACAGGGGAGACACATCACTACTTTCCCCGAGATGCATCCCCTGCCAGGTGGCGGATTTGTCGTTGACACTCCCGGGATAAGAGGCTTCGGAGTAATAGACTTTGACCGTAATGAGATTTACCATTTCTTCCCTGAAATCTTCAGGATCTCACCCAAATGCCGATTTTACAACTGTCTCCACCTTAACGAGCCTGGCTGTGCAGTCCGTGAGGCAGTTGCCAATAATGAAATAGAACAGTGGAGATACAAAAGCTATTTAAGTATGCTGCTGGAAGACAATGAAAAGTATAGATAAACGTTATTTTAAAGGCATGAAAGAGCCAGGAATAAAAAATATTTCTCTTGTTGCATACTCTGCTTTCCTCCTGCTCATACTGGTTATGGTACTCTTTTACTCCAGCCTGTACAGGAATCAGATAGAATATTCTAACAAGATTCTTGACAGGCAGGTTATGATTGCCGGTTCAGACATCGACAACACCAGCATGTATATTGTCAGTAACCTTACGGAAATAGACTTCTCAGACGATATCCCAAAATTTTTCACCGATCCGGAGGTGAATGAACGTGCCAGGGAGAAAATGAAACTCTATTATTCAAAGTATGAGGATATTGTCATTGGAATGATGCTCTATAATACTGATGGGGATGTATATACACTTATCAAGGATGAGGAGAGGAATTCCTGGCTCGACGGAGCGTACAAAGCTCAGTCGGTGCCTCAGATATACATGACTGATAAGCTCGAGAGTGAACGTGACAAATATAAGTTCTATCTGCCGGTCCTTAAGGATGGTCTTGTACTCGGCAATCTTGTGATCACCATTGACTTTGACAGGTATTTTTCAAGGATCTTTACGAAATATGACCTTGAACAATACCAGTGGGAGTGGGTTGTGAATGACACCGGCGCCGTTGTTTATTCCAATAACGACAGAGAGATCAGCTACAACCGGCTGGACAAGATCACCGCTGCCCTGGAAGACGGCAATTCAGGAAGACTGACCCATACCATTGAAGATGATGGCATCAGTAAAGAAATAATCTCCTCATACTACCCTGTAAACATTTTCGGGATCGATTACGCCATTGTATTCTCGGCAGCCACCGACTTCTTCCATAAGTATATTGTAAGATACTCCCTGATCATTGGCTTCCTGACCATCCTGACCATCCTTTTCATAATCCTGCTCTTTCGTTTTTTTATTCGCAATCAGGCACGCCGGCTAAGCACTAAAATTGTTTCCGAGAAGAGTCTTCTCTCTATAATAGATCAGATGCCGGTAGGGTTCATTATCTTCAATTCCGGCAGGGAGATAATAAGAGCCAACAGCAAGGCTGCCGCACTGTTTTCCTATGACAGTGAAGAGGAGATGACGGGCAAGCTTGTACCTGATTTTTCACGGTATAAGTATCTGCCAGATGTGTCGGGACGGTACAGTCAGGGGGAGGTGATAATATTACCCGGGAATGAGGGGGACAGGATAATATTTCTGAACAGTATCACTGTTGAATATCTTGGAAAGGAAGCCACCATGGAGGTGCTGATAGATATTACTTCACTGGAGCTGGCCCGCAGACAGGAGGCGGATGCCAACATCGCCAAGTCTGAACTGTTGGCCCGCATGAGCTTTGAGATACGTACACCGCTAAACGGTATCCTTGGGATGACCGAGATGCTCAACAGGTCTGATCTGTCAGAGGATTCAAAGGAGGTAGCCAGGCTTCTGAGAAGGTCAGCGGATCTTCTGCTCACCATCATCAATGATATCTTCGACGTCTCAAAGATGGAGACCGGAAAGATGATCCTTGATGAGGTGCCCTTCCGGCTCCGGGAGGAGGTTGCATACTCCCTCAACCTTGTTAAAAGGCAGAATCCTGAAGCAATGGTCGTGTTCTCCTCCTCTGTTGACCAGGCGGTACCTGAAAACCTCATCGGTGATCCCTACAGGCTTAGGCAGGTCATTACCAATCTCCTGAACAACTCGCTTGCAGGTACCCAGACAGGAGAGATAAAGCTGGGATGCCGGGTCAAAAAGTCAGAAGGTAACAAGTTTACGCTGGAGTTCATATTAACTGACACCGGTAACAACTACACCAGGACAGAGATCAAGAAGCTGTTCGGTGACTATATAACAAATCTTAAAGAACGTTCCGAATGGTCTGAGGATATGAAGCTGGGGCCAATACTGGCAAGACAGCTGACCGAGCTCATGGGGGGCACGCTGACGGCAGAGAGCCCGGCAGGCAGAGACGCTTCGGGGCATGAGAAGGGACTGAAGGTCACGTTCACCATAGATGTTCATCTTAACGAAAAGATAGCCAAGCAGCTTGATCTGGATAAATACAGGGAGGCAGAAGACATACGAACACTTGTCATAACGGGTACACGGGGACGGGATGACGATTTCCTTAGTATCATGCACCGTATAGGATTACCTGTCTCTGTTACCAGCTTTCAAAAACATACCGTCTCACAGATAAAAACCAGCCTGAAAAGTGAGCAGGGAAGATACATTCTTCTTGTTATTTTTGATGAACCTGATACCGATGGGTTTGAGGTCGGGAAAGCACTGATGGATGCCGGACTTACCGAAGAACATATAGTGCTTATGTTTACCTCCAGGGATCCGAAAGGGCATTATGCAAGATGTGTTGATCTGGGGATTGACCATCTCCTTGTCAAACCGTTTGCAGTAGAAGATCTGCTCAGTGTTCTTAAGGATCAATTCCCTGCCCTGAGGAGCTCCTCAGGCAGGCTGAGCGGCAACAAGACTGATCTGCCCGTGATGCTTGTGGTTGATGACAACTATCTGAACAGGAAGGTGGTAGGCTCTCTTCTCAAGGTGCTGGGAGTAAAGGCCGAATTTGCCTCCGGCGGTGTCGAAGCAATAAATATGGCCAAGGAAAAGTCTTACGACCTTATTCTCATGGATCTTATCATGCCTGAAACAGACGGCTTCGAGGCAGCACGGATCATTCTCGAATCAGACAGAAATACACAGATAATAGCCCTCTCGGCCGATACAATGGCGGAGACACGCATGAAAGCGGAGAAGACAGGCATGAAAGAGCTGCTCACAAAGCCTGTAACAGTGGAAGATCTCAGGAGAGTAATAGACAGGTATCACAAGCAGAAATAGCAGATGGCCTTTTCTTTAACCAAACTTCCCGCCGATGAATTCCTGGGGCTCAGGGATGCCCTTCCTGTGGTGGATGTCAGATCGCCCGGCGAGTATACATGCGGCCATATTCCCGGAGCAGTGAACATGCCTCTCTTTGATGACAGCCAGAGAGCAGAGGTAGGCACTCTGTACAAAAACGAGGGTAATATCAAGGCTGTTCTCCGGGGTATTGACCTGGCAGCACCACAGATGTCTGAAAAGCTTGTTGCAGCCCTGAGACTGTCTGCCGGCCGTAAGATGCTTCTGTATTGCTGGAGGGGAGGTATGCGGTCAGAGGCCATGGCATGGCTCTTTTCCACGGGCGGCATAACCCCGCTCCTGCTTGATGGTGGTTATAAAGCATACAGGAATCATATTCTTGAAGAGCTGGGCCGGGAACGGAGGTACATCATTCTTGGCGGGCTCACCGGCAGCGGCAAAACGGAGATACTGCATCACATGATGAGGGAGGGGAAACAGGTTACTGACCTTGAGGGACTGGCCTCACACAAGGGCTCAGCTTTCGGTGCCCTGGGGCAGCCACCGCAGCCATCATCCGAACACTTTGCCAACCTGCTTCATGATGATATGGTCTCAAAGATAGATGATGCAGCGCTCTGGCTCGAAGATGAGAGCCGTAATATAGGGACGGTATTCATGCCCGACTGTTTTTTTGAACGTATGCAGACCTCTCCAGTAATAGCTCTGATGATGAGTATAGAGACACGTATGCCCAGACTGCTGAAGGAATACACTGCCTTTCCTGTTGAACAGATCATCACCGCAGTGATGAAGATTTCAAAGAGACTGGGGGGAGACAGGACCAGCGAGGCAGTAGAGGCGTTGAAGAGAGGCGATTACCCTACAGCGATAAGGATCACCCTGGAATATTATGATAAATCATATAAATACGGACTCTCCAGGCGACCGGCAGGTCAGGTGATCTATGTTGAAACCGATACTGATGATGTGTCTGTCAATGCCTTCAGGATTGCTGATGCAGCAGCAAATGCAGACTGAGGTCACTCTTTTTTCAGAGACGAGGCTTCTACCCACCTGAACACCTTGTCTGACCGCCTTACAGCCTCTCTCATCTTTACCGAACAGATCTCTCCCTTGGGTACGCTCATGGCTTCGTTCTCGAAAGCATCCCTCAGATCTGTAATGGTCTGTTCAATTACTCCTGATGTGGGGCCTGTGAAGATCAGCTCATCTCCTCTTTTAAGGGCACCTGTCTCAAGCTTTATCTCCGCCACACCGGGTCTGCTGAAATAATTTGTTACCCTACCCAGATAAATCTTCCTTTTCGTTGCGGCGGAACCGTAGGATGTACTCCACTCTCCAAGCTTCTGACCAAGATAATATCCGTCCCAGAATCCCCTGTTGAACACTGTCTCAAGGCGTTTCATCCAAGCCTCTGCTTTCTCACTGCTGAAGGAGCCGTCAGCCACTGCAGCAGCAGCCTCACTATAGCATTGAGAGACGGTCATAACATATTCTGCCGGCCTTGCTCTGCCCTCTATCTTCAGCACACGTGCGCCGGCTTCAATAATCTGGTCAAGGAACCTGATAGTACACAGGTCCCTGGGTGACATAATGTATTGGTTATCAATGTCCAGTTCATACCCGGATTCATTGTCGGTCACCGTGTAACCTCTCCTGCAGGTCTGGTAGCAGTTGCCTCTGTTGGCAGAGGTATTGTACTCATGCAGGCTCAGGTAACATTTACCTGATACAGCCATGCAAAGGGCACCGTGAACAAACATTTCGAGCTTTATCTGTTCCCCGCCGGGTCCGCGGATGTCATCATGAATGATAGTGTCATAAATATTCCTTACCTGCTTCAGGTTTAACTCTCTGGAGAGTACTGCCACGTCGGCCCACTGTGAATAGAATCTCAGGGATTCCGCATTTGATATATTAAGCTGTGTGGAGAGATGTGCCTCTATTCCGGCCTCTCCTGCTGCCCTGATGGCAGCCTGGTCGGTGGCTATCACCGCAGTTATCCCGGCCTTTGCGGCGGCGTCAACCAAATCCCTCATTTCACTGATCTCCTCATCAAACAGGACGATGTTCAGCGTCAGGTAGCTCTTAAGACCGTGTTCCCTGCACAGCCCGGCAATGGCTGGCAGATCAGCGGTGGTGAAGTTATCTGATGAGCGGGCCCTCATATTAAGCTTCTCAACACCAAAATAGACAGAATCGGCTCCACCCTGAATGGCAGCACGGATCGATTCCCAGGAGCCTGCCGGGGCCATTATCTCTATTTCACTTCTATTCATACGGATATGAGAATCACGTTACAGTTTTTTTAGTATTATACGCATACAACTCCCGTGCCCCGCCTCTGAGTGCAGCACGAAGATCTTTCCTTTATGATACTCTTCTACTATTCTCTTTGAGAGTGACAATCCCAGTCCCCACCCTCGCTCACGGGTTGTGTAGCCGGGCTTGAATATTGTTTTAAAATCTTTTCTTGGTATGCCCTTACCATTGTCTTCAATGTCAACGAATGCTTCCCTTGCTGACTCTGTCAGTCTGAGGTTAATCATGCCATTACCCTTCATCGCATCGGCTGAATTCTTCACGAGGTTCTCCATGACCCATCCCAGAAGAACGGTGTTGAATGGAATGGCAGAACATCCGGTTGTCTCGTTGATGACCCTGAGCTCAATGGTGGATGCTATCCGCTTCCTAAGGTATGACGCTGTTGCTTCGGCCAGTGCCGGCAGATTCTCGGGTTTTAGTTTGGGTTTTGAACCTATCAGAGAGAACCTTTCTGCCACCCTGCTTAGTCGTTCCACATCTGCCGGAAGCTCCTCTGCAATGTCGGTACCCGGGTACCTGCTGCTTATTATCTCGCTCCAGGCCGATAGGGATGAAGTGGGTGTCCCCAGCTGATGAGCGGTCTCCCTTGAAAGGCCTACCCACACCTGGTTCTGCTCCGCCATGCGGGAGGCACTGAAAGCTACATAGGCCACGCCGATGAACAGAAGCATCACAGTCAGCTGAATATAGGGATATACCCTCAGCTGGCGGAGCAGCGTGCTTTCCCGGTAATAGAGGTAGTTGATTATTCCGTTAGAGAGTTCTATGGTAATGGGTGTATTCCATTTTTCCATTCGCTTAAGCTCACGTACAAGGGCCGTGGTATCAGAGGCCATGGCAGACGGCAGGTTTCTGTGCGAGATGATATAATCCTCCTGATCGAGGAGAATTACCGGAACAGTGGTATTGGCCTCTATGATGCTGAACAGAAACTCGAAGTCGTCAGATGTGACCAGTCGCCTCGTGGCCTCAGCCCATTGCTCAGCCTTCTTGCGTTCCTCCTCCTTGAGCCTGTCAACCAGGGCATTAGTGTAGATAAGTGACCCCAGACCTATGAATACCGCGAACAGGAGTAGCAAGACCTTCCAGAGCAATCTTTTACGGTAGATGTTCATGGACTATTTTTTCTTTTTGAGGATGATCTTGAATGGGCTCTCCTTCACCTCCTCCATATTCTCTTCCGTTGCAGGGGCCGGCTCCTTCCCCTCTTCCCAGGTGATCGTGAACCTGGGCTTGTTTTCAGACGGTCTGACCATGGCGGTATCTGCCTTGTACCACCCGTATTCTTCATTCAGGATCCCTTTCATGGTCTGTTTTTCTATGGCTATGTCAGTCTTGACATTGTCCTGAGCCTGTCCGAAGTCGTAACCCACATCAATCTGATTATTGACACAGACAATCTTCAGGGGCACAGTTGCTTTACCGCTGCCGTCAACCTGTACCTGCCCGAATGAACTCACCCCTCTGTTTCGTTCCCTGGCCTTCCGGCTGAGGACTTCGGAAAGAAGAAGACGCAGATGATATGAATAATCGCCGTCAAAGTTGTGTGTTCCGTACATGGTGAAATTGACGGCGGAGGAGTTTATGAGCATTTTGGGAACCGAAACGATACCTTCTTTAATCAACAGATCGTTTTCCATCCTTGAGAAGCTGATGTTCTTAAGTTCATCAAGGTCAAGGTAGGTTGAAAGGCTCTCAGCCGGTGGAAAGTTCATTAGTTTTCCGTCACTGACAGTCAGATGTGCCTGCGCCACAATCGCCTTCCAGATAATATTATAACTCCCGTCAAGAGGAGTGAGAATGGTCATATTGCCTGTCAGACTGCCCTGCAGGTTTTCACTGTGTATGAAATCCTGGCCAAAGTTATTGAAGACACTGAAAGCTTTGTTAATATCTATACCGGTAACATCAAGTTTTGATCTGGTAATGTAACCGCCATCTTTCTGTTTTCCAACCATCAATTCACCTTTAAGAAATCCGTCAAGTCCCGTGGCGGTGATATTTCTGAAAGTGATTACATAGGGGCTGTAATCGAGCATGCTACTGAATTCGGAAACTCTGAAGTTATTGAATATAAGGCTGTCGGCTCTGATCTTCACATTTGCCTTTACGTCTGACGGGAAGATGTTAAGCGGCTTTCTTCCGTTTTGCAGGGTGTCGCTCTGCTTACCTGCAAACTCAGATATTACCAATCTGTCTGCTGTGACATCACCAGTTATTTCAAGTATCTCCGGTCTCCCTGCCATCCACGGAACAAAGTTCTTCATTAGTGTGTTCATGGTGAAATGCTGCCCCTTGAAGGTCAGGGAGAGGCTGTCTGCAATAATATCATTGTTAATTTTCAGTGATCCGTTCATGTCTGACAGAGCAAAGGCATTACCGCCTACTCCAATTCCAAATTCCGAGAACAACAGGGTGATGTCCGGCCTGAGCAATGGCAGCGCAGTTGCAAACCTCGCATTGTCCGGCAGGGTGCCTGCTATACGTATGCTCCCTGAGACAGAACCGGTCTGGTCATGAAAATATCCGGGGGTAATAATCCTGCCAAGGTCATCAAAGTCAATATCACCGTCAAGGGCCAGGGTGATATAAGGACGGGTCAGGTTGTTAAGCATGAATGAGCCTTTTATGGTGGCAGAGCCGTAGGTGGCATTAAGATTATCGACCGTGCAATGGAACGTCTCTGCAGAGTTACTGTCGCCGTTGGTCAGTCCTCCACTGAAGGTAAGGTTGTTGACCCTGAACCCGCTTGCCAGATGGCTCATTTTACCGCCGGAGAGATCATAGGTAAGGTCGATATGGGGTTTGCCCGCACTCCCATAGGGTCCGGTAATGCTGCACCGTATATCAGTTATGCCCGTGGGAGTAAAGTTACCCATAACCAATCTCCATTTCTCGGGAAGGAGAGAGACAACCGAGGCGATGTTTATCTTTCTCCCGGCTATTGTCAGATTGAGTGTGGATGATGAATAATTGATATTTCCGTCTATGTCGAATCTCAGGTCTGCTGCCTGAAGCGATCCCTTTGTGACAGAGAGCGAGCTTGCAGACTTGCGGAGTTTGACCTCGGTATTTACAGGGATTGTCCGGAATGTCATATTATTCAGGGTGATTGAGTCGATCATGGCACTAACCGATGTATTAAGAAAGATCCCTGTTCTGAAGATCTCACCGCTGACGTTTGCCTGGCCGATATTACCCGAAATGCGCATCCCGGAACTCCTGTCATGCCAGACAGTTTTAATGTTTATGGCGCTGATATTTTTGAGCCTGACATTCTTGCCATCCCCTCTACTCTCCCGGAGGATCTCATAGTTTATATTCCCTCTCTTGTCAGCAAGCAGGTTCACCTCTCCGTCCCGTGCAGTTATTGACCGTATGGCAACCGTACCTGATAACATCGAGGGCAGTGACACTGACAGTGACAGTGATGAAGCATAGAGAAGGGTGTCAATGTCCTCTCCTATGAATTGTGTCTTGTCATAGAATGGAGAGGGCTCAACAAGCAGGTTGCTGAATCTGACCGTGATGTTGGGAAAAGATTCAAAGATGGTCACTCTCAGGGTACCGTAGGAGATCCTGGTATTAATGCTCTCATTGACCTTGCTGATCAGGGCAGTGGTAATCTTCTCCTGTCTGACAGATGCATATATGCTGAGCATAATGACCGCCAGCAGCAACAGGCTGCCTGCAAACAGCACTATTTTCTTCACCCATTTCATCATAACGGCCGGCAGTAACCTTTATTTTTTCCTTTTGCTGAGCAGGAACGAGAGATCGCCTCCCGGGATAACCTCTTTCGGTTCGCTGCCATATGTGAAAATACGGGCATTACGCGGACCTATAAGTGACAGCTTCCTGCCTTCGAGAAGAAACATGGTCCCCTCCCGAAGTCCTGCCACAAAGATATCCCTGTTGACCTCTATGAACTCCTCAATTCTCTGTTCACGTGTCTCACCGGCATGGCCTGACGGATTGGCATCGAGGTAATGGGGATTGATCTGGAAGGGGATGAGCCCGAAAGCCCTGAATGAAGAGGGAGATGTTACCGGCATGTCATTGGTTGTCTTTATAGTGGGACAGGCTACGTTTGAACCCGCGCTCCATCCAATGTAAGGAGTGCCGCCCAGGACCTTTTTCCTGACAGGAGCAATCAGCTTTTTATCTCTCAGACATTTGAGTAGCATCCATGAGTTACCACCACCTACTATTATTGCGGGGGCGTCGAGGATAGCCCGAACAGGATCTTTAAAATGGTGTATCGATACAACATCATGACCCACCTCGTTAAACCGTGTTTTCACCTTTTTTTCATATTCATCATATGAAAAAGTTACTGCTGCATAAGGGATAAAAAGAGCCTTGACCCTGTTGCTGCCCAAAAATTCCCTTATATTGTTTTTTGGATAATCAAGATATGCCTCTCCGGCATTGGTTGAATTGCTGATAAGAAGGAGTCTCATTTTTGTTTTTTTTCAGGGTTTGATATCTAATGCTCTGCTCTCTTGAGGTATTGCCTCAAAGATATATAAAAAAGAGAGAGGGTATTTTGTTGAAATACCCTCTCCGCAAAAACGCGATCTATACGGTTATCAGTCGTTGAACGTCAGTGCAATGCCGACCTCGAACGGGTAGAGTTCCGGACCTTTCCCTTTTTCAAACATGGGTGACAGGTAGAAAGTGCTGTATACCTGAACCATCTCGTATCCTGCCCTGGCCGTGACGCCATATCTCAGGACGTTGAGGCTGAAGTCACTGCGGTTTTTATCTTTCTGCCTGCCGTCGTCAAAATAAACTACTTTGGTATGTGAGCCGAGCTTTACGGCTCCGATCACTCCGGCCCCGAGGTTGATGGTATTGTAGTGAGAGACCGGGATCTGTACTTCAAACATAACAGGCAGTATTGCGTAGACCGTTGCAAGCTTGCTTTTTTCGTAGTTGATCCCATTAGTCGGATATACAGGGGTTATTATTCCTCCGTCATCCACAGCCACAGAATTGTTGCCATCAAAACGATAGTTGTTGAAATTGAAACCCAGACCGGTCACAATACCGAAATGACGTGAAAATCCAAGGTTTACCGGTGGCATGATAATATTAAAGCAGGTTGATTTTGCGGTGTTAAGATCGAAATATCCTTCAACCGGAATGTCATTCCGGCCCCAACGATCCGTTGAAAAATTGTTATAGCCTATCTCAATGCCTCCCAGATGGCCGTCAAAGGAGCGTCGGGGATTTTTAGAGTAATGTGGCTGTTCCCGGTTTCCAACCTGGATCTCTGTGCCATCCTTCTCGTTAATTATCCTGACAGCCTTGCTGCCGATCCGGATCACCGTCTCATCATTGTTCTCCTTCACAATCTCCGGTTCTGACGGCATTTCGTTCTCTGGCATGATCTCTTCCTCTTCATAAACAAGGGTATCGGGCGGTGTGACAGCTTTGGTTTGCTGTTCAAGGTTTTCCAGCTCTTTAAGCTTTTCTTCCTTTTCCTGAGCCCGTACGGGGATTAACAGGGCAAGGATTACGGCAATTGAAAGTAATGTTCTCTTCATGGCAGTTTATTGTTTGTTGTTTATTATGGGGACGATCATGTATGCTCAAAAGTTACAGTCGGGGGGTGGCTTTGTTCAAGGGAGCTGAAAATGAGATCAGCGAAGAGTTGAAAATGACCCTGTCCGGATCACCTTTCCTGTTGGTCATCTGCTCCAGTTCCATATCCCATCCGAGCACACTATTGATACCGTTCACACATCTATTGGCTATTGTATATCCGTCAATTTTCTTTTCATCTTTTATGACTGCCCTTGCCAGTAGGGAGACACCTTTAAGCATCCAGTTAGGCTCATTATCTCTGAGTGTTGTGGTGGTGAAGGTGTTAAGCCTCATCACCGCAAGTTCTCCTGCAGGCTGGTTTGCAATCAAATCAGGACTCACCGCCCTGTAATCCGTGTTGATGGGAGTGGTACGCGCCGGTTCGGTTATAGAAAAAACCAGTTGGCGGGTCACATCTTCTGCCTCCCCCATCAGGGACGGTCTGACAGCAATCTCCGGGTGACTACGCTCAACGATAATAGGGGTGGCTGAGGGGATAAGCACTTCATTTATAACCGCCACTTCAGTCGGTTGGGTTGGCAGTCTGTCTGTTGTATGCCGCAGGGTGCCAGGCCCTGAGAGTATAAAAGCAATCAATGCGGCTGCAGCAGCAAGAGTCGGAACGATGCTGCGTCTTAAGGCAGCAAGGGCAGCAGAGCGTCTCAGGAGCCTCCCTGTGCCGCTCCATCGGTCATCAAAGGGGATGAGCCTGATATTGCGGAAGCTTTCAGCACGTGCCATCCTTGACGGGAAAGAGGCCAGGAGCTGGTTCATCTCATCAAGCGACTCACCTTCAAGAGCATCTTCTGCCCATGCCGCGGCAAGGAGATCAAACTGTTCATCAGAGAGCTCTTCCCCACTGCGCAGCAGATGTTCACGTGATGGAAGCCTGTCATCAGGCGGTGTCAGACGAGGGAAACCGTTATCTTCTGTCATTGCCATACCGATGTCTTTACCAGGTAATTTCTCAGAGCCACCCTTCCCCTGAAGATATAGGTTTTGACCTGTGCTTCAGTGAGACTGGCAATGTCAGCTATCTCCCGGTAGCTGTACCCTTCGTAGTCGCGTAGCAGAATGACTGACCGCTGTACAGCGGGAAGCAAGGCAAGAGCCCTGTGCAGAACCTCGTTGAGGTCATTGCTCTCCTCTGCAGCATACATGGTGCTGTCATCAAAATGCTCCACATTAACGAGCCTTGAATCTTTTCTTATCACATCAATCATCCTGTTGTAGGCGGATGAAAAGAGCCATGACCTGACGGCCGTATATTCTATCTCTGTGACGCACATCCACAGCTTCTCGTAAGTATCCTGTACGATATCGTTTGCACGATGACAGTCCTTAATGCTCCGGTAAATGAACCGGTACACGTGGTCACCATACTCCTTTACAGCGTTATTGTACTCCTTTACGGTCATCAAATCAATGCACTGACACCATAAAGACGGCCATACATGGCTGAATGTTACAGGATGCAAAAAAAAATCAGGGGAAAAACCGTGATGACTGTTGCCCTTATGGTTTTACAGCGAAAGATATAAAAAAAAGGGAGCCTGTTAAGACGCCCTCTTTTAACATGTTATTTGTAACTATTATTATTTCTTCTGATAGACTCTCACCCAGTCAACTTCCATTGAGGTGATGCCACCAACAGGCTTATCCACACCGCCGGCAAAGCTGATGTACATAGGTTCCTGGGGCACACCTGAAGTCTGCCTCATTACCTCTGTGCCGTTGATCTTCCAGACAAGGCTCTCCGGAGTCCACTCAAGAGTGTAGATATAAAAATCCGAGAGGTATTTTGATCCTATACTCTTTTTGTATTGGTTGTCCTGTGAGGTAAAGAGGTCAAACCATACCTTGCCAAAGCCTGATCTGCATATGTCAACATGCGGTGTAATGCGGTCACCTGTAAGCCAGAAAGCATTCCGGACACGGGGATCGGTAAGCTTGACCTTGGCCGTGAAGGTGCCGTACTTCTGTCTGAAAGAGGCACCTGTGTTGATAATGCCTGAGGTGAAGGCAAACTCCTTGTTATAAAAACCTTTTGTAGCATCCCACACCTTTCCGGTAATTTTCTGAGGCTTGGTGATGATGCGCAGAACACTGTGCCGGACCTCGAAATTCTCAGAAGGGGTATAGCAATGCATGTCTGTGGCAATGCTGTAGCTGTCATGGAGGAGTTTATCTCCCCAGTAATACCTGTTGAGCCATTTGCCGCTGTCAGGCGCTGTGCCCTCAAACTCGTCGCTGAAGGTCATCTCGCGCTCTTTGAGAATATCAAATTTGTCTGAATCCTTTATGCTGAAATACCATTTGATGTCAGCAGAGTTTTTCAGTGCTTCGTACTCTTTCAGCTCCTTGTACATTTCCGTCTTCTCAAAGCGGTGCTTGTCAAGAAGATACTCCTTTTTCTCGGTGAACGCTTTTGTTTTCAGGAGCTCCTCAAGCTCAGCCAGCCTCCTGAGCCGCGCGGAGTCCTTGACCTGAATATAGTTCTGGTAATCCTTCGATGCCCTGAACTTATAGTATGAAACGATATCCGCTGCTTTCCTCTTGCTTTTATAGTCAAGAAGCTTCTGATATTCAGGCGTATCTCTGAATGTTACCGGCTTCATCTTCTTTTTGAGAAGGAAAGCAGATGATGTTACCAGTGCCTGCAATTCATTGAATCTCTTCACCTTGTCGGGATTGAGATTTTTCTTTACCTCCTTGTCTCCCTTTAGTTTTTTGTACTCAAGCCATTTGCCGTACTCTTCGGTATCTTTGAAGGTTACCGGCTTCATTTTCTCTTTCTGTCTGAACTCCGGCGACTGTATAAAGAGCTGAAGGTCCTCGATCTCCTTTATTCTGGCCGAGCCGTCAAGGGCGATAAAATTCTTCAACAGGGCGCTGCCTTCGGTTTTGAAATAGGATACTATGTCCTTTGCCTTTTTCAGTCCGAGATATTCAGTCTCCCTGGCATGCTCCTCAGAGCCTTTGTATGTCAGTGATTCTATCTCCTTCCTCCTCTGTTTGAAGCCTGCCGAATTGACACTTTCATTGAGAGTGTTGTATTTGGCCAGTGCTTCGGAGCCGGCAAAGGAGATCAGTTTTTCATATTCGGCAATCAACGCCTTCTCTTCCTGTTCCAGTTTAGAGGTTGAGGGTATCATGCCCAGCATCAGCTTTAAGGTTGACATTGCAGATTACTTTTTGTATGGTCGGTTAAAGTTAAAAATCTTTCAAACATATTTGTCCGGATCAGCCAATTATTTGTTAATTAGGGGTTAACAAACCAAAAGAACCGATTCAGACAAATGGTTTATTTTCAACAGAATAAAAACGTATGAAAAAGCTCATTATTGTTACCTGCATGATTATACTGGCATCTTGCAGTACGGTGAAGCAGAAGAGCCTGCCGCAGGAGGATAGTCAGGACCATCTGATACTGGCAACGCTGTGGTACCAGAAATCGGCGGAGATGAGGGCATTATATTATCAGTGTTTCCGCAGTGCGGAGATTGCCCTTGCAGAGAACCTGGCCAGGGCCG
>JAVEYS010000001.1:64123-136546 GCA_034003345.1 Bacteroidales bacterium
CTCTTTGAAAAACAAACACGGCCTGTCCAGCCCAAACCTGCCGCAGTTGTTCTTGATATTGATGAAACACTTCTCGATAACAGTCCTTTTCAGGGATGGCAGATTCAGGAAAACAGGGCATTCAATAATGAAGACTGGATCAGGTGGGTTGAACTTGCACAGGCCGATCCCCTGCCGGGTGCGGTTGAGTTCACCCGTTATGCCGACTCTCTCGGTGTGGAGGTCTTCTATGTATCAAACAGAACCGTGCAGGAGATGGGGCCGACAATTCGGAATATGTCGGCTCTGGGATTTGTCAATGCTGACAGCACACATTTGCTGCTGAAAGACAATACCTCATCAAAAGTTGCCCGCCGGGCGATGATTGAAAAAGATTACGAGATAATACTGCTGGTGGGTGATAACCTTGCAGATCACAGCGAGCTTTACGAGAAGCGTGGACCAGACCATGGTTTTTCGGCCGTGGATGCTGACCGGAGGCTGTTCGGCACAAGGTACATCGTACTTCCCAACCCGATGTACGGTTCCTGGTTGTCTGAATTGTTGAAAACTGCCCCTGGCAGGACCGAGCGTGAGATGATGATGAATTTGCTGGAGTCATTCTGACAGTGACCATGATGCAGGCAGTGAGCTGTAAATCCTGTCGAAATTATAATGTTCAAAGATCATTTAATCAGTGAAGTATAGTCAATCACGCCAGATGACTATAAAAATAGACGAAAAAATCAAAAAAACTTGCACGTCTATAAATATAGTCATATATTTGCTATGAAGGATTGATTATAAATAATGCCCGGGATCGGGTAGTACGGTACTTTTATTAATAGATATGACCATGCAACTGACAAAGGCTGAAGAACAGATAATGCAGATTTTATGGGATCTGGAAGAGGGAGTGGTGAAGGATATCAGGGAAAAATTCGATGATCCGAAGCCGGCACGCAACACCATCTCAACCGTGCTGAAAGTACTGGAGAAGAAGGGATATGTTGATCACAAGGCATACGCTAATGTTTTTCTCTATTATCCCCTTGTTTCGAAGAGTGCTTATTCAAAGCATCAGCTGTTCGGACTGCTCGAAGGGTACTTCAATAACTCTTTCCCTGCAATGACTTCGTTCTTTGCCAGGGAGAAGAACCTTTCCATCAAGGACCTTGATACGATACTTGATGAAGCCAGGCAGGACATAAAGGATAACCAACAGAAATGAGATATGGAATCAATTGCGGTTTACCTCCTGAAATCAGCCGTATGGCTTTCGGGCTTTACGCTGATATACCTTTTTTTTCTCAGTAAGGAGAGGTTCTTCAGGCTTAAGAGAATATATCTGGTTGCCGGGGTTGTTTTAGCGCTGCTTCTTCCGCTTTTGACAATTCATTACAGTGTTGAAGTGCAGGCGCCGGTAAGTCAGGAAATGCAGGCTGTAACGCTTGCTCAGACTCCTGAGCCATCAGCCGTCACAGTGCAATATGAGCAGAAATCCCCACTCTTCCTTTTCCTGATGGTATATGCCGGTGGAGTGATTCTTTTCCTGTTCCGGACCCTGTTTCACTTTTTTTCTCTCTACCATGCTTTGAGGACAGGATCTGTAAGCAGGAGCGGATCTGCCGTAATGGTTAAAACTGAAAAATATACCTCCGCATTCTCATTCTTTAATTATGTTTTTATCAATCCTTCAGTGAGTGAGCAGGAGGCCAGGGAGATACTGAACCATGAGATGGTGCACCTTAAACAGAAACACTGGTTCGATCTCCTGCTTGTTGAGATGATGAGCCTGATACAATGGATGAATCCGTTTGTATGGATCTACTCCGCGCTTGTCAGACAAAATCACGAAAATCTTGCCGATGAGGGGGCTCTGGAGAGCACATCTGACCCGGCAGACTACAGGGCGGCTCTTCTCAACCAGGTCTTCAATACCAGGCTGATCAGCCTCTCAAATTCATTCAACTTTTCGTTTTACACAAACAGATTTGAAATGATGAAAAAGAAAACCTGTTCTCCGTACAGGAAGCTTAAACTGCTTCTTGTTCTGCCGCTTATGGCAGGAATGTTGTTTGCATTTGCATCTCCCAGGTATGTCTATGCAGAAAATGCAAGTACTTCTGAGTTTAACATCAATCAGCCTGCACCATTGAACCAGAATATTGTCAGAGGAGTCGTATACCGTGAAGACGGCAGCCCGTTTCCCGGAGTAAATGTTAATGTGTCCGGAACCTCTCTGTCAGTGACCACCGATGCTTCAGGCCGATTTGAGTTCCAAAGCATTCCCGAAAATGTGATACTTGTTTTTACATATAAAGGCTACAAGTATCTGCCACTTAATCCTGTCATTGACAAGGAGATGACTGTCAGGATGGAACCTGATCCCAAATACGTTGATCCTGCCACTATGAAGCCTGATGATTCGGGAAAACAAAAACCTAAGCAGCTTGTGGTTGTTGACGGCGTCCTTACTGATCAGACTGTTCCGGAGGTTTTTGAAAAGATGGGAGACAACCTGGGTATTGCAAAATCCCTGACTCCAAAGGAAGCTACGGAAAAGTATGGTGAGGAGATAGCTGGAGGTGCAGTGGAAATATATTCCAGGGAGAAAGCCCGGGAGCTGGGCATGACCGTTCCGCTACGCAGAAAGTCCCCTGGCGATTTCCCGACTTTCATGGGCAATTTTCATATCACGTTTACCGACTGGGTGATAAGCCGTACTAAATATCCTCCGGAGGCTTCTGCTGCGGGAATAGAGGGATGGGCTCATGTCAGCTTTACGGTTGAGCCTGACGGTACCATCAGCAATGTAAAACCCACTGCAACAACCAACCCTCTGCTTGGCAATGCCCTTGCAGAAGTGATCAAAACCTCTCCACGGTGGGAGCCTCCGAAGAATCCCGGAATGAATGAACCCTTTACCTCCGAAATCACTGCTAAATTCTCCCTGCCAGACAAGGTAAGAGGAGGGGAAACATTTGTCGTAGTTGAAAAAATGCCGGCATATCCCGGTGGTGATGCAGCCCTGTTCAAATTCATATATGAAAATATCCGGTATCCAGCTGAAGCCAAAGAACAGGGGATACAGGGGAAAGTTATCCTGAGGTTTGTGGTCACTTCCGATGGTGCAGTTGAAGATGTTACTGTTGTCAGAGGGGTTCACCCGCTGCTTGATGCCGAGGCAATAAGGGTTATGAGCCTTCTGCCCGAATGGACACCCGGGACACAGGGCGGGAAGGCTGTCAACGTGTGGTACTCCGTACCGATCTCATTCATGCTATCATCCGGCGATAAAGAACAGGAATAGACAATTGTTACGGTAATAAATCATAAAACCTCTCTCACTCTCCTCACCCTGATGGCTGAGGAGAGTGAATTCACCATTTCTTTGTCAAATAGTGAGAAACTGTCATTAATCCTTTCAAGTAGTATCTTGTTGATATACTGAACCCTTGTGCTGAGCGAAAAAAAACGACAAAAATATTTGCATTTTTTTGATTCATGTTTTATCTTTGACCGACCGTTCAACCAAAGAGTGGTTTTTTATAGAAATATATATTGGTTAACCGGTCATTCAAAAAACAGGAGGTATGTCACCAAGAACGCCAGGTCAGTATGAGGTGATGAGGGAAGAAAAGAGAAACCTCATCATGGATGTGGCACTGGAACACTTTTCAAACACAGGGTTCCACGCCACCACAATAACCCGGATAGCCAAAGATGCGGGCATCTCCAAGGGCCTCATGTATAACTATTTTAAAAGCAAGGAGGATCTTCTCTCGGCAATCATCAACAGGTCACTGGCAGATATATACACATATTTTAACCCTGATCATGACAGCCGCCTGACGCCAGATGAGTTTGAACTGTTCATCAGGAAGGTCTTTCATGTCCTGCATGAGAAGAGGCAGTTCTGGAAGCTCCTCTTCAGGATCATGCTGCAGCAGGGAGTATATGAAAACCTGCTCAGTGAAGAAGGAATGTCCATTTCAATCTCAGGTGTGCCTATGAGGGAATTCTCCGATAACATGATGATGCTTCTCTCGGAATATTTCGAAAGGAAAAGGGAATGGGCCGGACCGGACTATGATCCTAAGACAGAACTCCTTATGTTTTTCAATGCCGTTAAGGGTTTTGCCCTGACATCCATTTTCGCAGCGGAGCAATATCAGGGGGATTATTTTGAAAAAGTAATAGATGCCTTATTGAAAAGATACAAATGAAACCGCATGTTTTTTTTAACGCAAACGAGCTTGCCAGCCCGGCGAAGCTAACCAGGGATGGAAATGATTGTTCAGAATGCGGGTTTTACAGGTTTGAGTGACTAGCTATGTGACTATTACAATAAAAATTATTTACAGATGCAGGGAATTATAAGATCAGTGACCATCGCAATGGCAGCAATGCTCATGATGGCAGTCATTCCGCCGGTCGCGGCGCAGCAGCTTACAGCCAAAGAGATTATTAAAAAAGCTGATGACAAATTCAACGGAGAAATGTCAGGCTACAGTGTGATGAGTATGACCATCGTGCGTCCTACCTGGCAGCGCACGCTCGAGTTCAAATCATGGTCGCTTGAAAATGACTACTCACTTACACTCATTACAGCACCGGCACGTGAAAAAGGGCAGACCTTCCTCAAGCGTGGCAGTGAGATGTGGAGCTGGAACCCTGCCATCAACAGACTGATCAAACTGCCTCCTTCGATGATGTCACAGGGATGGATGGGCTCCGACTATACCAATGACGATATCCTGAGGGAATCATCGGTAGTGGATGACTATACCCATACTATGGAGGGCGAGGAGGAGATTGACGGCCGGCAATGTTACAAAATAAGGCTGACGGCTCTGCCGGACGCAAGCGTATTATGGGGACACCAGACATGGTGGGTCGACAAAAAGGAGTTCATCGTTCTGAAGGCTGAGCTGTATGATGAGGACGGATACCTTGTCAGAACCGAAAGGGGCACTGATCTCAGGACGATGGACGGAAGGTTCATTCCGTCCACCATCGAGCTGATACAGGCGGATAAGGAGGGTAATAAGACAATTCTTAAAATCCTGGAGGTGAAATTCAACATAAAGCTCGATGAGAACTTTTTCTCACAGCAGAACATGAAAACCATCAGGTAAGGAGGATAAACAGAAAGGGCAATCAAAATGAAAGACTATCAGCTGGCCTGGAGAAACCTCTGGCGGAACAAAAGAAGGACATTGATCACTGCAGCATCTATTTTCTTCGCTGTCTTCTTCGCATTGATAATGAGGTCATTCCAGCTGGGAACATATGATAAGATGTACCGCGATGTTATTGAATCATACTCCGGTTATCTGCAATTACAGCAGAAAGATTACTTTGATGAACCTGGTCTTGACAACGGTTTTGTTGTTGATCAGACCGTCATTGATAACATTGAGAGTGATCCGAACGTGACGGCTGTCACTCCGAGGCTGGAATCTTTTGCACTGGCAGCCTATGGCAGCCGCACGCAGGGAGTGATGGTCATTGGCATGGATCCTGAGAAGGAGGATAAGGCTTTGAATATCAGGAACCGCATGGTCAGGTATAAGCTGGGTCCAGAAGCTGTCGAAGCCCTGAAGTCTGAGAACATCCCTGAGAGAACAGCCAAACTGCTTGATGTTTTTGTCAATGAGGCTTATACTGATGAGGATCGTCTCCTCTCCGATCTTGACGTAAACAAATCAGATGCTCCCCGACTGATCCCTCTTATAGAGAGGCATCTCTCCCTGGAGAACGGTTATCTTACTCCCTCTGATTCAGCATCAGCCATCATTGGTTATGGTCTGTCGGAGTATCTGCATGCCGGCGTTGGAGACACTCTGGTGCTTATGGGACAGGGGTATCATGGAATTACGGCGGCAGGCCTCTTTGTGGTTAAGGGAATTGTTAGCATGCCTACTCCCGACATTGACAACATCTTTGTTTATCTTCCCATTGAGGCTGCCAGGTATCTCTATGCAGCACCGGACATGGCAACATCTGCCATAATAAGCATAAAGGAGATCGGTGATCATGATCTACTAAGAACGCAGGAAAGACTAAGTCAGACCGCAGGAGAGGAGCTCTCCATACGCAACTGGAAGGAGATGAATGCATTGCTTCTCAACCAGATGGAGGCTGATAATAGAAGCGGGGCAATCATGATTGGTATCCTGTACCTGGTGATAGCCTTCGGTGTTTTTGGAACGGTACTGATGATGATGGCAGAGAGAAGGCGTGAATTCGGGATGCTGGTATCGATCGGTATGCAAAAGGGAAAGCTGGCTAAAACGGTCGGGATGGAGATGCTTATGATAGGTCTTCTTGGTATTGCCTCCGGCGTGGCTGCTTCACTGCCACTGGTCTTTCTGGGTTATGCCAGACCTCTGAGGTTCACCGGTGAGATGGCCAGGATGTATGAAGACTACGGCTTCGAAGCGGTGATGCCCATGTTGTTACCAGATACCTATTATCTGTGGCAGGTGGTGGTGGTTCTCCTCATACTGTCAATTGCTATTACATTCAGTATACGCAAGATTTTTAAACTGAACATCATTAACGCTCTGAGAGCCTAACAAAACATTACTATGATAACATCACTGGCATGGAAAAACGTCTGGAGGAACAAGACAAGGAGCCTGACCGTCATTGCTGCAGTGACGGTAGGAGTGTTTGCCGGCGTATTCGCAATGGCTGCAATAAACAGTTCTATTGTGCAGAGGATAGATGCTGCGATCAACGAGGAGCTCTCGCACATACAGGTTAACAACAGAGATTTCCGAAGCAGCGGTGACATCCATGATTACCTGAGTGATCCTGCTGCCGTTGTCTCACAGCTTAAAGAGACAAAAGGAGTAACCGATGTCACCTGCAGGATACTTGTCAGGGCTATAGCCTCAACCTCCGGTGCCAGCACCGGGGTGGAGATCACGGGTATAGATACTGCCAAGGAGCGTGAGATGTTCACCCTCTCTCAGAGACTTATTCCCGGTACGGGAAGCTATTTTGGTGCCGACACCAAATTCAACAGTGTATTTATCGGCGAGAAGCTGGCCAGAGAGCTGAATATCATCCGGTACATTCTCTCGTCAGAATCATTCACAAGCCTGGAATCAAAAGGTGTTCCAATATCCGTTACAGAAAAGCTGATGCCGTTGGAGGGGGTGAGGTTCACTACAGAAAAGAAATTCTTTACGGCTTTTTCAGCGCTTCTTACTGAGAAGGAGACGAAAAAATTCGGGCTTGCCATTAAGGAGTCAGCGTGGTCATATCGCGAGGGCTCGAGGATCATACTGTCATTCCTTGATACGAACAACCAGCAGACCGGTGCCGCATTCAGGGTTTGCGGCATCTTCCGCACCAACAATGATTTCTTTGAAGCAACATCAGTCTTTGTGCCTGAGGAGGAGTTACGGGCTCTGACCGGTCTTGACGAGGGAGTTTATCACCGTGTCATTGCCAAACTTGCGGATGATGACCTCACCAACGAGGTTACCATGGCTGTTAAGGAGGCACTGCCGGATCTTGAGGTGCTGAACTGGAAGGAGATACAGACTGACCTGGCCATGGTTGCGGATTACATGAACCAGATCTACGGCATATTTATGGTAATAATTCTTGCGGCTCTTGCCTTCGGGATTGTAAACACCATGCTGATGTCAGTGCTTGAGCGTACCCGCGAACTGGGCATGCTCGCGGCTATAGGCATGAACCGCCGCCGGGTATTCACTATGATAATGCTTGAATCGATATTCCTTTCAATAGTAGGCGGCTTTGCAGGAATGGCTGTCAGCGGCATTGTTATAGGAATTACCGGTCATACAGGCATCAACCTGGTCAAGTATTCGGAGGGTCTTGAAGCCTTCGGCTATTCTGCCCATCTCTTTCCTACCATAAGCGCAGAATTCTTTGTAATGCTGACCGTGCTTATAGTGATCACCGGTATAATATCGGCGATCTATCCCGCCCGCAAGGCTCTGCATTTAAATCCTGTTGAAGCATTAAGAGGAGAATAACAATAAAACAATATAACAATGAAAGTAGTCGAAATCAATGATGTCCATAAAACCTACCGTGATACAGCGGTTGAGGTCAAGGCTATAGACGGAGTCACGCTCACATTTGAAAAGGGTGACTTTGCGGTGGTCGTTGGTCCTTCGGGGTCAGGGAAGACCACCCTGCTTAATCTCATTGGCGGACTTGATCAGCCAACAAAAGGTGAGATCATTGTTGCCGGTCACCGGTTGTCAGAGCTCAGGCCATCAGAACTGATCGATTTCAGGATGGAGCATGTGGGCTTCGTCTTCCAGTCGTACAACCTCATTCCTGTCCTCACAGCGGCGGAGAACGTAGGTTTCATCATGAACCTGCAGAAGTGGCCCAAAGAGAAGCGCCGGGAGCGAACGGAGGAGCTTCTCTCTTCGGTTGGGCTGTCAGACCGCCATAACAGCAGGCCATCACAGCTGTCGGGCGGTCAGCAGCAGAGGGTGGCGGTGGCACGCGCGCTGGCGCCGCGCCCGGAGTTCATTCTTGCCGATGAACCCACGGCAAACCTTGATACAAAATCGGCGGAGACGCTCCTGGATATCATGGAGAAACTGAACCGGGAGGAACACATGACATTCATCTTTTCCACCCATGATGCGAGAGTGGTAAAGAGAGCCCGCAGGGTGATAACGCTTGAAGACGGAAGGATCATCTCCGACGAAAGGACAAATAATCATTCATGACGAGACTGTTACTGTTTACGGCAGTGTTGCTATGTTTTTCAGCGTCACTGCAGGCCCAGGAGAATGAAGAGAAAATCTCTGCCGGGGGGTATGCCTCATGGCTCCATATGGCCATTTTTGAAAAGCCGTCAGAGACATGGGCTAACAGCAGCATGTTACATAACAGGATTAATCTCAAGGCATTCCCGGGCAGCAGGACAACCATCGCCATTGAGGCAAGGAACAGGTTTATTACCGGAGACATGGTTAATCTTGACCCCGCTTATGCCACTGATCTTGCAGATGACCCCGGCTGGCTTGACATGTCATGGAACCTCTTCAAAGGGAATTCCTATGTTGTAAATACCATGATCGACAGGGCATATATCGACTTCACCGCGGGACGCCTCCAGATACGGGCGGGGCGCCAGCGCATCAACTGGAGCCAGTCGCTGGTATGGAACCCCAATGACATTTTCAACACCTACTCCTTTTTCGATTTCGATTATATTGAGAGGCCGGGCAGTGATGCCGTGAGGTTGACATATTCAACCGGGCCCGCATCGGCAGCCGAGCTGGTAGCTAAGATTGACTCCGGGAACAATGTAACAGCAGCAGTACTCTACCGTTTCAGTCTTCTTAATACTGACATTCAGTTTTTTGCCGGCGAGACCGACGGTGATTACTTTACTGCCGGCATGGGATGGTCCGGCGCCGTTGGTTCACTGTCAGTAAGGGGTGAGGCTACCCTCTTTTCTCCCTTCACGGGGACCGGCGAAGAAAAAAACACCATTATTGCCACCGCGGGTATTGACAAGGCCTTCTCAGACAAGGTCACTGCCCTCATGCAGGTGATGTACTCAAACAACCCTGTCGATCTGCAGAGTTTTACCCAGCTCTATGGCGGCGGGCTGACGGCCAGACAGCTTGCTTTTTCGAAGTTCAGCGCCGTAGGGCAGGTGAGCTATGCACCCATACCCCTTCTGAATATATCCCTCTCCGGAATATGGTATCCTGACCTTGAGGGTTTCTACGCCGGCCCAGCGATAGACTTCTCGATGGCAGAAAACGTTGACTTCACTCTTCTCTGGCAGCACTTCGGCAGCATCATTGCAAATAATGAGGTGCGCATGAATCTGGGATTCATAAGAATTAAATATAGTTACTGAAATTTTCATACTTTTACGGGATTAATTCCGTAAAAATGTCACTTGTCCATGATCTTGAGAAATCCGGAAACTGGCTGTTCAGAAGGAGGAGCTGGTTACCGGTGGTAATCCTTGTTGTGGCAGTTGCTTATCTCTTTATTGCCAACCGCAGCGTAATATATTTTAACTATACCTGGGAGATAATTTGCATACTGATCTCCGTGGCCGGAGAGTTGTTAAGGTCATACACCGTAGGTCATGTGCCGAAAAACACCTCGGGTCGCAATGTGATGGACCAGCTTGCTGACGAACTCAATACATCAGGTATCTATTCAGTAATACGTCATCCCCTTTATGTGGGGAATTTTCTCATGTGGCTTGGACCTGTCCTTTTCCTCAGGTCTGTCTGGTGCACTATAATATTCGTCCTGATATACTGGCTCTATTATGAAAGGATAGTATTTGCCGAGGAACAGTTCCTGCGCCGTAAGTTCGGTGAGGTATATGATACATGGGCTTTCAGGGTAAACGGAGTGATTCCGGGGTTCAGGCATTATACGAAATCAGTCCTGCCCTTCTCATTGAAGAATACACTCAAACGCGAGTATAACAGCATAGCCAACCTCTTCATTGTCTTTGCTCTTCTTGATCTTTTTCGCAACATTGCCGTCACCGGGAGGGTGTATATAGAGCCTCTCTACGCAACACTTCTTGTGGCCGCCCTTATTTTCTGGGCCGTCATCAGGTATCTGGTCAAGAGGACAAAGTTTCTCTATATGGCAGGGCGGTAACGGGGAACGATCTACCTGTTCCTTACTCCCATGAAAATCATTATATAATAGATCAGTGCGGCCAGGGAGCCCAGAGCTGCAATTACGTAGGTATATGCAGCCCACTTCAGTGCGTTACGGGCCTTGTCATGTGTGCCTGCATAGGTGATACCTGCATTTGACAGCCAGGCCAGGGCCCTCTTTGACGCATTGATCTCCACGGGTAGTGTGATGAAACTAAAAAGTGTTGTGATGGCAAAGAGAACAATCCCTACAAGGAGTATTTCCGGCCGTGAATTGATAAGTACCAGACCTGCTATCAAAACCCATTGGATCCAGTTTGAAGAAAAGCTAACCACAGGAGCCAGTTTTGATCTCATGCCAAGCCACGCGTATGACTGAGCATGCTGCAATGCGTGTCCTGTCTCATGAGCTGCCACTGCAGCAGAAGCTATGCTGGAGCCTGCATACACTTCACGGCTGAGGTTGATAGTCTTCTTTAATGGATTATAATGATCAGTAAGTTCGCCCGGAACGCTCTGGACAGTCACATCCGTCACTCCGTTGTCATGAAGCATCTTCTCAGCCACGTCACGGCCGGTGAGACCACTGGCAATGGGCATCTTTGAATAACTCCTGAATTTAGACTTCAGTCTTGCGCTGACAAGCCAGCTCAGAAGCATAAATACTATAAAGATTATCCAATAGGTACCGTTATGCAAAAACATTGTTTCCATCTGCTAAATGATTTTTTTCTATTGTCTACTCAAAACACCTGCCATTTAAAAGAAGTTCTTAAAAGAGGTCATTTTGTCATGATGATTCATCTTATCTTTGTTGCCGATGTTAAAGACGCCCGCAAAGATACTCTCTTTTATGCTGCTTATACCAGTATGGTTTTACAGGTGGTTTATCTCTCCCTGGACTCCTCCCTCATGCCGTCATGTTCCCACCTGTTCACAGTATGCCATTGATGCTTTCAGGATGCATGGCCCTGTTACCGGGTTCTTAATCTCAACAGACCGGATCCTGCGATGCAGGCCCGGTGGGACGCACGGGTATGATCCTGTTCCACGGTTCATTTTCAGGAGATACCGCCATGATAGTACTATTTTCAGAAGGGCTCCGCGATGCAGCCGGTTGAAGGAGAGAGGTTAAAAACTCAGTTTTTCCCTGAGGGTTTTATACCCGGTACGGCTCACGGGGATCTTCTCGCCCGACTTAAGGACAGCCACATAGTTGTCTTTGCTGTAAGGCTCAAGGCGTGTTATGTGCTCAACGTTGACCATATATGACCTGTGTACTCTCATGAAGAGGCTTGGAGGCAGGTGCTCCTCGTAATATTTCATTGTCTTGGGCTTAAGAGCTTTTCCCTCATTATAATAGATCATCACATAATCATCTTCGGAAGCCAGGTAAGAGACCGTATTCAGTGGGATGATCTTTATTCCTGCTCCTTTTCTGAACACTATCCTGGTAAGATAACCTTCCGCTTCTGAGGCTGTAGCCATCAGCTTATCCAATTTTTCGGGTTCCGGCGCCTCCATAGATATACGGTTCACAGCCTTTGCGAGAGCTTCATCAAAACGGTTCTTCGAGAATGGTTTAAGAAGATAGTCTACAGCATTTAGTTCAAATGCTCTTATGGCATACTGGTCGAAGGCTGTAGTGAAGATGACCTCAGGCTTTTCATCAAGTACCTCCAGCATTTCGAAACCCGTCAGTTTGGGCATCTGTATATCAAGAAAGATTAGGTCGGGGCGCTTCTCCTTTATCTCCCTGGCACCACAGAAGCCGTCGCCGCACTCTCCGGCAATCTCTATCTCGGGGTGGTCTTTGAGCATAAACATGATAAGCTCTCTTGCCGGGGCTTCGTCTTCAATGATCAGTGCTCTAATCGTTTTCATATCGTTATGATCTATTATTGTTTTATACGAAACGGAAAACTGACCACTACAGTAAAGCTTTCGTCGGTTCGGCTTACTGTGATGTCCGCCTTCTCTCCGTAGAAGAGCTCAAGCCTGCTTCTTACGTTCTTGAGACCTATGCCAGCCCCTTTGCGTGTGACGACAGACTCCGTATCAACGTTATTGGCGACTGTAATGATCACAAAATCATTTTTTTTTCTGGCGGTGGTTTTGATGATAACCTCTTCCGTTGATTCATAGACCCCGTGTTTGACAGCATTTTCATAAAGAGGCTGGAGCAACATCCCCGGCAGGAGTGCCGGGAGGCATTCCGGGCTGATATCTTCTTCAATCATCAGGCGGTCACCAAATCTCACCTTCTCTATCTGAAGATAGAGCCTGAGGCTTTCCATCTCATTCTGTAACGTCACCGGCTGATCGTTTCTCGAAGAGAGGGAATAGCGCATGAAGTCAGAGAGTTTTACGATCATCTCCCTTGCTTTGAGAGGGTCAGTAACCGTGAGGGAGCTGACAGAATTGAGGCTGTTGAAAAGAAAATGGGGGTTTATCTGTGACCTGAGCATTTTCAGTTCACCCTCTCTCACCTGCATCTCCAGTTGTGACTGGCGCTTGGCTTTCTCAGCCAGTCTGATGGTGCTGAGAAAGAGGTAATACACAAGGATCACCAGGAAGAAGATAAGTATGCCCGCGGTAACTCTGAAAACCAGTACCGAGTGCCAGAAGATGTCAAAATCAATCTTCTCCTGAACCATTAGCCTGACAATGAACTTTGACCCAAAAAGCCAGACCATGATTGTCAGCGTGCCTGTGAGAATAACGTTTAAGGCAGATGAGTAAACCTGATTATCGCTCTTTAGCATATACCGTATGGGATACCATACGGTCAGCCCAAGCAACCCATATAAAATCATGGAAATAAAACCGTCAGCGATAGCTACTTCGATCTTGCTTCCGTACACATAATGAATGAGAAGTGACTGGCCTGTTGCCATTAACAACCAGACCAGCCACCAAATAATGAACTTTGTCCTGCTCTCCAGTAAAGGATGCTTCATTTTTTACTTGTAACTTTTAATCTCTCCCCCTCCAAAAATCACAGTACCTCTTATTGTCAGTGACCTTGTGTTATCCTTAATAAAATCACCATTTAGTTTCCTGCTGTCAGAAAATCCACCGAGGATGGGGGTGACATTTATTATCACATTCCAGCTGTCCGGCACAATAATGGTCGCACCTCCAAATATACAGGTAATATCAATTACATTGTCACCGGGAGAAAGAGAAGATCTTGTGAGATCCACCTCTCCGCCACCGAATACGGAGGTAATCTTTCCACCCTGAAAATTATCTGTAATAAGCTGTCGTTCGGCACCGCTGAAAATATTGACATAATCAATATAATCAGCTTTATTGGTTTGTGAATAGTCAAGTTTCCTGCCGAGCCTCTTAGAGTTCATTAGCAGTACAATGCCAATAATTATAAAGAGTGCCGGCCAGAAGAAATTAAATGATCTGAAGAAGTCGGTGAACAGTTCAGGTATTAGAAAGAATCCACCTACTGCGATCATGATTATTCCGGGTGTTTTGTTATCTGAACCTGCGAGGGTTATTACACCAATGACCACAAGAAGCATCTGCCAGCTGAATATTATGTCATCAATGAAATGATCAAGCGGCTCCGGAAGCACTGTCGACTTCTTGACTATCAGGATAAATCCTGCGATAATAAGCAGGACTCCAATGATTACCCTGTTTGAATTTTCGGTTTGTTTTGCCGGTTTCTTTGTTTCGTTTTCCATTGTTTGAGAGATTATCAGTTACTATTTTTTGAATTTTCTTGTCAGGGGGCTGATCATGAATGCGAGGCCTGCCAGTATCATTACCGAGGGCCAGTAAATCTTCCTGTATACCGGTGAAAGCTGCAGGCTCATTTCCGGCATAAGGAACCAGAATCCAATGGCGAAAAGAATCACCGCAGAGACCAGCTCCAGGCTCAGAAGTGAAAAAACAGAGAAGAAGATGAGTATCATCTCCCATTGGAAATAATCTGATATCTGCCCCAGGTTAAGCAGGTCAAGCTTTGCCACTATCATAACAGTCCCGAGTGAGATCAGGAATTTGGCAATGCCAATGAACGGATTTTTATCTGCATCTTTCATGCCTGAAAAGTTAATTTAACGGTTCAAATTTATCAGGAATGATTTTTACCATCACAGTTAATTCCGGCAGGGTGCGGATAATTATCGGTAAGTAGCGAAAAAGCAGTCTGTGTTACTTTTTTGTTGATAATTTTTTTTATTGGAAGAGGATTTATAATTTTGCAGTCCGAAAAAAAGGGAAATGCCAGGTTTGTTTTCTATACCGCTCGCCGGATTAAAGGAAGCCAGATATACCTACGAGTTCCAAATAGGAGATGACTTCTTTGAGGCGTTTGAGGGGTCAGAGGTTAGGAGGGGAGAGTTCACTGCGGTGGTTGTACTTCAGAAGAGTTCAACTCATATTGAGTTCGACATTATGATAAACGGTCGCGCCGAGGTGGTATGTGACAGGTGCCTTGAAACATTTTATATGCCCGTTTCGTGTACCAACAGGTTGTTTGTTAAGCCGGGCATAGAGTGGAAAGAAGAAGATCCGGATATGATAACAATGCCTCTGGATGAACATGAAATAGATCTGAGCCAGTTTTTCTATGAATACATCCATCTGGCGTTACCTTTGAAGCGTATTCATCCTGATGACAGCGAGGGCCGCAGTACGTGCAACCCTGAAATGATCAGGAAGCTTAATGATCATCTGCAGACCGCCGAGGAGGAATCCGATCCGCGATGGGATGATTTAAAAAAACTGATTAAAAATAACTAACACAATTAATTACTGCGATGCCAAATCCAAAACACAGACACTCGAGTACCCGAAGGGACAAGAGGAGGACACACTACAAAGCTGTTGCTCCCACAGTGGCTGCATGCCCGAACTGCGGATCAGCTCATCTATATCACAGGGTTTGCCCTGAGTGCGGATACTACAGAGGCAAGCTGGCCGTTGAAAAGAAGACGACAGCCTGATAAGCTTTCCGTTCAAAAAAGCTGAACGATGAAAATAGGTCTTGATGCAATGGGGGGCGATTTCGCTCCCGATGCTGTCATAGAAGGTGCTGTTGATGCCCTGGGACAGATGCCGTCAGGAGACCGTCTCGTGCTTATTGGCGATAACGGTCGGATAAGGGATAAGCTCGCATCAATGAATGTCGAGCCATCATTGTTTGATATTATACCTACCACCCAGGTGATAGAGATGGATGATCATCCTGCAAAATCATTTTCACAAAAAAAGGATTCCTCTATAGCTGTTGGATTTAGCATGCTTAAGAGCGGCCTGATAAACGGTTTTGCCAGTGCGGGAAATACAGGCGCCATGATGGTGGGAGCAAGCTATACTGTTAACGTCATCCCCGGCGTATACAGACCGGCACTGGCCGCCCAGATCCCTAATGTCAACGGAAGCTATTCAATGTTACTTGACGTTGGTATCAATCCGGACAGCAAGCCTGACGTACTGATGCAGTACGGATTGCTGGGCTCCGTATATTCAAAGCACGTTCTTGGTATTGAGAACCCCACGGTGGGGCTCCTGAACATCGGTGTGGAGGCATCAAAGGGCTCAGCAGCAGTAAAAGCCACCTATGAACTCCTGAGTGAAAACAGCGATATCAACTTCAAAGGCAATATCGAAGGCCATCATCTGTTTACTGACGAAATGACTGACGTAATAATATGCGACGGATTCGTAGGTAATGTAGTCCTTAAATTAGCCGAGAAATTCTTTGTAATAGCCAGATCAAGAGGTATAAAGGATAGCTTTTTTGACAGGCTTAATTTTGAGGTAGTAGGAGGCACACCGGTGGTCGGCATCAATGAAAATGTGGTGGTTGGTCATGGCATCTCCAATCGGACTGCAATAATGAATATGATATATCAGACCCGTGATGTGGTCCATGCCGACCTTGCAAAAAAGATTAAGGAAGCATTCGGAGCATGACAAAAATAAGAGCTGCAATTACCGGAATAAATGCCTGGGTGCCGGAATACCGGCTAACAAACCAGGAGCTCACAGAAATGGTTGAGACAACCGATGAGTGGATCATGCAGCGCGTTGGCATCAAGGAGAGAAGAATACTTAAAGGTGAAGGGAAGGGTACTTCTGACATGGGAGAACCGGCTGTCAGAGGATTGCTCGAAAAAACAAACACATCTCCCGGGGATGTAGATCTCCTTATATGTGCCACCGTAACACCTGACATGATGTTCCCGGCAACGGCGAATATTATAAGCGATAAAGTGGGCATAAAAAATGCCTTCAGCTTTGACATGAATGCAGCCTGTTCAGGTTTTCTGTTTGCGTTGCAGACCGGAGCGTCCTATGTTGAATCAGGCAGGTATAAAAAGGTCATCGTCGTTGGAGCTGATAAGATGTCATCCATCACCGACTATACAGACCGCACAACATGTACCCTCTTTGGTGATGCTGCCGGTGCAGTACTGCTTGAACCGACAGAGGAGGAGCACGGAGTGATGGATCACATCTTCAAAACCGACGGATCGGGAAAGAAATATCTTCACCTGAAGGCTGGCGGGTCAGTACGTCCGGCATCACATGATACAGTAGGCGGTCGTGAGCACTTCCTCTATCAGGAGGGACAGGCAGTATTCAAGTTTGCTGTCTCGAACATGGCTGACATTGCTGCAGAGATAATGGAAAAAAATAATCTCCGCCCGGAAGATATATCCTGGCTGGTGCCCCATCAGGCCAACCTGAGGATCATTGACGCTACAGGACGCAGGATGGGTCTGCCACCTGAGAAGGTGATGATAAATATTCAGAACTACGGCAATACCACTGCTGCCACTATTCCTCTTGTGCTGTGGGAGTTTGAGAAGAAGCTCCATAAGGGAGACAACCTGATTCTTGCATCCTTCGGAGGAGGATTCACCTGGGGCAGCATTTGGCTTAAATGGGCCTACGATCCGAAGCCGACAGAAAAGTAGTTGAAGAGAGAGCGGTTATTCCGCTCTCTTTTTTTTCATCAGGCACAATAGTTTTTATATTTGTGTGTTAAATAGATTCAGGGAATAAAGGGAACAAACAAATTTTACTATGGCAAAAATCATGGATACAGACAACGGAACAGCAGTCAACCTAATAAGTCAGGGCACAGAGATTACAGGCGACATCAAATCAGCCGGCGACGTGCGGATAGACGGAGTACTTAACGGCAATATGACAACAAAAGGAAAAGTGGTCATAGGGCCCACCGGACGCGTCAAGGGTGAGGTGGAATGCAAAAACTCCGAGGTGTCAGGCGTGATAGACGGGAAAATAACCGTGTCACAACTACTGAACCTGAAGTCCTCATCAAAAATCAGCGGGACCATCGTTACTAACAAGCTCTCCATAGAACCGGGAGCTCTCTTTACGGGTAACTGCGCTATGAAAGACGGTGAAAATGGTGGAGCAACAGCAGCCAGACCCAAAGAAGGAGAAAAATAACGGTCTCTCGGCCTATTCCAGATACAGCACCATCGCTATCCAGATGGTGGTTATCATTGTCATTACCAGTCTCGGCGGCGTCAAGCTCGATAAGTGGGCCGGCACAGAACATCTCCTTACGGTGATTCTCTCGCTGCTGGGAGTGGCAGCTGCCATGTGGCTGGTCATTAAAGAGGCCATCAGAAACAAGTAAAATGTTTACTCCCGGTGCTATAAGACACTACCTTCGTCTCCTTGTTCTCTCACTGCTGATGATTATCCTGATAATCCTGGTGAACAGATTCCAACCCTCCCTCTACAATCCCGCCAGCGCTGTCGCTCTTGCCGGCGGATTCTCTCTGACAGCCTTTATTTCACTTTTAATATTTTTTAACGGGTTTGCCTCACGGAATGAAAGAGGCGTGTTATTAACTCTTATTGCGCTGGGCATTAAGTTACTGATCTCTCTTATACTTGCACTGCTCTATCTGGTAGTCTTTAAAAACGATCAGACAGGTTCAGTAATATTATTTTTTGTTCTATATTTGGCGTTCACTTTTTATGTAATTCGTACATTTATTTGTGTCCTGAAAAGGATATGAGTTTAAAGATTATTAGCTTGAAAAACAGGTATTTATATTTTCTGCTCTTGCTGTTTGGTCTTGTGGCCAGCTCTATTCCGGCCATCTCTTCCGGAACAGGCAAGGAAGAAAAAGAAACAGCCAAAAGTGATAATGAATTTAATGCCAGCGAGTTCATCATGGATCATGTTTCTGACTCTCATGAATGGCATATACTGACAAAAAGGGATAGTACATCTGTGGCGGTTTATCTTCCTGTAATCATTTTTGACAAGGGATCGGGCCTTCAAATCTTCTCTTCAAGAAAAATAGCACACGGACATAGCTACAAGGGTTATGCGGTTGCTCATGAGGGTGATTATGTGGGAAAGATTGTCAGGGTGAATGACGTGGGGCATTATGACGGCTCAAAGCCTCCCCTTGACTTCTCGATAACGAAGACCGTTTTTGGGATGATTGTGTCGGCATTGATACTGCTCTGGCTTATGATCTCAATGGCCCGTTCATACAGGAAAAGTGGCGTCAGCGCTCCCAAGGGGATACTGCAGGGGATGCTGGAGCCAATCATTCTTTTTATAAGGGATGAAATAGCAATGCCCAACATTGGTGAGCATAAATATTCAAAGTTTATGCCCTACCTGCTGACAGTATTCTTTTTTGTCCTGATAAACAATCTTCTCGGGATGATTCCTATCTTCCCGTTTGGCGCCAATGTAACAGGTAATGTAAATGTGACATTTGTTCTGGCGTTATGCACTTTTTTTATAACGCAGTTCAGTGCCAACAGGTCGCACTGGCGGCATGTCTTTGCCGCCCCAGGCGTACCGCTATGGCTACTGCCTATCATGATACCCATTGAGCTCATAGGACTGATTTCGAAGCCCTTTGCCCTGATGATCCGTCTTTTTGCGAACATCACGGCAGGACATATAATCATACTCAGCCTGGTGGCGCTCATCTTCATATTCCAGTCTGTGCTTGTAGCTCCCGTCTCCATCATCTTTGTCCTTTTCATGGATTGCATAGAGCTGCTGGTGGCGTTTCTGCAGGCATATGTCTTTACCCTTCTCTCAGCGCTGTTCATAGGGATGGCCACGGCGGAAGAACATACTTAACATCATTATTTTATATCAATTAAATACAAAACAAAATGACAGGAACATTCGCAGCAGTAGGAGCAGGTCTGGCAGTGATAGGCGCAGGTATTGGCATTGGCCGCATCGGTGGTTCAGCCATGGACGCTATCGCCCGTCAGCCTGAGGCTTACTCAAAGATTCAGCTTGCCATGATCATCTCAGCAGCACTGATTGAGGGAGTTGCCCTCTTCGCAGTGGTGGTGGCCATGATACAGGGCTAACAGAAAAAAAGCCTGCAACGGTTGGTTGCAGGCTTTAACAATGAATTAAAAACTAATTAGATATGTTATTAGCAAGCAGTCTCGCCAGTCCCGCAATCGGGACCGTATTCTGGACAACACTGATCTTCCTTATGCTGCTCGTACTTCTCTGGAAGTATGCATGGGGACCGATCATGAAGGCTGTAAAAGCCCGTGAGGACACGATTCACAATGCTCTTGACGCTGCAGAAAAGGCACGTGAAGAGATGAAAGTTCTGCAGGCTGACAATGAGATTATCCTCCGTAAGGCCCGCGAGGAGAGAGATAAGATACTCCGTGATGCACGGGTGGCATATGAAAGGATGATGGCCGAGGCCAAGGAGAAAAGCCAGTCGGAATCGGATGCACTTGTCAGAAGAGCCAGAGAGCTTATTGAACGGGAGAAGGTCTCTGCCATTACCGAAGTAAAGCGTGAGGTGGCCAGGCTGGCCATTGAAGTGGCTTCAAAAGTGATGGGTGAAACGCTGAAAAGCGATACCGAGCAGCAGAAGCTGATTGAGAGATATATCAAAGAGATAGAAGCAAACAGGAACTGATCTCATGAATTCGAGCAAAATATCGGTAAGATATGCAAAGGCACTTTTTGACCTTGCTCTTGAGCGAGAGGTGATAGACACTGTTTACGCTGATATGAAATCTGTCAGTCGTCTTTGCGCTATGGAAGAGGTCAGGGAGGTAATAAATAACCCGGTGATACCCAAACAGAAGAGGAAGGAGATTGTCATATCACTGATTGGCGATAAAGCCCAGATACTTACAATCGACTTTATTGGTCTGATATTCGCTCATGACCGTGGCGATTACCTTGAGGCTGCTGCACGGAACTATATTGATCTGACACGCCGTCACCGTGGAATACGGGAGGTTACTCTAACTACTGCAATACCAGTAAGCAAGGAGCTAAAGAATGAGATGGCGGCCCTGATAGCAGGACGGAAGGCCGGAAGTATCGAATTCACTGACAATATTGACGAATCAATCATCGGGGGTTTCATCCTCAGGGTTGACGATGCTTATATTGATGCCAGCGTCAGGAATAAACTTAACAATTTCAGAAAGGAATTTTCACTGGCAGGATATGCCGAAAAATAGTATATAAGCTTTAGAAAAATGAATAGTATTAAACCTTCAGAGGTATCACAGATTTTAAAGCAGCAGCTTGAGGGAGTAAAGACGGCCATTGATGTTGAGGAAGTGGGGACGGTATTGCAGGTTGGTGACGGCATTGCGCGTATCTACGGGCTTAAAAACGTCGGCTCCAATGAACTGATCGAGTTTGTCAAATCAGGTATCAAGGGTATAGTCCTCAACCTTGAGGAGGACAACGTCGGGGTGGTTATCCTCGGTTCATCCGAGAAGATCAAGGAGGGCGATGTTGTGCGCAGGACAGGCCGGATATCATCAATCATGGTAGGCGAGGGACTGTTGGGAAGGGTAATAACCACAACAGGTATTCCCGTTGACGGTCGCGGACCCATTACAGGCGAGCTTTACGAGATGCCGTTTGAGAGAAAAGCTCCGGGGGTCATCTTCCGGCAGCCGGTGAAGCAGCCCATCCAGACAGGGTTGAAGGCCATCGATGCCATGATACCCATCGGCCGTGGTCAGCGGGAGCTTATCATCGGAGACCGCCAGACAGGCAAGACAGCCATCGCTATTGACACTATCCTGAACCAGAAGAGTGAGTTTGACAAGGGCAAGCCTGTTTATTGCATCTATGTTGCGATAGGGCAGAAAGGATCAACGGTAGCTAATATTGCCGCCACCCTTGAGAGTTACGGGGCCATGGAGTATACGGTTATCGTCATTGCAACGGCAGCTGACTCCGCGGCAGCGCAGTTCTATGCACCATTTGCAGGTGCTGCCATCGGGGAGTTCTTCCGCGACACCGGTCGTGATGCCCTGATCATTTATGACGACCTCTCAAAACAGGCTGTATCATACCGTGAGGTGTCACTGCTGCTACGCCGCCCGCCAGGCCGCGAAGCCTACCCCGGTGATGTCTTCTACCTTCACTCACGCCTCCTCGAACGGGCAGCCAAGATCATCGAATCAGACGAGGTGGCAAAGAACATGAATGACCTGCCGGAATCAATCAGGCATATGGTTAAAGGAGGAGGATCACTTACGGCTCTGCCGATAATTGAGACACAGGCGGGTGACGTTTCAGCATATATCCCGACAAACGTGATATCGATCACTGATGGGCAGATATTTCTTGAATCGAGCCTCTTTAACGCTGGCATAAGACCGGCTATAAACGTAGGTATCTCAGTATCCAGGGTTGGTGGTAATGCCCAGATCAAATCAATGAAAAAGATCGCCGGCACGCTTAAGGTTGACCAGGCTCAGTACCGTGAGCTGGAGGCATTCTCAAAGTTTGGCTCTGACCTTGACCCGGCTACTATGGCTGTTCTTGACAAAGGCATCAAGAACGTGGAGATACTTAAGCAGAACCAGTACTCACCTATGAAGGTTGAGGACCAGGTTGCGATAATATACTGTGGCACAAAGGGATTACTAAAAAGCGTCCCCGTGCACAAGGTGAAACTATTTGAAAACGACTTTCTGGCCTTCATGCGTGAAAATCACAGCGACATACTTGAGAAGATCAGGGAAGGTGTAATAAATGACGAAGTGACAGGTGTGCTTGAAAAGGCGGCTGCAGAGATTGCAGGTCGTTACGCTCCGGCCAGCTAGCATGCAAATGACAAAAGGAAGATGGCTAACTTAAAAGCTATAAGGGTAAGACTCAGCTCGGTGAAATCAACCCGTCAGATCACTTCAGCAATGAAGATGGTGGCGGCTTCCAAACTGCGCAAGGCACAGGATGCAATAGTACAGCTCAGGCCTTATGCCGATAAGCTTAATGAGATACAGGCAGGATTGAGCACAGCCCTTCGTGATACCGAAATAGAAAATATCTATGCGGAGAGAAAGAGTGACAGCGAAAAGGTACTGGTTGTAGTGGTCACATCCAACAAAGGCCTCTGTGGTGCTTTCAACGCCAACGTCGTCAGGGACGTGAGGCGTCTAATGACAGAGAAGTACAGCAGACAGATGCAGAAAGGAGACCTCTCGTTCATGACGGTGGGGAAAAAGGGCAACGATGCACTTAAGAGACTGAATTGCAATATTATTGAAGATCACAGTGATCTCTACACACGACTGGAATTTGAAAATGTGGCCGGCCTGGCCGATAAACTGACAAATCTTTATCTGTCAAAAGAATACGGCACAATAGAGATAGTGTATAACCAGTTCAGGAATGCTGCTATTCAGAGGCTTACTGAGGAGATTTATCTTCCTGTATCAGCTGCCTCTGACCCCAAAGAGGGAGCTTCTATATCTGATTATATTTATGAACCAGACCAGGTAGCTATTGTCGGGGAGCTGATCCCAAAGACACTCCGGATACAGCTCTACAGAGCGCTGCTTGACTCGTTTGCAGCCGAGCACGGAGCACGGATGACGGCTATGCATCAGGCAACCGATAACGCCACCGATCTTATAAGGGATCTTACACTACAGTATAACAAAGCTCGCCAGGCTTCCATCACCAACCAGCTGTTGGAGGTGGTGAGCGGCGCAGAGGCACTTAACGGATAAGAGGAGAAAAAAAGAGATGTTCACCGGCGATTATCTGAGGGAACTGTCAGACAAGGCTATTACTGGAATAGGTGGATCACCTGAGGCCGATAAGCTCTTTGCCCCTGTGAGATATATCATGTCAATCGGCGGGAAAAGACTAAGACCTGTGATGTGCCTTATGGCATGCAACCTCTTCAAGGATAAGATAGACGAGGCTGTCATGCCTGCCGTGGGTATAGAAGTGTTCCATAACTTCACACTCATCCATGATGATATAATAGACAATGCTGACATGCGAAGAGGATCCCCTACGGTACATTCCAAATGGGGCTCTGACCAGGCGGTCCTTTCAGGTGACGTGATGGCTTTCGTGGCCGTTGAGTGCATAGGACAGGCACCCGAAAAAGTGCTTGCAAAAACGCTCAGGGTCTTTAACCGTACTGCCATTGAGGTCTGTACCGGGCAGCAGCTTGATCTTGATTATGAAAAGAGAGGCGTAGTGTCAGAAAAGGAATACCTCCGTATGATTGAGCTTAAAACGGCCGTGCTGATAGCTGCGTCACTTAAGACGGGAGCAATCATTGGAGAGGCCTCGGAAAAGGATCAGGAGCTGCTCTATGAGTTCGGCCGATGCCTGGGAATAGCGTTCCAGATCCAGGATGATGTTCTTGACACTTACGGTGATACAAGAATGTTCGGCAAAAAGACAGGAAGCGATATTATTGCCAACAAGAAGACATACCTGCTGGTAAAGGCTCTTGAGATGGCAGGCGGGGAGAAGCTGCGCCAGCTAAGAAAACTGCTTGAGACCATTGCCGATGACCCTGTCGAAAAAGTCAAGGAGATGATGAAGATCTATGATGATCTGGAGATACGGCTGCAGGCTGAAAATATGGCTTATGACTATTTTAACAGGGCTTTCCAGGCACTTGACAAGGTGTCGGTGAAATCCGAACGCAAGGCTGAAATCAAGCAACTGGCAGTAAATCTTATAGGTAGAGTTAAATAATTACTGCCACCGATAGTGGCAGTAAAAAGAGGTATATATACAAGAATAACTTTGAAATACATTTAAGTCAGAGAGATGGTAAATACAACAGGAATCATTAGTCAGGTCATCGGACCTGTGGTTGACGTTACCTTTGAGGCAGCCGGGGCTGATATGCCCAACATACTTGATGCGCTTGAAATTACGCGACAGGACGGTTCCGTGCTGGTGGTGGAGTGTCAGCAACATATAGGGGAGAATACCGTCAGGGCAATAGCAATGGATTCAACCGACGGGCTCCAGAGGGGTATGGAGGTTAAAGCTACAGGCCTGCCAATAATAATGCCTGTCGGCGATCAGATCAGGGGCCGGCTGATGAATGTTACGGGTATGCCCATCGATGGACTGGGGCCCCTCGACAAGAAGGGTGGTTATCCGATACACCGCAAACCACCGAAATATGAAGACCTGTCAACAGATAAGGAGGTGCTTTATACCGGAATAAAGGTCATAGACCTTATTGAACCTTATTCCAAAGGAGGAAAAATAGGCCTGTTTGGCGGTGCCGGTGTTGGTAAGACCGTTGTTATTCTGGAGCTTATAAACAATATTGCCAAGGCCTATTCAGGTCTCTCAGTCTTCGCCGGTGTTGGAGAGAGAACCAGGGAAGGGAATGACCTCCTGCGCGAGATGCTTGAGGCAAATGTCATCTCCTATGGCAAGAAGTTCATGGAGAGTATGGAAAAGGGCGAATGGGATCTTGATCTTGTAGACCATGAGGGTCTTAAGGAGTCGAAGCTGGCCCTGGTCTTCGGTCAGATGAACGAGCCTCCCGGTGCACGTGCACGAGTGGCGCTTTCAGGTCTCTCCGTTGCCGAATACTTCCGTGATGGCGAGGGAGACGGTACGGGAAGAGATATACTCTTCTTTATGGATAACGTCTTCCGTTTCACACAGGCAGGATCAGAGGTCTCTGCCCTGCTCGGACGAATGCCTTCAGCAGTGGGTTACCAGCCCACTCTGGCCACAGAGATGGGTGTCATGCAGGAGAGAATCACCTCAACGCGACACGGATCAATCACGTCAGTACAGGCAGTATATGTTCCTGCTGACGACCTTACAGACCCGGCCCCTGCAACTACTTTCGCTCACCTGGATGCCACCACCGTTCTAAGCCGTAAGATCTCCGAGCTGGGTATCTACCCGGCAGTGGACCCGCTGGATTCCACATCAAGGATACTTACTCCCGAGATAGTGGGAGAGGAGCACTATCGCTGTGCACAGAGAGTCAAGGAGATACTGCAGAGATACAATGAGCTGCAGGATATAATAGCCATCCTGGGCATGGACGAACTTTCTGAGGAAGACAGGCTGGTTGTGCAACGCGCACGACGCGTGCAGAGGTTCCTATCACAGCCTTTCCATGTTGCCGAACAGTTCACAAACATACCCGGTAAACTTGTATCGATAGAAGATACTATCAGGGGCTTTAATATGATCATCGACGGTGAGGTTGATAAGTATCCCGAAGCTGCTTTTATGCTTGTGGGTACCATCGAGGATGCAATAGCCAAGGGAGAAGAGCTGATTGCCGGGAGCAAGTAGTGCCAAAAATGACCAGAAGTGAAAATTGAGATAATCACACCGGACAAGAAAATATATTCAGGCGACATACACTCGGTAAGAGTGCCTGGAAGGAAGGGCTCATTCCAGGTGTTGAAAGACCATGCCCCGATCATATCAACCCTTGAAGGCGGTCCAGTGATCGTTGCTGATGAACAGGGCATTGAGGTGAGGTTTGAGATCACCGGTGGCGTGATAGAGGTGAAGAAGAACAGGATCATTCTTCTTGCCGACTCCGTCATACAGAGCTGACGTTGATGGATAGTGACGAGTTTCGCAAATATGGTCATGAGATCGTTGAGTGGATTGCCCGATACTATGAGACCGTAGAGCAATTCCCTGTCAAGTCGCGTTGTGCGCCGGGTGACGTAAAAAGCGCCCTTCCGGAAATACCTCCCACAGGGAGCGAGTCATTTGATAAATTTCTGAAAGATTTTGATGAGATAATTATGCCGGGCATTACGCACTGGCAGAGCCCAAACTTCTTTGCATATTTCCCGGCAAACAGCAGTCCCCCTTCGGTTCTTGCCGAGATGCTTACTGCGGCTCTGGCTGCTCAGTGCATGATCTGGGAGACCTCCCCGGCTGCTGCTGAACTTGAGGAGAGAATGATGGAGTGGCTGCGTGTGATGACGGGACTTCCGTCATCTTTTGAGGGAGTTATACAGGACAGTGGCTCTTCGGCCACCCTGGCTGCCCTTATCACCGCACGTGAGAGAGCAACACATTACAGATCAAACAGCGAAGGGTTATCGGAGACCGGACGCCTGCGCGTGTATGCCTCTACCCAGGCTCATTCCTCTGTCGAAAAGGGTGCCGGAGTGGCAGGATTCGGGAGAGAAAACCTGGTAAGAATAGATGTGAGAAGCGATTACTCTATGGACCCTGCTGCTCTGAAAAAGGCCATAGATGATGATCTCTCCTCCGGGTATACTCCATGCTGCGTGGTAGCTACCATGGGCACCACAGGCACTACTGCCGTCGATCAGCTACGCCCGCTAGGTGAGATATGCCGTGAAAGGAACATATGGCTTCATGTAGACGGCGCACTGGGAGGAACGGCCCTGCTGCTTCCCGAGATGCGATGGATGGCCGACGGTATGGAATATGTCGATTCAATCGTTTTTAACCCTCACAAGTGGATGTTCACAAACTTCGACTGCTCGGCCTTTTATGTCCGCGATGCCGCAGGCCTGATCCGAACATTCGAAATCCTGCCCGAGTATCTCAAGACACGTACAAGGGGGACGGTCAATGACTACCGCGACTGGGGCATACCACTCGGCAGAAGGTTCAGGTCGCTCAAGCTGTGGGCCGTCATTCGTTCCTATGGCGTTGAACAGCTCCAGTCGATGATCAGGGAACATCTGAGACTGGCGCAGATGCTGGCACAGCTGATAGAGTCTGAAAAGGATTTTGTGCTTATGGCGCCTGTGCCTCTGAACACGGTCTGTTTCAGATATCTGCCTGAGGGAATGAGTGACGATAAGGCAAACAGGCTGAATGAGAAAATCAATCACGCCCTGAATGATACCGGGAAAATATATCTTACCCATACAAAGATTGACGGTGCGTATGTGCTGCGCATGGTGACGGCACAGACAAACGTTACGGAGCAGCATGTGCTGAAGGCATGGGAGTTGATAAAGAAATACGCGTCAGCGTTCTCTCCCAAGAACGGTTCCGTAGATGTTGACTGAGAACACCCCGTTGACAAAAAACCTGTTTTTTTCAGGAATATAGCCGGCACCGCAACCTGCGCTTATCTCAAAGGGGAACCTGAGCACATAAAAATCGGCCAGCAGCTCCGCTCCTGTGGAGGTGAAGGTGGCCAGCTCACCGTTGAAAGAGTGGTTATCATAATCAAATGTCCCCACGCTCCTGCTGTGATCACAAAACAATGAGCCTCTGATCCTCTTGAGGTATAAGAGGCTCCCTGCCGCCAGGTCCGGATAAAAGAGCGGCATAGTATAATCGGCTGACAGCGACAGAAGCTTTTCGGCGATAAAGTTATTACTGTAACCCCGGGGCCAGGAAACATTGTTCCAGTAGATCAGCTTACGGGTGGGCAACTGGTTCTCATATCCGGCCTTCAGTACGAGACTGTGATTGTTGGCTATTCCGGGGAAAAAGAATGTTGTCTTGACATATTTCCTTATGCCGTACAGATCGCTATCCCATGGCGCTGCTGTTATCCTCAGGTCGATGATCTGCCCCCACCTGGGGTTGATGTCGCGATAAGCGGTGCGAAACGTGTTGGAAAAGTATAGTCTCCCTGTCAGGTTTACGATATTCTTGTCGTAGCTGCTGTTATCAGTGATATAGGTGTATTTGTTAATGTAATTCAAGTACAGAGCAGGCATCAGCAACTGCCTGAATTTACCGTATGCAAACCATAGCTGGTCGTAGAGGCTGATGTTTATCTGCAGGTTTTTGCCCAAATCTTCCGGCAGTGATTGTGTGACGGTATCCCTTGACACGAGCTGGGCACCTCCATAGGTTATCTCTGCATCGATCACAGGGTGCCAGCCGCTCCATTTGATGCCGGTGTGAAAGTAATGGTTCCCCCCGCTGTATTCATATCCTGCCGTGGTTATAAGTGTGCTCAGGTGGTTCTGAGACATCAGCGTCAGTCCTGGCCTGATGGCTGTGGGGTCGGCTTTGATCTCGTCAATGTCACCGTAGAATGGGAACCAGCTGTGGAAGTTAAACAGATGGGTTATCTTGCTGTATGGTTTCGGATCAAGGTTCAGTAGCAGAGGCTGTGTATCATCACTCTTTTCTTGTGGCTCAGGAGCAGGTTCCGGAATAATTCCCTCCATTCCTCTGCCTGCCGGTCCGGCAGTAGCTCTGCTCTGCTCTGACGCGATAACAAAGCCGTCGCTGCTGTAATCAGAGAAGAGAATCTTGTCTCCTGAAACAGAGAATCCGGAGATACCGAAACGCGACCCTGTGACACGTTCTGGCAGCGTGTCACCGGTCATACGGTATATATTATCTGAACCGTCACCCTGGGCCAGGTAAAAGAGGGTATCATTAACCAGCCTGGCCTGTATGATGTCTGTGGTGCTCTCGGTCCGGTATACTCTCCACCTCTTACCGGTAGGCCGGTAACTGCGTATCCCCTCTCCCTCTTCGCTGAGGGTGACGACGGTCACCTCCCTGCCGTCAGATGACCATGCCGGGCGCTGAAGGATCAGGTTGTCAGGCGGAACAACATCCATTAATACTTCTCCTGTATATGCATCAAGAAATACCAGTGAACAGCGAAGATCAGGCGTTGTGGAGACAGCAACAATAGTTCTTCCGTCAGGGGAGAGGTCGGGAGCTGAGAATCTTGTCCGGCGTGTAAGTTGTGTCACCTTGCCGTCTGAAAGATCCATCTTCTTTATGACAGAAAAATTTCTGTTATCCCATCTGATATCTGAGTGTAGCTCAGACCATACAAGAGTACTGTCTGCGTATGAAAAAAAATAGGGAAATACATACCCGGTGGTAGTCAGAAGATGTTCTGTGCCTTTCGTTGTATCGGTTAAGACAAACCGTGAGGGGGTTGACATGGAAGTTCTGAGTGATACAATCATTCCATCACCAGTCATGTAAGGAGAGAAGTGACTTACGTAATCACGCGGTCTGCTGACATTAAGAGCCGGATATTCAATGTAGTTGTCAGGCTCATCATCTTTCCAGATTCTCTCAAGGGTTGCGAAAGTTGAATCAAACAGGCTCTTTTTTGTAAATCCCGTCTCTTTTCTAAGGCTTTTATTGACAGGATTGAAAGGATAACCTGATGAGACCGTTTCCATTGTCTTCCTCCATGCATCTCCGTCCATGGTTCGGAGGTGGTTCATCATCAGGTATCCGAAGACATAATAATCAGGCGTGAAGTCTCTGTATGAGCCGGCGAGCATTTTATCATAGCTGAATAATCCCTGTGGTCTTGTTGCCAGCGCTCTGGCGCCCTGTGTAAAGACATTACTGCGGCCTCTGCCTGACAATCCTGTGACCGTCTCTGCATACACGGCATCACCCTCGAAGGCCCACATGGGGATCTCCAGGGCGCTCAGGCCTACAGCCTGTTCGCCGAGAAGGTAACGGAGAATTCTTCCTGCTCCCTTCCGGTTGAGGGATGAGAGCTGCAAGACGTGGGTGGTCTCATGAACGGTAAGCTGTACGGCCGGCAGCATTGGCAGATTATCCTGTCCGGGAAGGGGGAAGAGTTCCATTCTGCGCGGGGCCCAGCTCACATATCCGTTTGACAGCATTGAGTGGTTGTGGATAATAACAGGGATCACTGTTTTTACTCCGGGATAGATAGTTGACAATCTGTTGTATGACTGCTCCAGAAGCCGGGCGTAAAGTTCTGCTCCGGAACCGAAATCTTCGGGATAGATGACACGGAAATGCGGTGTGCGTATCTGGAGCCACTTAAGTGAAGCCGGATCCTGCCCTGTATCATAATACTGTGCTCCTGCTCTAACAACAGTCAGCAGGCTCATTAAGAGCAGGATAACGATTCTTTTCATGTATGGCAGTTTGTCTAAAAATACCAAAATTAGCCGAGATCTTCTGCTTCAGTGCAAAATCTTATTATTTTCGTGCGGTAAATCAAGGGAACAGAAAGAAAAAGGTTATGGTAAAGAAATTCAGGCTTTGGGATAATATTACCGGGTGGGCGGTTTTTGCAGTTGCGGCAGTCACCTACCTCATGACCATTGAGCCTACGACCAGTCTGTGGGACTGCAGTGAATTCATCGCATCTGCCTTTAAACTTGAAGTGGGGCACCCGCCCGGAGCACCGTTATTCATGATACTCGGAAAGTTCTTTGCAAATTTTGCAGGAGGCGATGTCACAAAGGTGGCGATGATGATCAATGCAATGTCAGGACTGGCAAGTGCAGTGACTATACTCTTTCTTTTTTGGACCATCACTCATCTTGCACGGAGGATAATCATAAAGCAGGAGTCTGATTACACTACCGGAAGGATCATTGCCATTATCGGGGCAGGGCTTACGGGTTCCCTGGCTTATGCTTTCTCGGATACGTTCTGGTTCTCTGCTGTTGAAGGAGAGGTCTATGCCACCTCATCGCTGTTCACTGCGGTGGTCTTCTGGGCTATACTGAAGTGGGAGGATGTGGCTGACGAGCCTCATGCTGATCGATGGATTATGCTGATAGCTTTAATGATGGGACTCTCCATCGGGGTGCACCTACTGAACCTGCTGGCCATACCCGCCATAGTCTTTGTATGGTACTTTCGCAAGTATAAGTTTTCATGGAAGGGATTTATAGCCTCGCTGGGTGTGTCGATCATACTACTGGTGCTGATCATGTACGGAATTATCCCGGGTATTTTCAGGGTTACTTCTAAGTTTGAGCTATTCTTTGTCAACAGCCTGGGCATGCCATTTAACAGCGGGATGTACATTCATCTTATCCTCTTCATTGCAGCTCTCCTGTTTTCCGTCTGGTACACCTTCACTCATAAGGAAGGGAAGAGGGGCTTCCTGCTTGCAGGTGCTGCCTTACTACTCTCCGGCATCTGGCTTCTTACAGATTCGTTGTTAGTGAACCTGATCTTTCTTGCAGCGATACTCTACGTCGCATGGATCCTGGCGGCCCGTAATACCGTTGTGTTGAATACCATCATGACGGCAATGATGGTGATAATGATCGGTTATTCCAGCTTTGCGACAATTGTCATCAGATCAGTGGCAAATCCACCGATAAATGAAAATAATCCGTCAAATCCATTCGCCCTGCTCTATTACCTTAACCGTGAACAATACGGACAGCGCCCTCTGTTCTATGGTCCCTATTACAACGCACCAGTAACAGACTATGTGAAGGGGAAGCCTACATATAATCCTGTTGATGGCAAATATATAATCACCAACCGTGAGACAATACGCAAGTATGATGAGCGGTTCATGACAATTTTCCCAAGGATGTGGAGTGATTCTCAGGAGCATGTAAGTGAATACGAAACCTATACAGGCAATAAGGGTAAGCCTGTAAGGATCACTGATCCGCAAACGGGGGAGGCAAAGACGGTTCGTGTGCCGACATTTGGACAGAACCTCAAATTCATGTTCGGTTATCAGTTCGGATTCATGTATTTCAGGTATTTTATGTGGAACTTCAGCGGCAGACAGAATGATACTCAGAGCTATGGTGGTCCGCTTAATGGCAACTGGATCACCGGGATAGAGTTTCTTGATGCTCCGCGGACAGGCTCTCTGAAGGGGATGCCTGATGACATAAAAAATACTCCCTCGCGCAATGCCTATTTTCTGTTACCACTGCTGCTGGGGCTGGTGGGATTTTTATGGCACTTCAACCGCGATGTGCGCAACTGGTGGATAGTATTGCTGCTCTTTATCATGACAGGGGTAGCTATCGTGGTTTACCTGAACCAGTACCCCAACCAGCCCAGGGAACGCGATTACGCTTATGCGGCTTCGTTTTATGCCTTCACTATTTGGATCGGTATGGGCGTACTTGCTCTGTTCGAGTTGCTGCGCAGGATCACAGGTGAAGCGCCCGCCGCCATCATCGCCTCAGTGCTGACTTTCGCTGCAGTGCCTGCACTCATGGGAGCGGAAAACTGGGATGATCATGACAGGTCAGGAAGGTATCTGGCCAGGGATGTTGCCTTCAATTATCTTAACACATGTGCACCCAATGCCATTATTTTCACCGGCGGCGACAATGATACTTTCCCGCTGTGGTATGCTCAGGAGGTTGAGGGCATGCGCACCGACGTACGTGTCTGCAACCTGATGCTGCTGAATACTGACTGGTATATAGACCAGATGAAGGTAAAGGCATATGAATCCGAACCATTGCCCATTAGCCTTCCAAGAAAACTCTATTATGACGGTGTAAACAACCAGGTGGCTGTCTATGAGCGTATCAAGGAGCCGGCAACAGCCAGTGAGGTGATGAAGTTCATAACCAGTGGCAGCGAAAAGTCTAAGCTCTCGCTCTACGGTGAAGATATCTGGTACATACCCACACGGACCGTACGCATTCCTGTTGATGCCGCCAAGGTGTTGGCTAACGGTACCGTCAGGCCTGAGGATGCAGACAAGATAGTGCCATATATAGATATTACACTCAAAGGCTCATGGATAATGAAGAACCAGCTTCTGGTGCTTGACATCCTTGCCCAAAACAACTGGGACAGGCCTATTTATTTTGTTACCGGTCAGTCAGACGATGCCCTTGGACTTGAAGAGTACTTCCAGCTTGAGGGGCAGGCTTACAGGCTCGTTCCGGTCAAGGGGGTAAATAATGGATGGTTTGATTATGGCCGCATTGACACAGATATACTGTATGAAAATATGATGAACAGGTTTGTCTGGCAGGGGGCGGCTGACCCTGACGTATATATTGATTATTACCATTCCCGTACCCTTACTGTCATCAGGGCCCGGTTCAACTATGCAAGGCTGTCAAAGGCACTCTCTGCCGAGGGTGACACCGTCAGGGCCTCTGCAGTAATAGACAGGTGCCTTGAACTCTTCCCGGTATCAAAAATGGGATATGATTTCTATTTCGGAGACATTATCTCAGCATGTTTTGATGCAGGCCAGAGGGAGAAGGCCGCCACTCTTTCACGTGAACTCACTGACTATTATTATGAGCGTACGGGTTACTTTCTTGATCAGACACCCTCTGTGACAATGTATGCCGACCGGGAAATTGCCAATGGCCTGCAGATGATCATACAGGCAATGCGGATATGCTTTGACAATGGGGAGACATCTCTTGCCGAAGAGATCAACGGAAAGTATAATGAACTGTATGCCAGGTATGCCTCAATAAGGCAATGAGAAAGAGACACAACAGCATGGCGCCAGCGATGATCACCCGACTGTTCCGGTGAATCACGATTGTGCTATAAGAAAGTCAAGGTTTGCGTAAGCTTGTTTCAGGTCACGACCCTGCGGAACCGCAGGACCTTTCAGTCATAAAACTGGTATGCGGGCCTTGGGGCAAGATACTTCTCGAGGATCATGTGGATCTTATCAGGGAAGACAGGCTTTAGGTTGTATTCGGTACAGCCTGCTATATAAGCCTCATTCTTTGTCTGTTCAGAGTAATATGCGGTGATCAGTATAACAGGTGCCGAACGGCTTACCTGGCGAAATGCCCTTGTACATTCAATGCCGTTGACAAGAGGAATAAGAAAATCCATGAAAACCAGGTCGAACTGTGCCATACCTGATGAGATAGCATCGACAAATTCCTTACCGTTACGGAAAACAGAGACTTCAACACCAGTCTCCTTCAGCAGTGTTTCATAATATTTAAGTGATGCGATGTCGTCCTCAACGATCGCGATCTTTTTGCCAGTAATATTCAGCATCGTCTATAAAGTGACCCCGGTGTTAATTTTCCGAACTCAATGTAAAGATACCCGGCTAAGGAGTAACAAGAATACACAATCCTCTCCCAAATGTCAACTTTACCGACAACTTATTAACAACAACTTATAAACAGAGGGTTAAAGTAAGTATAACCGCCATATAATGAGCATTAAAGCTTATTAATGGCACTCCCACCTGGTGGTGATACCTCCGACAGTGGAGGGAGGAATGGACTTGATGGTGAGTAGTTCCTGGTCACAGTACTCGGCTTCAGTACCCCATGCAATAGGATTATCATTATCATATGATACTGTCTGGCATACCTGGCATCCGTCACCCAGGATATCGCACGAGGTGAAGGAAAAGGTTATCAGAATAAGACAGGCGGCGTAAAAAAGTTTTCTCATTATCTCTGTTTATGGAATAACGGCAAAATTAAACATATAGTATCTTATCCGAAGTGCAGCATTTTTTATAAATTAGAGTCATTATTTAGCACTGATAAACTTAAAAAATCATATCATGGAAGAGAACACAACTTCAGGAGCAGCCGTTACAGTCGAAGAAAACAGAATGAGGAAGCATGTAAATGTTGCAGCTATCCTTCAGATAGTCTTCGGGTCGCTCATTGTAATAGGGGCATTGGTCATTGCATTCGCATTTGGTTTTATTGATCAGTTTGTTGATGACGCGACTGCAATTAAGGTGCTTGGCATTATAGGCACACCGCTTATTGTACTGATGCTGCTTTTTGGCGGTGCGATGATAGCCGGTGGGGTGGGCCTCTTCTCATGCAGGCCATGGGCCAGGATACTGACACTTGTTATGGCGGCGCTGGGTCTCCTTAATATTCCTATCGGAACGCTTAAGGGAGTGTATATCATATGGGTTCTGGTTCAAACAGAGACAGTTTCCCTGTTTGACAAGGGATGCCCGGCGATGCCTCCGTCACAATAAAACAACATACATCTTTTGGGTAGACAAAATGATTATTTTTGTCGTTGCAAACCATCAAAGCCATGGCTGACGACAAGAAGATCATTTTTTCTATGTTCAGGGTAAGCAAGAGTTACCCACCTCATAAGCAGGTCATTAAAGATATATCGCTCTCCTTCTTTCTGGGCGCCAAGATCGGTATAATTGGTCTGAACGGCTCAGGAAAGTCGACTCTTCTTAAGATCATCGCAGGGATTGAGAAGGAGTATCAGGGAGAGGTTGTCTTTTCTCCGGGTTACACCGTGGGTCACCTGCCTCAGGACCCCCTGATGGATGAGACCCGCACGGTGCTTGAGATAGTCGAAGAGGGAGCTGCAGAGGTTGTTTCGGCCCTCAGTGAATATGAAGAGATAAACCTTCGTTTTAGCGAGCCTGAAGTGTATGAGAATCCTGACCTCATGGAGAAACTGATGACCAGGCAGGCAGATCTGCAGGAGAAGATCGAAGCCCTTGACGGCTGGAATCTTGATCACAGGCTTGAGCGCGCCATGGACGCCCTTAATTGCCCTGATCCCTCAACACCTGTCAATATTCTATCCGGAGGTGAACGTCGTCGTGTGGCACTATGTCGCCTGCTCCTCCTCGAGCCTGACGTGCTGCTCCTTGACGAGCCGACAAACCATCTTGACGCTGAGAGCGTACAGTGGCTTGAGACTCATCTGAGACAGTATAAAGGAACAGTGATTTGTATTACACATGACAGGTACTTCCTTGATAATGTGGCCGGATGGATACTGGAGCTTGACCGTGGTGAAGGAATACCCTGGAGAGGGAACTATTCGTCATGGCTTGAGCAGAAGGCCAAACGGCTTGAGCTCGAGGAGAAGGGAAACATCAAGCGCCGCAAGACGCTGGAGCATGAGCTGGAATGGGTACGTATGTCGCCGAAAGCGCGACGGGCGAAGTCAAAAGCCCGGTTGAGCGCCTATGAGAACCTGCTTAACCAGGATGTCAGACAGAAAGAGGAGAAGCTAGAGATCTTCATCCCCAACGGTCCGAGGCTGGGAGACAAGGTGATAAGAGCCAGCGGTGTATCAAAAGCATTTGATGACAGGATACTTTTTGAAGAATTGGAATTCAACCTTCCACCCAACGGCATTGTAGGGGTTATAGGCCCTAATGGCGCCGGCAAGACAACGCTCTTCCGGATGATAATGGGACAGGAGAAAGTTGACAGCGGAAACTTTGTTGTAGGGGAGACGGTAACTCTTGGTTATGTTGATCAGGCCCACGCTGACATTGATACCTCCAAGAGTGTTTATGAGGTTATCTCGGGAGGCGTGGATGAGATCATGGTGGGCAACAGACCTGTCAACGCCCGCGCTTATGCAGCCCGGTTTAACTTCACCGGGGCTGACCAGGAGAAGAAGTGCGGGGTCCTCTCCGGAGGCGAGCGCAACAGGCTGCATCTTGCCCTTACACTGAAGAGCGGCGCCAATGTGCTTCTCCTTGACGAGCCGACGAATGACATAGATGTCAATACTCTTCGCGCCCTTGAGGAGGGGCTTGATAATTTTGCAGGCTGTGCAGTGATTATATCTCATGACCGCTGGTTTCTTGACCGCGTGGCAACACATATACTTGCATTTGAGGGCGAATCCAAGGTTGTATGGTTTGAAGGAAGTTTCTCTGAGTATGATGAAAACTACCGTGGGCGCAACGCAAATGCCGGTCCGGTAAGATTGAAATATAAAAAGCTCTCCTGATCTGCCGGCCCCGGCTATAAACATTATATAAATCATGTTATTGGGACTGTTATATAATAAACAGTACCTTCGTATATAATCACATTGCGACTGATATTCAGGCCTCCTGATATGCTGTTGCAGTGTTCTTTAATCCGGAGAAAACAATACAGAAGAATGGCAACACGAAGGCAATTCATCAGGATCTCATCAATCAGTGCAGGAGCTGTCATGGCCGGGGTGACCGGAATCAGGCTCCTTGCTTCGGAGCTTACTGATGGACAGAAGGCAACCCTTGCTGCCCTCAACAGGCGTACACCCACATACTGCGAAGTATGTTTCTGGAAGTGTGCCGGATGGGTCTATAAGGATGACAAGGGTGTCATAAAGAAGATCATCGGAAACAATGAAGATCAGAACTGCAACGGCAGGTTCTGCCCGCGTGGCACAGGTGGAGTTGGCATGTACCATGACAACGACCGCCTGCGCATGCCACTGATACGAACAGAAGAGCGCGGAAAGCAGAGCTTCCGTGAGGCTACCTGGGAGGAGGCCTTTGACTATATTGCCGAAAAGATAAAAGTTATATCTGCCGAGCATGGCCCTGAGTGCATAGCTCTCTTTACCCACGGATCAGGAGGTAAATATTTTTCCACACTGCTACGGGCACTGGGTTCACCCCATGTGGCTGCTCCGTCATACGCACAGTGCCGCGGACCTCGTGAGGTGGCCTTCCAGGCTACCTTCGGCGAGACCATCGAGAGCCCCGAAAGAACAGATATACGTGACACAAAATGCCTGGTGCTCATAGGAAGCCATATAGGCGAGAATATGCACAATGGCCAGGTACAGGAGATGTCTGATGCCATTGACAAGGGAGCGACTATCATCACTGTTGACCCCCGCTTCTCTACAGCAGCTGGCAAATCAAAATACTGGCTGCCTATCAAGCCTGCCACCGACATGGCGCTGCTCCTGGCCTGGATTAATGTAATAATCACGGAGGAGCTTTATGACAAGCCATATGTTGAAAAATATACATATGGGTTTGAATATCTCAGGGAGCATGTGAAAAAGATGACTCCGGAATGGGCTTACGGCATTACCACCATTGACCCCACAGTCATACGCGAGACTGCCCGTGAGATGGCCAACGCCGCGCCTGCAGTGATAGTCCATCCCGGCCGTCACGTGACGTGGTATGGTGATGACACGCAGAGATTACGGGCTGTGGCCATTCTCAATGCCCTGCTGGGCTCATGGGGCCGCCGCGGTGGCTTCTACCGCCCCGAGACCTTTGAGCTGCCCGAGCCACTGCACCCTCCGTATCCCACACCCAAGAGATCGTGGCGTACCGAGTTCCCCGATCTGTATAAACTTGCAGATACAGTCCTGGCCAACGGTCTCTGTGACGCAACCATTCCTGACCCGAGCCGGCACTGCCAGTTCCAGGGATGGATTGTTAACGGCACCAATCTCATTGAGACACTTCCCAATCAGGAGAACACCATAAAGGCTATCCAGGCTCTCCAGCTGCTTGTGGTGATTGACACTATGCCCATGGAGATAACAGGATGGGCGGATGTGGTGCTGCCTGAGTGTACATACCTTGAACGCTTTGATGACATACGCACAGGACCCCATCGCAAGCCACAGATAGCTCTCAGGGCACCCGCGGCCGAGCCATTGTATGAGACCAAACCGGCTTTCTGGATGGCCCGTGAGCTGGCAAAGAGACTCGGGGTTATAGAATACTTCCCGTTTGAGAAGATTGAGGATCAGCTTGACTGGCAGCTTAAACAGGTGGGGAGCAGCCTTGAGGAGATGATGAAGCTGGGCGTCAAGACCTTTGACAGACCCTATGATGATCTCTATTTTGCTCCGGATGAAGATGTGGAGTTCTATACGCCAACAGGCAAGATAGAACTCTATTCTACCACCATGGAGGAGGCCGGATATGACCCCATGCCAAAATACACCAGGCACGACGAACCGCCTGAAGGATTTTACCGTCTAAACTACGGCCGTGCGCCAATGCATACTTTCAGCCGTACATCAAACAACCCCAATCTTACCGACCTCATGGATGAGAACTCCGTATGGGTGAACCCACGTGTGGCCAAAGAGTGGGGACTGAGCACCGGGCAGTATATTCACCTTATGAATCAGGACGGCAAACGGTCAGAGTTCCCGATAAAAGTCAGGGTGACGGAACGTATCAGGTGGGACTCGGTTTATATGGTACATGGCTTTGGTCATGACCAGAAGAAGCTGCGACGATGTTACGGCAAGGGAGCCAGCGATACCAATCTTATCACCAAAGTGCTTACAGACCCTATCATGGGAGGCACCGGCATGCGTGGCAACTTTGTGACTTTCGTTACTGACCTTGGCGGAGAGGAGGTGGTATCATGAGATACGCAATGGCCGTCGACACAAAAAAATGTGTGGGATGCAGCGACTGTGTAGTGGCATGCCAGACAGAGAACAATGTACCTATTGGTTACTGCCGCGACTGGGTGGTGGAGCGGATAGACGGTACATATCCACAGCTTGAGGTGGAGATCAGGTCGGAGAGATGTAACCACTGCGACAATGCTCCCTGTGTCAGATGCTGTCCCACGGGAGCAAGTCATATAGTCGAGGGCGGGATAGTGCTTGTCAATCCAAACAAGTGTATCGGGTGCGGTGCATGTATTGCTTCCTGCCCATATGATGCCCGCTATCCTCATCCAAAGGGTTATGTTGATAAATGTACCTTCTGCATCCACCGTGTCAGGGAAGGCATGAAACCGGCATGCGTGGCTGTCTGCCCTACCAAATGTATGTACTTCGGTGATCTTGAAGACCCGAACAGTGATGTGAGCAAGGTGCTGAAGAAACGTAAGTACAAGACACTCATTCCCGAAGCAGGAACGAAACCGCAGTTGTATTTCCTAATCTGATCAGACGATGAACGAAGAGCTTATTATCAGCGGAAGAGAGAACCTGATGGTTGACCCGCAACTTCATATATGGCACTGGCCTATACCGTTATACCTCTTCCTGGGTGGACTGGCGGCAGGAGTACTCTTTTTTGCGGCACTGTATTACCTGCTGGGAAAGGAGGAGCAATACCGTTCAGCCGTTCGCCGGGTACCTTTTGTGGCACCGTTTGCCCTGGTCATTGGCCTGGCTGCACTGTTCTATGACCTAAACCATAAAGCATTCTTCTGGCAGCTGTACACTACCATAAGACTTGAGTCACCCATGTCGTGGGGCGCATGGACACTGCTGGTTATAACTACAGCTTCATTCATCTGGTGTGCACTCCATATCAGGGAGATCTTTCCAAACTGGGACTGGAAATATAAATGGCTGAAAGAACTTGAAGTTTTCTTCAACAAGTACAAGAAGGTGCTGGCATGGGTGATGCTGATATTTGCCATTATTACCGGCGTCTATACCGGTATATTGCTTTCGGCATTCAATGCGCGGCCCCTCTGGAACACCTCGGTGCTGGGGCCGCTTTTCCTGGCTTCCGGCCTATCAGCCGGCGCGGCTACTATCGTGCTGGCATCAAAAAACAGGGAAGAGAGGCTGCTCTTTACGAAGATAGACCTCATTATCCTTGGCACGGAGCTTTTCCTGATTGTACACATGTTCATGGGCTTCCTTGCAAGCACACAGGTGCAGATTGATGCTGCAAATCTCTTTCTCGGTGGTGAATACACAATGGTTTTCTGGATATTCGTGGTGATACTGGGGATAATAATACCCGGCACCCTTGACCTTATGGAGCTTAGAGGCCGTCATATTCCCGCATACATACCGGGAGTGCTGGTGCTTTTTGGCAGTCTTATGTTCAGGTTCGTTTTTGTCTTTGCCGGACAGGTAAGCCGCTGGCTATACTGATAACAACAAAAAACAAAAAATATGAATAACAATACCAAAACTGAAAGGGGCAAAAAATATCTCAATCCCTACCTGGGAGGGGTACTTCTTGGTCTTGTGCTGCTTGCTGCCAACTTTGTCTCGGGCAGGGGCCTGGGAGCCAGCGGAGCCATCAAGAGCGTAGTGGCAACAACAATTGAAGTGGTTGATAAGGATGCTGTCAACACGATGCCGTTCATGGCAGAATATTCACAATCACACAGTGGCAGCCCGATGAGGTCGTGGCTGGTCTTTGAGATGCTTGGCGTTCTCGTGGGAGGATTTCTTTCGGGAGCTGTGGCTGGACGGCTCAAGCTGAAGGTAGAGCATTCGCCAAAGATAACCTCGCGCAGGAGACTCATCTTCGCCCTGGCTGGCGGCATACTCTTCGGCTTCGGCTCACAGCTCGGCCGGGGATGCACAAGCGGCTCAGCCCTGAGCGGTATGGCAGTACTCTCACTGGGAGGCTTTATAACAATGATGGCAATATTCGGTACTGCCTTTGCACTGGCATATTTCTTCAGAAGAAACTGGATTTAAAAAGAGGAGGACACAATGGGACCATTAGCACCATACGAAATAATATCGGAGAACACCAATTTTCTCCTTGCATTCTTCATCGGAATAGCCTTCGGGTGGGTTCTCGAGAGCTCAGGCTTCTCATCAAGCCGTAAGCTGGCGGGCATGTTTTACGGATATGACACCGTTGTACTTAAAGTATTCTTTACAGGCGCCATAACAGCCATGCTCGGCCTCCTGTTCATGAGCCTCTTCGGATGGGTTGACCTTGACCTGATCTATGTCAATCCCACATATCTTACTTCTGCGATAGTGGGAGGAGTGATCATGGGTGCCGGGTTTATCATGGGAGGCTTCTGCCCCGGCACAAGCTTCTGCGGGGCTGCCATTGGCAAGATCGACGCTATGGTATTTGTCGGCGGACTCTTTATAGGCGTTTACGGCTTTACCTTCACATACCCATGGTGGGAGAAGATGTATATGGCCAGGTACCTGGGCGAGCCGAAGGTGAGCGAGGTACTGGGAATGAAGGACGGACTGTTCGGGCTGCTGCTGATCATTGTCGCACTCTGTATGTTTGCTGTTGCGGAGTGGGTTGAAAAGAAGTTTCCGAGGGAAGAATACTGATCAATCTGAACACTTTACACCGTATTCGGGTTATACTATTGAAAACGAAAACACAGATAACGATGAAATCGCTTAAATTACTTGCTTTTTTTGTGATCACACTGGGGATTATCATAGCCGCCGTACCGGCAGACAGGGTTAAACACTTCCAGCTCACTGCCGACGAGCTGCTCCAGGAGGCTGGCGCAGGGGTTCAGTTCATCTCACCCGATGTGGTGGCTGACATGCTTGTTCAGAAAGACCCGTCACTGCGTCTCATTGATGTGCGCACCCCGGAGGAGTTTGATGCATACAGCATGCCGGATGCGATCAACATACCGCTGAGCAACCTGTTATCAGAGGAGTATACAGACATACTTTACCAGGAGGCATACATGAATGTATTCTATTCCAACGGCTCCGTCTATGCCAACCAGGCATGGATGATCACCAGACAGCTGGGGTATGAGAACAATTATGTTCTTGAGGGCGGGCTGAACTACTGGTTTGGTAATATACTGTCGCCGGAGGCACCTTCCCAGACTAGTCCCGATGAGGAGTTTGCGCAGTACGATTTCCGAAAGAGCGCTGCTGCTGCCCTTGGTGGTGGCGGTGTTGTCTCCACAGAGGAAACAACTACGACGGTGAAGGCTGTCAAGCCTCCTATGACTGTCAAGGCCAAGAAGAAACCTGCAGGAGGCTGCTGATTTTTTGCGATAACCGAAAAATAATTTACATTTGCGGCTGCAAACGCACGGCCCTATAGTTCAATGGATAGAACGCGGGTTTCCTAAACCTGAAATTTAGGTTCGATTCCTAGTGGGGCTACAAATGGAACATAGCTCTCTGCACGGAGCAGGAAGGGAGCAGAGCGAAGCAGTCCCGCTTAGCGGGAAGGAATAACCCGGGAGATGATCCCGGGTTTCCTGTTATAGGCTGTCAAGATATTCTATATCCTCTTCGCTGATCTCAAAATCAATATCAATATTCTGCCTTATAAATTCAGGATGGGTTGACTTGGGGAGCGGCAGTGCCCCTTTCTCAAGAACGTAGCGTATGGATAGCTGGGCCACGCTCTTACCATATTTTTCAGCTATACGGGCGATGTTCACGTTATTAAGTATTCTCCCGGTAGCAAGAGGAGAATAGCCCTCAACAAGAATGCCGTTCTTATTGCAGTGCCCAACAATATTCTCCTGACGGTGTCCTATATGCAGCTTTATCTGGTTGACCATGGGCCTTATAAGAGAGTTGTTGAGAATGGCATCAACATCTTTCACACTGAAATTTGAGATTCCAATGGACCTCGTTTTCCCACCCTGGTAAAACTCTTCCATGGCCCTCCATACTTCGATGTTCTCCTTTGTATAATCAAAGCCCATCTTAGTCCAGGGCCAGGGTGCATGTATGAGATAGAGATCAATATAATCCAGACCGATATTTTCTATTGTCATCTCGGCATGCCGGACGGCTTGCCCGTAACTCTTTACCTCTGCAGGCAGTTTAGATGTGACAAAGATATCACTGCGGCTGATGCCGGAATCCAGGATTGCCCTGCCAACACTGGCTTCATTACCGTAAGCCTGGGCTGTATCAATATGTCTATAGCCTGCCTTAAGAGCCTCCATGACAGAGCTATAAGCTATATCACCTGAAGGTATTTGCCAGGTGCCAAAGCCAAGGGCCGGTATTTTAACGCCATTGGAAAGTGTGAAGAAATCTGTGCTTTTCATTTATTCTGTTGATTATGTCGGTTATAACTATTGCCTTTCCATTAATAACCTGTATCACGTGAAATTGTTGAAGAGAATAAGGGATTATTGGCGATATCTGGTATTGAAGTCTTCGTATGTCACTGCTTTCGGGAGTCAATGAAGCAAAAATGGTTAAATTTAACATCAGATAACTTTCAATAGTTATGCTTAATGAAATTTCTCCGTTCTCTTCACCTCAGCTACCTGAGATGATCACTCCGGCAAAGATCATTGTAAGGTTTGCCCTCCATGAGAGGGCGAAAAATGCTTTTACTATACTCTTTACCGGAGAGATCGTCAATGATTGTAATATAATTCTGGTAAAGGGAGTTACATGTTTCTGACTAAAGTTAATATTTAATTAAATATATTATGACAGAGGTCATAAAGCAAAGTAAAAGAACAGCATATACTCATTAAGTATACGAAAACATTATGCAAGGAATGATAACGGTCACATATATATTAAGATATCACTTTATTTCTTTATCTGTACTGTTTTTATTCCTTCTTCCGGTGTTGGCGGGTCAGGGAGTCACTCAGTCATGGGATGACACGCTTAACAAGGGATGGCCTGAGGAATGCAGGGTGGTCGACATAAGATCATCAGCCGACGGTTCTTTTCAGAAGGCCTGGTTTTATTCTTCCATGTCACAGGAACCCGCTCCGCTTATTGTCTCACTGCACACATGGAGTGGCGACTATAATCAGCAGGACCCCCTTGTTGATGAGGTGATCAGGAGAGGCTGGAACTACATACACCCCGAATTCAGGGGCACAAATAACAGGCCCGAGGCGGGCGCATCAGCCCTCGTAATAAGTGATATAGGTGATGCAATTGAATTTGCATTAAGGAACTCATTGTCAGACCCCGAAGATGTGCATATTATCGGTGTATCGGGTGGGGGATATGCAACTCTGGCCGCCTACATGAAGCTTGATTATCCGGTAAGAAGCTTTAGTGCATGGGCCGCAATCTCCGACCTTAATAGCTGGTACAGCGAATGCAAATCCAGGAAGCTCCGGTATGCATCAGATATTGAGAAGATAACAACAGGAGGTTCGGGCTTTGATGCGGCAGAGGCACGCAACAGATCACCCCTTTTCATGGAATACAACCCAACTTTGAGAAGAGGGGCAACCCTGAGCCTTTTCGCAGGCATCAATGACGGTTATACAGGTTCAGTACCGATAACTCACTCGATCGAGTTTTATAACAGGATAGCTGATCTACGGCATCCGGGCGCAGAAGAGCTGCATGTTCAGGACAGTATAGTGATAAACCTTCTTGCCAGGCGGTATGACCCGGCGGGGGATTACCCTCAGAAGATTGCGGGACGCAATGTCTATCTCTCTGCCGGAAACCGGGATGTGCATCTGGAAATTTTTGAGGGCGGTCATGAAATGCTGGTACCTCATGCCCTCTCGTTGCTTCCCGTAAAGGGGATGACCAGCAACCCATTCTATGAAGGTACTGTTCTGGTGATCGGTGATTCGAATGCAGCCGGCACAGATTCCTGGCCGGCGTATCTGGACTTTATTCTTCCCTATGCAACTGTGGTCAATGCCTCCATCCCGGGGAATACCATAGGGTTTGACAACCTTGAGAAGCAGGAGCTTAACACCCTGCGTAATGCTGAAGAATATCTTGATGAATGCCTGAATGCCTCATCATGCGATACAGAGAGGGTTGTAATATTGATAGCTCTGGGCACCAATGATACAAAATATATTTTCCGGGACAGGCAGAGAGAGGTCCCGGCTAACCTGAGGATTCTGATTAACAAATTACGGGAGCGGTTACCTCGGGCAGAGATATTTGTTGTAGCACCACCTCCCATAGATGAAAAGAGGGATACCACAGGCAAGTACAGAGGAGGGGTCCGGCGTATAAAGCGGCTTGGTGGTGAATTTGAGAAGGTTTCCCGGGAGATGGGGACAAAACTCATTGACCTTTACGGGTTACTGGGGGACAATTTTAATGCAAGAACCTCCGATGGAGTCCATCTTAACCCTGCAACACGTTTTGAGGTGGCATCATATATTGCATCGCTTATTTCGCCGGCAGAGGAAGATTCCGGACAGGGTCAGGATATTGCATCCCTGCATTTGCCTGACACGAATATCATAATTCCCCCGGCATGGGCTTTCGGGATACTCTACGGCGGCTACACAGACCAGAATGGTACCATTGAGCTTATTAAAGAGGTACAGGCTCATGATTATCCTATTGATGCATACTGGATAGATTCATGGTTCTGGAGTTATGCCGACAAAGGCGCCGGTCCGGCAGGTTACCTTGATTTTGCAGGTGACACTATCAGCTATCCTGATCGCGGGGCAATGTGGTCATGGATGGAAAGGAACAATATCAAGGGAGGATTCTGGATATGGGACTGCATTCTGGAGAGCGGAAATGAGAATGTCTTCCGCGAATTCCTTGACAGAGGCTTTTTTTCCGGTGTCTCTCTGAACAGGAATTCATGGCATAACAAAGGCACCACAACGGCAATGTTCAGCGAGGAGAAAAAGCACCCCGGAACGTTGTGCGGCAATATTGATTTTGATAATCCTCAGACGGTAAGCTACTTCGGGCAGAAACTTAAACCTTTATTTCAGGAAGGGGCAGACTTTGTCAAGCTTGACCGTACTGACAGGATAAGCGTATGCCGGGCTATGTATGAATACACCGCCACAATGGGTCTTGAAACCTGCGGCCGGGGATTGATCCTCTCCCACAGCGGAGGTACGGACAGTGATGAATATAAGCGCTATCCGATGAAATGGACTGATGATACGCGATCTGACTGGACCGTTGAGTCGCCTATGGTACGGTTTGATCCGTGGGTTCCGAAAGTGGCTCTGAAGGAGAATATTGCCATGTATACTAATCCTGCCGCCGCAACCAGTAAGATTCCTTTTCTTACCAACGATATGGGCGGCTTTGATATGGGTCATACTGACACACCTGATGAGGAACTATATATCAGGTGGATGCAATTTTCCATGTTCTGTCCTGTGACCGAGGTCTTTTCACAGCCAGAAAACCCTACTTCAAACCTGGCATGGAAATACTCGCCTTTTGCTGACAGCCTCTTCCGCGACTATTCTCACCGTCGGATGAGGCTCTTTCCTTATCTCTACTCGTACGCTCACCAGTCAAGACTGAACGGTACTGATATGGTACAGTCTTTGTCAGGACAGCTGTATGAATATATGCTCGGGAATGAGTTACTCATTGCTCCTGTTTACGAAAAGGGTGCTACAACAAGAACAGTCAATGCCCCTGCAGGTAACTGGATAGACTATTGGACCGGCGACAGGCTGGAGGGTGGCAGGGAGCATATTATCAATGCCCCGATAGGGGAGATACCGTTACTGGTCCGGGAAGGGGCGGTTATTCCTGAGCGTCCGTACGCCCCATCGATAGAACGGGGAAGCAATGATACGCTTATTCTGAATATCTATCCGGGGGCAGACGGTTCATTTACACTGATCGAGGATGACGGTACGAGCACTGAATATCTGAAAGGAGGATATGCCACAACGAAAATTGAATCCAGACTTGACACCAATAGCCTGGATGTTATCATTTACCCGGTTCAGGGTAACTTTGCGGGCATGACTGCGGCACGGAGCTGGTATCTTATAATTCATTCGGAACAAAAACCGACGGGCACCCTGGTCAACAATATTTACAGGCTATTTGAATATGAGCCCCTGCAGAAAGAGACAAGAATTGCAGCCGGTAAGTATCCTAAGGGGAATAAAACCGTGGTCAGGGTTATCTTTGACGGAACCCTGTCCACTGTTCAGAGAGAATTAAATTAATACTATAAATAATCAGAGCAATGAAAAAATACAACTCTTTAATCCGCATTATCCTGATGGCTCTACTGATGATTTCATGCTGTATTGGTACCACTGATGCACAGCGTCTTAAGCCGGGACCACAGGATCTCTCCTTCTTCTCTAATGTTGACGATACAGATCAGCCATATTCAGTATATATCCCTGATAATTTTGATGAGACAAAGAGATATCCTCTCGTTGTTTTTCTTCATGGAGCCTGGTCAAACCATCGCCTGGGACTAAGGAGGCTCTTTGGTGTTGGTAACAGCCAGGGATACGATTTTATCAAGCCCGGCAACGTGCCTTATGAAACGGATGTAGAGTCCACCAGATACTGGCCACCCTTCAGGCCTGTTGATTATATTGCGGCAACGCCCCTGGCACGTGGTACCGCTGGCTACCAGGGCGTTCCAGAACAGGATGTATATGATATGATTGATGATCTTAAAGCCAGGTTTCTCATTGATGAAGACAGGGTCTATCTGACAGGTCTTTCGATGGGTGGTGGAGGCACGCTCTGGCTGGGTCTTACCAGGCCGGATATATGGGCAGCTATAGCTCCTGTCTGCCCGGCACCGCCGCAGGGTACTATTGAGCTTGCAGGCAATGCCCGCAATCTGCCGGTTCATCTATTTATTGGCGACAAGGATCTCCTGTACAAAACTGCCGCAGAGTGGAAAGAGGCATTTGAAACAGATGCACAAAGACTTGATTATGTTGAATATCCGGGTGTTGGTCATAACAGCTGGGAATGGGCCTATAAGGACGGGTTCATCTTTGACTGGTTCTCGCAGTTCAGGAGGGATCGTTACCCCATGCATGTGCAGTTCACCACCAGGTGGTTCAGATATAACAGGGCTTACTGGGTTACCATTGATGATTTAGTGCCGGGAGAAAAGGCAACAATAGATGCGAAGTTCACCGGCAACAATAGCATTGAGGTGGTCTCGTCAGGTCTGGATGCATTCACTCTCACCCTCGAAGATCATCCTCAGTTCACCCCCGGGAAAAAGATCTCAGTCATAGTAGATGGGAGAAATTTCAGTGTTAAGAGTGCAGATGCTCTGTCATTTATGAAATCGGGTGGTAAATGGGAGAATACCCGGTTCACCCCCGGACTTACATCAAAGCAGAAGGGAGCCGAAGGTCCTCTTTACGCTGCGGTGACCGGCAGTCATGTATATGTTTACGGAACGGCTGACAATCCTTCGGCCGAGGTGCTCGCAGCAAGGAAGGCCCAGGCGCTATCCGCCGCTGACTGGAACGGTATGGGAGGAAGGATCATGGTCTTCCCACGGGTGATAGCTGACAAAGCGATCAGACAGAGCGATTATATTACCTCAAACCTCATCCTTTTCGGAACACGGGAAACAAATGCGGTGATTGAAAAATTTGCCGACAGGCTTCCGGTCCATCTGGATTCGAAGGCTGAGGACTATGGCCTTGTCTATATCTTCCCCATGAGCAGACGGTACATAGTTGTCAATTCGGGTCTTCCCTGGTGGACCCCGCCGAAAGAAGCAAAGAGCCATGCAGGCTATGCCTTCAGCGGAACGAAGATTGAAATACTTAAGAACTGGGGTGACTTTATCCTCTTCAGGAAAACGCCGGATGATGTTATAATTCAGGGTGTTTTTGACAATAACTGGAAACTGTCGTCCGATGCTGCCCGGGAGTTGAAAGAATCAGGTGTGGTATCTGTGAAGGGAATGGACTAATCCAATACTACTGTCGGGCTTTCCCTGAAGGTTGTGAACAACAATCCGGGAATAAGAGGGAACGGTGGCGGGACCGGAAGCTATTTTTTCGCTGCGGAAAAATTGATTATTATTGCGCCGAAAATATGAGCAATGAGAAATATAACAAGTGTTGTTTTTGATATAGGAGGAGTACTCATAGACTGGAATCCCAGGTATCTTTTCAGTAAGGTTTTTGACAGTGAGGAGGAGATGGAGTGGTTCCTGTCAAATATTTGTACATATGAATGGAATGTTCAACAGGACGGAGGTAAGCTGTTCAGCGTTGCCACGGCTGAGCTATCGGCACAGTACCCTGAATACAGTGATAAAATTGCCCTCTATTATGGCCGCTGGGAGGAGATGCTTGGTGGTGAGATAAAGGAGACCGTTAAAATATTTTATGAGCTTAAAAAGGCGGGAATGCCACTCTATGCACTTTCAAACTGGTCGCACGAAGCATTCCCGATGGCATATGAACGGTACGCATTCATGAAGGAGTTTGACGGACTTGTGGTTTCGGGATATGAGAAGCTTCTCAAGCCTGGTCATGAAATTTACAGGGTACTGATTGACCGGTATGAAATCAACCCGGCCGAATCAGTATATATCGACGACAATAAGGACAACGCCTTTGCTGCAGGGGAGCTGGGATTCAATGCAATTCATTTTCTGTCAGCTGATCAGCTGAGGGTCGGCCTGAGGGCACTGGGCCTCAAAGTATAAAAATGAAGGACAAGATACTATGCTTCAGTCACAGGCTTAAGATACTTTAACCCAACGTAGCGAAAATGAGTTTATAGTGAAAGGTTTCAGCTTCCATATTATAAAGTAATCCGTTTTCTGATTGCGACAGGACTGAGATTTCTCAGTATATTTGGATATACAACTTACAGGGATGAGGCATTATAAGCGTCAAGGTAATTCCGACTATCAGAGATCGGTTGTATCAGTTCTCATAAGTTTCAAGACATCCCTGCTTACCATATTGCTGATACTTGCCACATGCGGGGTTATCCGTTCGCAGGAGCCGGTGGTGGTGACAACTGTTAATCGCCCGGTCCAAACAGTTAAAAAGGACACAGTGCCTCCGCCAAAGGTAAGCAAGGTAGTCACGGTGAAGGATACAACCCGGAATACCAGGGGGCAGTCCAACAGCTATTTGGACCACATTATCCTGAAATCCAATTCTGTAATCTCATACGACAGGACATCGATCGGACTTGGTCTCGGCCAGGATTACGGAGGAGTCGGAGGCAACATTCTGATATACCCCGGGAAAAACTTCGGAATGTTTTTCGGCCTTGGGTACAACTTCGCGGGGGTAGGATACAGCCTGGGACTGAAATCCAGGATTGTCCTCGGGACGAGCAATAATCACATAGCTCTGTCTGCCCTTGTCATGTACGGTTATAACGCCGTCATCATCGTGGAAAACAGTAAAGACCTTTCAAAGGTTTTCCATGGTTTTACCGTTGGAGCGGGCATTGACATAAGGCCATGGACGTCCAGTGATGATTACATCTCCCTTGGATTGAATATTCCGTTTAGAAGCGTTGAGGTTCAGGAATACATTGATAATCTGAAGAATTCATATAATGTGGAATTTGAGCATGATCTGCTGCCTGTTACTTTTTCTGTCGGATACAGAATAACTGTAAATTAGACTCATTCAGGAGAACCGGCCACTCCGGCTCCGGGAATAACAAATAATAATCTGAACCATGGATAAGCCTTCACTCAACGACCCGGCTGTGCCTCCTTCCCCGGAGGTCCTTCAGAATGTACTTGGAATGGGTTTTCCGGTATATGAAAAGACGATGGCGGTCATTACCGCAAATCCATACGGACTGGTGCCGGAATGGAGATACTACAATGACGGGAAGGCCTGGCTTTGCAAGGTGGTCTTTAAAAAGAAGACGATATTCTGGTTATCAGTTTGGGATGGCTTCTTTAAGACGGGATTCTACTTTGTGGAAAGACATTGTCCGGGGATCCATGAGCTGGAGATTGACGAGAGCATCAAACAGAACCTGAGATTGGCCAAACCGTCCGGGACACTGTATCCCGTAGGGCTTGTCCTTAACCGGGAGGAGCAGATTCCAGATCTTCTGAAGATCATTGAATATAAGAAAAATCTGAAATAAGCCCTGGATTATGACCGCGTATCTTACGGCCGGCTTTCTAAAAGGCTGACACCCTGGAGGCGTCTCCATAGTCAGTCATTATTGATAATAGCCTTCAGCCCAAGGTAAACAGAGGGCAGGCCGGTACCGAAGGCGGTTTCAAATACCGTCATTGCTGCTCCGAGGGCCGTCGGATTTTCAATCCGGCTGGCAAATACTCTCTTATCAGGAAGCCGTGCGGCCAGAATGCGTACAAAAGTGTCGTTCCAGGCAAAGCCGCCGGTAACATAGACGATTTCCGTGCAGTCATTGGCAGCTATGATCTGCCTGTATGATTCCAGGCAGACATCAACCAGGTCATATACCATCTGGTGATAGGCGTCAGCATAGGTCAGAAAACGAGAAAGGTCAGCCTCATTGTCAACGTATCCGGGAGGTATTCCTTTCCTGAAGAATATCCTTCCAGGCCCACCGGCCATGAGCCTTCCTATCTTATTACTCCTGATCCTGATAGTCTTATAAAGCTCACCGGTGACTCCGAAACGGTCATCCAGCCTGGCCACGTTCGAGTCATGAATGATGCCCAGGAGCAGTTGTGATGATTTTATCTCCTGACCGTTGACATTTATAAGGCTGACACGGCCATTTTGCTGCTGTTCGTCGCTGAGAGGTTCATCATTGAAAGGATTAATGAATTTGCACCAGGCCCCGGTTGAGACAAGTATGAACGGCCTGTCAGTCCCTTTTATGTAAGGAACAAGTGAGGCTGTTGTTTCATCTGTCCCACCACCGGCGGAAAATCTAAAACCATTGTCTTCGTAAAAAATTATTTCATTATCGTGCTCACGCAGGCTTTCAAGAGTATCCCTGGCGGAGGTAGCATTAAGCATCGTGATACTGTAGCGTCCCTCTCTGACCGTCATCAGGAGGCATGAATGCATCCATCTCCTGATCTCCGCAATATCTTCACACTGCTGCCCGTCATTGTTGCGGATCTCTTCGAAAATCCTTTCATCAGTGTGCACCAGGTTAAGCCAGGAGTCAAACAGGTAAAATCTCTTGTTGATCTTTCCTATATCAAAAACTGCAATAACATTATTATTTTGCTGACTCATATCCATTGGCATTCTTTTGCCAAAGATAGCATCAGGTAAGGCATATAAGTATTACCTGGTATATGATTTTATACAGTAAACCCCTTCTGGCATCATACTGCATAAGATCATTTGGCCGTTTTCATAAAAATGTTATTTTTATTCCCAGACTTTACTGTCGTTTCCCTCAATGTAAAACATAAAGACACTTTCATGAAATTTCCCGGTCTGATTACCAGATGCGTAGGTACTATTCTGCTTACTGCCCTGTCTGTCGCAACATACAGTCAGAATAACCTTCTGCCAGGAACTGTTATCACCATAGGAGGAGATACCCTTAAAGGCCAAATCGACTACCGGAACTGGGGTACAAATCCCGACCGGATAAGGTTTACAGATGCGACAGGCCAGGTCAGGGTTTTCACGCCGATAGAGGTTGTCAGGTTCTCAGTTAAGGATGAGATTTATGTAGGAGCAGTGGTCAATACAGAGAATAGTCCTTCGGATCTCCGGTCACTTCAGATGCTGGCCGGTTACAGCCTGGATGTAGATACGGTTTTTCTGCAGACGGTGCTTGAAGGCGACAGGGCCCTATATTTCCTGAAGAACAAAGTCGGTAATAACAACTTTTACATAAATACCAATGAGGGGTATGAGCTATTACTCTATAAGAAGTACCTGGCAAATACAGGGGGTCAGCAGATAGTTGCCGAAGTCAAGGGTTATATAGATCAATTACATATTTATTTTGGCGGGAACGAAGCTCTCTACCGGGAGATTGCTCAGACCGGATATGACTGGGGTAGTCTGGAACGGTTGTTCAGACACTATTACAGTCTTTCATCTGGCGGATTTACATTTTCAAAAGCATCTGAAGGCTTGAAATTCAGAGCGGGTATTTTTACCGGACTCTCTCTGACAAAGATCATCCTGCACAGTGATTACTATCAATATCTCGACAAACCTGAAGACAAACCTTCTGCAGATTTTACGGGCGGAGTGGCACTGGATATAGTTTTTCCGCGTAACATGGGCAGATGGTCTGTGAACAATGAGCTTCAGTGGTTTTCATGGGATGTTTCAGATGAAAATTTCGACTATTTCCATAGTGACGATCTTTACCTTAAGCGTGTTTATGATTTTTCCTTCTCTTATCTAAAGATGAACAACATGTTAAGGTACTCTTTCCCGGTTGGAAAATTTACCCTGTTCGTGAACGCAGGAATCTCAAACGGTTATGCCGTCATATACACAAATCACCAGGAGATTGTGAGGAAAGAGTTCACCCTCATTGAAACGAGTGAATGGGATTATGTAGCGGATATTCGCAGGTACGAACAGGCATGGCTGCTGGGCGGAGGCATTGGTTATGGAAAATACTTTCTTGAGTACAGGCATGAAAAGGGAAACGGAATGAGCATTAACACAGAAATTTATTCGTCATCACACAGAAATTTCATCTGGGTAGGATACCGGTTCTGATCTCCCTGTTGCCTGGCTCATTATACCCGTCAACAGTTGCATGTTGTGCATCAATTCTCTACCTTCATCATCTAAAATGAACTGACCAATGAACTGGATCGATTTCGTTATTATTGCTCTGCTTGCCTTCGGTCTGATAGGGGGTTTTATTAACGGGCTGATAATAGAGATAGCCGAGCTGGCAGCCCTGGTACTCGGTGTTTGGGGAGCCATACATTTTTCATGGTGGACTGCTGATAAACTGTCAGGTTGGTTTGACATGCATTCGTCATGGACAGGTATAGTATCTTTCGCAGTAACGTTTATTGCCATTGTAATTGCCATTTACCTCCTGGGCAAGTTACTCGACTCACTGCTGAAGGCAGTTGCCCTGGGATTTTTCGTCAAAATCTTTGGCGCCATTTTCGGAGTGCTGAAAACAGCTCTGATACTGAGCGTAATATTCGTTTTCCTGAATACAATTAATGAGAAGAAAAAGTTTCTCCCCTCATCCACTATTGCAAGCTCTTTCCTCTATAATCCCATTGCTGATCTTGTTCCTTCAATCTTCCCGATTGTTGAAGGCGGCGACCTGATTGACAGCTTCAACAGGCATAAAAAGAGTCCGCAGGATGTGACCATCTGAGGGGTTTTGATATCTTTGCGACACGTTAGTTTTGTATGTCGATGATGAATTTTGTTGAAGAATTGAGATGGAGAGGAATGATACATGATATCATGCCTGGCACAGAGGAGTTTCTTGTAAGCGGCAAGACTTCAGCCTATGTTGGTTTTGATCCCACGGCAGATTCCCTTCACATAGGACACCTTGTGGGTGTTATGATGCTGAAACACTTTCAGAATGCCGGACACCGGCCTATTGTGCTGATAGGCGGAGCCACCGGTATGATAGGTGACCCTTCCGGCAAATCGGAAGAGCGCAACCTGCTCAGCGAAGAGACATTGCGCCACAACCAGGATTGTCTTAAGAAGCAGTTCGAAAAATTCCTCGACTTTAATTCCAAGGCTCCTAACAAGGCTGTGATGGTCAATAACTACGACTGGATGAAGACATTCTCGTTCCTTGAATTCATCCGGGATATTGGCAAGCATATCACAGTCAATTATATGATGGCCAAGGACTCCGTGAAGAAGAGGCTTGACTCTGATACGGGTCAGGGGATGTCTTTCACAGAGTTCTCATACCAGCTGGTACAGGGGACTGATTACCTGTTTCTCTACACCAATCACGGCTGTCGTCTGCAGATGGGAGGGTCTGACCAGTGGGGAAATATTGTCACCGGCACTGAGCTCATCAGGCGCAAGGCCGGCGGCGAAGCCTATGCCATGACATGCCCCCTCATTACCAAGAGTGACGGTCAGAAGTTCGGCAAGACAGAGAGTGGCAACGTATGGCTTGACCCTGCCAAGACAACCCCCTATCAGTTCTATCAGTTCTGGATGAATGTGGCAGATGATGATGCCATAAGGTTTATCAGGATTTTTACCATGTTGTCACAAAGCGAGATCGATGAGCTTATTGTGGCGCACAGGGCAGAGCCGCACATGCGTATTCTTCAGAAGCGCCTGGCAGAAGAGATGACGGTGATGGCCCACTCAAGAGAGGATTATGATTCGGCCGTGGAGGCCTCCCAGATACTCTTCGGAAAAGGAACTACGGAGCAGCTTCGCCGTATGGACGAAAGCACCTTCCTTGCAGTGTTTGAGGGGGTGCCTATGTATGATGTAAGTTCTGACCTTCTGGAGGCCGGGGTGACCGTCTCCGACCTATGTGCAGTACATACATCTATCGCCGAATCAAAAGGAGAACTGAGAAGACTCATCCAGGGAGGTGGCGTGAGCCTTAACAAAGAGAGGATTGACAATGCAGACATGCCGGTCACTACCAGTCAGCTGCTGAACAAAAGGTACCTCCTGATGCAGAAGGGCAAGAAAAACTATTTTCTCATCAGGGTTGTCAAATAAAAAGCCGGGTGCAATGAAGAACAACATAAGAGTTGAATTCAAGCCGGACTCCATTGACCTGATCAATTTTATCATCAGGCATTTCAGAAAGTTTCTGGTTGCCGGACTGGCTGTCGCTATTTTATCTGCGGTGATAACACTGCTGATAAAGCCACTGTATGAATCTTCGGTCATCATGTATCCCTCTTCAAATATTACCGAAGCAGGGACCCTTCTTGGCGAGGTGACACCTACGACAGAGCTCTTCGGTGACGATGATGCCACTGAGAGGCTGATACAGGTGGTCAACAGCGGGCAGGTAAGGGAATACCTCAAGGAGAAATATGATCTCCGCAGTCATTATAAGATCAGGCCCGGAGAGCGATATCCTAATACTCTCATTGCCGAAAAGATGAACAAGTATATCCATTGTTCAAAGACGGCATTCGGTTCGGTGGAGATTAAGGTCAGGGACCGTGACAGGGAGATAGCCTGTGCAATGGCCAATGACATGGCATCACGGGCAGACACAGTCTTTAATAACCTGCAGCGCAAGGCTGCTGCCGTTATGCTCGAGGAGATCAGCAGGAGCTATGAGATGCAAGACCTTATTGTCAGGCAGTATGAAGATACTCTCAGCAGGGTAGAGGGAGCTGCTGCGCTGACAGCTTATGCTACACTTGAGACGGAGAATGATTATCTCGGTCTCATGCGCGGAAGGTATATTGAGGCCCTGGCCCTGAGCCAGCAGGTAATGCCATACACCCTTGTTGTCGATAAGGCCGGTGTGGCTGAGAAGAAAATATATCCCCGACGGAGCATCATGGTTATCGTGTCAACGGCCTCCGCACTTATTCTCCTGGCCCTGATACTCTTCGTTGCCGAGGGCGTCAAGCTGCACCCCACTGATGACAGGCAGTGAACTGCTGATATTGTTGGTTCCGGCAGCCCTGGGAGTCCTGCTTCTGGCGCTGCTCTCGCTTGAGCACCTTCTGCTTCTTACGGTTTTCCTTACTCCCCTCTCTCTTCAGCTAAGCTACCTCACCGGAGCTACAGGAGTTGATCTTTCCATCCCTACCGAGCCTCTGCTGGCTCTTATTCTTTTCATCACCCTTTTCAAATTGATTGTCACCCGTGAGTTTCCCGGGAGGCTGCTGAGGCATCCTATGACGGTGCTGCTGGTGCTCTATCTTGCATGGACCCTTGTGACTGCCCTCACCTCTACAATGCCGGGTGTCTCGTTCAAGACACTGGCATATCGTACCTGGTTCATCACAGGATTTTATCTTGTTACTGCCCGACTGGCATCAGACGACAGTTTCAGCAGGAACTACATAAAAGCCTATGCCGCAGGCCTGGCCGTTGTTGTCATTTACTTTATCGTCAGGATTCAGGGTGCCGGACTGCTCAACCAGCAATTCGCTCATTCAGCCTGCTACCCTTTTTACAGGGATCACACCTCTTTTGGTGCTTCCATGGCATTTATCATGCCTCCCCTGGCAGTCATGCTATTACGCAAAGGAGAGAGCCTGGCAATCAGAACATCTCTGGCATTCATGACAACAGTTTTTCTTGCCGGTTTTATTCTGTCATACAGCAGGGCAGCGTGGGTAAGTCTGATAGCTGCCATCGTCATGGCATTAATACTATGGATCAGGATGCCTGTGAAGCTTCTTGCTTTTTCTGCAGCAGGGTTTATCCTGGCGCTGGTATTGTCTGCCGGGTGGATTTGGCAGAGGATGGACAGCACCACAGAGGATTCTTCGGCTGATCTGGGCCGGCACCTTCGTTCGGCCTCAAACATCACAACCGACCAGTCAAACCTTGAACGTATCAACAGGTGGAGGTGTGCCCTCCGGATGTTTCATGAGAAGCCGGTGGCGGGGTGGGGGCCGGGCACCTATCAGTTCAATTACGGACCATTCCAGAAGAACTCGGAGAGAACAACCATCAGTACCGACTTTGGTGATGCCGGCAATGCCCACAGCGAATACCTGGGCGCACTGAGTGAATCAGGATTGCCCGGGGCGTTACTTTTTCTGCTCATGACACTTTATGCTGTCTGTATGGGCATAAGGGTATGGTATGAGGAAAGGAGGAGTACTGAAGGGTATTTTGCCCTTGCAATAGTTACCGGGCTTATTACTTATGTTGTGCATGGACTGATGAACAGTTTTCTTGACAGTGACAAGATAGCATCACTGTGGTGGGGCTATATGGCTATCCTTGCAGCGATGGATATTAGACAAAAGGAGAGGGCTGTTACAGGGAAGGGAGAGTGATTACAGTACCTCCACGGCGAGGATAGAGACGTCATCGAAAAGCCTGATATTGCTGCTGTTTATCTCCAGCTCCTTTATAAGGGTTTCGATGTTCTCTGACAGCGGTTGTCTGTTTGAATAATGTTTTATCAGCGGAGCTGTGCCAAACTCGTTGCCATTCTCATCCTTCAGCTCGGAGAGCCCGTCGGTATAACAGATGATCTTTGTCGGGTTTTTCAGGGTAATATGATCTGTTCTTACCCGTGGCATTTCATCAAGCATTCCCACGCCCACACATGACTGCTTCAGCACTGTTGCTCTGCCTGTCTTCATATTTATAAGAACAGGCGGATTATGTGCTGCATTGACATACTCAAGCACGCGTGTCTTCATATTGTAGCGTGCAATGAACAGGGTGACGAAGCGTTCGCCGGCGGAGTTCACAACTACAAGTGTGTTCAACTTTCTTATCAGGTCCTCCAGGCTGGCCTCAGCCGTAAAGAGAGCACGCAGACTTGCCTGGAAGTTTGACATCAGCAGTGCAGCTGACATTCCCTTGCCTGACACGTCGGCGATACAAAAGCCGATAACGTTTTTTGACAGAGGCATAAAATCATAATAATCACCTCCCACCTCGTAGTGCGGGTAGTAAAAGCCCCTGGCCCTTATTTTATCATTGGAAGGCAGCCTGGTGTTATCGGGTATAAGCATCATCTGCATGCGGGCAGCCAGCTCAAGCTCTCTCCGCAGGGCCTCCTGTATGAGGCTCTCCCTGAAGAGTCTCTGGTTCTCAATGGCGACAACAATAATACCCGAGATGGTCTGGATGAAATGGAGGTGTTTTATCAGCGGACTCATACCCTCTCCCTCCTCGTCTATATCACCAATAAGCACGTATGCAGATGGCTTGTTGTTATTGAGGACGGGAATGATAAAATCAACTGATCTGAAGGCTTTTTGTGTTACCTCAGTCTGTATCTCCCTGAAGCAAAGCAGATCCTGCTCAACGTTTATGGTATCACCGAGGGTTTCCGGGAAGCCTGAGTTAAGGAGTGCTTCCCAGTGCTCACCATATTGTATTAGCAGTATTTTGCCAATACCCAGGTCCTTGCGCAGGATTGATTCATATTTCCTCAGAAGTTCTGAGGTGGGCAGGTTGGCGTTGATAGAAAGAGTTATATCGAGCAGAGCGTCGAGTTTAAATTTCGACATCTTCAGCCTGTCTTTAGGAAACCTGCCCTCAGTCATCACAGCGGTCTCAGCCCTTGACTCTCTCTATATATGATCTGTCTCGCGTATCAATGCGGATCTTATCCCCCACGTTAACAAAGAGAGGCACCATGATGGTTGAACCGGTCTCAATTGTTGCCGGTTTAAGGGTGTTTGTCGCAGTATCGCCGCGGAGGCCGGGTTCAGTATAGGTCACCTCCATCACAACGTTGACAGGGATGTCAACATAGAGGACATTCTCCGTGTCAGCATGAACAACAACTTCAACGTTCACTCCCTCCTTAAGCAGGTCATTGTTCTCTATCATTGAATCGGGTACTGATATCTGTTCGAATGTCTCCAGGTGCATCAGATGATAACCCATGTCATCATTGTAGAGGTACTGGTGGGGTCTGCGTTCAACGCGTGCCACATTGACCTTCACCCCCGAGTTGAAGGTGTTTTCAAGGACCTTGCCCGTAGTTACATTTTTGAGCCTGGTACGGACGAATGCCGGACCCTTGCCTGGTTTGACATGCTGAAACTGAACAATAGCATATAGGTCATTATTATATTCAATTACCAGCCCGTTTCTGAAATCTGCCGTTGTAGCCATAAAAAATTTCTCGTTCTTATTGTTAGTCTATAAATTTGAGGGGCGTTCTAAGCCCTTCATAATTTGTCATATCGATATGAAATGACCCCACAAAGATATCAAATCGTACCTTAACCGGTAAAAAATTTTCATCAGCAGTGAACCACATTACCATATCTTCCTCTGTCTTAAAGACTCTGCCCACCTCTGTAACCGGATTGAACCGGTAACATTCCAGTTTGCCGCTCTTGATCTTTATGGTTTCCTTTCCACTGTATTTCAATATGATAGGGTAGAGCTCATCTGCAAACCAGGTCATCATTGTATATGTTTCTCCGGGCACAAGAGTGTCAGCACTTGCGAGGTAATATTTCCTGAACCAGTAGAAGCATGAGAGTATGTCGAGTAATCCTTTCGGGCCTGTATGCTTACCCGTCAGGTCGCTGAAGATAAGGGTGGAGTCACTTCTTGATCTCTGGTCAAACGCCACCTCATTGTATTTGTAATAGCGTCCCTCCTGTATATTTCTTATTGAAAAGACGGGGAGATCATTTTCGGGGTCAATATAGCTTTCATAAGTGTCTCTGACCTTGTAAAGGGCATCTGCAAGCCCTGTAGTCTTCCCATTGAGTACAGAGTGCCAGATGGGTTTGCCCTCGTACATAGCCTCTTTGATCCCAAGGGTGACCACGCCACTTCCTACTATTCCGTATCTTATCTGGTATGACACTCTCTCACCAGGCATGTATGGCTGTCTCTGAGCCGGGAGCCACTCCAGGGCAACAGTGATAATTATCAGAACCGTAACTACAGTCTTGCGCATGATCAAACCAGGCTTATCAGGGGAACAGTTTCCTTGGGGTGGTTGCGATAAACTCTTTGAGATAATAGGGTTCAAAATAGGCAAGATCCTCATATTGCTTATGCTTCATGGCATTCAATGAGGGGATTTGCAAAAATGATGCCGAGAGAATAAAATGGTCCTCAAAGATGGCATTTGGATGAATGATAATGCCCTTACATTTTTCTGCACCGTTACCGAAAAATATTATCTTCTTGTTTTCCAGTTCTTCACTGAATGAGGATTGGCTGATGATATCAGCTGATGTCTCTTTTACCATTGTGCCGTCAATAGTGAAGAGGGCATTGTAGACCTCCATACGGCGTGCGTCTATCATGGGGCAGAGCAGCATATCTGAAGAGAGGGTCTCAGGATGAAGGGTGAGATATCCGTAGCACATGGAGGTAAGAGTGTTGATGCCCAGCAATGGAATATTTGCGGCGTATGCTATCCCCTTGGCGGTGGAGACACCTATTCTGAGGCCGGTATATGACCCTGGTCCTTTGCTCACGGCTACAGCCTCAAGGTCTGTGGCTTTTATCCGGGATCCTTCAAGCAGCTGCTGTATAATGATGGTCAGCTGCGAAGCATGTGACATGCCCGGTGAAGCCGCGGCCACGGAGATGACTCTGCTATCATCGCACAATGCTGCCGAACAGACTCCGGTAGCTGTCTCAAGACAAAGGATCATAGATGGTGTTCCTCTCTGTTCTCTTTACTTCTTCTTCTCACTGCCGAAGAGGGCCTCCTTGTCAACAACCTCAATCAGGGTTGAGTCGGACAGCTTCTTCGAGATGGCGCTGAAGGGCTGAGTTATGATATCTTCACCTTCCGACACACCGCTCAGAATCTCGATGTTGATATTATCCTGGATACCGGTCTTCACATCACGTGCAAGGGCATATGTGCCGTCTGAGACGAAGACGAGCGTGCGTATTTTCTCTTTTTCTGCAAGGTCAGTGCTCGTGGTGTCCGTACGCGTGGTGACCGCCTGGATAGGTACTGTAAGAACGTTCTCCTTACTGCTGGTGTAGATGTCAACTGAGGCAGACATCCCTGGTCTGAAGGGACTGGGGTTATTTTCGCTGATCAGATCTTCATAAGACTCCTTAAGTATCAGTATCCTGACTTTGAAGTTGGTTACCTGGTCAGAGGTGGTCCCGAGGGTATTTGCAGAGTTGGCCATCTCGGTGACAATGCCTTTGAAGTCACGGTCCATATAAGCATCAACCTCTACAATAGCCGTATCACCCAGCTTCACCCTGATAATGTCATTTTCGTTGACATCAACCACCACCTCCATGCGGTTAAGGTCAGCCACCCGCATTATTTCTGTGCCGGTCATCATGTTCGCTCCTACCACTCTCTCGCCCTGTTCTACGGAGAGGCTTGAAATAGTCCCTGTCATGGGTGAATAGACCGTGGTCTTTATGAGGTTTTCGATAGCCTCATTAAGTGAGGCTTCGGAGCTCTTAACAGCATATTCAGCGCTCTCTTTTTCTGCTTTAGCTACTTTATACTGTGACTCGGCCTGCTCAAAATCGGACTCCGAGATAGTATTTTCATCGTAAAGTGTCTTGCTTCTGTTATAAGCCTGCTCGGCCTGTATCAGCTGGGCTTCCACCTGTGACAACCGGGCCTTTGTGGAGTTGAGTGTGGCGGCTGCACGTTCACGGGAGGATATATATATCTCCGGCTTGATCTTGAAGAGAAGGGATCCCTTCTGTACAAAATCTCCCTCCTTGACTGTCAGTTCAACAATCTCCCCGGAAACATCAGGACTTATCTTCACCTCTGTCTCAGGCTGTATCTTGCCGTTTGCCGTAACGGCTTCAATGATGGGATTTATTACTGCCTTTTCGGTGGCTACCTTTACTGTTACTGCCTTGCCGAACCAGCCCGCTTTTTTGCCGATTACAGCAAGGATAATGAGGAGGATGACAGCGGCTAAAAGGAACTTAAGTATCTTATTGTCTTTCATTATAATAATATTTTATTATTGAATGTATGATCGTTTGCCCCGACTAACGGGAGAACCCTCATCTTTTTGATATTATTACTAATGTGAATATGCTTTTGTGAAATATGTTTATTTGGCCTGTATGGTTATATTTTCAAGAGTAAGGGGTATTCCTTTATAAAAATCCAGAACCTTGGTTTTGAAAACAAATTCATATTTTGCCTGTGCCATTTCACTCTGGGCATTGAGCAGCTGTGTCTTTGACTGGCTGTATTCCACTGCTGTAACCATTCCAACTTCAAGTTTCTGTTCGGCATAACGGTATGCCTCCTCCATTGAGGCCACAGCCTTCTGACTTGCAAAGAATTTTTTCAGTGCCCCGTTAGCGTCGGTATAGGCCTGCTGGATGCTTTTGTACAACTGTTTCCTGGTATTTTCAAGACTATACCTGGTATTCTCAATGTTTAGTCTTGAATTTTTAATACCGGTGTTGACCTGCCAGCCGTTGAAAATGGGGATATTAAGAGAGAGTCCAATGCCATAGTTCAGGTTGTCATTCAGCTGCTCACCGAATGGATAGGGGGCCTCTGTAACAGGCTTAAGCCTTGTATCTGAATAACCTGTTGATAAGGAGGCTCCAAGAGAGAGCCTCGGGCTCCTGCTTCCCTTTGCTATCGCGAGTTCATATTCGGCACTCTTAAGCTGGTATTCTGCACTTAATATCTCGGGCCGCGTCTTCTCTGCAACGGAAAAGATGTTGAGGGGGTCGGCATTAATGTTGGCGTCTTCAACGGTTATGGCCGGAATTGCGACGGCAAAATCTTCAGCATTCTCCAGCTCAAGCATCTGTGTCATGTTCAGGAGAGAGAGGGTAAGCTGGTTCTGGAGATTAACCAGCTGCAGCTCTTCACGGGCAGCCTGAGCCTCTATCTCGAGCAGGTTGCCGCTGGCAAGGCTGCCGGCATTGACCATTTTACGCGTGCGCTCTATCTGTTGCCTGGTCAGAGCCATCTGGCTCTCTGTAGCAGCAACGAGCTCCTGATTGAGGAGTATCTGAAGATAACCAAGAGCTATATTAAGCGAAATATCATCCCTGAACTTCTCGAGGTCCTGCTCACTGGCAAGAACCTGGTATCTGTTTTTCTTTATGGTGTTGTAGTTCACCAGTCCATTGAAGAGCGTAACATTACTTCCCGCATAGAAGCTATTTGACTGTACCCGCTCATTCTCGGTAAACTCATAGGTGGTTTCATCCAGTGCCCGGCCAAAGGCATAGTTGTGAGAAGCACTCCCGTTAAGGGTCGGAAGCAGGTTCAGTTTAGACTGCTCCAGGGCAGAGACCTGGTATTCTGTCATCAGCTCCTGTTGCTTTATCTGAATGTTATTACGGAGAGCGTGAGCTATGCACTCCTCCAGTGTCCATGTCTTTTGTTGTGACAGCAGGGCGAGCGGACTAAGTATTATGAAAAAGCCCAGTGAGAGGATACTTTTTTTCATGTTTTCAGTGACAACATTATATAAAGTTACGAAGATAGGAAATTGATCAGTATAATAAAGACAACAAATATATTATCATGCTGATTAGTGCTGATAAACGAGTCTTTCATTTTTGCTTATCTTTGTCAGGCCCAACAACAAATTTTAAATAAAAAAGATAAAATAATGAGCAATAAAGGATTAAATCTGGAACCCGGTGTGATCAGCGGGGAGGATGTAAAAAAACTGTTTGATTACGCCAACAAGAACGACTTTGCCATACCGGCAGTAAATGTGGTGGGAACTGATTCTGTCAATGCGGTGCTGGAGACTGCCCGGGAAGTGAATTCACCGGTAATCATACAGTTTTCCAATGGCGGGGCACATTTCTTTGCAGGCCAGGGTCTGACAAAAGAAAACCAGACCGGTGCCATCGCCGGTGGTATATCAGGGGCACTTCATGTTCACAATGTATCAGAATATTATGGCATACCCGTCATTCTTCATACTGATCATGCGGCACGTAAGCTGCTTCCCTGGATTGATTCTCTGCTTGATGCCGGAGAGGAGTTCTATGAGACTAACGGCAAGCCGCTCTTCAGCTCGCATATGCTTGACCTGTCCGAAGAACCGCTGAAGGAGAATATTGAGACCTGCAAGCGTTATCTTGAGCGTATGGACAAGATGGGCATGACACTGGAGATAGAACTTGGCGTGACCGGAGGAGAGGAAGATGGCATTGACAATACCGGTGTTGACAGTTCAAGACTGTATACCCAGCCTGCTGATGTAGCCTTTGCCTACGAGGAATTGCTGAAAGTGTCTCCCAACTTTACCATTGCAGCATCTTTCGGCAACGTGCACGGAGTGTACAAGCCGGGTAACGTCACGTTGCGGCCGGAGATACTGAAAAACTCCCAGGTCTATATCAGGGATAAATACAAGACCGGACCCAATCCCGTGAACTTTGTCTTCCACGGCGGATCAGGATCAGAGAAGCATCTGATAACTGAGGCAATAAAATACGGTGCTGTCAAGATGAATATTGATACTGATATGCAATGGGCATTCTGGGAAGGTGTAAAAAATTATTATGAGGACAAAAAAGGCTATCTGCAGGGTCAGATTGGCAATCCCGATGGAGATGACAAGCCCAACAAGAAGTATTATGACCCGCGGGTCTGGCTTCGCAAGGGACAGGAGACCTTCATCGCAAGGCTTAAGGAGGCATTTGCTGACCTTAATGCAATGAACCGGTTCTAATACTTATCAATAATATATCATAAAGCAGGTCAGCGAGTTATCTCTGGCCTGTTTTTATATTGTTAATAAGTAATCTGTTTCATCCCCAGAAGGGATGGCGGTCAGGGCTATTTTAGCATAAAATTGTCAAAGAGGATTGAGACGCGGAACAGCCACTGAGGAGAATATAAAGAGGACCACCACCTTAACACTCAGGCTTAACCAGAGGGAGGCGAGGGCTCTCAATATCTACTGCAAGCGGTTCAGGGTAAGAAGCAAGTCGGACTTCATGCGACGGACCATTATGCAGGCAATTGTTGGCAGGTTTGATATAGAGCATCCCTCATTGTGGGAACAGGGTGAACTGACCCTTTTTTCACATGATCGGAAAAATAACTGAAAAGGAATAGGAGCAAATCATATTTTACTATTTTTGCACAGCTACATGGAGGGCGGGGAATAGCCTATGGGAGTATATGGGATTGGATGTCATTAAAATAGAACCTACAAAAGTAACACCTGGTGTGCTTTTTCTTGAGGGTCACCTTGAGATTAAGGGCAGATCGATATCTGAAAATTCAACTGATTTTTACAGACCTCTTGAACAATGGGTAGCTTCCTATGTGGAGACGACCGAGGTTCGTACTCATGTTGTACTCGCCTTTGATTTCATCAATACGGCATCAACGAAATGGGTTTATGCCATTGTAAAGAGGCTCGCTCATTACCACAATGTTCATGAGATGATATCCATTGAGTGGTATTATGAAAAGGGTGATGAGGAGCAGTATGAGCTTGGCCAGATCATTCAGTCATTCATTGATTGTCCCTTCATCTTTTACGAGACGGAGCAGACCTGAAATCCAAAAATAAATAACTATTTTTGCATTGCCTTATAAGGCACCGATTGACCCATGGTGTAATTGGCAACACGTCTGATTTTGGTTCAGAAGAGTCGGGGTTCGAGCCCCTGTGGGTCAACAGAAAAACAGCCGTGAGGCTGTTTTTTTATTGGGGAGATTGAGAGAAAGGCATGGGGGCGAGAAGTTTATCCCGATAGCCTGAGCATAGCGAAAGCGTATCGGGAAGCCCCTGTGGGTCAACAGAAAAACAGCCGTAAGGCTGTTTTTTATTCATGTTTGTTCAAATACCTTGCGTACCTGTATTCATCCCAGATCTTTTCGTTCTTGATAATAGCCTCTTTAAGGATAGCCTCTCTTATAAAACCGCATTTCTCGAGTACCCTCTGTGAAGGCAGGTTATACTCAAATACGCCGGAGAATATTTTAACGATATCAAGTTCCCGGAAGCCATATTCGCAGATGAGATTCACGGCACGAGTGGTGATACCCCTGTTCCAGTAGGGTTCACCGATGAAGTATCCGATTTCGGCCGTTTTGCGATACACATCATCCTGTCTGTTCAGCCCGATGTTACCTGCGTAGTCACCTTCAAATTCAATTGCAAATACCTGTAACGGACTCTGGAGCAGACACATGTCTATGAATTTATCAGCATCAGCAATGGAATATGGATGAGGAAAGGCATCACGCAGATTATCGGCTATCTTTTTATTATTTGCCAGCTCTGCCATACGATATTTGTCACCAGGTATGAATTTTCTGATTGTAACAACGCCGTCAGTAAGCTTGAATGCAGGAGTTCTCATGATGGGTAAGCTTTAGGATAACGGTCTGTAAAGATATTAATTTGAGTATTATTGAATGATAAAAAGGTGAGCGCTTCTGATGCTCATCGCGGATAGTCCGGGCAGTGCACTGTGAAGTTCCAGGCTGTGCCTGATGATCCGGAGCAGTTGGGATTGACCCTTACTTCGATGACGGAGGTGTATCCGTTGAACTGTACCTGCACCGAGCGGCTCTCGCCCACGCAGCCCGAGTTGAATATTGTCCTGCCACCCTGCGAGATAATGATCTGGTCTTTTACATCGAAGGTCTGGTAGTCAAACCTGAAGACTCCGCTGGGCATACCCAGATCAATCTGGTGTACCTCAGGGGCATTACCTCCTGCCTTCTGTGTATCGTTGCACCTGCTCTGATGCACCACTGCAGGCTGCTGGTTGGCAGGGGTGTTGCCTGAGGGCATGTTGCCGGGCACATTACCGGTTATTGCTCCCGAGATGATAGACATAAAATCTACCACTGTATTCATGTCTATAGTGGGCCTTCTTCTTTCCGGCTCACATGCTGTTCTGGAGCTGTTCCATACATACCCCGGCAGACAGTCGCATACCATTATGTCATTTAACGCGTCATAGACAGGCTGTGAGTTAGGTATGTGCGAGCAGTTAGCATGTACAATCTGCGTTGCAGTAATCGGGTCGCAGCCGATCAGATCGTCACGCCACTGGTACCCCGGCAGACAGTCGCAGTAAGGCTCCTGCCTGACCGGATCCCACATAGGCATGGTGTTAGGCAGCAGGTCACAGTTGAAATTGTTGAATTGTGCCACGGATTCCGGGTAACACATGGTTCTGTTCTCATCCCATACATATCCTGGCAGGCAGTCACAGTATACTTTCTTAGTGACATCATCCCATACACCATGAGTATTGGGATAACCTGAGCAATCAGCCTGTGAGGCCAATAGCTTGCCGGTCTCTTCACATCCCAGGTTATCGGGTCTCCATGAGTAACCCGGAAGACAATCACAGTAAGCCTCATTCCTGACATAATCCCATAACGGTTGTGTATTAGGCCAGGCAGAACAGTCCGAATCGTTGAGGATATTCTGGATATCAGGTTTACACTGACCTGTGGTGGGATCATAAACAAAATAGTCCTTACATACACAATCATATACTCCGGTAGTATTGTTCCAGACCGGTTCTGCATTGGGATCCTGACAGTCGGGTATTTCCGGCTCAACGTCAGCCGGTTCAACGCAGACGCCCTGGTCATTCCTGATATAACCGTCGATGCATATACACACCTCTGCAACGGGGTCATAGATTTCATTAGGACCGCATGACTGATCCTGTTCAACGTCCTGAACCTCACTGTTCAACCGGAGAAGGCCCAGGTCCATGCATTGTTTGTAGATTCTGGAGGTCTCTTTCAGGTCTGAATAGCCGCTGGCGCTCACTGTTATCTCAATAGCAGAGCCGTTCTGGTTTTCCCCGGCCATTTCTATCATCATGGAGTACCGGCCATTGACCGTCTGGTCCGATCTGACCCCTGCCGGTGTTGTTATTGTAACCGAGGCATCTGAGATCGGGTTCCCCTCCTGATCTTCAATGGTGCCTTCGAAGAGAACCAGATCATACATTATGCCGGTCAGTGTCTTTGTTGCTTCGCGAATGCCATCCTTATTAAAAGTATACTTCGCGATAAATAGCTGGCGATCAGTATTTACTGACTCCATAAGCGTCATCCAGTCACCGTATTTATTGCGTCTTTCGAGGAGTTTGTCCCGGCATAAATCCATTGCTGCGAGCCTGCCGAACTCTTTCTGACCCCAGTTGCGCGATTCAATGTAGAGTAACTGATAGCTGTTGCACCAGCGTATCATCTCATCGGCCGGGATCACTGACTCATTGGCCAGCTTCCATGTTGAAAAAATCTCTGCTACCAGACCAAATGACGCTTTCAGTTCGGTCCATTTAGCCGAGCTCCAGATGTAGACCTTATCACCACCGGTATTTGTCCATATCTCTCCACCGACAGGCCGCACGCCTGTATAGCATATTATATCGCCTGTTTCAAGTCTGGAGAATGCCAGCCGTTTAGGATCTGCACGGTTAGGATTGGCATCACCTCCGATATAACTACTGATGCAATTGCCTGCACGGTCGTGGATCTGTTTCTGTATATCCTTCAGACCACCCAGCGCCAGATCGATACCTTCCTTGAAATACCTGATACCAGTGCGGATCATGAATGTTACAGGATCTCTTATTGCTTCATATTCCTTTTCCTCGGGAAGCAGTTTTTCAACATCCTCAAAGAAATTGCTCATTACCTCAAGAGAGCGGAAAGGATTCTGGTCGTCAGGCGCATAACGCTCATAGAAATTTACCGCTTTTTCAATATCTTCCTTTACATCTGCCACATCTTTAAGCCCGCCTTCAAACTGCTTCAGTTTACCCAGGGTATAGTTTACCTTGGCAGTGAAACCGTTTTTTTCTGCTTCATTGATGGCCTTTTGCAGCTCGGGTGGAAGCCGGTGGAAGTTATCTTTAAGGATTCCCCAGTGATTTAGCATCTCGGTAAGCTTCTCCTGGGATTCCTTCACCATTGACTGTGATGTCGAGAGAGCGTCACTGAGCGTCTCCTTTTGATCGTCGGTGAGCTTCATATAGGCAGGAGGAGCAGTCTGGGCCGAGATGTCATTACCTGCAAACAGGCAAGACAGCAGTGCCGTGAAAACTGCATACACAAGCAGGTTCCTTGGTTTCATGGGCAGATTTTTAAAAGGCATACCTGTATGCCACGGATAAAACTGTCATCTGGAATCCCTCTTCGGAGGCGAGGATATCATTAAGCCATACATCAATGCCTATTTCAAAGGTTGTACGTTCTCTCCCCATTCTGATCCTTGTCATGGCATTGACAGAGTAATCGGCCGCGGTCTCACCCGCAAGATGAGAATCTTCCGTTATCGGCCTGAGCATTGTGTTGGCGGCAACCCCGAGGTCGATGCCCCAGTAGCGGCTTCCGGTCACCTGGCGGTATCCGGCAAACAGTGGTATACGCATGCTGTAAAATGAGCTGACACTGGCGTCATCGTGAGTCTTCCCGATGAGGGCGTTGAGGTGTATTCCTGTGCCGCCGTAAAATTTTGTGCCGATTACCTGGTCAATCCCGATACCTACACCGGGGACGAGTGGCGGGTCAAGACCGTAAACCTTTCCCAGGTTTGAAAACAGAAACGAGATGAACAGTGAACGGTTCCGATACCTGAAGGAGGGAATTGCAGCAGGTGTCTGGACTGCCGGCGTGTTAAAAAAAGCGTTCGGGTCAGGTGGCCTGTTATTCTGGCTTGCAGGAGCCTGCTGCTGTACAGCTGCCGGCTGTGACGCGGCATTGGCTGCTGCCTGGTTCTGTTGCACGGCTGCAGCAGGGTCGCACCTGCCGTCGGGGTAGTTTTCTTTCACCCACTTCTCTGCTACCTGGTAGAAAGGGAAGCCCCCCTTGAGGGGAACCATGTCAGGCGAGCGGTCTTCGCTCTCAATGATCTTAACCCTTCCGTCACTCTTGTCGCAGACAGCCTTGTAGGTTTTCTGCGCTTCAAGTAGAGGGGAGATTGCAATAAGTGCAAATGCAATAAGGTATGGAATGAGTTTTTTCATAATGGTCCGAATTTAAGATGCCATGACAGTGATCAATTCCTGCTTTTCATCACATCTCCTGGCCATTTTCACTGTCTGATATGATCAAAGATAAAAAAATATCCCTCCCTGAACGACCTCTTTTGATCATTGTAACATATTTTGCTATAAGTGTATGGATTATTGGGACAAATTATCCCGGGGTTTGGTGCCAGGGAAAAAAAAGACCCTCATTTGGGTGAGGGTCTCTTCAGTCAGTTGGGTATTTCATTCATGGATGATGGGATCGGGATTACCGTCCGGGTCACCTGATACATATCCGCTGGTTGTGGGATTTCCGCCGGTGGCAAGCAAAACACCGCATGCGTGGGGTGCTGCCATGGATGTGCCGCTCATGGTGGCAAGACCGCCGTTGTTATAGGTTGAGAGGATGCTCACACCCGGTGCGCAGTAGTCAATAGGCGGATTGCCGTAGTTTGAGAAGGAAGCCCAGACATCATATGCGTTACAGGCAGATATGGTATAGATGTTTGCTCCGTTAGCCCTTGCCGGGGAGTGGTTATTGGCGTCATCGCTCTCATTGCCTGCTGCCAGTGCAACTAATATACCCTTTGCTCCCATAGCAACAATCTCCAGATCGAGGGGTTCATAGGCGCTGCCTCCGAGGCTCATGTTTGCTGCATCGCCGGCAACGGCGGTGGCAGTGACATAATCAACGCCTGCAATAATCACTGACATGGCGCCTGAGCCACGTTTGTCAAGTACCTTTACAGGCACTACGGGTGCGCCGGCTGCGACACCAACAACGCCTCCGTCATTATCAATGGCGGCTACTATGCCGGCACAATGCGTACCATGGCCGTTGTCGTCATTGGGGGTGGTTGTACGCGTCACAAATGTCTTTCCCTTAGCTGCATCCACATTCAGATCAAGATGGTCAAGGTCAATACCTGTATCAATGATCCACGCTCTTTTAGTACCTGTATAGGTTACTCCGCCGCCAACTCTTGTTATTCCGGGAGGAGTCACTTCCGGGGTGGGAAGGGCCACAGGAGATGTTGACGGTTTTGCAAGGATAAACAACATGTCCTGCCATACACCCCTCACATTCGAGTTTTTCTCAAGGAGTGCTACCTCACTTTCATTGAGGGTGACAGCAAAGCCCTGAATACCGGCTGAGTAAACAAACAGAGGGTCTCTTTCTGCAATACCCGAGGAG
>JAVEYS010000002.1:0-5643 GCA_034003345.1 Bacteroidales bacterium
CTGACGGTTTCAAGGCTCCTGAAGCATCAATAAGTACCGAGGTTATTTCTCCTGCAGTGATAGTAACAATATTGCTGTAGATTTTTGCCCCATCTTTATTCAGGGCTTTAACATAGTGTGTCCCCGGCGCAAGGGAAATGGCATCATAGGTTGGATACTGAACCTCATCAACATACACCGCCACAGGTTCTTCCGAGAAGATCTTAAGTGTTCCGGCATTCTGTGAAAATACGGCTGCAACACTCAGAAACATGAATGCAAAAAATACTGAAACAGTTTTCATATGCACATTATTTTAAATTATATAGGTTTAAAGCTTATCCCCCATAAAAGCATCAAAACATACATGTTCAGAAAATGATCCTCAGATCTCTCTGCGTCTGTGAACAAGTGAACTTCATATAGTTAACAGCGATTAAGACCTAATTGGAAAAGTAATTATCAGTAAAGGTTTTTGAGTAATCATAAGCGTGCAGCCTGAGCTTTCGTGCAGCTGCTTCGGCACTCATCGGTCCACTCGTATATATTGTTGCGGCAAGGGGGACGGTGGTATATGCCAGTCCCATTATGATATTGTTGCCGGTCTTCTCATCGGTCCAGTTATAATATATCAGCGCCTTTTTCCTTTTAAGTGCTTCGAGGATACGTCCGTCGTCTTCACTGTACCCGCTGAGAAATATCTTTTCCGTTGAGTCAGGCTCACCGTATATCGCTGTAAGGTCGTTCAACATCCGGGTGAACTCCGGGAAGGGTACCTCTTTCTTGTCCAGTTTGAGTTTTGAGTTATTATTATATGTGGAAACATATCCGACAATAATCTGCAAAAGCTTCTGGTCAATGAATCTGCACTCTACCATGTAAACGGATGACTCATACGGAATGGCATAGACGTTGTATCCTGTGTTCCTCTGGGCCTGGGCCGCCTTCGGGGACATAATCTGATCCACCTCCCTGGCGCTCATCCCAAAAACAAGTCCGAATGCGCCGCTCATATCCGGGGGCAGCACTCCGCCTACCTGACCGATATCTATTGACTGCTTTGGGGTCACACGTACCTCATCCGATCCAGGGGTATTATCTTCCGAAGGGTTGCTGGCCGTTTCCATCATCTGCTGTCCGTAAATCACCCCGGCGGGAACTGCTGACTGCTGGACAGTCGGAGCTTCAATCAGGATTGAGGTGACCTGACCTGCTTTTATACTGATGATCTCACTATAGACTTTGACCTCGTCCTTGTTGAGAGCCTTGAGATAATGTGTTCCCGGAACCAGGGAGATATCACCGTATTCCGGGTAGTGAACCTCATCAACATATACCATAACAGGTTCTTCCGAAAAGACTTTCAGAGTGCCAGCAGCGTTCTGGCCTGATAACGAGGAGATGCTGAGAACAGCAAGAGCTGAAACAAACAGTAGGGTTTTCATAGGTCAAGGGACGAGGGGGGGTAGAGACGGATTCAGTGATCCTGATTATTCAATATTATTTTAATACTGCTAATATAATGAGTAAACTGAAAACAATAATCTTTGTTGCTTTGTCTTTGACCAACAAGCCCAACATTGTGTCAAACATCTGTAAAATATAGATCATCACCCTGTTTTTTAACATCCACCAGTCGCCCGTATGCCCTCCACTATTATCCTTTTTCAGGGTAACATCAGGTGTTCAATGCACTCCTGCCTCTATGCACTCATGTCACTCCTGACATTTTGGTTCACTCAGGACTTTTTATTGTATTTTTACAGCCCAAACGGGAACAATGAAGGAAGAGATAAAGAAGGTTCTGCTCCTGGGCTCCGGAGCCCTTAAGATAGGTGAAGCGGGTGAATTTGACTACTCAGGGTCACAAGCCCTTAAAGCCCTGCGTGAGGAGGGTATTTTCACAGTACTCATAAATCCTAATATTGCAACTGTACAGACTTCCGAAAAGATAGCTGACAAGATATATTTTCTGCCCGTCACCCCTAATTTTGTTGAACGCGTTATTGAGCGGGAGAAGCCTGACGGGGTACTTCTTTCATTTGGGGGTCAGACGGCACTCAACTGCGGAACAGCGCTTTTCAGGGAAGGCATTTTCAAGAAACACGGAGTAAAGGTTCTTGGCACTCCTGTGAGAGCCATCATGGACACGGAGGACAGGGAGCTGTTTGTGAAGAAGCTTGGTGAGATTGATGTCAAGACACCCCGCAGCCTTGCTGTCACAACCGTTGACGATGCGCTCGTTGCCGCTGAAAGGCTGGGGTATCCGATAATCATACGTGCTGCATATACTCTTGGCGGCCAGGGCAGCGGGTTCTGCTCAGATAGCGAAGAGCTCATGGCAATGGCCGCCCGGGCTTTCTCCTTCTCCGGCCAGATACTAGTGGAAGAGTCGCTGAAAGGCTGGAAAGAGGTCGAATATGAAGTGGTACGTGACAAATTCGACAACTGCATCACCGTATGTAACATGGAGAATTTTGATCCGCTGGGCATACACACCGGAGAGAGTATTGTGGTGGCTCCGTCACAGACACTTACAAACAACGAATACCACAAGCTCAGGGAGCTCTCTATAAGGATCATCCGTCATATAGGCATCATAGGTGAATGCAACGTACAGTATGCTCTCGATCCAGCCTCAGAAGACTATCGTGTCATTGAAGTCAATGCCCGCCTCTCACGCTCCAGCGCTCTGGCATCCAAGGCTACAGGTTATCCTCTGGCCTTCATCGCAGCCAAGCTGGCACTGGGCTACGGGCTCCACCAGCTGAAGAACTCGGTCACGAAGACCACCACAGCATGCTTTGAGCCCGCCCTTGACTATATCGTATGCAAGATCCCACGCTGGGACCTGAATAAGTTCCATGGTGTGGCCCACGAGTTAGGCAGCAGCATGAAGAGTGTTGGCGAGATCATGGCTATCGGACGCACATTCGAAGAGGCTATACAGAAAGGGCTCAGGATGACAGGACTGGGGATGCACGGTTTTGTCAGTAACCGTAACCTCAGCTTCAACGATATTGAGAAGGAGCTTTCCGAGCCGACCGACATGCGGATCTTCTCCATTGCTGAAGCACTGGAGAAAGGAGTTGACATTGACAGGATCTATGAACTGACGAAGATCGATCGCTGGTTTCTGTACAAACTCCAAAACATCAACAATATAAAGAAGCAACTTGAACAGTATGACACCATTGAGAGTATCCCGCTCAGGGAGTTGCTTCATGCCAAGATAAACGGGTTCAGTGATTTCCAGCTGGCCCGTCATATCTTAAAGGCTGACAACCGTTCCATCCATGAAGCTATGCTCAGTGTCCGCCGCTACCGTAAGAGCAAAGGCATTGTCCCATATGTCAAGCAGATAGACACCCTCGCAGCTGAATACCCGGCCGTGACCAACTATCTCTACATGACATACAGCGGGATGGAACACGATATCTGGTATGAGAACGACAAGCGGTCGGTAATAGTGCTTGGTTCAGGCGCATACCGGATAGGTTCAAGCGTTGAATTTGACTGGTGCTCGGTAAACGCCATAAACACCATCAGGCGGGAGGGACTGCGTGGAGTGATGATAAACTACAACCCGGAGACCGTAAGCACTGATTATGACATGTGCGACAGGCTCTATTTCGATGAGCTGTCGTTTGAGCGGGTATTGGATATCATTGATCTTGAGACTCCCCGTGGAGTCATCCTTGCCATGGGTGGCCAGATTCCCAATAACCTGGCCATGCGACTGCACAGCCAGGGAGTGTCAATACTCGGTACTCCCCCGGAATCGATAGACAGAGCCGAGGACAGGCATAAGTTCTCTTCCATGTGTGACACGCTGGGCGTAGACCAGCCACGATGGAAGGAGCTCAGGAGCTTTGAAGAGATAGACCTTTTCGTTGAGGACATCGGGTTCCCGGTGCTGATACGACCCTCCTATGTGCTCTCGGGGGCAGCGATGAATGTGGTCTCAAACCGGACCGAACTGGTGCATTTCCTTGAGCTGGCGGCCAGCGTCTCGAAAGAGCATCCGGTAGTGGTTTCCGAGTTCATTGAGTATGCCAAGGAGATAGAGATGGATGCCGTGGCCTCTGCCGGTGAGATAGCGGCTTACGCCATCAGCGAGCATGTTGAGTATGCCGGCGTGCACTCCGGCGATGCAACGATAGTTTTCCCCCCACAGAAGATCTATTTTGAGACCGTGCGCCGTATTAAACGCATTGCAAGAGAGATTGCCAGGGAACTGAATATCTCCGGACCGTTCAATATACAATTCCTTGCCCGCGATAATGATATCAAAGTCATTGAATGCAACCTCCGTGCAAGCCGCAGCTTTCCCTTTGTCTCCAAGGTATTGAAGGTAAATCTTATAGAGCTTGCCACAAAAATAATGATCGGGACTGAATGGGAGAAGCCGCACAAATCAGTCTTTGATCTTGAATATGTGGGCGTCAAGGCATCCCAGTTCAGCTTCTCGCGTCTCGCCAAGGCTGATCCTGTCCTTGGTGTAGACATGGCCTCAACAGGTGAGGTGGGATGCATCGGCGACAGCTTCTATGAAGCTTTGCTTAAGGCGATGTATTCGGTAGGGTACCGCATGCCGGTCAAGGCTCTCCTTATCTCCTCGGGCCCGGCCAAGGCAAAGGCTGACCTGCTTGAGGCAGCCCGACTGCTGCAACAGCGCGGTTATAAGCTCTTCGCCACACGAGGCACCCAGCTGTTCCTTGCCAATGCCGGTGTGGAGGCTGAGGTGGCTCACTGGCCTGACGAACAGGCATCACCCAATACCGTGGAGCTGATAAAACAGCGCGTTGTTGATTTTGTTATCAACATACCCAAGGACCTCTCTGCCACGGAGCTGAACAATGACTACCAGATACGACGCAGCGCAATAGATTACAACATACCGCTGATCACCAACGCACGGTTGGCATCAGCCTTCATCCATGCCTTCTGCAGCGTGACCGAGAGTGAGATAGAGATAAAGGCGTGGGATGAATATTAAGAAGGTCTGAAGGTCAGGGGCGGAGGGTTACAATTACCTGGCCAACAGAAAGCACGACCGCATGACTGCACGACTGCACGACTGCATGACTGCCTGACCGCACGACTGCATGACTGCCTGACCGCACGACTGCACGACCGCACAACCGCATGACCGCACGACCGCACGACTAAAAAATATATCGGACAAAATGATAACTATACGTAAAGCAACAAGTGATGACGCACCAGCGATCGTCAGCTTCCAGAAGGCCATGGCTATGGAGACTGAAGGGATGGAGCTGGATAGCGATGTGGTAACAGAGGGCGTGATGGCTCTCTTTGATAACACGGGCAAGGGGCAGTACTTTGTGGCGGAAGAGCAAGATACTGTGGTGGCATCGCTCATGATCACGTACGAGTGGAGCGACTGGCGCAATGCCAATATCTGGTGGTTTCAGTCAGTATACGTGATCCCCGGATACCGACGGAAAGGTGTCTTCAGGATGATGTATGATCATGTAAAGAAAGAGGGGGTGGAACAGGGTATTGCAGGACTGCGCCTCTATGTTGAGTCGGAGAACATTCGTGCGCAGAAAACCTACGAAGCCATGGGGATGAACGGTCAGCATTACAGGATGTTTGAGTGGATGGGGTAGAGAAAGAATTAAGAATTAAGAATTAAGA
>JAVEYS010000002.1:5743-93717 GCA_034003345.1 Bacteroidales bacterium
TTAAGAGTTAAGAATTGATTGTATGAGATTTAAACCGTAAAACTGCAAGACCAGGGCCAATCTGCAGGCTGGCGGAACAGGAGCCTGACTGCAGGGATGGCGGAACAGGAGCCTGATTGCAAGGATGGCGGAACAGGAGCCTTATTGCAGGGAGAGCGGAACAGTAACCTGATTGTAGGGAGGGCAAGAGTAGCGACAGACCGGCCCGACACTTCAGTCGTGATCACCGCTGCGCTCCTGCATGACCGCACGACTGCAAGACCGCATGACCGCAAGTCTGCACGACTGCATGACTGCATGACTGCAAGACCGCATGACTGCATGACTGCAAGACCGCATGACTTTACAGCCGATGATTTCCTCTACGATCCTACATGACGGAGCCCCGCAAAGTTGGGCGACAGACTTTCGACTTTCAGACTATAAAATATGTGGTGGCTAACAATACCCGTAATCATTTATTCCGCTGGCATCTTTGTCCTGTGGCTGATCCTCCGCCGCTGTTCCGGCAAGGCTGTTCCGGATGGTGACGGCAGTATAAGGGTTATGGCTGGTGGCAGCAGTAGAAGGGTTACGGTTGTGGTGGCAGCGCGGAATGAAGAAAAAAGGATCACCGCATTACTGGAGAGCCTGACCGCCCAGGACTACCCCCGGGATCTTCTTGAGGTGATCATTGTAAACGACAACTCCACAGACAGGACGCCTATCATTGTCAGTGAGTTTATCAGGAGGGAGGGCGCCGCCCTTAACATAAGGCTGATATACAGCCTCATGAACGGAAAAAAGAATGCAATCAGGCAGGGTGTTTTAAAGGCTGCCGGAGAGTTGATCATCACAACTGATGCCGACTGCACTGTAGGTCCGGGTTGGGTCAGCGCTCACGCGGCGGCGTATGAGCCATTGGGTGGGCACACTCACGCGGAGGCGTATGAGCCATCAGCAGGTAACGCTGAAGCAGTAACATATGAGCCTATGGGGAAAAGGACTCAAGTGGCGGTATGTGAGGCGGGGAGCGCTGACATGCTTGTGGGAGAGGTATACCAGGGGCCGGCGAGGGGTTTCGTCTCGCTCTTTGGTATGCTTGAGTTCTCAGCACTGCAGGCTATATCTGAGTCGGCCGTTGTAGCGGGCCGGCCTGTGATGTGCAGTGCCGCGAACATGTCATTCAGGAGAGAGACCTATCTCAGGCAAGCCGGTGAGCTGAGGCCTGACATACCATCGGGTGATGATATGTTCCTGTTGCATGCTGTCATACGGGCCGGAGGTGTCATCAGGTATGCCGGCAGCAGTGCGGCGGCGGTGGAGACCGCGTCAGCGGTCACGACTGCGGCATTGCTGCGCCAGCGGGCACGCTGGGCGTCGAAGAGCTTCCACTACAGTAACGCTGCCACACTCACCCTCGCCGCAGCCACGGCGGCGTGCAACACCGCCGTCACCGCCGCCGCCGCGGCCGCAGTCATATCACCCGGACACATTCCCCTGCTAGCCACCCTCTATGGTATCAAAGTGCTGCCGGATTACCTCATCATCGCACATAACATAAAAAAGAGAGATGGGAAAATGCCCCTCATCACCTTCTTGTTATCAGAACTGATCTATCCATTTTATTTTATGACGGTGGCAATCATCAGCCTCTTTCCATCATCACGCAGGTTTGCACAACGGTGACCCCGGAAGCTACAATGCCTTAATGAATACAATAGAGGGAGCGGCTACGGAGCGCTACAAGGCGTTGATCAGGAAAAGGATCGCAAGATCAGTCATTTAGAGGTGAAATATTCCCGTATGCCATCGTGCCTGCAATAGTATTACGCCTATTGCATATGGATTCCTGCCAGGCTACCGGCCCTGCGTCTCTCCGGAAAAAGGTCCTTAGTTATAAGCTATTCCCCTCCGACCGGTTAACTATCCCCGCCACTTTATCCTTTATCCTTTACCCTTTATCCTTTACCCTTTATCCTTTACCCTTTACCCTTTATCCTTTACCCTTTATCCTCTCCCCTTTACCCTTTATCCTTTACCCTTTATCCTTTACTCTTTATCCTTTATCAGTTCCCTTCTGCCAGCACCTTGATCCTCACCAGCCTGATCTCCTCCTCCTCGAACTCACCGGCCAGCTCGTTGATTGCTTCATTAAGCGACCCGTTCTCAGCCTCTTCCATGAAATATGAATATATATCCTGCTGGCGGTCATCGTCAATGACCGAGTTGACATAGTAATCAACACTCAGCTTTGTGCCTGAGCTCACAATAGCTTCGATCTCAGAGAGCAACTCATCGTACTCAATGCCCTTGGCATCAGCTATATCCTCAAAGGGCATCTTGCGGTCTATGCTCTGAATGATGTATACCTTCAGCCCCGACTTGTTCACCACTGACCTGACAACCATGTCCTGTGGCCTGATGATCTCCTTCTCATCCACATAGTTCTTGATCACCTCCACAACCTCCCCGCCATACCTCTGCGCCTTGCCAGCCCCAATACCTGTAATATTCTGTAACTCCTCCAGTGTGATCGGGTACTGTATAGCCATCTCTTCCAGCGAAGGGTCCTGGAAAATATTATATGGCGGTTGTCCTGCCTGCTTCGATATTTTCTTCCTGAGATCCTTAAGTATGCTCAGCAACTCTTCGTCTGCTGCTGCCGTGCGTGCGCCAAAAGAAGCCTCCTCATCATCAGACTCCGTATAGTCATGGTCTTCATTGAGAAGGAAGCTCTGCGGCTTATCGAGGAACTCATGCCCCTTCGGAGTCAGCCCCAACAATCCATAGTTCTCTATGTCCTTGTTAAGCAGTCCGTTGATAAGTCCCTGGCGTATAACCATGTTCCAGAACCGTTCATCCTTCTCCTCATCAATGCCAAAGGTCTCCAGCTTATGATGCTTATAGGACTTTATGGCTGAGTTCATCGTGCCGGCAAGGATCTTGGCTATATGGTCTGCCTTGTGCCTCTCCTTCACTGCCAGCACGGTCTCGAGCATGCTGACAACATAATCCTGTCCTTCAAACTGTGTTTTTGGGTGGAGGCAGTTGTCACATGCCTCGCAGTTCTCCTGATCGTACTCTTCACCGAAATAATGAAGCAGTATCCTGCGGCGGCATGTTGATGACTCGGCATAGGAGACAGTCTCAAGCAGGAGCTGCTTGCCTATCTCCTGTTCAGCGATAGGCTTGCCCTGCATGAACTTTTCAAGCTTGACAATATCATCATAGCTGTAATAGGCAATGCATCTCCCTTCTCCGCCGTCGCGTCCTGCACGTCCCGTCTCCTGGTAATAACCCTCGAGACTCTTGGGCATGTCAAAGTGAATGACATACCTCACATCGGGCTTATCTATACCCATGCCAAAGGCAATAGTAGCCACAATCACATCCACATCCTCCATGAGGAATTTATCCTGGTTCGCCGTCCGTGTCAACGAATCCATTCCAGCATGATATGCCAGTGCTTTTATGTCATTGACCTTCAGCGTCTCGGCCAGTTCTTCGACCTTCTTGCGACTGAGGCAATAGATAATACCCGATTTGCCGGGATTGTTTTTAATATACTTGATTATCTCACGTGTGGCGTCCTGTTTGGGCTTAACCTCATAATAAAGATTGGGTCTGTTGAATGACGATTTGAAAACCAGGGCTTCGCTGATACCCAGGTTCTTCAGTATGTCATGCTGCACTTTCGGGGTTGCAGTGGCAGTAAGGGCAATTATGGGTGCCCGTCTTATGGTATCAATAATAGGGCGTATACGGCGGTACTCCGGCCTGAAGTCATGCCCCCACTCTGAGATGCAGTGTGCCTCGTCAACCGCATAGAAAGAGACCTTGATGCTCTTCAGGAACTCAATATTCTCCTCTTTGGTCAGTGACTCGGGAGCCACGTAGAGAAGCTTGGTGTTGCCGTGCATCACATCCTGTCTTACCCGGGCAATAGCCGTTTTTGTAAGCGATGAGTTGAGAAAATGTGCAACATCATCATTGGTGTTGAAGTTGCGCATGGCGTCAACCTGGTTCTTCATCAGAGCTATCAGCGGAGAGATAACCACCGCGGTGCCCTCCATCATCACTGCCGGCAGCTGGTAGCAGAGCGACTTGCCACCGCCGGTGGGCATCAACACAAAGGTGTCGTTACCATCCAGCACACTCCTGATAATACCCTCCTGAGTGCCCTTAAAATTATCAAACCCGAAATAACGCTTCAGATAATCATTTATGGAAGCATTAGTATACATATTAGTTTCCCCTCTCCCCGAAATGTTAATTTTTTAAATCATACAAACAAGTTACGTATTCTCAACGCATTTTATTACCCTTATTTCAAATTTAACTTAAAATTAATCATATTTCAAATCTTTTTATCAATCATACAACAAATGCAATAGGGCCTGCGGGGGGGGTGAGGTATTGTTTTGAAACATAAGATTTAGCATCTTTGCATGCTTTAGATTGGTATTCCTGATGGCTGGCAACGAGAAAAAAAAGGAGAAAACTTCAGACGGTGAGATGACCTTCCTCCAACATCTTGAAGAGCTGAGATGGCATATAATAAGGTCTCTTGTTGCAGTAGTTGCCGGCGCCATAATAGCTTTCATTTTCAAGAATATCATATTTGATCAGATTATTCTTGCCCCCAACACTCCTCATTTCATCACCAACCGTCTGCTCTGCCAGCTGGCTGAACTTGTTCATGTTCCGGCACTGTGCATTAACCAGGATCCGGTTGAGCTGATAAGTATCAAGATGTCGGGGCAGTTCACTACGCATATCAACATATCTCTGGTAGCCGGATTGATCATTGCTTTTCCGTATATATTCTGGGAGTTCTGGTCATTCTTCCAGCCAGCTCTTTATGATAAGGAGAGGAAATATGCCCGTGGAGCAGTTACTACAGCTTCACTCCTATTCCTGACCGGAGTCCTTTTCGGTTATTTCATAATTTCTCCCCTCTCAATAAATTTTCTTGGTTCATACAGAGTCAGTAACCTGGTAACCAACCAGATAAATATAACCTCTTACATCGGTTCTGTGACCTCCGTAGCGCTTTCTGCAGGGATAACGTTTGAACTTCCCATAGTGGTATTCTTCCTTGCCCGGATTGGCGTTATCACCCCTGCATTCATGCGCAAGTACCGGCGGCATGCCATTGTGTTGGTTCTGGTTATGGCTGCAGTGATCACCCCTCCTGATATCTTTAGTCTTATACTTGTCACCATTCCGCTTATACTGTTGTATGAAGTGAGTATCTTTATAGCAGCAAGGGTCGTCAGGAAGCGTGCCGAGAATGATGCAGCAGAAGCCGCGGCAGAAGCGGGTGAAAATAAATAATGAGGATATGAAGCTCTATACAACCAACCTGGTGAAACGTTACAAGACCCGGACCGTCGTCAACTCGGTCTCGGTAGAGGTTGAACAGGGAGAGATCGTCGGACTGCTTGGTCCTAACGGTGCAGGCAAGACCACTACTTTTTACATGATCGTCGGACTGATAAGACCCAACGGCGGAAGTATATGTCTTGACAATACCGAGATCACAGGTTTTCCGATGTATCGTCGGTCACGTTTGGGTATTGGGTATCTGGCCCAGGAAGCATCAGTCTTCCGCAAGCTGACTGTAGAGGACAACCTGATGGCTGTGATGGAGCTCTCAGGAATGAGCAGGGATGAACGCAGGGAGCGTCTTGAGTCTCTCCTTGAGGAGTTTGGTCTCACACGCATACGCAAGAGCCTGGGCACCCAACTGTCAGGGGGCGAACGCCGGCGGACGGAGATAGCGCGGGCCCTGGCCCTTAAACCCAAGTTTATCCTGCTTGACGAACCCTTTGCCGGTGTTGACCCTATAGCCGTGGAAGATATCCAGATGATAGTCTCTAACCTAAAGGAGAAGAACATAGGTATACTTATTACTGACCACAACGTACACGAAACATTATCCATCACCGACCGGGCCTATCTGCTCTTCGAGGGTAAAATACTTAAGCAGGGTACTGCCTCCCAGCTTGCTGATGATGAGCAGGTAAGAAGTGTTTACCTCGGTAAGAACTTCGAACTCAGGAGGTAAATTAAACCCTGGACTTTTGTAACTTCGTAATATTTACTAATTTTGCGCCACGTTTCGCGGATGTGTCGTAATTGGTAGCCGAGCAAGACTTAGGATCTTGTGCCTCAGGGCGTGGGGGTTCGAGTCCCTTCATCCGCACTAATACCAGAGCCGCTCTGACAGTCCGCCGGCTGGCGGATGTTTTGGCGGTTTTTTAAATAGAGAGTAAACTGTTACGATATGAATGTCACCAGAGAGAACATTGACGCACTGAATGCAACCGTCAGGATTAATATCACCAAAGCCGATTACGAGGAGAAGGTAGAAAAAAAACTGAGGGAATACAGAAAAACTGCAAACATTAAGGGATTCCGCCCCGGCCATGTGCCTTTTCCCATGATAAAGAAGATGTACGGCACCAGCGTACTTGTCGATGAGGTTAATAATATAGTCTCAGAGAGCCTCTCCGATTATATCAGAAACGAAAAGATCGACATCCTCGGCGATCCTATTCCAAAGCATGACGAACATACGTTCGATCCTGACAAATCCGACGAGTTCAGCTTCTCCTTTGAGCTGGGTCTGGCACCAGAGTTCGAAGTCAATCTCTCCAAAAAGAATAAGCTGACCCGTTACATTATTGAGCCTGACACCAAAATGGTGGCAGAGTCTGTTGACAATTACGCACGCCGTAACGGTGAGTTCGTGATAGTGACAAAGTCAGAGGACAAAGACATGCTTAAAGGCACAATCACATCAGCCGACGGGAGCATATCAAATGATGACGCCTCTCTTTCCGTGGAGATTGTGAAGGATGAGGAGCAGAAGAAAGAGTTCCTTGGGAGGAGCGCAGGCGAAAGCATCAGCTTTGATATCCGCAAGGCCTTCCCCAACGACTACGAGATAGCAGGTCTTTTAAAGAGACAAAAGGAGGAGGTGAAGGAGCTCAACGGCATATACACCATTAACGTAAAAGAGGTCTCACGCTTTATGCCCGCAGAAAATGACCAGGCACTATGGGATAAAATATATGGCGAAGGAATAGTAACCACAGTGGAGGAGTTCGAGGCTAAAGTGACAGATGAGATAAGAGAGTACTTCAGTCGCGAGACCGATTACAAACTGCGTACTGACGCCCGTGACATGATCCTCGGGAAAACATCTTTCGACCTTCCGGAAGAGTTCTTGAAGAAGTGGCTGGTACGGGTAAATGAGAAGACCACTGCCGAGGATATTGAAAAGGACTGGGATCATTTCCGTGACGACCTCCGCTGGCAACTGATAAAAAACAAGGTGGCAAAGGATAATGACCTTAAGATCACCAATGAGGAGATACTTGAAGAAGCAAAGGCGTTCACCAGAGCACAATTCTCTCAGTATGGCCTCTACTATGCAACTGATGAACAGATATCATCATTCGCCGCTGATATGCTTCAGAAGGAGGAGGAATCGCGTCGCATTGCCGAAAAGGTCCTTGACACCCGTGTGCTCGATATAGTTATAGATGCCATAACGGTGGATGACAAGAAGGTTTCAGCAGAGGAGTTCAATAAGCTCTTCGAGAAGAAGTGAAACCTTAATGGTGATAATTTCGTATATTTGGCATTCAACTAAAGTTTTTTATTATGTCAGAAAATAATGATTTTAAAAAATATGCCGCTGACCGCTTTGGGGTCAGCAGCCTCACAATGCAACGATATATCTCGGCGAGTAACGGTTACATCTCACCTACAATCATTGAGGAACGTCAGATGAATGTAGCGTCAATGGACGTCTTCTCGCGTCTGATGATGGACCGCATCATATTTCTCGGCCTGCCTGTTGATGACTATGTTGCAAACATCATCCAGGCACAGTTGCTTTATCTTGATTCAGCCGATCCGGGCAAGGATATTCAGATCTACCTGAACACCCCTGGTGGCGCTGTTCATGCAGGCATGGGCATATATGACACCATGCAGTATATCTCTGCCGATGTTGCCACAATATGCACCGGCATGGCTGCATCCATGGGCGCCGTCCTGCTGACAGCAGGCACCAAGGGGAAAAGATCAGCCCTGAAACATTCCCGGGTAATGATCCATCAGCCTATGGGAGGAGCAGAGGGACAGGCATCTGACATAGAGATAGTTGTCAAAGAGATACTTAAGATCAAAAAGGAATTATACGAGGTAATAGCATTGCATACCGGCCAACCCCTTGAAAAGGTGGAGAAGGATGCTGACCGCGACCACTGGATGACCTCCGACGAAGCCAAGGAATACGGAATGATCGACGAAGTCCTTTCAAGAAACAAAGCCTAAAGCCATCCTGATGGATAAATGCTCATTTTGCGGACGCACCAAGAAGGAGGCAAACCTGCTGATAGCAGGTCTTGAAGGACATATATGCGACCAGTGCATTGAGCAGGCCCACAACATTATGGTTGAAGAGCTTGGCGGCAAGTCAACCTTTAACCTTGACAGTATAAAGCTCAATAAGCCTAAGGAGATCAAAGACTATCTTGATCAGTATGTCATAGGCCAGGACAAAGCCAAGAAAACACTCTCTGTAGCGGTATACAATCACTACAAGAGGCTTATGCAGAAGTCTGACAGTGATGATATTGAGATAGAGAAGTCAAACATTATTCTTGTTGGAGAGACTGGTACCGGCAAGACGCTTCTGGCTCGCACCATAGCACGAATGCTTCATGTGCCCTTCACTATTGTTGACGCCACTGTCCTTACCGAAGCAGGTTATGTGGGAGAAGATATCGAGAGCCTCCTGACACGCCTGCTCCAGAACGCCGATTATGATGTCAAGGCGGCAGAGAAGGGAATTGTTTTCATCGATGAGCTTGACAAGATTGCCCGTAAGGGCGATAACCCGTCCATCACCCGTGATGTATCAGGTGAGGGAGTGCAGCAGGGTCTCCTCAAGCTGCTTGAAGGAGCGATAGTGAACGTTCCTCCGCAAGGTGGCAGGAAACATCCTGAGCAGAAGATGATCCCCGTTGATACGAAAAATATTCTCTTTATATGTGGCGGAGCCTTTGAAGGTATCGAAAAAAAGATTGCTCACAGGCTAAACACTACTGTTGTTGGTTATACTGCCAGCCGGTCGCGTGACCATTATGACAAGGAAGATCTCCTTAAATATATTGCACCACAGGATCTTCGTGCCTACGGTCTCATACCTGAGATCATCGGACGACTGCCGGTGCTGACACACCTCTCCCCGCTTGAACGCATAGCACTGAGAGCCATTCTCACCGAACCCAAGAATGCCATTACCAAACAATACATTAAGCTCTTTGCCATGGACGGCATAGAACTTACATTTACTCCGGAGACTCTTGATTATATTGTTGACAAGGCTGTGGAGTTCAAGCTCGGCGCCAGAGGTCTGCGAGCTATCTGCGAGACAATTATGATGGACGCTATGTTCGAGCTGCCGTCAGGAGACAAGAAGCAGTTTACTGTAACTCCCGATTATGCCGCCCATAAGCTCGAGAGGGTGGATATGAAAATACTCAAGGCATCATAAAAAAAAACCCGGACTGGCAAACAGCCCGGGTTTTTTTATCAGCACCTGCATAGCCGAAATATGCTTCGGCATCAGTCTATAAGAGCCAATTACCTATAAATACTTCGGATGCCATAAACGGAGGGTTATCACCCTCGAATCATCTCCTCTTGATAGTGTGGCAGTGGCATCACACTCCCCGTTGCCATAATCAAGCACGAAAGGCTCAACTCCTTCAATGTCAAATTCTATGGTTCCGCTTACAATGAACCTGCATGCAGCCTGCCACTCCAGAGCGCTGGTGATGGAATGAGTGTATGCCACACCGTTCAGGTTGGTACCTGTTGCATAGCCGGTTATAAGACATTTGTCATCCCAGGGTGTCCATGTGTCATACCCTTCTGTATACTCTCTCTCCCTGAGGAACGTACGTGTGATTGTCCTCTCGTCAGAGAAGGTAATCATACCACCGCTGAGTGCAACGGAGAAAACGGTATTTTCGTTACTGTTCAGGCCAATGTTCTCCACAGTATAGGTTCCTTCTACCTTTGCACCGTTAACAGTGTAGTTGTCAAAGGAGACGGTGCGTACTGATCCTTCCGTACGCCTGGGAGCAGACATGGCAATTATGATCTTGCCGCTGCGCACAACATCATTCAGCCCAGTGCATGACGTACCATAATCTATTGTTACATTACGCGGCCAAAAACCTTCATCCGGATAGGTGAACGTGATGATCGGACATGTATCAATAACGGATGCCGATTTCAGGGGGGCTTCAGCAATCACCGTGGCAATCTCCAATGAAGAAAATACGTCGTCATAATAAGCCTCGGCAACAATGGCATCATCAGCTGCCTCAATACTTGAATCTTCAAGAGGCTCTGTTCTCTGGCACGATGCAAATGTTAAACCTGCTGCAATCAGTGCGATAAAAAGTGTCTTAGTTTTCATTTTAGCATTTGTTTTGTATTCCTTTTTTAAGTGTATATCTGAGACTACAGAAAACACAATTGGTTTAACGCTAAAAGGAAAAAAAAGTTACCTACGGCGAAGGTATGTTGTATAGGTAAAGCTGAGCTCTTCCGGATCATCAGGGAAATAATCCTCCTGTTCAGAGATAAACCAGTCATCACCATCAATCGTCGGGAAAAAGGTGTCAGCAACAAACTCTTTGTGTATGTGCGTTACCAACAGCCTGTCGGCCAATGGCATGAACTGTCTGTAGACAGATCCTCCGCCAATGACAAATGCTTCCCTTCCCGTGTCACATAGCTGCAGTGCCTCGTCAATCGATCTGGCTGTCTCGGCGCAGTCAAAACAATCAAGCTCATTGTCAGTCAGAACTATGTTTTTTCTGCCGGGCAGCGGTTTTTTTGGGAGTGACTCCCATGTCTTCTTCCCCATGATCAGGCAGTGCCCCATGGTGATCTTCCGGAATCGCTGCAGATCGCCCGGCAGATGCGCAAGAAGGTTGTTCATATAACCTATTCCGTTGTTTCGGTCAGTGGCAACAATAATAGTGATCATCTCAGACAGATATTTCGCCTTTTATGGCAGGATAAGGGTCATACTCCGATAGGGTGAAATCTTCATAACTGAATGAAGATATGTCTTTCACTCCACCATTAAGGGTCATTACAGGAAGGTTGCGGGGCTCACGTGTAAGCTGCAGTCTGACCTGTTCGGTATGATTGAGATAAATATGTGCATCACCGAGGGTATGGATAAACTCACCTGGCTTATATCCTGTGACCTGAGCCATCATCATCGTCAGCAGTGCATATGAAGCTATATTGAAGGGCACGCCGAGAAAAATATCAGCACTGCGCTGGTAGAGCTGGCACGACAGTCTGTCACCGGCCACATAAAACTGGAAGAGGATATGACATGGCGGAAGGGCCATCTTCTCAATCTCGCCCACATTCCATGCAGAGATTATATGCCGGCGTGAGTCCGGATTATTCCTTAATGAGCTGATCACGGTACTGATCTGGTCAATAGTCTTTCCGTCGGCTGCAGGCCATGAGCGCCACTGATATCCGTATATCGGGCCGAGGTTACCGTCGGCATCAGCCCACTCATTCCATATCCTGACACCCTTTTCCTGGAGGTAGCGTACATTGGTGCTTCCGCTGATGAACCAGAGGAGCTCATGGATTATAGATTTCAGATGTAGCTTTTTTGTTGTCATCAGCGGGAAACGTTCAGAGATATCAAACCTCATCTGGTACCCGAAAGTACTGATGGTGCCGGTTCCCGTACGGTCTCTCTTTTCAACTCCATGCTCCATCACATGGCTAAGCAGATCAAGATATTGCTTCATAAAACGCTATAGATACTGGCATTGGAACGATTGATGCCGGCCGGTATGTGAATCACCGGCGAGAAGCCATGCTTCTGCACGCTGACTCTCGCTCCCGGGGTATAATCAATTTGTCCTGCTTCATTAATAATAGTGTAGATTCCCATCCCCAAAAGAAATTATTATCCTTGTTCTTTCCTCCGTGCAATCTCATCCCGGACGGCAGCTGCCTGTTCATAATCCTCCCGGCTGATGGCATCGGAGAGCTTCTCCTTCAACTCCTCGAGGGAATAATCACTGTATTCGCTTACAAATGTCTTTTTCTTTTCGCTGAAGACTTCACCCTCCTTCTTCTGCTCCTCTTCCGCGCCGGCACTCATGACAATGCCTGCCTCATTCAATATCTGCGGTTCAATGAATACCGGGCATTCAAATCTCAATGCCAGTGCCACAGCATCGGAAGTACGGGAATCAATATGAAATCTTCTCTCTCCATCGGTACAAACGATCTCTGAATAGAAGATCCCTTCACGAAGCTTGTTGATGAGCACCTGCTCCACGGTGATACCACACGCTTCAGCAAAGCTCTTAAAGAGATCATGTGTCAGCGGTCTGGGCGGCTCAAGATTCTCAAGCTTGATGACTATGGCCTGAGCTTCAAACCCTCCGATGATAATGGGTATCCGCCGCTCTCCGTTCTCTTCCGCCAATATAAGTGCATAAGCACCAGACTGAGTCTGACTGTAAGAAATGCCTATGACTTTCAGACGAATAAGCTTATTCTGCATAATTAACCAGATTTACTGCCCAACAGGCCGATATGACAAATATAAAGAATAAGAATCTTTATCATCCCAAGGTTTGATTTTTTTATCGACAGATTGTTGGTGATAAATTAATGATGGCAATTTGTAAATTAGTTAATTTTTATATCTTTGCAGTCCGAAAAACAAAGATTCGTTGGGGCCCGCAGAAGTGTCGTGCACAGAGGAGCATGTCCGCCTCACGGAGTAATATAAGAGAGATTGAAAATGTATGCAATCGTAGAAATCGCCGGACAGCAGTTCAAGGTGGAAGAAGGTATGAAGATCTTCGTTCACCGTCTTGATGCAGCCGAAGATGATATAGTAGAGTTTGAAAAAGTTCTCCTGCTTGATAATGACGGAGCAATAACAATAGGAGAGCCTGTCATCGTGAATACGGTGGTTGAAGGTAAAATCCTGGCCCACGCAAGAGGTGACAAAGTAATTATCTTCAAGAAGAAGAAAAGAAAAGGGTATCAGAAAAGATCAGGGCACCGTCAGGATTTCACCCAGGTTGAGATACTGAGGATAGGCCCTGCCGGAGAGCAAAAGAAGAAAGTTGCTCCGAAAGCTGAGAAGAAAGTAACCGAGGCACCTGTTGCCGAAGAGGTGAAAGCAGAAGTAAAGAAAGCGCCCGCTAAGAAAGCTGTCGCCAAAAAAGAGCCGGCGGAAAAGAAACAAGCCGTAAAAAAGGAACCTGCTAAGAAGGCACCCGTGAAGAAGGCACCTGTGAAGAAGACGCCTGCAAAGAAGGCACCTGCAAAAAGCACTAAGAAACCGGCGAAAGAATAACCGATAATCAGTAAAAATAACAGAATATGGCACACAAGAAAGGTGTAGGCAGTTCACGCAACGGCCGCGATTCAGAAAGTAAAAGGCTTGGTGTCAAGCTCTTTGGAGGTCAGGCAGTAAAAGCCGGCAGCATCATAGTCCGCCAGCGCGGCACCGTACATAATCCCGGTGAAAACGTTGGACTAGGCAGGGATCATACTCTCTTTGCACTCATTGACGGGACTATTGAGTTCAAAAAGAAAACTGGCAACAAATCTTACGTCTCGGTTAAGCCCGTAGTAGAATAAGATACGATCATTGTAAGATAAGACTCCTGAAAATATACGCACAAGCGCATATTTTCAGGAGTTTTTATTTTATTTTTACGCCACATATTACAATAATTCTTCCGGTATGCTTACCATAAACCTTATCCGTGAACAGTCATCTTTTGTGATTGAAAGGCTCAAAGTCAAAAACTTTGACGCCGCCACTATTGTGGAGAATGTTCTAAGCCTGGACCGCCGCAGGCGTGAGCTGCAGACTGAGAGTGATGCGATACAGGCTCAGCTTAACACTCTTTCACGTGAGATAGGGTCAATGATGAAGGGTGGCAGGAGAGAGGATGCTGAAGCTGCCAGAGAGGGCATAAGCACCATGAAGGAGAAACAGAGACAGCTTGCGGAGACACTTGAAGAGGTGAGCCATGAGATGCAAAACGAACTGATTAAGCTCCCCAACCTGCCCCATGCACTCGTTGCACCCGGCAAGGGTGCCGAAGATAACGTCGTTATCCGCAGCGGAGGAGTTATCCCTGAGCTTCATGCAGATGCGGTGCCGCACTGGGAGCTGATAAAAAAATATGATATCATCGACTTTGATCTGGGGATAAAGATCACCGGTGCGGGGTTCCCTGTCTATAAAGGCCAGGGCGCCAGACTTCAGAGGGCACTGATAAACTTCTTCCTCGATGAGGGAGGCAAAGCAGGATATCGTGAGATTGAACCGCCCATAGTGGTCAACGAGGATTCCGGGTTCGGCACAGGACAGCTCCCTGACAAAGAGGGGCAGATGTATCACGTTGGCATTGACAATCTATACATGATTCCCACTGCCGAGGTGCCAATTACCAACATCTACCGTGATGTGATCCTTGATGCAGCTGATCTGCCCATCCGTAACATAGGATATACTCCCTGTTTCCGCCGTGAGGCAGGCTCATGGGGAGCACACGTCAGAGGCCTCAACAGGCTCCACCAGTTTGACAAGGTAGAGATAGTGCAGATAGCCCATCCTGACAGCTCCTACGTTGTTCTTGAGCAGATGGTGACACATGTAGAGAACCTGCTTGTTAAGCTTGAGCTGCCATACCGCATCGTGAGACTGTGCGGCGGCGACATGTCATTCACCTCAGCCATGACATACGACTTCGAAGTATGGTCTGCAGCACAGCAGCGCTGGCTTGAAGTAAGCTCTACATCAAACTTCGAGGCCTTTCAGGCCAACAGGCTCAAATGCCGTTTCCGTGAGAAGGGAGCAAAACAGACAACACTCTGCCACACACTGAACGGAAGCGCCCTGGCGCTGCCTCGTATAGTGGCAGCCATGCTTGAAAACAATCAGTCGCCCGAAGGAATAAGGATACCAGCTGCCCTGGTACCATATACGGGATTTGAGATGATAAGCTGAGCAGAATGAAAAAGAGCGCACGGGCATATCTTTATGCTGCTCTTTCTGTATTCCTGTGGGGTACAATTCCTACCGCCTTCAAGATAGCACTTGCCGGGTTGTCAATAGTGACAATGCTCGGTATCGCTACGCTGGTTTCAACCGCTGTGCTGTTACTTATTGTAGTCTCCACGCGGAAGCTGACGATGCTCAAGGCAATGACCCGGAAGGAGCTATTATGGTCTGCACTGCTAGGACTGATCAACCCCGTAGGTTATTACCTCATCCTGCTTACAGCCTACAACCGTCTGCCTGGCCAGGTGGCACAGCCGATAAACATGATCTGGCCTCTCATCCTGGTATTCTTTTCAATACCGTTATTACATCAGCGCATACCCGCCCGAAGCTTCATTGCATTGCTCATAAGCCTTGCCGGTGTATATATAATAGCCTCCCAGGGTGCTCCCCTGAAACCCGGCAGATCAGATACCACAGGGGTGCTGCTGGCACTGGTGAGCGGAGTGCTGTGGGCTCTCTATTTCGTGCTTAATGTACGCGACAGACGGGATGAGGCTGTCAAACTGTTCACCAATTTCCTCTTCGGATCATCATACATGCTGATCCTGATGGCCTTCAGCGGGTCCTTCAGCCAGGAGATAAATCTCAGGAGCGCTGCAGCATCAGTTTACTGCGGCATCTTTGAGATGGGAATAACCTTCTGGCTCTGGCTGAGGGCCCTGCAACTGGCAGAGACAACAGACAGGGTAAGCAATCTGGTCTACTTCGCCCCCTTTATTTCAATCATACTCCTGCACCTTATTATACATGAACCCGTTTACTTTACCACGCCAATAGGACTGCTCCTTATCATCGGTAGCGTGATGTTCCAGAACAGAGGCAGAAAAGGGTAATTAAAACCCGGCATATTTTTTGCTATTTTTATCCCATAATAAACTGAAAAATGAAAAAGATAATTCTTATAACTCTCCTTATAATTCCACTTATTTACGGCTGCAAGGAAGATCCTGTTGTACCGGTAGACGAATACACTGATGAGGAAAGTGCCCGCGACGGACTCTATGACCTCATGGAATATGTGTACCTGTGGTATAATACAATGCCCACTGTTAAGGTCTCCGACTATGACGGACCCCAAAGTCTTCTTGAGGCCGTCAGGTATCAGCCAATTGACAGGTGGAGCTTTGTGACCGATTATGACAGTTTCATGGCATCAATGGAGGGAAGCTTCGTCGGCCACGGAATCAGGATGGCTCTTGATGACGATGACAACGTGAGAGTGGTCAGTCTCTACAAAAACTCCGACCTGTGGCCCGAGGGCGTCAGGAGAGGATGGATCATCAAGTCGGTTAATAATATACCGTTAGCTCCTATCTTTATCTCCGGTGATGATGAAGCGTATGATGACCTCATGGGAGCCTCAACTGCAGGACTGGTAAACACATTCACCTTTATCAACCCGGAAGGCAGTGAGGTTACCATTAATTCCACAAAAGCAAGCTTCACCATTAATTCGGTGACCAATGCCTCTATACTTGATCTCCCAAGTGGCAAGACAGGCTATCTCTGCTTTGAGACATTCATTGACCCCTCCGAGCAGGAGCTTAATGAAGCATTTGCCAATTTCAAATCCAATAACATCACCGATCTGATAATTGACCTCCGCTACAACGGTGGCGGTTATATGGACATTGCTCAGCAGCTGTCAAGCCTGGTGCTGAGCTGGGATGATACTACCAGTGTTTGCTACAAGCTTAACTACAACAGCCTTGTAGGACCGGAATGGAATGAAAGCTACAACTTCATCAGAACGGAGAGTCCGCTCGGCCTTGACCGCGTAGTGTTCATCACTACCAGAAGCTCTGCCTCAGCCAGCGAGGTAGTGATTAACAGCCTGAAACCCTACATCGGGGTGACCATTGTAGGTGATACAACCCACGGCAAGCCGGCCGGGATGAACATATGGGGATACCCCTTCCCTTCAAATAGCAACCCTGATCCTGACTACAAATATGTTTTTGCGCCTATTACGTTTGAGTATGTCAACGCTTCCGATGAGGGACACTTCTATGAAGGCATGGTCCCTGATGTCATGGCATCAGATGATATCACTCACGACTTTGGTGATCCTGAAGAAGCTTCACTGAAGGCAGCCATCGGAGTACTGGAAGGGAAGAAGGCAGCAACGGCAACCACATTCAGGCGCAGGAGTATCTATTCGGAGGGCAATCAGCTACCAACAGAACTCTTCCTTGATCCTCCCCAATCATTCAGGAAATGAAGAACCGGCAGGGTGAAAAGATCATCCTGGGAATTGACCCGGGGACAACTATCACCGGTTACGGTCTTATAAGCGTTGAGGGAAAGACACCGACACTGATCACCCTGGGAATAATTGATCTGCGCAAGAAAGAGGATCATTTTCGAAAGATACGTACTATTTTTGAACAGACACTCTCACTGATAGACCAGTATCACCCCGATGAGTTTGCCATTGAAGCTCCCTTCTACGGAAAAAATGTTCAGAGCATGCTCAAGCTGGGCAGGGCACAGGGTGCAGCTATATCTGCGGCCCTGTACCGTGACCTCCCGGTCTTTGAGTATGCCCCGAGGATGATCAAGATGTCGATCACCGGGCAAGGGCAGGCAAGCAAGGAACAGGTCTGCGCCATGCTCAAAACTATCCTTTCGTTTGACACAGAGAAGATGGTTCTTGATGCCACCGATGCCCTTGGTGCGGCCCTCTGCCACTTTTACCAGAGCAACAAGCCTGTCTCATCAAAGGGATACAAAAACTGGGGTGAATACATAAAGAAGAACAGCGACAGGCTCAAAGAGTAAGCTTCTGCGCTGCCGCCAGAGCCACCACGCTCACCCTGACATCACCTGCACCGTTAAGGGCGTTTACACATGCCTCCACTGTTGATCCGGTAGTGATGACATCATCAACCAGAAGGATATGCCTTCCGGCTATTGCTTCAGGTTTCCTGACCGCAAAGAGACCCTCCACATTCTCCCATCTCTCATAACGGCCACGCCTTGTTTGTGAGCCTGACCTTCCTGCACGGAACAGTATGTCATTCCTGACAGGCAGACGGCTTGCTACTGAGATGCCTGCCGCTATACATTCACTCTGGTTATAGCCCCTCCTTCTCTGTCGCATGATATCCAGCGGTACAGGAACGATGAGGTCTATATCCTTCATGAAGCCGCTGTCTGCCAGCATGGAGCCGTATAGCTCTCCCAGCATCCTCCCGATATCTCTCCTGCCGTCATACTTGAGAGCATGAATGAGACGCCTTATGCGGCTTCCCCGGTTATACACGGAGAAGGCAGCAGCCCTTTCAACCAAGCATCTGCCCCAGAAAGCCTGTTCAAGAGGGTTGTCACGGCGCAAATGAAAATCAGTCCTGGCCATAGCGAGCAGGCACTCCGTACAGAGCCCCTCCTCTCCTCTCACCAGGGGAACCCTGCATGAAAGGCAGAGACGTGGCAGGAACAGACTCAGAAAGTCGTCACCAATATCTTTAACATAAGACACTTCACAGCGAGAAGTATAAGTAAAGTTATGATAATTATAATATTAATATTTCCCCGTGGAAAACTTTCTTATATTTCCGCTGATATTTTTCGAACCAATTAATTACGATTATGAAGAAATGGATGATTGGCAGCCTTATACTCATCGCACTGATGGTGTTGGCTGCGGGGGTCTATGCTCAGACTACCGACAAAGTGAAGAAGCACACAAAGAGTGAGTGCACCTTTGTCGACAAGAACCAGGACGGCAAGTGTGACGTATGCGGCTCTGTTGCAGAAGCATGCAAGAAGGAGGCCACTACTGCCACTAAAGGCAAGGACTGCTCCAAATGCCCTTCAGCTGCAGAATGCGCTGAGACCAAGGGTGAAGTGGTACCTGCAAAAGAGGGCACCGGCACCGGTTCGCCATGCTGTTCAGGCAAGAAGTAAAATATGCTGATAACAAAAAAGAGGGTGCCTTGTGAGACACCCTCTTTTTTTTCTAATTGAATCTCCGAAAGGTTCACCGCAAATTGCTTACATAAATATTAGTTTTTATCCTTTTAATATGAAAAGCAACGTCATATTCCCTGTCCGGTTTTCATAGACAAAAAATAAATTACAGTTAATTATACCTGTCTACTTGCGGATATCGTCCAATTTTGACAAAAACCTTAACAGTACAGGCATCCGGAACAATTCCGGAATTGGGACAAGCAATTAATACGATTTCGAGGAAACGGAATCCCTGTAAATAATTTTTGGCTTCAGCAAGACCTGGATGGTTGATCTGGGTTCGTCATTAAGCATTCCAAGCAAAATCCGGATAGCTACCTGACTGATCTCAAGTAATGGTTGAGCCACACTTGTTATCGGGACGGAAAGTAGTTCCAGGTAGGGTGAATCATCAAAAGTAATTAGGGAAATATCTTCCGGGACTTTTATGGCTTCTTCCCGCAAAGCCTTCAGACAACCTATGGCAATAGTACTGCTTAGAGTAAAAATAGCTGAAACATGAACCCTGCTCTGAAGGAGTAGTTTTGTTTCCAGGTATCCGTTTCGCTCATCAAACATCTCTCCCTCGATATATTTTTCCTTGATACCCGCATCATCCAGTGCTTTTACATATCCCTCCACCCGTTTAATATTGGAAATCGAAAACTTATTTCCCTGAATGCAGGCAATATTTCTGTGCCCCATATCAATCAGATACTTCGTAGCCATGTATCCCCCTATAAAATTATCAGTTGCCACGTAGGGAATATCCAAATTCTCAAAATACCTGTCGATACACACGATAGACAGGCCACTGTCATGCAACTTCTTTAATTCCTTTGAATCTTTACCACAAGGTGCAATTATAAGTCCTTCAATATTTCTCGACCTCAGTCTTTTTAAAGATTCAGCCTCAATATGTTCATCTTCATCACTTTCATTTAAGATCGTCATAAATTCAAGTTTCCTCAACTCTCTGTTCAGATCACTGGCAATCTTTGCAAAAAACATATTGCTTACTGTGGGAATAGATAATGCAATAGTATTGCTCTTCCCTGACCTCAGGTTTGAGGCATATTCATTTGGAATGTAGTTAAGTTTTTTTGCCATTTCTTTTACACGTAACTGCGTTTCCTTTCCAATCCGGTACTGATCTGCCTTCCCATTCAGTACCCTTGAAATTGTAGTTACCGAGAGTTTCAACTCTTTTGCTATATCTGAAATCGTCTGTACTGGCATTTTAAATTTTTTATAAAATTACAACAATTTTTTTGCTCAAACGTTTGCGCATATAAAATAATATCATACATTTGGCCTTGAATATTTGTATTTATAGCGATGATTATTAGCGTATGAGAAAATTTATTAAATGCGCAAACGTTAATTCTAATTGGCTCGAAATAACAAATATACTTTAATATTTTCTAACTCTAAACTAGTCTTAATTCTATGAGGAGATTAAAAACCGGGGGCTCATTAATGCTTAAAGCACTTCCCCCTCTATTACTGATGTTCCTGTTGTTTTCAGGCCTTCCAAACAAGGCTGACGCACAGGGAGTACAGGGAAATCTAATCAAGGTTACCGGAAGTGTAATGGACACAGAAGGACAACCAGTAATCTCGGCTACCGTTGTTATCAAAGGGACTAACAGAGGTACCGTAACAGATGCAAACGGTAAGTTCAATATTGAAGTCGACAGCAGGGATGCTACCCTGGTATTTTCATTTGTCGGTATGACCACCCGGGAAATTACCGTTGGAACCCAATCTGATATTCCGGTCATTATGGAATATGACTTTGCAGGACTTGAAGAGGTGGTTGTTATTGGATATGGTACTTCCAAAAAGAGTGACCTGACAGGTTCTGTAGCTTCCGTTAAGGGAGAGGAACTTACATCCCTGAGCACTCAGGATGTCCTCAGCAGTATGCAAGGGAAAATGTCGGGTGTGCACATTGCCCCGAATTCAGGAGCTCCGGGATCCGGATCAACCGTCAGAATCAGGGGAGTGGGGACCATTAACAACAGTGATCCTATTTATGTAGTAGATGGTTTTCAGATAAGTGACATTGCCTACTTGTCTGTAAACGATATTGAGTCTATTGAGGTATTGAAGGATGCTTCCGCAACTGCCATCTATGGTTCAAGAGGAGCAAATGGCGTTATCCTCGTCACAACGAAAAAGGGTGGCACGGGTGGAATAAATGTAACTGCCAACTATAATTATGGCATACAGACCGCCACGAAACAAATTGATATGCTTAACGCATGGCAATTTGCAACCCTATACAGGGAAGCCCATGAAAATTCAGGCCTGACACTTTCAACCTACGATCAGGAAGTAACTCAGCTGGTATTAGACAATCACTCGGTAGGAACTAACTGGCAGGAACAGATTTTCAGAAAAAACGTTCCCATCCAGAACTTTAACCTGAGTATTACTGGCAAAGAAGGAAGAAACTCTTATCTGGGTTCGCTCTATTACAATACAAGAGAAGGCCTGGTGAAGAATAATAATTTCTCACAACTGAACCTGCGCCTTCACAATACATATGCATTGACTGATAAAATAAAATGGGATGCTGATTTAACCTATTCCACCAGCAACCGTCATGATATCAATGGAGGCGCACTTACCTCTTCCCTATATATGGACCCGATCTCAACCGCATGGGATGAATCTACAAATAACTACGGCGTCAGGATGTTCAAACAAATTGAGGCCACCAATCCAGCCCTGACCATTGACAATTCCAAAAATGACAGATTGTCAACGAACAAAAGATTTGTAGTAAATACCTCTCTGACAATTGAAGACCTGTTTACAACTGGGCTCTCCTTCGTCACAAGGTTTGGTTATGACGAGCAAACGATCGCCGGACAAGGCTACTGGCCAGCATATTTTATTGATGCAACAACGTACAATCTTGAAAGTAGCCTCTACATGAACAACAGGGTTATGGACTCCAAACTCTGGTCAAGCTATTTCAGTTATGATAAAAGGATTGGACTACATTCTTTCAATGCTATGATTGGAAATGAAATGCAGAGTTTCCAAAACAACTACGTATCAGGAACGGTATATGATATACCCGATGATCCCAGGCAGATGTATTTCGATCTTGCCAGTAATCTCGAAAGAAAGTCCATTAATGGAAATTTCACTGAATCAGCTTTGCTCTCATACTTTGCAAGAGTCAACTACAAATATAAAGACAGGTACATGATCACGGGAACAATAAGGGCTGATGGCAGCTCAAAATTCCTGAAAGAGAATCGGTGGGGTGTTTTCCCATCAGTTGCTGCAGCATGGGATATCAAAAAAGAATCATTCATGGATAATGTAAATTTCATGAGTGGACTCAAGTTGCGTGCCGGCTGGGGCGTCGTTGGTAACCAGAACTCACTTAGTAATCCGTATGTTTATGCTTCCACAATTACTTCGGAAAGCAACTCCTATGTGATAGGTGGAACCATTGTGAATGGTTATTATCCGGCCGAACTGGCAAACAAGAAGATAAGATGGGAATCAACCGAAACATTTAATATAGGTGTTGACATGGGTCTCTTTGATTATAAGATTTCACTTGAGGCCAATATTTTCCAGAACACAACCAGGGACATGATTGCAACACCCCTGGCACCGTTGTATGTCGGATACAACGCCGTACCCTCAAACATTGGTTCAATGAGAAACAGAGGACTTGAAATTGCTCTGGGACACAAAAATGTGATAGGCAACTTCAGTTACAGTATTAACTGGAACATCACAACCATAAACAATAAGGTACTTAGTCTTGGAACATCGACAGCCATAAGATCAGGGATGTTACCCAGGCTGGATCCGACAACTTATACAGATGTTGGAACTGAAATTGGAGCATTCTACGGACTTGCAACTAATGGAATTTTCACACAGGCGGACCTTGATGCATTGCACGCTGCACATCCGGAATACCAGCCTACTGCCCAACCCGGCGATGTGTGGTTTGTTGATTATGACGGTGATTTTATGATAGATAAGAACAATGACCGTCAATACCTGGGAAGCGCAGTGCCCGACTTCACTTCAGGTCTCAATATTGAAATGAAGTGGAAGCAGATTGACCTGTCTGCCTATATGCTTGGATCATTCGGAAACGAGATTGTCAGCGGTCAGTATGTATACATCTTCGGGTCAAATATAAAGAGCAACTGGCATGCAGATATGTGGAACCGTTCCCATGGGGATGTAATTACAGATATCCCAAGATTGGATATAGCTGACATTAACGGTAACACAAGCACATTCTCCGATCGTTTTGTTGAGGATGGCAGTTTTGTCAGGCTGAAGAACATACAAGTGGGTTACACACTCCCGGCTTCAGTGGGTAATAAATTAATGATTAGTTCTTTGAGGTTTTATGTTTCAGCAGACAACCTCCTGACATTAACCAAATATTCCGGTTGGGATCCTGAACCCGTATCATTCGGCACACTCAACGGTGGTGTTGATTACGGTACATATCCTTTAGCAAGGACAATTTCACTCGGATTAAGTCTTAACTTTTAAATCTTAGAGAAATGAATAAAACAAGATATAGAGGAAAAATACAAAACGTATTTATATTCTTCTGCTTATCACTATTAATTGCCTCCTGTACTGATTTCCTGGATGTGGAACCCAGCAGTCTGAGGACAGGTGATAACTTCCTCAACAACGACGAAAATGCCGAGATGGCAATAAACGCTGCTTATAATATTCTTGCCGGACACGAACGCTGGCAGGGTGGACTCCTTGAATCTTCCGCATTCTATATCGGTGAGATTCTCGCTGATTATGCTGAAATGGGTGCACATAAAGGCGATTATGATGACCTTGAAAGAATGATCGAATGGAGACCCTATACCGATGAAATCATTCTTTTTGGTATTTGGGACAGGTCTTATGAAGGGATATACCGGTGCGACTATGTACTGGATGGGCTGCCTGATGCACCCATCACTCCTGCACTCAAAACAAGGATTATGGGAGAAGCTTATTTCCTCAGGGGAATGAATATCCTCCGGCTGGTGAAGGTTTTTGGAAACGTGCCGATTGAAGATGGGATCATCCTTCCCGATGAATATGGGAAAATCCCTCAGAAAACCATGCATGAAGGATTCGAAATTGCAGCTGAGTGTTTCAGACAGGGAATGGTCAGGCTACCAAAACAGAGCGAATATGCTGCCAGTGACATGGGCAGGGCTACAAAAGGAGCTGCACAAGCCATGCTGGCAAGACTATATATGCTGGAGGCGGGAATGGATAAAGATGCTGTCACCAACCCATGGGATTCTGTCTACAAATACACTGATCTGGTTATTAAATCACAAGAGTATGGTTTGATTGATAACTACGCCAGACTGTTTGAACCCGAAGGTGAAAACAGCTATGAATCGATTTTCGAACTCCAGTTCGGCGTTTCAGCTTCATTAAATATCGGTTTGGGTAACAATCGTTCTGCCATCGGAACAACTAACCAGATACGGTGTGGAATCAGGTCCGCTGAAAACGAAGGACTTCCGGGAGGATGGGGTTATTATCAACCTTCTCAGCTCCTGGTAGACGAATATGAATCAAAGGACCCAAGACTAAGCTGTGCAGTTTACGGACCAAATTTCAATGACGGAATAGTGTATGGGATCAAGCGTAATTTCAACCTGTCTGATATGATGTCAGAATATTATAACCGCCATCTTGCAATTGATCCGGTTCTGGAAGCTGAGCAGCTAGCCACCTCTGCTTCTAACAGTTCACGCAATGTCAAAGTGATGAGATATGCCGATGTATTATTAATGCATGCCGAAGCTGCTTATCATCTCGTACGTGAAGGGGAAGCACTTGCTGATCTAGAGATGATCAGACAAAGAGCAAGGCACAGTACCTATTGTAAGGGTTACAAACTGGGATCTACAGCTTATGATCCGACCGGATGGACCGGAAATCTTCCTGTAGTTAATGCTTCAGGACAGGATCTTCTGGAGGCCATATGGCATGAGAGAAGTGTTGAGCTTGCGCTGGAAGATATGCGTTACTGGGACCTGGTTCGTACCGGGAGGTACCTTGACAGGCTGGACGTGAAAAAAGCAAATTCCAAAGATCCTATGGCCACTGCACTGAGATTTTCAACTATCGACCTGAGAGGTAATTGCCAGGCTCGCTGTATTGAAGGACCAAGAGGTGTCAACGATATTCCAATCTTTCCATTACCTGGCGCAGAAGCCATCAAATGGAATCTTAAGCAGATTATTGATTTGTATTTGTAACAAACCTATTTGACATGAGAAAAAGAATATTTTTATTCTTAGCATTAATAGCAATAGCGGGTTTTGCCTTGCAAAATTGCACCCAGGAACAAGAATGGGGAGAAAACTATGATATCAATTTCCCCGTACCTGTCATTGATTCTATTTCAGCTTCCCGTGTAACAGTTGGTGACACCCTGCATATATTGGGTGATTTCACAAAAGTAACCAGTGTTACAATCGGAGGTGGATATACTACGATCGCTTCAGTATCAACTGACTCGCTTCAAATGTCCGTCATAATCACAGAAACATGTGTATCAGGGCCACTTGTTGTAACAAACGTCTACGAAAAAAGAGGACATTATAGAGCCGACATTTTCGTTGAAGGAAACTATGGTGGACCAGTAATTCCCGATCGTATCCAGATACTTGACTTTTCATCTGGCGGTGCACTGCCGGCATGGACAAAAAACACCTGGTCCGAGGCCCGTGACCTGGCAGAGAGCGGTTATGATCTTAATGATCTGTCCGTTCCTGCGGGATATGATCACTACTATTCAATGAACGACTTCCTGCTTGCTGATGACGCGAACACCGCATACGGTTATTTTAACTCGGATAATAATGGTGCCGGATTCGATATAAGCATGTATGACGATCCATATGTCTCCGTACTTATCAATACGGGAAGTCATGCCGCCTATTTAAGCCTCTCAATGGAAGCATACAGTCATAATGATTTTAATCCATCACAATCACCCGGTAGCGTATTTGCAAATGGAGAACAACAGGTCTACTTCCAGACTAATGGCAAGTGGCTGTGGTATACCTTCAAGCTGAGTGCTGTTCTGGGTGGTGATGTTCCGGATATTCTGAATTCTCCGGGTCTGTTCGTCCGTGCCGGATGGGATTACCCGTCAAGTCTAACATATCCGGGTTATGAACTGAATATCGTTGAAATGATTGTTACCGATGGCCCAATGAGGAACACCGAAGGTATCGGAATATTGAACTTCGCAAATCTGGGACCCCTTCCGACGTGGGAACCCAACACATGGAGTGAGGCTAAAGAACCCGATGAAATGGGCTTCAATATTAATCCCGCGATTGAACCTCCCACCGGATATGCAAACTATTACGCCATAAATGATAAGGACCTTTTCCCGCCGGATGAACCGGCAGGTCAGGGAGGAAACATACCTTATGGCAACTATATTTCAGATAATGGAGGTGCCGGTTTTGATATAAGCTCTATTGCCGACCCCTACGTATCTATTCTAATGAATACAGGTGATGAGGATATATGCTACCTTAGTTTTGTGATAGACGGTCAGACCAAAGATTTCCAGCCGTCACAGTCACCCGGAGGCACCTTTGCCAACGGCGAAACCAAGCATTATATGAAAACCGACGGTGAATGGTTATGGTATACATTCTCACTGACAGACATTATGGGGGGAACGGTTCCGTCAACCTTTGTAAGTGCCGGTCTGTTCTTCCGCAATAGCTGGGACTACGGGGCAGATATTTATCCCGGATTCCAGATTAATATTGTAAGCATGTCAATTACGGAAGGACCCCGACTTAATTAGGGACGAGACCTGTCATTTTATCAATTTTGGGTTTATCTCTGGCTTGCAGGTTACACATCGAATACCTGCAAGCCAGAATAACTAAAAGAAAAAATATTTTAAACTAAATAAAGCATAATGAAGATAAAAATAAATCAAATTTTACGGGTGCTGGTATGTTGTATCTTCATTATACCTTGTTCCTGTTCCGGGACCGAAAATAGCGGAAATCAAAATGTACCTCCGGATCCGGTGGAAAAAATACCCCAAAAGGTAATTCTTGATACAGACATGTGCCTAGATGTCGATGATGTTGGAGCACTTGCAACATTAAATGCTCTTGCAGATCAGGACGAAGCGGAAATTCTGGCTGTATGCTTCAACGAGGTACACAAAAGCGGAGCAGCTGCAATAGATGCTATCAATACCTGGTATCACCGCGGCAACATCCCTGTAGGAATCTATAAGAAGAGCCTTTATGCACCCGATAGTTCTCCCTACCTGAATGCCCTCGCCGGCTTTCCAAATGACATCCCATCCGACCTTGCTCAGGTTCCTGATGCACACCAGGTTTATATTGATGTTCTGAACGCACAACCAGATTCATCTGTAAAAATAATTAGTCTGGGATTCCTGAATAACCTGGGTGACCTGCTCGAAAGCCACCCCGAACTTATCGCAAGGAAAGTAAAGCAACTGGTGATCATGGGAGGCCTGAACAACGATGATTTCAATCTTGTGAGACACGGACTGGTAGAAACTTCCCAGAAAATACTGACTGATTGGCCTACCCCTATTGTTATAAGTCAGCCTGGCTCAGGAATTCTGACAGGAGAGACGCTGGAAAGCTCACCAGTGAATAATCCCGTAAGAGAGGCTTATTTCAGATGGTTCAACAATTCTTTCCAGGGACGTCCGAGTTGGGACCAGATAGCTGTTCTTTTTACACTGAAAGGAACTGCATATTTTAACGAAATATCTGTAGGAACTGGCTCCCTCAAAAATGGATTTTCATATGATTTGGTACCAGGCTGGAGAACCTATTTTACTACAAAGCTCTCTGATCAAGAGTACGCATATATTATAAATAACCTTATGACTAAAACTCCTAAATCGAAATAAAATGTTCATAGTAAGTAATTACTTTCTGGCTGTCACATTTTGCATAATAACCATGTTATGCTGGGGTTCCTGGGCTAACACCCAGAAACTGGCAACAAAGAACTGGGGATTCCCTCTTTTCTACTGGGACTACACTCTGGGAGTCATTTTACTCTCCCTTATTTTAGGATTGACCATGGGAAACCACGGGGACCAGGGTCAGGGATTTTTTCAAAATCTTTTTAGTGCTTCTCTCACAGCATTTATGTATGCCTTGCTTGCCGGCGTTATTTTCAATATCGCAAACCTGCTGCTTGTAGCAGCCATCGACCTTGCCGGCATGGCAATCGCATTCCCAATCGGTATAGGAATAGCACTTGTGCTAGGTGTGATCGTTAACTATGTCGCTACACCTGTTGGAAACCCCATCCTCCTTTTCTCAGGAGTGGGATTGGTAACTCTTGGGATAATTTTCGATGCACTCGCATACAGAAAAATATCTACCGGGTCTGCTACTTCCAAAGGGATTCTTATTTCAGTGGCTGCAGGTATCCTGATGGGCTTTTTCTATCGCTTCGTAGCAGCATCAATGTCTGAGGATTTCGTGAATCCAACAGCTGGACTCTTTACTCCATATACTGCAGTTTTTGTTTTCTCCATCGGGATTTTCCTGTCAAATTTTATTTTTAACTCCTTCTTCATGTACAAGCCAATAAACGGCACCAGAACCACTTATCGCGATTATTTTAAACAGGGAAGTCCAAAGCTCCACCTGATTGGAATAGCCGGCGGAGTTATCTGGTGTATTGGCATGCTCTTTAATATGATTGCCTCAGGTGAAGCCGGATTTGCCATCTCTTATGGCCTCGGACAAGGGGCAACCATGGTAGCTGCCATTTGGGGAGTTTTTATCTGGAAAGAATTTAAAAATGCTCCGAAGAAAATCAATCCACTGATATTTCTGATGTTCTTTTTCTTCATCTCCGGTATCGCATTGATAATTTTAGCTAAAACTATTTAAAGAATATGGGAAATATTGTTGTTGTTGGAAGCAGTAATACCGACCTTGTCGTAACCACACTCCATTTGCCGCAACCCGGAGAGACACTGCTGGGTAACGAGATCAACATCCATCCCGGAGGTAAAGGAGCTAACCAGGTCGTCGCCACTGCAAGGGCCAACGCAAAAGCTACATTTATTGCCAAAGTTGGCAAAGACGACTTCGGACAAAAAGCCATTGAAGGATATAAATCAGATAATATCAACGTTGACCACATAATCATTGACCCTCAGCATCCTTCAGGTATTGCAGTGATTCTTGTGGAAGAGTCAACCGGACAAAACTCTATCGTGGTAGTTGGCGGAGCAAACAATTTTCTTTCTGTCGGAGATATTAAGAATACCGAATCCGTCATTGCTGCTGCAGATACTTTGCTGCTCCAGCTGGAAATACCTGTTGATGTTGTGGAATTTACCCTCAGAATTGCTAAGAATAACAGGGTTAAGACCATCCTCAATCCGGCTCCCGCCAAAGAGCTCCCGGATAAACTGCTTCGAATGGTTGACATCATCACTCCTAATGAATCTGAAACCAAATTCCTGACAGGGATTGAACCGGACTCGGAGGAAAACATACAAAAAGCTGCTTGTCTGTTACTTAAGAAAGTGAATGAGGCAGTAATTATTACTCTGGGTGACCGCGGGGCCTATTTCTGTGAAGTGAACGGTGACATGGGCTTTATTCCTTCTACCAAAGTAGAGGCTGTCGACTCCACTGCTGCAGGAGATGTCTTTAACGGTTACCTTGCCGCTCTGCTCGCAGGAGGATCTGACCTTAGAAACGCCATTTCACTTGCCAACAAAGCAGCGGCAATATCAGTAACAAGGAAAGGGGCCCAGCCTTCTATTCCAAAATTGAGCGAGATATTGACTAATTTTGAAGTATGCTAATTTTCATCCAATAAAATAATATCGTGAAAATTCATAGATTCATCTTATCAGTACTGATCCCCTTTCTGCTGTTGAGCTGCAGCTCCAAAAATGAGGTTAGAAAAATAACTCTTGAAGAATTCCGCAGTAAAATGACTGCAGGATGGTTAGGACAAATGGCAGGTGTGGGTTGGGGGGCTCCGACTGAATTCAAATACAGCGGCATGATCATCCCCCGGGAAGATGTACCAGTCTGGGATTCATCAATGATAAACCAACAAAACCAGGATGATATATATGTTGAAATGACCTTCCTTAAGACATTGGAGGACCATGGTTTTGATGTATCAATCCGTCAGGCAGGTATAGACTTTGCAAATAGTAAATACCAACTTTGGCACGCAAACTATTACGGACGGGAAAACCTTCGTTCAGGAATAGCCCCACCATTTTCCGGGCACCCTGATTATAATGCTCACGCAGATGATATTGATTACCAGATAGAAGCCGATTATTCCGGGTTGATCTCCCCTGGCATGCCACAGATGGTTATCGACCTGGGAAACAAATTCGGCAGAATGATGAATTATGGTGATGGACTCTATGGAGGACAATTTGTGGGAGCCATGTATGCCGAAGCTTTCTTTGAAACAGATATTCACAAGATCATCAGTTCCGGACTTGCATGCATACCCGAAGATAGCCAGTATGCTGAAGCCATAAGGGACGTACTGAAATGGTATGAGGAGAATCCCTCTGATTGGACAAAAACATGGCAGCTCATCGAGAATAAATATAATCTTAACCATGATTATAGAAAATTCAGCTGCTCAGGTGCTGATTCGAAATTTAATATCGATGCTAAAATCAACGGAGCATATATCGTCATGGGACTGCTTTATGGCAAGGGAGATATGGATGAGACTATAATTATATCCATGCGGTGTGGTCAGGATTCAGACTGCAATCCTTCAAACGCTGCAGGCATTCTGGCTACTTCACTCGGCCTTGAGAATCTCCCTGAAAAATATAAAATCGGCATAGACGACACTACGCACTTCTCATACACTGCATACGATTTCCCATCCCTGATAAACGTATGCGAACAGCTTGCCCTGAAAGCCATTAAAAGGGCCGGTGGTTCTGTCGATAAAGATGAGGCAGGAAAAGACCTGCTTGTGATCCCCGTTAAAAATCCCGTCAGGAACAATCTTGAACAGTGCTGGAATCCTTCTGAACCTGAAAGTGATATCCACTTCTCGAAAGAAGAAATGGATCAGATCACGGTGAAAGTCAGAAATGCCGAAGATTTTATCAAAAACTGGGAAGTGGCAGGTCCCTACTCAAGACAAGATGCAGAAGTGAATGATCTGTTTGATATTGAATTCGCACCGGAATTAAAAAACCAACAGATTGAATGGAAGGTATTGCCGGTAGATGAAGGTGAATATGATAAGCGTATAATAAATCTGGAGAATATATTTGGAACCGAGCAATGCGTTGCATACTTAAGAACAACATTAATCTCACCTGTTAGTCAGACGGTTATTTTTGAAATAGGTTCCGATGATGGCATCAAGATATGGTTGAATGGTCAGCTTGCCCACCAGCACAATATTGTCAGAGGGTACAGCCAGGGTGACGATGTTTGCAAAGTGACACTCATGGAAGGGAATAATGATGTTCTGATGAAAATTACACAGGGCATTGGCGGATGGGCCGCATCCCTGGTAGTCACAGACATCGACGGGCAGCCTCTGAGATTGACCTCTATAAACTAGACCTATTGGGAAAGGTGTGATGAAGATTGCTTCAACATACACGTCGTTATCTGTTGCTGCAATTATTGCATCTCACACCAATTTCAGCAGGCCTGAACCGCGGACGCTCACCGGATTATCAACTTACCTGTTCTGACGCAGTGAATAATATCAAAACATCCCTCTTCGGGTGCGGAATAGTATTTCTAATGAGAACCCTGGCAATCAAACCATACCCAAAACAATAAAAAACAATATCTTAATCCGTAATATATTTCTGGCGTTGTTAAAACGAATTTGAAGTAAATATCTATCTATTAAACTCTTACTACTCATGATCATCAATACTAAAAACATCTTCCCAGCTCTCGCGGTAATTTGCCTGCTGGTATATTCATGTACCGGGAAGAATCAGGCAAACAGTAAGCAGGATCACAGGATCCCTGTAATCCTTGATACTGATGCAAATAATGAACTTGATGATCAACATGCCATTGCCTACATGTTGTTCAGCGGACAAACATTTGACGTGAAAGGAATCACAGTAAACAGAACATATAATGGCGGTACAATAGATGATCAGTTTGCTGAGGCTGAACGGATTGTGAAGTTATGCAACTGCGTTTCAAAAATCAGGATATATAAAGGGGCAAGTAATACTTATGATGAGATCGCCGATCATATCGCAGAATCTGATTTCGATGGCGCCGAAGCAGTTAATTTTATTATTGATTGTGCCAATTCAACGGAAAATCAAAAATTAGTGTTGCTGCCGATCGGCAAATTAACCAATATTTCACTCGCGCTGAAGAAAGATCCCTCAATTGCTTCAAAGATAAGGATCGTATGGCTTGGCACGAATTATCCGGAACCGGGGGAATATAATTTTATCAATGATACAACAGCCTTAAAACCCATTCTCGAATCAAACGTGGAATTTGAAATAGTGATGGTCAGGTATGGCAAATCAAGTGGAACCGATGCGGTTAAAGCCTATCTGAAAGATTTTCAGGTAAAAATGCCAGGGAAAGGACCAAAAATCAGTGAACCGGTAACCGGCCGGCACGGAGATTCGTTCAACTGTTTCGGAGACTATTCAGTCAATCTGTTTGAAAATTTCCGTGGAAATCCTCAAACCAGACCGCTCTTCGATATGGCTGCAGTTGCCATTGTTAAAAATCCGGAATGGGCTGACAAAGTTATTATAGGTGCACCTCTCTATGAAAATGGGAAATGGATCAATCAGCCTGATAATCAAAGAAAAATCGCTATCTGGGAAAACTTTGTTACTGATTCCATCATGAAGGACTTCTATTATACAATGGAGAACTACAAATTAGCTGAATAATAAACCCGATTAATCAATCCACTGGAAGAGATGTTTAAGTCCACACATATAGTTACCGGTTTACTTCTTGTGTTTACCGCCATCTGCTTACAAGGTTGCTATCAAACAGTCATTGAAAGCGGTAGCCGTGAAAAAGTGAAAATCTGGATGGAAGCAGAAAGCGGCCAGATTGAAGATCCTATGGAGGTTCATTCTAAAGAAGATGCGTCAGCAGGACAATTTATTGAAGTTGAGCCAGGAAACAACAGTATCGAAACTGCTCCGGGAGACGGCTTTATTACCTACAGGTTCAAAATACGGGATAGTGGCAGATACAAAATCTGGGGGCGAGTGATTGTATGCATGGATGATGAAGATGCTTTCTGGGTGAAAATGGATGAAGGGGAGTGGGTCAAATGGAAGGATATACAAGTGGGATGCGACTGGCATTGGGATGAAATACATGATAATGACAATAATAACCGCGTTATGATTTATGATCTTGAAAAGGGGATACACACTCTTAAGATCACTTACGGTATGGACCAGACCAGATTGGATAAAATAGTCCTTACAAATGACCTCAAATTTGTCCCTGAACAGACAGGCCCTGGAATAACAGCACGGTACAACTTTAATCCACCAACACCAATCTTGAATGAAGAAGTAATATTTGATGCATCTGCATCATCCAGTTCGGAAGGTTCAATAAAGAGTTACAAATGGGATCTTGGAGACGGGAATGTCTCTACAGGGCCCAGATCTCTTCATAAATATGATAGCGCAGGCGTTTATACAGTCTGCCTGACAACAGAAGATAATGCCGGACTAACAGGCATTGTGGAAAAAGAGTTGACAGTATATGCCGATAAGCCTGTAGCTGATTTTGTTTTCTCGCCTGACAGGGCTCATTCGGATGAAAACATTGCTTTCAACGCAGCTTCCTCTTTTGATCCGAATGGGAATATTGTTTCATATTCCTGGGATTTTGGAGATGGGAACAATGGAGATGATGAACATCCTGTTCACTCTTACAGGAATGTGGGAGAATATACAGTAAAGCTAACCGTCACTGACAATGAAGGTCATGAGGCTGTTAATCTCCAACTGGTGACAATAATACCAGATAATCCCAAAAAGGTGATATTCGAGACAGATATGTGTCTTGATGTGGATGACGTGGGCGCACTAGCAATGCTTCACGCGATGGCAAACCAGGGAGAAGCAGAAATCCTGGCAGTTTGCTATAATGAGGTACATCCAGATGCTGCTGCTGCCATTGACGCCATCAATACTTGGTATGGCAGGGGAGATATCCCGATAGGTGTATACAAGAAACCGTTGGCCCAGCCTGATGCATCAGCCTACCTGAAAAGTCTGTCTCAGTTCCCTAATGACATCAACAATAGCAGCATCCCGGATGCAGTTAGCGTTTACCGTGCAGTGCTTTCTAAACAACCCGACAACTCTGTTACAATCATAAGTGTCGGATTTCTTAATAATCTCTCCGATTTATTAATTGAATCACCTGACCTCGTTGCCAAAAAAGTAAAGGAAATTGTAATTATGGGAGGAATTAACAATGATGGCTTCAACCTGTCCCGTCACGAATTTGTTTCCGCTGCTGAAAATGTTTTAGCCAATTGGCCTTCACCCCTCGTCATAAGCCAGCCCGGGTACCAGATACTAACCGGTAAAAACTTGATAAACTCATCTGATAATAATCCTGTCAGGACAGCATATTATTCGTTTTTCTACTCCAATTTCTGTAACCGCCCCAGCTGGGACCAGATAGCAGTACTTTACGGTGTGAGAGGTTGCTCTGACTACTTTTTAAATGCTTCTGACGGAAAAGGCAGGTTAATAAACGGATATACATGGGAGATGAAAGAGGGATACCGGACTTATATTAAAACAATTTACCCGGCAGAAACTTATGCAAAAACCATCGAAAAGCTCATGCTTGCTACTCCGCTTGATAAACCTGCGCTTAGCAAGTAATAATATGGTGGACAATAAATAGTATAAGTCGTAATTTACCAGATTGTAAGTTTCCGGGCAGATTCGTTAAAAAAGGTGCGCAATATGGCAGGTAAACCCGATAAGAATTCTTAATTATAACTCTTCCGTATTCCCCCGGTAATTGTGAAATATATTAACCATATGCTAATCGATTGGGGTCAGAAAATGTACTGGAATTAAGAAGGGTGACCTTGTGAGACACCCTCTTTCTTATATTTCTGTGATCATAGTATCACGTGCTCACCTATCTCCCGGGCGAGCCTCTCATTCTCTTCGGGTGAAACCGCTGCCCTCGGGTTCGTGAAGAGAAGGTCACTCTCCCTGGTCAGTGGTACAAGGTGCATGTGCGCGTGAGGCACTTCCAGTCCGATCACTGCAACACCTATCCTCTTACAGTCTATAACCTCCTTCATTGCCCTGGCTACTTTCTGAGCGAAGAGCATCATGCCGGCAAGGGTCTCCTCATCAAGATCAAAGATATAGTCCACCTCCTGTTTGGGAACAACAAGTGTATGACCAGGCTTCAGCGGCCTGACATCCAGAAAAGCCATGTAGTGATCATCCTCGGCAACCTTGTAACAGGGTATCTCGCCATTGATGATCCTGGTAAAGATTGATGCCATGATATAAGGATTTCAGATTGATATTTCAATTATCTCAAAAGGAATGACACCGGCAGGTACCTTTACCTGTACCACGTCACCCACTCCCTTTCCCATAATTCCCTGGGCTATAGGCGAGGTAGCAGCTATCTTACCCTCCTTGAGGTTAGCTTCACCTTCAGGCACAAGCTGATACTCCATTATAATGCCGTTAGCCTTATTGCGGATCCTGACCCTGTTCAGTATCTGTACCGATGTGGTGTTGATCCTTGAGCCGTCGATGATACGTGATCTTGCCACCTGATCATCCAGGCGTGCTATCTTCATCTCAAGCATCCCCTGTGCCTCCTTGGCGGCAGAATATTCAGCGTTCTCGCTAAGGTCACCCTTATCGCGCGCTTCAGCAATCATTCTCGCAATAGCCGGCCTTTCATTACGGAGCAGATCAAGCTCCTCCTTCATCTTCTGGAGGCCTTCTTCTGTTACATAGACAAATTCCGACATAATTCTTCTGTACTAGTTAAAAAATAAGAAGAATCCCGGCATTACCGGAACTCTTCAAAGAACAAATATATATAATCTTTATTTAAAAAACAAATCCTGCCTCTTTTGTAATGATCAGGTTATCAGTAGGTGTACTCTTTTCTGTTTAATAATACTGAATAGATAACGGCTTTCCTGAGGTTAAATCCTTCGGAAAGTATTTCACTGCCCGGCATAATGTTGTAATCATATGCAGGAGCATCGCCTATCTCGCTGTCTGATATCTCGTTATGGACAAATTCCTTTATGCTGGAATCAAAGAATGCTGATGACCCTTCGGCAGAAAATACGCTTGCCATGCTCCCGGAAACGGATCCCTCGTCTGAAAAGGCTTCAGCCATTGAATTAATGATTGATCCCTCGTCACTGAAAGCATCAGCTAATGGATTAGCAACTGAGCCCTCACTGCTGAAAGCCTCAGTTGCAGGATTCTCATACCTGCCTTCCATTGACGTGTCGGGGAACAAATATTGTGGCCTCTGCTGTTCGGGTTTCACCATCGGAGATGGCGAAGGAACGGGTTGTGCCGTCTCCCTGGTCACTGTCGGGTCAGGCTTACGCTGAATCACATTCTTCGGCACTGTACCCTTCTTTTTGTTCTTTCCCTGCACTGAACCAACAATAGCAAGGATGCCAAGAAGAACATAAAATATCAGACTGCCAATATCTTCCATAATCGTTAATATTTTTTGATCTTATGTTGTTTAAGCTTTGGTTGTTTCTTAGGATCTTTCATCTTTGACTTAGCCTTATCCTTCTTCTGTTTTATCTTTGGCTGCTTACCCGGATCCTTTGTTTTCGTTTTTGTCTGGGCTTTCAACGGTTTAGGCTGTTTCGGCTTCTTCAACTCCGGCTTAACCTGTTCCTTTCGCTGCTTCTGTTTTTTTACCTTATACTTTGCCGCAGTATTTTTAGTGTTATTACCCATCCGCAACCTGGTATCTTCGCTCTGCATCTCAACGTGTTGCTTCCTTAACTGCTTGATCTGCTTCTCGTCCTCCCTGTCGCGCCTGGCTTCTTTCTTCTTCTGCTCCTTTATGGCCTTCGCTGCCTTACCGTGATCCTTGCCCTCATCAAAGACTTTACTCTTGCGCGACTTGCCGAACGTCTCCTTTTCAAATTTGCGCGTCGCATTTCGCTGAGCAGTGCACTCGCTGACAGGCATCGCAAAAAGCAGCGTTAACATGATGATGAGGAGCCTCATAAATACTACCTGCTTCTTCATTTCGTTATTAAGATATTCCTATGAGGTCGGAATTGGTTACCTTTGTATAAACTCAGATATACGTATGTCAGTATCAAATATAAGGCTTTTTTTCATCATCTTCCCGGTTTTGCTGCTTTCATCCAGCTGCAACAGGGAGAATAATGAAGTGATACCAGATATAACGGTTGATTTTACAATGTATTCTTCTGATCCCTCGTTCTTCGAACTCTTTTCTACCATTGGTTCAAGTGTAGTGCTTTCATCGGCTTACAGTTATCTGGGGTACGGCACAGGGGGATATGACGGAAATGGAATAATCATATATAATACAGGTGATCCTTACCTGACCTTCTACGCATATGACCGGACATGTCCGCACTGTTGGGATAACGAAGGCCTAAGTATAGCTGTCAACGTTGACGGGATCTATGCCATCTGTCCGCATTGCAATACCAATTATGCCCTTCCGGGTTCAGGTCAGCCTACATCTTCAGGACCGGGACAGTATTATCTGAAGAATTACCGCACTGCCAGCTCAGGCAGCTCATTAAGAGTCTGGAACAAGAAATAAGAATTCTTTAATACCTGTAATGATCAGGCTTGTAGGGACCCGCCTGTGGGACGCCTATGTAGTCAGCCTGCGCCTTTGTCATCTGTGTAAGAGTGACTCCGAGCTGCGCCAGATGAAGCCGTGCCACCTCTTCATCGAGATGTTTCGGTAGTCTGTAGACCCCTGTCTCATAACCTTTAGTCCATAGCTCGATCTGAGCCAGTGTCTGGTTACTGAATGAGGTGCTCATGACAAAGGAAGGATGCCCTGTGGCACATCCCAGGTTGACAAGTCGTCCTTCGGCAAGAATGAAGATTGAATGCCCGTCAGGGAATATATATTTATCTACCTGTGGTTTTATGTTAACCTTCGTTATTCCCTTGTACTCATTGAGTGCATCAACCTGTATCTCATTGTCAAAATGGCCAATGTTGCAGACTATGGCCTGATCTTTCATCTTTTCCATGTGACTGGTGGTGATGATGTCACGGTTACCCGTGGCTGTGACAAAAATGTTTCCTTCAGGTAGGGCATCTTCAATCGTTTTGACTTCGAATCCCTCCATCGATGCCTGCAATGCACAGATAGGATCTATCTCGGTCACTATCACCCTGGCACCGTAAGATCTCATTGAGCGGGCTGACCCCTTGCCAACATCTCCGTAACCGCAGACAACCACTACCTTGCCCGCTATCATAACGTCAGTAGCTCTCTTAATACCGTCAGCAAGCGATTCGCGGCAGCCGTACAGGTTGTCAAACTTACTCTTGGTCACAGAGTCATTAACGTTGATGGCAGGGACAAGCAGCTCGCCTGCCTCCATCATCTGGTAGAGACGATGCACTCCGGTGGTTGTCTCCTCAGAGATACCCTTCATCTCCTTAACAGTCCTGTGCCACTTCTCAGGATCCTCTGCCAGTATCTTCCTGAGTGTGTCAAGCACTATTTTCTCTTCTCTGCTTGAGGGAGTTGCATCAAGAAGTGAATGGTCATTTTCAGCTTTATAGCCCATATGCACCATCAGCGAGGCATCGCCTCCGTCGTCAACAATGAGGTGTGGGCCCTTGCCGCCAGGAAACGAGAGCGCCTGTGCGGTACACCACCAGTACTCTTCCAGCGTCTCACCCTTCCATGCAAAGAGAGGTATGCCTGCGGCTGCAATTGCTGCAGCAGCATGATCCTGTGTGGAAAAGATATTACAGCTTGCCCATCGTACATCAGCGCCAAGCTCCCGCAGAGTCTCTATAAGAACGGCTGTCTGAATGGTCATATGCAGTGAACCGGTTATCCTGGCGCCCCTGAGAGGCTTTGATTCTGAATATTTATTCCTGATAGAGAGCAGGCCGGGCATCTCCTTCTCCGCAATTTCAATCTCCTTGCGGCCGAAATCAGCAAGTCCTTTATCTCTTACCTTGTATGCAAGATTATTGTCAATGAATGTCATAATATGATTTTTTTTTTAGGTCTGCAAAGATAACCAAAAATACGGTCTATTGTTCATTCCCCCAGGAGGTCTGTTGTCCTTTTGCGGTCTTGTGCCAGCTGGTCAGCCAGCGCATTCACACTCTCAAACTTCATTTCGTCACGCAACCGTTCGCAGAAACTTACGGTAATCACCTTGCCGTAAAGATCTGCATCGAAATTGATCAGATGGGCCTCAATTGTGCTTCTCCCGTCATTCTCTTTTATTGTAGGCCTATGACCTATGTTAAGCATGGCTGTATGCCGGGTATGGTCTCCTTCAATGACCGCCACAACAGCATATACGCCGGAGCGGGGTATAAGTTTATATGGAAACAGAGGCGCAATATTGGCTGTAGGGAAACCCATATCCCTGCCGATCTTCTTGCCGGAAATCACTTTTCCTCTCAGGAAGTAATCATAACCAAGCATACTCTTTGCCTTTCTGATATTTCCCATTTCGAGTGCTTTTCTTATGACTGACGAGCTGACCGCCTCTCCCTCTATACGGAAAGCATCTTCGCGCGTGACCCTGAAATCCATCCTGGCTGAGCAATTGATGATGGTGTTGCTGTCGCCCTCGTGACGTCTTCCGAAGTGATGATTGAAGCCTGTGATGAGATGACGGAGACCCAGGTGATGGCACAGTATCTCATCAACAAACTCCTGGGCAGACATACGACTGAGCTCAGGAGTGAACGGGATGATGACAAGGTGGTCAATACCTGTCTGCTGAAGCAGCCCTATACGCTCTTCAATATCACTAAGGAAACGGAGATGTGTGGGATCACCCGTAAGCACAATGCGCGGATGCGGATCAAAGGTGACAGCCACAGCGTCAGACCCGCTCTTGCGGGCCTCCTCCACAACACGCGCCAGGAGCATGCGATGACCAAGGTGAACACCGTCAAAAACACCCATGGTGATAACCGGATCACTGAATTCAAGCCCTGTATAACTGTAGTGTACTTTCATAAATTAATTGGGAATTCAAAAATAAGAAAGATACCTACGCTATCGCTATTATCAGGTCAGATAATTACTGTGATCATACAGCAAAGGCTGTCATTATATATTAATTTTACACCAAATGACTTCCCAAAAGTATTTGACAATAAACGATGACGTAAGCCTGGACCAGCCAAACCTGATTAGCACATGGCCATCACTGTCAGCCTGACCCTTTTCAGAGATGATACCGTTTCATGCTTCGTAAGCAAAAGAATTGACTTCAAAAGGAAATAAATTAGCTGCTTAGTGCCCACCTTTTTGTATCTTGGAGAAAGATTCCGGTTTTGAAAAAGAGATTCTACGATATTGATCCATGGCTTGATCCTTTCAGGAGTACTATTGAGGCACGGCTGACCTATTTAGAGGAGAGGGAAAAGCTTATTACCAACGGCCGCAAGCTGTCAGACTTTGCCAACGGGCATCATTGGTACGGTCTGCACCATACTGAAAAAGGATGGGTCTTCAGGGAACATGCCCCCAACGCCACAGGTATAACCCTCACCGGGACTTTTTGTGAATGGAAGGAAGATGACCGTTACATACTTCACAGAACAGGTGATGGCGACTGGATTGGTGAGTTTGGTGAAGAGATGATGTCACATGGTGACCTGTATAAGATGCATGTCAGGTGGAACGGTGGCAGCGGTGAACGAATACCTGCCTATGCCACACGTGCTGTCCAGGATGACGTAACAAAGATTTTTTCTGCACAGGTATGGCACCCTTCAGAGGGCTACGTCATGAACGAACCCTCACCGCCTCCGCCGGCATCACTCCTCGTTTATGAGGCCCACGTTGGTATGGCTACGGAGGAAGAGAGGACAGGCACCTACCGTGAGTTCACCACAGATATCCTTCCCCGAATTAAGAACCTGGGATACAACACTATACAGTTGATGGCCATACAAGAGCATCCCTACTACGGCTCTTTCGGTTATCATGTATCAAGCCTCTTTGCTCCATCATCAAGGTTCGGCACAGCTGACGAGCTGAAAGAACTGATTGACACTGCTCACGCTATGGGCCTCAGGATCATAATGGACCTCATCCACTCTCATGCCGTGGCCAACACCCTTGAAGGGCTGGGCCTTCTTGACGGTGACCCGGGGCTCTATTTTCATTCGGGGGCAAGACGTAAACATGTGGCATGGGACTCGCTCTGTTATGACTACGGCAAGCCCGAGGTAAACCATTTCCTTCTCTCCAACTGCAAATACTGGCTTGAGGAGTTCCATTTTGACGGGTTCCGGTTCGACGGAATAACAAGCATGCTCTATTATGACCACGGCCTGGGAGCTGACTTCGTCTCGTACAAACAGTATTATGACGGCAATCAGGATTCCGATGCCATCGTCTACCTCTCCATGGCCAACAAGCTCATCCATGAATTCAATCCCGGAGCCACTACCATTGCCGAGGAGATGAGTGGTATGCCCGGTCTGGCCGCACCTGTTGACACCGGCGGGATAGGATTTGATTTCAGGCTGGCTATGGGCGTGCCTGACATATGGATCAAGATGGTAAAGGAGATACCCGATGAGAACTGGGATCTGGGCTACCTGCTTCATGAGCTCACCCAGCACCGCCCTGAGGAACATGTGGTATCTTATTGTGAGTCACACGACCAGGCCCTTGTAGGCGACAAGACGCTCCTCTTCAGGCTGGCAGACAAAGAGATGTACACCTCAATGAGCATACAGACGCCAAGCCTGATCATTGACCGCGCCTTGGCTCTGCATAAAATGATTAGACTCTTCACCTTCATGGCTGCCGGTGGCGGCTACCTGACTTTCATGGGTAATGAGTTCGGCCATCCTGAGTGGATAGACTTCCCCAGAGAGGGTAACGGCTGGAGCTATAAGTATGCCCGGAGACAGTGGAGCCTGTCTGACAATAAGCTTCTCAGGTACCGCTATCTGAATGAGTTTGACAGGGCTATGTTAGAGACTGGCAGACGTCATGGTATTCCGCAGCTGCAGATGACAGAGGCGCTGACTGTCAACAATGCAGACAAGATTATTGCTTTCCGCCGTGGTGATCTGCTTACGGTGATGAACTTCAATACTTCCGTATCATTTACCGATTACGGGATACCCGTTAAAGGTAAGTTCCGGATAGTCCTCAGCTCAGACGACCCGCTCTTTGGCGGACAGGGACGCATTGACACTAACCAGCCCTATTTCTCATTGCCAGACCAGGGTCACTACGGCGTTACAGCACCGCATCACCTCAAACTGTACCTCCCCGCAAGAACTGCAATAGTAATGTGGCAGGAGAAGATCAAGACCATAATGGACCTTTAGATCAGTCCACCCACCTCAAAAGACAGAAGTCCTGCCTGTGAGGAAGCTCACTGTGCCTGGCATAGATACGTATGCCGTAGAAGAATGTGCCGGCCATCTCAGGCTGTAATTCAACACTGTAGATCACTCTCCCCTTCTTCTGGCTCACATACCTGAACTCACTGCTCGTGTAGAAGACATGTTCACCGTTCTTCATCTGCCTTGTGACCACCATCTCCACCCCCACATTCTCATGTGGTATATCCTTTATGTCAAGTACTATCTGGGTAGTGTAACTATGACCGGAACGATAGACATTCTTTGCTGCCTCTTTCATGTCAAACCGGACAATCGTGATCTCGTCCCATACTTTGGTAATATGACTCTTCCACACTGTAAGCTCACGGGCCAGGGCATAGTTATCAGCTGTCATCCGCTTGCTTCTCTCCCACAGTTTTCTGTAATACTTCTCCATATAGTCATTGAGCATGCGCCGGGAGGTGAACTCCGGGGCTACTTTGACCATCGTGTTTTTGATGTAACTGGTCCATTCACGTGGGATCCCCTCCTCGTCTCTTGAATAGTATGCCGGAATTATTTCAAATTCAAGCATATTATATATTGTCTCGGCATCAACATCATCCTGCAGATCCTGGATAGCATAGGTACGCTTCCGGGGTATTGCCCATCCTGCAAAGGCATGATACCCTTCAACCCACCATCCGTCAAGCACACTAAAGTGTAGCGTTCCGTTCATCACGGCCTTCTCTCCACTTGTTCCCGATGCCTCCAGTGGCCGTGTAGGTGTGTTCATCCATATATCAACACCACGCACAAGAAAACGTGCCAGATCCATATCATAATTCTCCAGGAAGAGGACCTTTCCTGCAAACTGAGGCATCTGTGATACTTCGTTTATCCTTTTTATCAGTTCCTGGCCGCCGCCGTCATTCGGATGGGCTTTCCCGGCAAAGATGAACTGCACCGGTCTCTCCGGGTTATTGACGATCTTTGACAGCCGGTCAAGATCGCGGAATAAAAGAGTGGCTCTCTTGTAGGTGGCAAACCTCCTGGCAAAGCCTATGGTGAGGGCCTTCTCATTGAGGTGAGAGCTGATATTCATCAGTGTACGGGGACTGACGTGCCGTTCGAGCATGTCAGACTGAAGACGCTTGCGGATATTATCAAAGAGACGTTTTTTAAGCTTCATCTTTGTCTCAAACACCTTGCTGTCATCAAGCTGATATATCTTGGCCCACTGTTCACGGTCGCACTGGTCAAAGTGCTTCTGGCCCGTCAGCTTTTCAAACTGTTGTTCCCATTCAGGTGCTACCCATGTAGAATAGTGTACTCCGTTTGTAACATACCCTATGTAAAGCTCATCGCGGAGATAGCCTGGCCACAGCTTAGCGAAGAGACCCCGGGAGACACGGCCGTGCAGCTGGCTCACACCGTTCATCTCCTGCGACAGCCTTGTTGCAAGATAACTCATATTGAACTTGCGGTCATGATCATCACTGCAGCGTCCCAATCCCATCAGCTGATCCCATGTAATATTGAATCTGGCATGATAGTGCGATATGTATTTCCTCAGCAGATCCTCTTCAAAGGCATCATGCCCGGCAGGAACAGGAGTATGGGTAGTGAACAGGGTGGATGCCCTTATTATCTCCATGGACTCTTCAAAGGTGAGGTGTTCATCTTCAATAAGGTGACGCATTCTTTCAAAGCCAATGAATGCCGAGTGGCCCTCATTACTATGGTAGACATCCGGCTTTATGCCCAGGGCAATAAGGGCACGCATGCCCCCGATGCCCAGGATCAGTTCCTGCTTGAGCCTGTTCTCAGAGTCACCCCCGTAAAGGTAATGAGTGATAGCCCTGTCTTCAACAGTGTTCTCCTCAAAATCAGTATCAAGGAGGTATAATTTAACCTTGCCTACCGGCGCCAGCCATATGTGCGCCTTGACAGTACGCCCGGGCCATGTTAACTGTATTGTAAGCGGGTTGCCATTGTCGTCTTTTATCAATTCAACAGGCAACTGCGAGAAATCCTCCGCCTCATATATTGCCTGCTGCTCACCCTTCGGCCCTAGTTTCTGCCTGAAATAGCCATACCGGTAAAGCAAACCAAAGGCAGAAATATTAACGTTTGAGTCACTGGCCTCCTTGAGATAGTCACCCGCCAGCACACCAAGACCTCCCGAATAGATCTTAAGGCTCGGGTGGATCCCAAACTCCATGCTGAAATAGGCAATGGAAGGTGTTTCTGTATTTTCAGGCCTGGCCAGATAGTCGGTAAACTCCTTATAAATCCTGTCTGCGTCTCCCAGGAAGGTCTCATCGTCTGACAGCACCACCAGGCGCTTGTAATCAATCGATTCAAGCAGCCTTTTCGGGTTGTGACCAACCTCTTCCCATAATGTGGGATCCATGCGGCGGAAGAGGAACTCCGCATCGCTGTTCCATGACCACCACAAATTGGAGGAGAGCTCCTTCAGGTAACCAATGCGCTCAGGCAGCTCCGACTGCACGTATATATCCTTCCAGACAGGTGTCTGGAACGGTTTCCTTACCTGAACCTCTGTAGCCTCAAGAATACGTGCATACTCCCTTGGCTGATCAACTCTCTCCTCACTGTTCTCCAGAGCGTACTGATAAGCCTCCGAATAATAGCGGAAGAGAGTGTTCCAGTTGGCAATCCTCGATATCTCCCAGGCCTTCTTCCTGGCAGCTGTAGCTTCTTCCTGACTAAGGTGGATGAACCTTCGGATGAACTCTTCCATCCCGGCTATGACCTCCTTCTCATTGTCATCAGTGCGGTTCAGCACCATGCATCCGTTCCCGGGCTCTTTAAAATAGCTGTCAACCCACATGCCAAACCCGGCCAGGTTTGTGGTGACCGTCGGTACGTGAAACATGAGGCTCTCCAGCGGGGTGTATCCCCAGGGTTCATAGTATGAAGGGTAGAGTGTAAGGTCAAATCCTATGAGCAGGTCATAGTATGCCATGTTGAAGACGCCGTCATTACCATTGAGATATGAAGGCACGAATATCACTTTAACCTTCTCGTTTACCGAGTTACCTATCCCCTCGCTCACCAGCTGTTTCATCACCGGGTCATCATTGACATAGTGCAGCCCGTGTGTCAGGTATCTGTCACCTTCAGTCACGAATGTGCCGTTACTGAGGGCAGTGGTAAGATCCTGCCTGGGTCCTTTGTGATAGGCCGGGACGAGGATGAATGCCACGCATTGTCTCTCCTGGTCAGTATTCCTGTTTATTGCCCCCAGCGAAGAGAGGAACAGGTCGATACCCTTGTTTCTGTATTCATACCTGCCGCTTGTTGAAACCAGGAGAGTGTCGGATGGAAGCTCATATCCGAGCAGGGCACCTGCAACTGAGAGTAGTTTATCTCTTGCTGCCTGCCGTGCTTTCTCAAAGTCCTCCTCTGCCGGGACAAAAGAGTCCTCGAACCCGTTTGGAGTAATCACGTTGGGCTTCTTACCCAGAAAAGCTTCACATTCGCGACCGGTGATCTCACTGACGGTGGTGAAGACATCTGCAACAGAGGCGGTGATCTTCTCAAGAGACTGTTTGGAAGTCACATTGAACTCATGAGCTATCTGCACCGCGTTGAAATCCTTCAGGCGACTGTAGAGATGTCTGTTATTCCCGGCTATGCTGCGGCCAAGCACCGTTGCATGCGTTGTGAAGGCTGTGGTGATCCACGGCGCCTGCTTTTCAAGGTACAGTACGCCCATACCGGTCATCCATTCATGAAACTGTGCTATGACCCTGGGGTATTCCCGATAGAAATTTGTAAAGCTTTCTATGACTTTGGCAGCAGCAAAACCGAAAAGTGCCGGCTCAACATAATCCCATTGTCCTGATATGCTGTCAAGCTTGTAGGTCTCCCAGAAGCGGGCAAATATCTCATTCTGCTGACCAAAATAAGGGGTGAAATCGACAAGCATCACACGGGGATTACCCTTTATATTCCATCGCCCTGTCTTTACGATCATCCCCTCCTGTGAGGCAACCGCCTTCCATGACGCGAACATTGTGTCATCAGGGGTGAACTCCGGGTTCGACTTGTCATCACGCCACACATCGGGGCCTATAAGAACATAGTTATCGCCGAACTCCTTTGTAACATTCAGCGCCTTGGTTGAAATCACTGTATAAATACCACCTACCTTATTGCATACTTCCCAGCTTGTCTCAAACAAAAAATCAGCTTTCTTCTCCATATATCTAATAATCAATTAATACGCCTTAACGCATGAAAGTTAAACAATCATTTGACCCTCAACAATTATTTGTTGCCGGCCTTTTTCCTCACTGCTGTTGCTTTTGAGGCACTCTTCTTTATTGCAGGTTTTTTTGCCGCAGGTTTCTTTGCCGCAGGTTTCTTTGCCGCAGGTTTTTTTGTTACAGGTATTTTATCTGTGAATTCCTTTGCCGTAGTCTGCTCCAAAGCAGCCTTTTTGGTTGTGCTCTTCCTTGAGATGGTTTTTACCGGTGCGGCTTTGTTAGTGGTGGCCTTTGTTGCCCCGGCCTTTCCCCGTCCGACACTCTTCTTCCCGGATTTCACTGTTTTCTTCTCATACTTAGTAAGCTTTTCCTGCAGTTCCCGTATGAGATGGTCCTTCGTATCTATTGATGCTGACAGGCGGTTAACCTCCTCATCATGATCACTAACGGGGCATAATTTTGTAAGCCTGATCTCGAAATCACTCAGCACGTTCATGTAGTTCATGAAGGCCTGGTACGGATTCTCATATGGATTAAAATAGGCATGCACGGCCCCATCAGAGAAGAATTTCGTTGACATATAATAAAAATGATCACTCGACTGAAGGTATACCCAGTCACGCATCAGCTGCTCGGAATTGCATTTACCTATCCTGTCAGCCATGCTGTAGAGCTTTGTCACGGCAGCAGTCTGGAGTTCGTTACCCATCCATGCTGTCAGGTCTCTCTCCTCATCAGCCCATGAGATGGGAGAAGGAACGTGCAGCAGGGATACAGGCTGATAGTTATCGGCAACCTCCGAAACGGTCATGAAGTTGAAAGGTGACTTCCTGATGATAACATCGGGAAAGGCTTTAAGGAAATTGAAAATGCCTGTATCCTTACTATGGTGTTCACCAAATGTCTCATAATCCATGAAAATGTTCACTATCTCTGAGGCAGGGGCCAGTCCTTTTATCCATGAGGCATACTTCTCTGCCGTGAGCGGATAACTTGGCCACTCTTTGTTGGAGAACCGGAACGCTATATCATCACTCAGGGTGTAGTTGCGCAAGAGCACCTTCAGTCTGGGGTTGATGGCATTGCAGTACAGGTAGTTGGGCGACTTCCATCCGAGGATATGTTTTGCTCCTTCCGTAACAGCGGCCTTGTATCCCATATCGGCCATCCAGCTGCCTATCTCGTCGGAATAGATAAGCTCGGTATTCCTTATCGATGTCGGGGTGTAGCCAATGTGCTCGATCATCTTTTCACGGTGAACCTTAACCTGCATCTCATATCTCTCTCTGCTCATCAGTGAGGCCAGGGAATGCGAATTGGTCTCGGCAAGAAACTCAACACAGCCTGTCTCTGCCAGCTCCCTGAATGAGTCAAGCACCTCCGGGGCATAGAGCCTGAACTGATCAATGACAATACCTGACAGTGAGAATGTGACTTTGAACTTGCCTTTGTGCTTGTTAATGAGATCAAGGATGATCCTGTTTGCCGGCAGATAGCAGTTAGATGCTATCTTACGCAGGATCGACTCATTCATGAAATCGTCATAGTAATAGTGTTCATGGCCCATCTCAAAAAACCTGTAGCGTCTGAGTCTGAAGGGCTGATGAACCTGAAAATAGAGGCAGATAGCCTTTTTCTGTGGTGTACTCATAATTCTTTGCTTGTCTGTTTCAAAACCCCGCAATAAATATCTTTCACATGGCTGGCCGCCTTCTCCCATTTCAGCTTGTCAACCTCCTCCTTGCCGTTCATAATGAACATCCTTGAGAGTGCCGGATATGTCAGTATCCCGTAGATGGCATCAGCCATGGCCTCTATATCCCAGAAGTCTACCTTGACAGCATGGGTTAGCAGCTCAGCCACACCGCTCTGTTTGCTAATGATAACAGGGACGTTCGACTGCATGGCCTCCAGGGGTGATATGCCGAATGGTTCTGATACTGAGGGCATAACATAGACGTCACTCATTCTGAGCATGGTAAAGACATCATTACCGCGGAGGAAGCCCGTGAAGTGGAACCTGTCAGTGATCCTGAGGGCAGCTGCATGGCGTATCATGCGTTCCATCATGTCTCCGGAGCCTGCCATGACAAACCTGACATTGGGCATTCGTGAAAGAACCATCCTGGCAGCTTCAATAAAGTATTCGGGACCTTTCTGCAAAGTGATACGGCCAAGGAAGGTCACTATCTTATCATCATAGCCCCTCTCGGGTATGTCAAGCTCTGTATGGTGAGATGGCTCAACGGCATTGTATACCGTCACCACCTTGTCGGGATTGATGTTATATTTGCTTATTACAATCTCGCGTGTGAGATTGCTCACTGTTATTATCATGTCTGCAGCGTCCATCCCCTCCTTTTCCATATTATAGACAACAGGATTGACATTTCCGCCGCTGCGGTCGAAGTCAGTAGCATGAACATGTATCACCAGGGGCTTGCCTGACACAGCCTTGGCAGCTATACCTGCAGGATAAGCGAGCCAGTCATGGGCATGGATAATATCAAACTCCTGCTCCGAAGCAATAACCTGAGCTACAATAGAATACTTACGTATCTCATCCATAAGCGTAGCCCCGTAATTACCGGTGAAATCTACCTTCCCCTGATCATTGGTATTTACCAGGACATCAGTATCAGCCAGCTCCCCTCGGGTCATCTTCCAGAAATCCTCCGGATCAGTATAGGGTACCAGTTTCGAGAATACTTCAATCTTTTCAATTGGTTTAAGAAAATACTTGTACTTGACCTTCTTAAAGGCGACCTGGATAGTGTTGGCCCCTATCAGTCTGACAATGCTCTGATCTTCATCACCATATGCTCTGGGCACGACAAAGGTTACCTGGACGTCCTCCTGGGCTGCAAGACCGCGGGTAAGACCGTAACTGGCCGTTCCGAGTCCTCCTGCAATATGGGGAGGAAACTCCCAACCAAACATCAGAACACGCATATCATATATTGTTTTCTTTATACTCCTTGTTTAGCAATGTGTAAATACGAAGCACCTCGCTCACGCTCCATGCCTGTGATATAGCTCCCCTGGGTGAATGTGGAGGGTCACCGTCATATATCTCAGAAATTGTTGTGATACCTGCTTCGGTGAGTGTCTCCTCAAAGCCCATTATCAGCTTTCTTACACGAGACACACCTCCCTCACCATAAACCCTGAGCCAGCCTTCACAGAAGGGGCCCACAAGCCAGGGCCAGACAGTCCCCTGATGATAAGCCTTGTCCCTCTCATCCTGATTGCCGCAGTATATACCACAATAGCCATCTTCTGAGGGCGAAAGGGTACGCAGACCCCTTGGGGTGACCAGAATGCGGTTGGCGATGTCAAGTACCTTCTTCATCTGATCCAGGTTAATCATTCTGTAGGGTAGTGATGTGGCAATGACCATGTTAGGTCTTACCTGCATGTTCCTCATCTCTTTGTCACTGACATAGTCAGCCAGGTAGCCGTGTTCCTCATCCCAGAATGTATCAATGAACGATCTGCTTATCAGATCCGGAAGGCTCTCCCACTCCTTCACGAATGCCCTGTCTTTTGCTCCCCTGGCACAGTCGAGTGAATAACATACAGCATTATACCACAGCGCATTGATCTCCACCGCATAGCCGTTACGGGGAGTGACAGGCACACCGTTTACTACTGCATCCATCCACGTCAGTGCCTTGCCGGGAGCTTCTGCATAGATAAGACCATTCTCCCTCATATGTATGCCGAATGAAGTACCATTGCGATAAGCATGAAGTACATCCTTCATTGCCATGCCGTAACGCTTCCATGTCTCTTTGGCCTCAAGCCCGTAACTAAATATAGCCTGGAAGAACCATAACGGAGCATCCACGCTGTTGAAGGCCGGATTATCATCATTACCCATGTTGGGGAACAGGCCTCCCTTCATGCGCCGTACCTGCGTGTCAAGCACTGAAGCATACAGGTCTTCAGAAGTGCGGGCAAGAGCCAGTCCCGGGAGTGAGATAAATGTGTCACGCCCCCATGACCCGAACCAGGGATACCCGGCAACAATATTCGTGCTGTTGCCGCGCTTCTCGATAAACTGTTGTGCAGCATTGTGCAAACAGTTCTCGAAATCGCTGCGCGGTATTTTTGACGTAACGGTTTTGGTAAACTTCGACTTGAAACCTGCAAGCCTCTCCTCCTTGGTTGAGACGGAAAAGACGATCACATCACCTTTACCGGCAACTACTTCGAAAAAGCCGGGTGTAAAAAGATCTTCCGAGTAGTCATACCCGCGTTTCTGCTCCTCAGTATACTCAACACCAAGGTACCAGTCGGGCACCGGCACAAACTCCGCCTTGCACGAGAGCTGCATATGGAGCCACGGGAACCCCTCATACATGCGTATCTTTACACCACCGTTTACCGGCTCAGTACGGGTGTTTGCCCACATGTTGGCATGTGTCAGATGATGTATATTCCTGAATGCCAGTAAAGGCTTCATCTGAAGCTTAACCGGCTCATCGGTATCAATGATAGTGAACCTTATCAGCAGCTGCTCTTCATAATGAACCAGAAGACGCTCCTGCTTCATGATAACATTACCCACCCTGTAGGTCATCCCGGGAATATCCTGAATATCAAAATCTTCCACATACTTATGACCTTTGGGACTGTAATAGTCGCCTTGATACTTACGTATGCCGGTGTTAAAACCCTGACCGTTGCTGACCACAGTGGTGTCAAGAGCTGATAGCAGTACATGCTTTTCTCCGCCGAGGGCGTCAACAGGACAAACCAGCAATCCATGATACTTGCGGGTATTGCAGCCTACTATGGTTGTTGAAGAGTAACTTCCCGCCCTGTTAGTACGCAATATCTCACGACTCAATGAATATTCGAGGTTAACCACCTGGGCTTTATCAAATTTAATATATCCCATGATTCAAGGAGTTCTGTTTAAATACTAAACAAAAACAACATAATTTAAGTCTATGTAATTTAATTATAAATAATTTCGAATGCAAAGTAAATCAAAAAAATCAGATTCATTATCAGCCCTCACCAGACATATTCGCCCCTGAAGGCTCTGAAAAATAGATATCTTTGCAATACAATAAGACAACCATTGAGCATTTAAAAAGTTCGGCCAAAATGAGAGGTTTTAATAGAATAAAGAATTTAAGAAGACATTATCTGATATCTGGCTTTCAGAAGGGAATGCTTATCCTATTTTTAACCGGATTGCTATCATGTTTAACCGGTTGCCATTCTGACAGCTTCACTGTCAGAGGTACTATTGACGATACACAAGCTGACGAGTATCTGTTGCTTCGTGAGGTCAAGCCGGGCCTTCTTGAACCGATTGATTCAATGATCCCAAACCGTAATGGGAGTTTCAGCTTCAGAGCATCTACAGAGTATCCTGCATTTTACATGCTGAGTTTGAGTAATAATGATTTTCTGACCCTTCTTGCCTCTCCGGGAGAGAAGATAGAGGTGAAGTTGGTACGGAACGCTATGGCTACTCCCGAATATGTAAAGGGTTCTGAAGAAAGCGCCCTCATGATCAGCTTCAGGAAAGAACACCAGGGAGTGGTTGATGAGCTTCAGAGACTGACGGACGTATACAATGATAACCTCGATAGCCCTGAACTGCCGTTACTGATGGACAGCCTTGACAGAAAGGCTGCAGATATCGTCACTGCCTTCCGTGAAAGGGCGCTCATGCTCCTTGATGAGAACCTCTCATCCATGGTATCGGTCTATCTGCTGAATCAGCAGATAGTGCCAGGGTTACAGCTTTTTGACGCAGCCAAAAACCCAGAGGTATTCTGTAGTGTCGATTCAGCATTATATACGCTTTATCCTGAGTCCGATCTGGTGCTTGACCTGCATACATTCGTGGCAAAGCTGAAGAGGTCGGTCACGGTAGCCGGCAAACCCGGCACTAAACCGGTACCAGGCGACATAATGCCCGAGATAGCTCTCCCTAACCCCAGCGGGGACACACTGAGGCTATCATCAACAAGAGGCAAGGTGGTCCTTATCGACTTCTGGGCAGCGTGGTGCCCGCCCTGCCGCGAAGAAAACGAAACCCTTGTAGAGATGTACGATATGTGGCATCGGCAAGGATTTGAAATATTTCAGGTCTCTCTTGACCTGCGTAAGGAGGAGTGGACAGAAGCGATAAGAAACGACAGACTTGGGCAATGGATACATGTCAGCGATCTGAAGTATCGTGACTCGGAGGTGGTGAAGAGACTTGGCTTAACGGAGATACCCGCAAACTTCCTCATTGACGGTGAAGGAAGGGTACTGGCTGTCAATCTCAGGGGAGAGGATCTGAGGAAAAAACTAGGGGAACTTCTGGGAAGGCAATAGGTAATCTCTATTTTTAGTTTATTTGCACATGAAACACTGATGTTTTCAAAAACTCAGCCGGGCTTGCGAGCTCAGCGAAGCCAAACACAAGGGAAATAAAATCAACAGCAAGAATGAAGAGGTATACATTAATAGTTTTGATAGCAGCACTGCTTGCCGGCTGCAACAGTAAAAACAGGGTCACCATTAAAGGCACCTTCGGTGAAACGAAAGAAGGGGTTGTCTATCTTGATCAGTCAGAGGTTGACCGCAGTAAACTGGCTGACTCTGCTGAGATCAGAGGAGGACGTTTTAAGTTTACAGCAGAAATCACCGGCCCGGAGTTTTACCAGGTACGTTTTAAGAACGGCGAATTCATTGACCTGCTTGTAATGCCGGGTGAAAATATCACTCTCGACCTCGCAAAAAAGCCACTGGCATTGAACTATACAGTTTCAGGATCACCCGGATCGGAAGATTTAAAATTTCTCGATCAGCAACTACTGAAAACTAAATCAGAGCTTGACTCCATCCGGAAGGTGTACAACACGCTCAGTAACGAGGAGCTGGACACACGGGGCCCGGAGCTTGAAAAGGCATTCGTTGGTATAGTTGATGCCCAACGTATGTTCAACATCAAATTCATCGTGGAAAATATCGGTTCCATGGCTTCGATACAGGCACTCTACCAGAGGATAGATGAAACCACATATGTTCTCTACCAGCCACGTGATCTCCAGTACCTGAAGATTGTATCTGACTCGCTGTCAGTAAAGTACCCGGTCTCCAGACACGTGCGTGCCCTTAAAGAGAATGTAACCACCGAGCTCAACCGGATGTATATTGACCGAATGGCAAGTCTTGCATCCCAGCTTCCTGCGACCAACATTACCCCGGAACTTCCGGATACCAAGGGTAAAATGGTCAGTGTATCATCACTAAAGGGGCAGTATGTACTTGTATCATTCTGGAGCACCACTTCACAGGATTGTCTGAACGAATTGCCTCTGCTGAAATCAATCTATCAGGCCTATCACAGGAGAGGTCTGGAGATCTATCAGGTCAGCCTGGATACGGATCTGGAGAGATGGCTGAACATCATTCGCTTCGAAGAGATACCCTGGATCAGTGTCAGGGAAAAAGATCCCGAAAATCCAGCCTATGCAAGGCTGATGAATATTACCACACTGCCTTCCAACCTGCTTTATGACCCGGAGGGCAAAATCATCAACACCAACCTCTCGGGGCGCAACCTTGAGATAAGGATGGATCAGCTGTTCAACAAACAATAAATACCTTGCCAGGTCATAAGATATACTTCGCCTCAGACTTTCACCTGGGACTCGCGGCAGGAACTGATCCGCATGAGCGGGAACAGAGGGTGGTGTCATGGCTTGACACATCATCGCAAAACGCCCGGTCATTCTATCTCCTGGGCGATATCTTCGATTTCTGGTGGGAGTACAAGGAGGTTATACCAAAAGGATTTACAAGGTTCCTGGGCATGCTGGCCTCAATCACTGACCGTGGCATTGATGTCCATGTTTTTACCGGCAATCATGACATGTGGATGAAAAGTTATCTGACCGAGGAGTGCGGGGTCACCATCCATCATGAACCGCTGGTGACGGAGATAGACGGTAATATTTTCTACCTCGCTCACGGTGAAGGGTTAGGAAGCAGGAGTATCGGATCAAGGTTGCTGTTCGCCTTTTTCCATAATAAGGTTGCCAGGGTACTCTATTCGGCTATCCATCCCCGCTACGGCATGGCATTTGGACATGCCTGGTCGAGAAGCAGCCGGCTGGCAAAGCATATTTCACTCCCCTACTTAGGCGATGAGAAAGAGGATCTGATACGTCATACAAGGAGCATGGCTGCCGGGGGATGCGGTGCACGCTATTATATCTACGGCCACAGGCATCTGCCCCTGACGTTCGACGAAGAGGGAAGGAGAATGATAATTCTTGGTGACTGGTTCAGCTGCCGTACCAGCTATGCAGTATATGACGGAACAGATCTTACCCTTGTCAGTGAAGTTTTAGTCCCTTAGCCCTGACCCTGACGGTAATCCTGTAATAGGAATACTCATCGTTGACCTCATCGAACTTGTAGAAGAGCCTGCCTCCCGAGCGGCGGGCCATCTCAAGCAGACCCATATACCCGGTTGATACCTTCGACATATCCTGACCCATGAGAGCAACCTTGAGCAGTTTCTTCAGACCCTCCTCATCATAGCGGTTGACCATATCAAGCTTCTGGATGAGGTGATCGATGTCACTCTTCCTGATGAGATTCCCTGAGGTGATAATGAATGATGCGGGTGTCCTTCTGATCATTGCCAGCGGAATGCCGTATTTCTGTTCAGCTTCGGATCCCGGACTATGCTGGGAAACGTTCTGGAGCAGTTCGATAAGGGTGGCGAAGACACGCTTGTGCAGGTTCTGCTCCAGCTCTGCCTCACGCATAGCTGTCTCACTGAAATTAAGCAGCTCCTTGCTGATGGCATGTGTCATCGGCCCGGCCCAGATAAAGAAGATGTTGTTTGACTTCATCATACGTTCAAGCTGGGCAATCTTTTTTGTGTCATAGGAAACCAGTGTGTCTCCCGGGTCAGTTACGCCCTTTCCTCCGGCATCAACCGTCTTGCTGAGGATGAAATATGAATATTTGTCATCAATGGGAAGAAAATCATAATCAAGTTTGTTGCCGGTCTTTCTGGCCATCTCCATAAGACCCAGACCTGCACCCCCTTTATTCCCTATGCTGGAGTCCTGGAGCATGGTCCTGTAAACATCCCTGATCTTGTCAGGATCGAGATTGTTGATTTTATCAAGATTGCTCCTGAGAGATTTCACCTCACTATTTTTAAGGGCGTTACCGGTGCTGACCGTATAACCGTCGGCAGTCTTGTTATAGACTACGAGAGATGTGATCTCTTCACTATTTGATACGCCGTGTCTGGTGATGTTCTGCAGGTTCTCCAGAACGAACATGAATAATCGTTTACGGCCCAGGAGACTGAAATCGGAGAACTCCATCTCTTTCTCCAGCAGTGTCAGAAGACCTACAGAGTTATCACCTGTCACCTCACCACGGTAGGCAAACATCAAATGCTCATCCGACAGCTTCTGCTTTAATTTTTTTATAAGTTCCATACTTTCCGAAAAAACAAGAAGTAATACCTTTCCCTGACACAAATAAAGCAAAAATTATTTGTTAAGTCATCATTACATTTATTTTCATCCGGCCCAGCCCTCACGGTCAAGGTTACGGTAGTTTATTGCTTCGGAGAGGTGGTCCGGACGGATCTCTTCAGAATCGTCAAGATCGGCTATTGTTCTTGCTACCTTTAATATTCTGTCATAGGCTCTGGCTGAGAGGCCGCGCATCTCCATAGCTGCCTTCAGGAGTCTCCCTCCGGTATCGTCCGGATGACAATGACGCCGTATCATTGCAGATGTCATCTGTGCATTGCAGTAAATGCCTTCGCTTGCGGCAAAACGAGCCGACTGTATCTCGCGTGCTCTCACAACCCTCTTGCGAATGTCGTCAGATGATTCTGCAGGAGCGTTACCTGCCATCTTCTCATACTCTACGGGCACCACTTCAATGTGAATATCAATACGGTCGAGAAGCGGTCCGGAGATGCGGTTGAGGTATCTCTGCACCATTCCCGGGGCGCAGGTGCACTCTCTGGAGGGATGGTTATAGAATCCGCACGGGCATGGGTTCATGGAGGTTATGAGCATGAATGAGGCGGGGAAATTGCAGCTCATCCTGGCCCGTGAGATGGTAATGATCCTGTCTTCCAGCGGCTGTCGCAGCACCTCCAGCACGCTCCGTTTGAACTCCGGCAGCTCATCAAGGAAGAGCACGCCGTTGTGTGCCAGGCTGATCTCCCCGGGCTGCGGCACGCTGCCGCCACCAACCATTGCGATGTCTGAGCTTGTATGATGCGGGCTGCGGAAGGGACGGCGGGTCATCAGTGAGATATGGTTGTCAATCTTACCCGCCACCGAGTGTATCTTTGTTGTCTCAAGCGCCTCCTCGAGAGTGAGGGGAGGCAGTATAGAGGGGAGACGGCGGGCAAGCATGGTCTTGCCTGAACCCGGAGGGCCTATCATTATGGCATTATGCGAGCCTGCCACAGCCACCTCCAGGGCCCTCTTGACATTCTCCTGCCCCCTGACATCGGCGAAGTCATAATCATAGATGTTCCCCTCGTGGCTGAAGAGGGTCTTCATGTCAACTTTCAGCGGCTGTGGATCTGACTCACCGTTCATATAGCTGATCACCTCCTCAAGGCTGGTGACACCGTAGACATCGATGCCATTAACGACAGCTGCCTCAGGGGCGTTCTCTGCCGGCACTATCATGCCTCTGAACCCCTCTGCACGTGCCCGGAGGGTCATAGGCAGGACACCTCTGACCGGCTTAACAGTGCCATCGAGTGACAACTCACCGGTGAGGAGCATCCCGTCAAGCCTGCTGCCGCTGATCATCCCCGCGGCTGCAAGAACACCAACTGCCAGCGGCAGATCGTATGAAGATCCCTCCTTGCGAATGTCTGCCGGTGCCATGTTTATGACCACCTGCCGGCCCGGCCAATGCAGTCCCACAGCACGAAAAGCCGACTCAATCCTCTGCTGGCTCTCCTTCACAGCAGCATCAGGGAGACCTACAAGCATATAACGAACACCACGGGTGACGTCAACCTCTATGGTAACCGGGACTGCCTCAATGCCAAAAACGGCAGCGCTGAAGGTCTTGACCAGCATGACTCAGAATTTATGTTGAACAATAAAGGAGGAAATGCACTATAAATTTAATGATTGCCGGTGAAAAGTGCAAGAGAAACGGCAGGAAAAGCCTTGCGGTGATCACCTGCCAACAGAGGAGGTTGGCAGCCTGAGATCCTGATACTCGAATGATTGAAGGGGAGACACCCCTGAGAGACCTCACATCGGTCGCTCACTTTCGAAAATGAAGATCTCCTCAGCAGGCACCCCAAAGACGACAGCTATAGCGTGCGTTAGCTTAAATGAGTGACTATGCTTGCTGCAAATGTGTGCCATGCGGCTCAAAAACCATATTGTGCAGTCAGTCTCATTTTCAAAGGCCGGCTTCCGGTTTTGCACCGCCTTTGTGGAGCCTGATCTCCACAGGACTGACAGTAACCAGACAGCCCTTTGGCAGAGCGGAGAGGTCTGCCTCTATCATTTCATAAAATGATTCAATCTTCTCACGTAGGTCTATAAGTTCTATGACAACGGGCAGCTTCTCTGTCAGCTCCCAGAACCGCGAGGAGTGGATATGACTGCTCAGTCCGTAGCCCATCATCCCCCGGTAGACCGTAGCACCTGAGATGCCCGCCTCCCTTGCCTTATAAACGATAGCCTCATAGAGAAGCTGTGAGCCGAGCCTGTCGGTGGAGCTGGCATATACCTTCAGGACTGCATGTGCATTCTTTTCCATGATCAAAGTAAATTAGTTAAAACATAGCCAAGGTAAACGGCCAGGAAGCCAAGGAATATGCTTAATCCGGTATAGATAAGCACGGCAGGGAGCTGCCCGTTATGCAGGAGCATCAGGTTCTCGCTGGCAAATGTCGAGAATGTTGTAAATCCGCCGCAGAGACCGACCATCAGGAAAAGTCTCCACTCCGGTGTAAGGATCATGCTCTTATTGGCAATACCGGTAAGCAATCCTATCAGGAAGCTGCCTGTTATGTTTACCAGCAGTGTACCTACAGGGACTGAGTGAAAGCTGATGGTAAGGTTCAGCTGTGACACAAGATAACGTGCCACGCTGCCGATGAACCCTCCCGAGCCGATTATAAGCAGGTTCTTAATCATCAGGTAAATATCTGCCGCAAATTTACATCTTTCTCATGAAGATTCAGTGCCGGGAAGGTTAATCATCCAGATGTCCGAATTTACCGTTTTCCACATCCTCAAAAGCCTGATATATCTCTGTTCTGGTATTCATCACGAAGGGTCCGTGGGCAGCGATAGGCTCGCTTATAGGCTCACCGCTCAGTATGAGTGCTACAGAGTCTTCGATAGCTTCTATGGTAAACTTCTCACCGTCATTTCTGAATAGAACAAAGTGATCGGCGGGAGCCGTATCCGATCCGTTAATAAGCACGCTGCCTTCAATGACGAGCAGCGCAGTATTATATCCTGCAGAGAATTCAAAATCAGCCACTGCTCCGGCCTTCATGCGGGCGTTCATCAGTGCCATGGGAGTGAATGTGGAGGCCGGCCCTTTCACATCCCTGTATGACCCGGCGATGACCTCAATGATGCCGTTGTTGCCCGGAAGCTGAAACCTGCCCATCTGATCGTTCGTGACGGGCTGGTATTTGGGAGGTGACATCTTGTGTTCTGCCGGCAGATTGACCCATAGCTGCACCATTTGGAGATCGCCTCCCCTGAGGGCAAACTCCTTCTCATGATACTCCTTGTGCAGGAGGCCTGACGCTGCCGTCATCCATTGCACATCTCCCTCTCCTATCACGCCGCTGTTTCCAAAACTGTCGTGATGTGCTATCTTTCCCCTGTAAGCTATGGTAACCGTCTCGAAACCCCGGTGAGGATGTACCCCTACACCCCTGGGACTGTCAGTAGACGGAAAAAAGTATTTCGAATTATAATCGAGCAAAAGGAACGGATCCATCCTCTCCATGGTAAGCTGATCAACACCCGGGATGAAGTTGTGCACCCTGAACCCGTCACCCACAAAATGTACCGGTGGCGGAGATATAACCTGTTCTGCGGACCTTGTTTTCATGTTCTGAATCTTTACAGGGAAACAATACAATCTGCTATTTGTTTAACGCAATAAACAGGAATAAATAATCTTAACCCCGGGACTTCAGCCCAATAATCCGCAGCAATCTGCCGGGAATTTGCCAAAGTGATAATTAAAAAATAAACCGGACTCTTGCTGTTTTGCAATTCTGTAATTATCTTTGACCCGTTGGTTAAATGTTATGGTTAAACCTAATAGTTAAACTAAATGTCTAAATCAGGTCCGACTGACGGTCATACTCAGGAAAAGATATTCCTGGCAGCAACGGAAATCTTTGAGGAAAAGGGCTATACCGGAGCAAGGATGCAGGAGATAGCAGACAGGGCCGGGATTAACAAGGCACTGCTCCACTACTACTTCAGGACGAAAGACCAGCTATTCATGGCTGTGTTCCATGTGCTGCTCAAAAAGATGTTTGAAAAGATCTTCTCTATCTTTCAGGAAGATATATCGTTCAAGGAGAAGATAAGGCGCTATCTGGACGAACATATTGAATTCATGATCAAGAATCCCAAACTGCCAATTTTCCTGCTGAATGAGCTGTCACGCAATGATTCTCTTGCTGAGAGCCTTAAAGAGATGATCATTTATCAACAGGTGCGTGAAATGATCTACACCAAACATGCTAAAGAGCTCAAGGCTTATGGAATTAAGAAGAATGACATGCCTCAGCTGATGGTCACACTGGTATCATTCTCCATCTTCCCCTTTGCGGCAAGGGATATGCTTAAAATAGTAATACCGGAATTAGCTGACAACAAGAAGTTCAATGCTTATATGAGGGAGAGAAAGGAATTTGCTGCTGACTTTCTGTTCACAGCATTAAAACACCGTAAGAAATGAAAAGAACAGTTTTTACCATCTTATTGATTGCATCAGCGGCGGCAGCCTGGGCACAGAATAGCGTTACACTGTGGCAGTGTTATGACTCCGCCGCTATTGTAACACCATTGTCAGGAGAGAGGGATATATATTCCAGGATAAGCCAGCTACGCGATCAGAACCTCGCCTCGGCATGGCTGCCGTCACTTGACCTTAATGGCACCTTCTCATACCAGTCAGATGTTGTCGATCTTTCAGACATGCTGGGATCCCTACCCATCTCCACCGGCTCACTGCCAACAGTCCCGCATGAGCAGTACAGGGCGACATTTGATGTCAGCCAGGTACTGTGGGACGGTGGTGTAACCCGCAGTGCACGGGAGGTGGAGAAGGTGGTTAATGAGTTAAATCTCAGGCAGAATGAAGCTGATATCTACCGCCTCAGGGAACAGGTAAATAACTATTTCTTTCCTTTACTGCTGACGAAGAGCCAGATAGAGGTGACGCAGCTGCTGCTGTCAGAGCTTGACACACGCATCGGGGAACTCTCTTCAGCCATTGAGAATGGTGTTGTCACACCCATGACCCTTGACGTGCTCAGGGCTGAGATGATCAGGGTTGAACAGACTCTCAATGAGCTTGTCAGGCGTCATGAGGCCTTTACGGCGGCTCTGGAGCAGATCACAGGGATACAGGGCCTTAAGGATGCTATCCTGTTGCTGCCGGAAACCATCATCACCGGCGAGGAGTCCATTGACAATCCTGACCTGCGCCTGTTTGACATACGCAGCCACCAGCTTGAGTTATCAAAAAACCTTCTTAAGAGTCAGCGTATGCCCAGGGCATTTGGATATGCCCAGGCAGGTTACGGCAACCCTCCCGGCAACAACTTTCTTTCAGATAAGGCCGACTTTTATTATTCACTGGGGGCAGGCATAAAGTGGAATATCTTCGACTGGAATAAGAACAGTAATGAGAGGAGGTCACTGGCCATGCAGCAGCAGCTGCTTGACATAAAGAAAATGTCTGTGGAGGAGTCGCTTCAGCGTCTGCTGACAGTCAGGATGGCTGAGATAACATCATTACTGGAAGCTTCCGGCCGCGATGAGGAGCTGATCGGTATACGCAAAAAGATAACTGCAGCAGCCGCGTCTCAGCTAAAGAATGGGACGATAACGGCTTCGCAATACCTTACCGAGCTTAACAATGAGAAGCAGGCGGTCATCGCAGCCGCTGCAAGAATGATAAGTATCTCAAGGGCTGAGATTGACTATCTGTACATTACCGGATACAATAAATAACAGGTTTTAAGACCCACATGTTTCCAGACACAAACACAAATAGATTTTACCTGCAATCATTCGTGGTTGCTCTATACCGTTCAAATTAAAATGATACTATGATGAAAAAGTTACTTATACCCGTTATTCTGATCCTCATTGCCGGCTGTGGCCGTGGCGGCAGTGACGCTGATGCCTGGGGCACCTTTGAGGCTGACGAGGTCATCATCTCTTCAGAGACGACGGGCAGGATCGTTCTTATGGATGTCACTGAAGGCACTCTTGTGGCGGGCGGTGCCGTCATCGCCGTCACCGACACGACGATGGCTGTTCTGCAGCGTGCCGAGCTGGATGCGGTGACGGCGCAGGCGCAGGCGCGCCTGGCGGGCATAGCGGCGCAGGACGCCGTCATACACCAGCAGATGGATAACCTCAGCGTCAACGTAGAGCGTACGCGCCGCATGCTCGCTGACGGCGCCGCCACCGGGAAGCAGCTCGACGACCTCACCGGACAGATGGAGGTGCTCCGCCGGCAGTCGGAAGCCAACAACACCCAGCGCCGTGCCGTGGCTGCCGAGCAACAGGGGGTGGCTGCCAAACGCGCCCTCCTCAACGAACAGATAGCACGCAGCACCGTCCGCGCCCCCTATGAAGCCACCGTCATACAGAAATACGCCTCAGCCTGGGAGATCACTGCCGCCGGCAAGCCGCTAGTTAAGCTTGCCGACATGAAGACCATGAAGCTGAAGGTGTGGGTCAGCGGAGCACAGCTGGCCGAGGTGAACACGGGAGCCAAATGCACTGTCCGTACAGATGATGGAGTAAAGGGCTTCAGGGAGCTAACCGGCACAATAACTCATGTCTCGGAGAAGGCTGAATTCACCCCAAAGATCATACAGACAAAAGAAGAACGCGTGACACTGGTATATGCCGTGACCATAGAAGTGGTGAATGACGGCTCAATAAAATCAGGTATGCCCGGCGAAGCAATCTTCAACTGATATGGCTGCCATTGAGGCTTATAATATAACCCACAGGTACGGCAGCGTCACTGCCGTTGACGACATCTCCTTTACCGTTGATGAGGGTGAGCTGTTCGGATTCATCGGCCCTGACGGTGCAGGCAAGACCACCCTCTTCCGTATCGCTGCAACCCTTATCATACCTGCCGGAGGCAGGATGACGCTGTTAGGCCTCAACACCGTCAGCCGCTACAGGGAGCTGCGTAACCACATAGGGTACATGCCGGGGCGCTTCAGCCTCTACCAGGATCTCACCGTGGAGGAGAATCTGAACTTCTATGCAACCATCTTCGGCACCACGGTCAGGGAGAATTACCATCTCATTGAGCCTATTTACAAGCAGATAGAACCATTTAAGAAACGGCAGGCCGGACGTCTCTCGGGAGGGATGAAACAGAAGCTGGCTCTCTCCTGCGCTCTCATACACAAACCAAAGATCCTGATCCTTGATGAGCCTACTACCGGCGTGGATGCCGTCTCGAGAACAGAGTTCTGGGAGATGCTGTCGCGATTGAAGAATGAAGGCATAACAATTATCGTTTCAACACCCTATATGGATGAAGCCCTGCGCTGTGACCGCATCGCCCTCATACAGAACGGAAAGACCATGGGTATCGATACGCCTGACAGTATAAGGAATTCATACGGCAGGAAACTCTATTCCGTCAGTCATGCCGACAAATACCGGTTGTTGCAGTCTCTGCAAACTGTTCCCGGCACACTGAGCAGTGAGCCCTTTGGCGATGCGATGCATGTCACATTGCAGCCGGGCACAGGAACGGAAGACCTAAAAAAAGCACTGGCATCGGCAGGACTGCCTGATGCTGCAATCAGGGAAATCATCCCGGGTATTGAAGATGTATTTCTCGATCTCATGAAGAAAGAAGGGTAATGGAAAGGGATAAAGTAATAGAGGTACATGATCTTGTAAAAAAGTTCGGGACGTTTATTGCTAACGATCACCTCTCCTTTGACGTCTTCAAGGGAGAGATCTTCGGATTCCTTGGTGCCAACGGAGCAGGAAAAACGACCGCCATACGTATTCTCTGCGGCCTCTCAAAGCCGACATCAGGCAAGGTACTGGTGGCAGGGATAGATGCCGGCCGTCAGCCTGAGGAGATCAAGAAACGGATAGGCTATATGTCGCAGCGTTTTTCCCTCTACGAAGATCTGACGGTGAATGAGAATATCGAGCTCTACGGTGGCATCTACGGCATGACCATGAAGGAGATCCGCCCACGCAGGGAGGAGCTGCTCTCAAGGCTCAGCTTCACAAAGTATGGTTCCACGCTGATAGGATCCCTGCCCCTGGGGCTGAAGCAGAAGCTTGCCTTCGCGGTGGCAGTCTTTCATGAACCTGAAATAGTGTTCCTCGACGAACCCACCAGCGGTGTCGATCCCATCACAAGACGGCAGTTCTGGGAGATGATCTACGAAACAGCATCACGAGGAATAACGGTCTTCGTAACAACACACTATATGGACGAGGCCGAATACTGTGACCGTGTTACCATCATGAGTGAGGGCAGGATAGTCGCACTTGACACACCCTCTTCCCTCCGTACAGAATCCGGCACAGCATCTATTGAAGAGCTGTTCATAAAGATAGCAAGGCCAAAAACAGAATCATTATGAAGAGGTTCATGGCATTTGTAAAGAAGGAGTTTCTCCATATCTTCCGCGACTACCGGACACTGATAATACTGTTCGGGATACCGGCAGCGCAGATCCTTATCTTCGGTTATGCCGTACGCACTGATCTGAAGAATGCAAACATAGCCGTGCTTGACAACGCCCATGACGAGGTGTCGCAGGCGCTGACACTGAAGCTGGAAGCCTCGGAATTCTTCACCGTCAGTAACCGCCTCAGTTCATATGATGAGGTAAATGCCACCTTTAAGAAGGGGAAGATTAAGGCGGTGATCATCTTTCCGGAGAATATGGCTGAAAAGCTGACCCGTGAAGGCAATGCCACGGTAAGTATCATCGCCGACGGATCCGAGCCAAACACTGCCAGTCTTGTCACAGGATACACCACAGGTATACTGAGCGACTACTCCTCGTCGCTGACGAAAGAGCTCACTGCTGCCCTTCCGGTGATAAACCCTGAGGTCCGTATGTTTTTCAACCCCAATCTCAAGAGTCACTTTATGTTCGTTCCGGGGGTTATAACCCTCATCCTCCTTCTTATCAGTGCCCTGATGACCTCGGTCACCATCGTCCGCGAGAAGGAGTTCGGCACCATGGAGGTACTACTGGTCTCACCCCTTAAACCCTGGCAGATAATCGTCGGCAAGGTGGCCCCCTATTTCTTTCTCTCACTGGTGAACGTGATAGTGATCCTCCTGATGGCATGGTTCGTCTTCGACCTTCCGGTACGCGGAAGCATTGCTCTGCTGATCGCTGAATGCATGCTCTATATTCTTCTCGGACTGGCCATAGGCATCCTCGTCTCGGCATCGGTGGACAAGATGGAAAATGCCATCTTCATATCCTTTATGGCGCTGATGCTTCCCACCATCCTGCTGTCCGGATTTATTTTTCCTATTGAGAATATGCCCAAGGTTTATGACTATGTGAGCATGTTGCTTCCCCCGAGATGGTTCATCGAAATAATACGTTCAATAATGATCAAGGGGGCGGGATTTGGATATGTCTGGAAAGAGACACTGGTGCTTGTTGTCATGGCAGTCTTTTTCATGGTTCTCAGTGCCAGGAAATTCAAAGTAAGACTCGGGGAGGGCGGAAAATGAAGAGACTGATGTTCCTGTTAAGGAAGGAGTTCCGCCAGATAGTGCGCAATCCGTTCATGATCAGGGCTATTATTGCCGTGCCGATAGTCCAGATGCTCATCCTCGTCCCTGCCGTTACCTTCGAGATTAAACGAATAGATCTTGCTGTCATTGACAACGACCGGTCGCCCTCGTCACGTGAGCTTCTCTCGCGGCTGACAGGGTCATCATTCTTTGTCATCACGGCCATCCCGGGCAATACCCGGGAAGCGGAGTCGATGCTCTTCGCCGGCACCGCAGATATGGCACTGGTGATTCCGCACGATTTCTCAGAAGGTCTCGCCGGTATGACAACACCCAGGCTAATGGTGCTTACCGATGCCGTCAATGCCACCACCGCTCAGCTCTCGTGGAACTATTTCACCTCGGTGGTACGCGATTTCAACCGTGATATCATCATAAACAGCGGAAGAGCAGGCGCGTCACTCACAGCCTCACAGGGAACAGCAGCAGCAATACCCGGAATAGGGGTATCACAACGATACTGGTATAACCCGACACTTAACTATAAATATTTCATGCTTCCAGGTATCCTTGTCATCCTCATCACTGCCATTGGACTCCTGATGACAGGCCTGAACCTTGTCAGAGAGAAAGAGGCCGGGACAATAGAACAGATCAACGTCACTCCCGTAAAAAAATGGGAGCTTATAGCCTCGAAGGTAATCCCGTTCTTCATCATCGGGCTGCTTGATCTGGCACTGGGACTCGGCATCGGGTGGATAGCATTCGATATACCCTTCGAGGGAAGCCTGATGCTCTTCTTTGGCTGTGCATCAATATTCCTGGTGGCAGTGCTTGGACTGGCGCTTTTCTTCTCCACGATGGCGTCAACGCAGCAACAGTTCCTCTTCGTGGCCTTCTTCTTCGTGATGATATTCATACTGATGAGCGGCATCTTCACACCCGTAGAGAGTATGCCGCTGTGGGCTCAGCAGTTCAACTGGGTTAACCCGGTGGCTTATCTCATGCGCATTAACCGCATGGTGATGCTGAAAGGGTCAGGGTTCAATGATATTGCACGTGATATGGGTATGCTCTCACTGCTGGCCATAGCCTTCATCATCATGGCTATACGGGCATACCGCAAGAGGGCCTGAGACATCTTCAGGAGTGTAGAGGGGCTATAGCGGCGGAAAATTTCAGCAGAGCAAATATTTTCTTCCCGGATAATCTATCTGAAACAGGTCCGGATACGGCATATAGTGCTATCTCTCCGTAGAATAGGGCTACTGTTTTATGGAATTTCCTATCTTTTTGCATCATTATCCATAGTACACACTAAAACTATTGAGAAATGAAAAAGATTGCCATTTTCAAAATCCTGACTATCTGTTTTCTGCTGGCAGCATCAGAGTTTTTACTGAAAGGCGTGCAGACAAAACCAGACGATCAGTTCAGCCGGAAAGAACTGCAGACAAAGTCAGACGATCAGTCCAGCCGAAAAGAGCTGCAGACAGATTTCCTACAGTTCAGACAGCTCCTTGAAGAGAACCATTGCTGCCTTTATGAATACTCATCCAGGGAAAAGATGGACAGTCTCTTCGGCCTCAGCTATAATCGCATTAATGATTCGATGAAGCTGGAGGAATTTTTCCGCCTGCTCGCTCCTATAACCGCTGAGATTGGTTGTATGCATACCGCCACATGGATGCCGGGAAAATTCTTCGGTCAACAGCCAGAAAACATGTTTCCTCTCCGGGTAAGGCTCATCGACAATTACCTCGTCGTAACGGGTAGTTATAATGATTCATCGGAGGTACCGCAGGGAAGCATAATATTGGAGATAAATGGCACGCCTGCAACAACCGTCGTCGAACACCTGCGGTCAATGACATCTGCAGATGCTTGCAATCCATGGTTCAAAGATGCACAGCTCACCAGACGCTTTTCAATGTTTTATGCCAGCTATTTTGGCTTCCCCGACAAATATGTGGTCACATATGCGCTGCCAGGCAGAAAAACATCAGCCACCGCGACCCTCACCCCTGCTACTATCGATGCCGTCAGAAGCATTGTATTCGCACATTTCAGCGGACCTCCCCTCAGGCTTGAGATCATGGAGGAAAAGAGCACTGCCGTGATGACCGTGGAGACTTTTATATATTATGACAAAGTAGACTACTTCAGGCATTTTATGGACTCATCGTTCCTCGTGATAAAGGATAAAGGCATTAAAAACCTTATTCTTGACCTGCGGGGCAACGGAGGAGGAGACCCCTTCTGCTCAGTCATTCTGCTGTCATACCTTGAGAACCAACCAGTCCCCTATTTCGCGGAGCCTTATGGGAGATATGAAGAGCTGGCACAGCCTGTTCCACTTGCCGCCAATCACTTCATCGGAAACCTGTACACACTTATTGACGGTAGCTGCGGATCAACCAACGGGCACTTCTGTGCTCTGCTCAGGTGCAATGGCATAGGCAAGTTCATAGGCACCCCCGGCGGATCAACTTATAAATGCAATGCCGGCAGAAACACCGAATTTACACTGGACAACACCCATATTATCATTACTGTAGGCCGAAGCACCTATTCCGCTGCCGTGAAAGGGATGGATAAGCGGGCACCGATAATGCCTGACATTCCGGTGGCTGATACATATAAATCATTTCTCGAAGGAAGAGACGTTATCATGGAAAGGGCATTGAAAGAGGCCTGCAGTAATCTGTAAGATCCCTCCCGGGAAAAGACATGGTTGTCATATCAGAGATCATGACTGTTGTACATCAGTAGATTGCCGTGCGCTGTAAAAGAATCTGCTGACGCCCTCCAAAAAGAGTCTGCAGGGGTATCTGCTGACGCCCCCCAAAAAGAGTCTGCAGGGGTATCTGTTGATGCCCCCGAAAAAGAGTATGCGGGAATTATTATGACCTCTTTAGCAAAGAATCCTGAGGGAGTATGCTAATAAGCAACGGTAGCCGTCACCGGCCAGTGATCAGAGATGAAGACCCCGTTCTCAATGACCCGGTGGGTTGCATGAGACAGCACCTTCATCCCGCTGCGGACGAAGATATAATCTATACGCCTGTCGCCCGGCTCATCACTCCATCCGTTGAAGGTATATGATTCGCCTGTGGGCGGTGTCTCTGTGATAAGGTATGAATCAACGGCCAGGCCCCCCTCCTTCATCCTGGCTATCGCCATGCTCTCCGGCACGGCATTAAAGTCGCCCGTAAGAATAAAATCATTATCTCCTGCCAGCTCCTTCACTCTTTCAAGGAGCACGCCCGAGCTCATCAACCGTGCCGAGTCGCTTATATGGTCAAAATGAGTATTGAGGTACAGGAGAGTATCCTGCCCTGTCCTGTCATATAGTCTCACCCAGGTAGCTATCCGTGTCAGCGCTGCTCCCCATCCTATCGATCCGGGCACCTCTGGTGTGGCTGAGAGCCAGAACGTGCCGCTGGCGATCTTGTCAAACCGGCCCAGCCTGTAAAATACCGGGCATGCCTCTCCTCTCTGCAGTCCGTCGTCACGTCCTGCAGCCACCGAACCGTAACCGATCAGCGCGGAGTCAAGATACTGATACTGATGCCACAGAACCTCCTGCATGCCAAGCAGATCCGGTATGCGGTCATTAACAAACCCGGCAACGATAGCTGCACGGTGTGGCCACGCATTGGCACTGTCTACAGGTGTGTCAAGCCTTATGTTTAATGACATGACGTCAATAGCCCTGTCATCTTTAGGAGCACATGAAAAGAAAAGAATTGAAAAAACAGTTGTGATAAGAAGTGATCTGCGCATATCTTTGAGCTTTGTTAATTAGACGTCTAAAGTTACTTTAAAAAATCCATTATGTCCAGGAAACGTACCATTGAAGAGATCAACGAAAAGATCCGCAGCGGCAAGGCTGTTGTGCTCACCGCGGAGCAGGTCTCTGCCATGGGCCGGCAGTCATCGCCGGCCGAGATAGCGGAAAAGGTTGATGTTGTAACCACAGGCACCTTCGGACCTATGTGCTCGTCCGGGGTATTTATTAATTTCGGTCACCCCACCCCGCCCATACGCATGGAGAGGGTCACCCTCAACAATGTACCTGTCTACGCAGGCATCGCAGCCGTTGATGCTTACCTCGGTGCCACGGAGACAGCCCTGCCGCACGATCAGTACGGCGGTGCTCATGTCATTGAAGAGCTGATAGCGGGTAAGGAGGTACTACTGCAGGCGACAGCCAAGGGCACCGACTGCTACCCGCTGACAGAGGTGAAGACACTCATCAGCAAGGAGACCGTCAACGAGATGATAATGTTCAATCCACGCAATGCCTACCAGAACTATAACGTGGCTGTGAACAGCACATCAAAAATGAAATTCACCTACATGGGTACCCTCCTTCCCTCATTCGGTAATGCCACCTTCTCTACCTCCGGTGAGCTGAGCCCGCTGCTTAATGACCCCGAGATGCGCACCATTGGTATCGGGACAAGGATTTTCTTTGGCGGGACAGCCGGATATGTGGCGTGGCACGGCACACAGTTCAATACGGGCAGGCCGGTGAATGATCACGGTATACCTATTGGTAACGCAGCGACGCTGGCGCTGATAGGTGATATGAAGAAGATGAGCACCCGCTTTATCAGGGCAGCATATTTCGAGAAGTACGGCGTATCATTATTCGTGGGTGTGGGCATACCCATCCCCGTATTAGATGAAGATATCGCACACAGGGTTATGATACGCAACAGCCAGATAGAGACCAACATCATCGACTATGGCTCCCCTGGTCATGATATCCTGGGACAGGCCGATTATCATTCGCTCTTCTCCGGTGAGATAACACTTAACGGCAAGAAGATACGCACGGCACCCCTCTCAAGCGTCAGGGTGGCACGCGAGATTGCCGCGATACTCAGGGAAGAGATAACCGCAGGCCGTTTCATGCTCACGGCACCGGTGGAGAATTTCGAGAAGACATCCGGACTTAACAGCCTGGATATAAGACTATAATATTAATAACTGATTTCTATGAAAAGCAGGAGATTTGTGCTGACCTTTCAGCCTGAAGCGACAGGTGAGCCTATAACATATAATCTTATCAGGAAGTATGACATCATGGTCAACATTATTAATGCCGACGTCTCGCCGGGGAAGATAGGCCACCTGGTGATGGAGATGACAGCCCCGGCAAAGGTACTGAGGGAGGGGATGGAATACATGAAACAGCAGAATGTCGAATGTGTACCCATAGACCGCACGATCACCTATAAGAAGGATCTGTGTATACACTGCGGCGCCTGTTCGGCCGTCTGTTTTGCCGGTGCTCTGACCATGAACCACACTACGGCCGAGCTCACGTTCGAACCTGAGAAGTGTGTGGTATGTGAGCTATGCCTCACTGCCTGTCCTCTCAGGCTCTTCTCCATAGATCTTGGCTAAGAGCCCTGCATACCAGCCCCGACTCTACCGCGAGGCAATGGGTAACAGCCGGTGGGTGAGCTTCAGGTCAGCATACCGTGAGACTGACCTGTGGGTGGCAATCGACCGCGACCATTACCTGAAGAATACCGAACGCTATACCATGGACCGCATCCTGTTCTACAGGACTATTCTTGAAGACCATATCGCACTTCATCCTGAGTTCCGCGATTCCCTGACACCTGTGTTAGCCCCCGGCGGGGTGTACCCCCTGATCACTGCCATGAGTGAGGCTTCACTGGCAGCCACCACCGGTCCGATGAGCGCTGTGGCCGGGGCAATGGCTGAGTTCATCTGCAGAGACCTGCTCGAAGAGTTCAGCGCCGGTGAAGTGATCATTGAAAATGGAGGTGATATCTTCATGAAGCTCACCGCGCCGGTGACTACCTCCGTCTATGCCGGCAGTTCACCCCTGTCCGAGAAGATAGCCCTTCACATCATGCCTGCAGAGACACCCCTGGCCCTCTGCTGTTCATCAGGTACCGTCGGTCACTCACTGAGCTTCGGCATGGCCGACGCCTGCATGATAGCCTGCCGGTCAGGTGCACTGGCTGATGCTTACGCCACAGCCTTCTGTAATGAGATAAAGAACGCTGAGACAGTTAATGAGGTAACAGAAAGAGCACTGAGAATTCCCGAGATACAATCAGTTGTCATAATAGCCGGAGAGAAAGTGGGGCTGGGAGGAACAATAGAGGTAAAGTTCGTCTGACACGGCCGACGACTGCATCACAGCCATAAAAGCAATCAGGTGAAGCTTCCGGCATTTTCCGGGTATCACCCCAGGCGCCCTGCACTTGTGTCATATCTCCGGCGGATAGCCGGTGACCTCTCTTATATGTTCATAAAGTGGCTGAAGTTGCCTGTACATCCTGGAATAGACCTTGTCATACAGCTCCCTGTAAATCTCCACGTTATGTGTGTCAGGTATAAACTGTTCACCACGGCGCGTCATTGAATTTATAGCCGACGAAAAATCATCAAAATACTTCATCCCTACAGCAGCGTTTATTGCTGCGCCCAGTGCGGAGGTCTCATAAGTGTGTGGCCTGAAAGTGTTCAGATTGAAAATGTCGGCAGTCATCTGCATTGCCTGTCTGCTCTGTGATCCCCCCCCAGAAACGACAACAGTATGAACGGGTACCCTGGTCCTCTTTACCGTTCTATTAAGACCATCCTTCAGGGAATATGTCAGTCCCTCGAGTATCGCCCTGTACACATGCGCTCTTGTATGCACGTCGCCGAATCCAATAATGGCACCCTTTGCTTCCGTGCCCGGCACCTTGAGGCCGGGTGACCAGTAAGGCTGCAGCATAAGACCCATCGACCCGGCAGGCACCTCATCAACCAGGGCATCAAAAAAGGTTTCTGGATTGCGGCCTGTCTGTTCAGCCATCTGTATCTCCTTCAGTCCAAACTCCTTCTTGAACCAGCTGATCATCCAGTAACCCCTGTATATCTGCACCTCGGTGTTGTAACAGTTAGGGATGGCACTGGGATAAGAGGGGAAGAAGGGTACCACCTCATGATAGGTCTTGTGCGTTGTCTGCACCGTAGCTGTTGTGCCATAGCTCAGACAGGCCACATCAGGAGTGCTTACGCCTGAGCCCAGCACTTCACAAGCCTTGTCGGCTGCAGCAGCTATAAGAGGAAGACCGGCAGGTATACCTGTTTTCTCAGAGGCCTCCTTACTGATATACCCAAGTACCTCGGAGGGCCTGACAATATCCGGGAGCTTATCTCTTTCAACAGGGAACATCTTGTAGTTCATGTGACTTTTGTCTGCCCACTGCTGCTTCCTGTAATCGAAGGGTAGGTAGCCCACCGTGCACCCGACAGAATCTCTGTACTCACCGGTAAGCACCCAGGTCAGGTAGCCGGAGAGCAAAAGATATTTGCTGGTCTTCTCCCATATTTCCGGAGTGTTCTGCATCAGCCAGTTACACTCACCCTGCTTAATAGTATACATCACCGCCTCTCTCATCCCCACAGCCCTGAGTGCCAGTTGCATCAACGTGCCGGGATACCTGCCCACCGCACTCAGCCGCTGGTCAAGCCATGATATGGCAGGACGCAGGGAGTTGCCCTCACCATCAACATTGATAAGCGTTGAACGCTGTGTGGTGATTGTGACTGCCTTTATCCGTTCCTTCTCTAACTCCGTCTCACTGAACAGTTTCCTCAGATTCTCAAACATCTTGTCCCTGAAGTATTCAGGATGTTGTTCAGCCCATCCCGCTGCAACTGAGAAATAAGGTTCAATCTCACTCTTTGCGAGTTGGAGAACATTGCCGGAGAGGTCTATAAGTACCGCACGAACTGATTGTGTGCCAAAATCGATCGACAGTATCAGCTCATCAGATGTTTTCATCATAATAAAATTTGATTAAAGTCCCAGTGTACCACCTGGATTCATAATATTATCAGGATCAAGGTGCTTTTTCACTGCCCTGAACAGTTCCATGGTGTTCTTCCCCAGGTGTCCTTCCATCCATGGTGCCAGCACCCTGCCCACACCGTGATGGTGAGAGATGGATCCGCCACTGGCAAGGATAGTATCAATAAGTCCTTTGTGAAACAGGGTGAAATCATTACACTCATTCCCCTTTTCCATGGGACTGAGGAATGTAAAATAGAGATTGGCTCCGTTTTCATATACATGTGAAATATGTATCATGAGGAAGGCGTCAGGCCTGGCGTTTACATATTCATGCGCAGCAGACCATACCTGCAGCAGCTTCTCCCATGTCACTGCCGTCTCGAGGGTGTCGGTCATGATGCCCAGATCCATCAGCGGATCACGCATATAGGCGCTTGAGTAGCGCTGGTCAAGCCACTTTCTTACCGGGCTGGTGCCGATATACATACCCTTGCCTTTCCTGGCTGTCTTCCTTATTTTCTGCAGAACGAACCTGGTGTAATCCTTCTCGCCCTCCACGGTCACGAACATCAGACAGCGGCTTCCGGTCTTAAACCCAAGCCTCTTCAGCATGTTATCTGCGAATGTGCCGTCGAAGCCGCTGGTTCTGAAGGCTATATCTGTCTCAGCCGGATCGGATATCCTGAACAGGTGAGGTCTGCCGTATTCGCTCTGTATCATTGTCCGCATGGTCTCCACCGCCTTTTCGAACGACCGGAAGATAAAAGCCGCCGAAGAGGTGTTTTGCGGTGCATAGTTGAAGATATGCAGGGTAGCCTCCGTTATCACCCCGAGTGTACCCTCAGCACCGGCGAAAAGTCTGTAAATATCCCATCCCTGTGCTGTTCTCGGGAACTCCTTTGTCTCAATCGCACCTGCCGGAGTGACAGCTTTCAGGGCAACCACCATATCTTCAATCTTTCCATAACCGGTTGATGCCTGGCCAGCCCCTCTGGCTGAGATCCACCCACCTACCGTTGAGTACTCAAATGACTGGGGAAAGTGGCCACAACTGTAACCGTGCCTGTTAAGCTCCTCCTCAAAGGCAGGGCCATATATACCTGCCTGCACTGTCACTGTCTTATTGACGGTATTTATCCTGATGATCTTATTGAGATGCTTCGTGAGATCCAGGGCTATACCTCCTTGCGGAGCCCTGAGCGCGCCCGTGACAGACGACCGTCCACCGGAAGGGACAACGGCTATCTTCTCATCACTGCAAAACCTGATGATCCTTTCAACCTCATCATGACTGCGTGGTGAGACGACAGCGTCAGGAGGATCAGGCACAAGGTTTAGCCTCAGATCAAGAAGCTCGCCGTAAAACTTACCACATGAATACCGTACACGCGACAGGTCATCAGTAGAGATATTATCGCTGCCGCAGATATTCTCCAGAAAATCAATCTGCGAAGGCTTCAGCACAGGTGGCTTGAGGGCTCTTATCTCCTCCGTTCCGGGAAGGTATTTCTCCCTGAAGACGGCCTCAGACAGGCTGAACTTCTCCCTGAGCAGGGTGATCATATGATGGTCAACGCTCTCTTCTCTCTTGTCGCCCCATTTAAGTATATGCCGGTATGTGTTATCTGTCCCCATGTCTCTAATATAACTCGTAAACCTTTATCATGGAAGCTATCTCCTCCTCTCTCCTTTTATCATCCCAGCCGAGCATCTCTGAAGCCACAGATACAATTTTGTCAATGATCTTTGTTCCGGGATTGCCCAGGGTACCCGTACCTGTTCGCCGTAACATTATATCTCTGAGCGTCCTGGCACATTCATATCTTATTGCATAGACAACCTCGGCAAGTATCTCCCCGTCATTACTGATTACTTCAGCAAAACGACTGTCATCCCTGGCAATCTGAAAGACAACCTTGCTCTCCGTACCATAGTTCCTGCTTACATATTCTACGGTATTGCGGTTGAAATCCCTGTAGTTCAGGTGCTGCCTGATCATGAACTGCCGCATGTCCCTTATCTCGCATCCCGAGAGATAGAGATTGTCCGAGACGGAGTCGGAGAGTGTCCTCTTTAGCTTCTCCGAGATCAGTTTCAGCACCTCCCGTGCCAGGCTCCGGCTGGTTGTGTATTTCCCTCCTTCAACTGTTATCATCCCCTCAATACCATCAACGGCATTGTCATAAACCTCGTATTTCCTTGAGGTCTCATACGAGCCTTTCGTCTGGTCATCCACCAGTGGCCGCAAGCCGCCGTAGGCATGGATGATATCCTCACGGGATATATGGCGACCGAAATTGGCATTTACATTTTCAATGACCTCGTCAATGCTCTCCATTGACACCTTATAATCGTCAGGATCACCATAATACTCCTTATCGGTTGTGCCAATGAGCGAATGATCGCGCCATGGCATTATCATCATATGGCCGCCGTCCTCCTTCTGGAGAGAAACCACGTGATGACCGGCAATCTTTTTTGTTATTATGTGTATCCCTTCGGAGCGCTTTACCTTATGAGCTGCCGATGATGAACCTGTCGCAAGGCTGAGAATCTTATCCGCCCAGGTGCCACCGCAATTGATGACCAGGTCACTGCGAACCTCCCTGGTCTTACCTGTTAAAAGGTCCCTCACCTTCACCCCGGTAATATTGTTTTTTTCTCCGAAGAGAAAACCATCAACAGGTGTATAGTTCGATACCCTGGCCCCGTATTCGGCTGCTGACTTGATGAAAGCAAGTGTCAGTCTTTCGGGAAATATGCTTTGATAATCAAAGAAATAAAATGCATTCCTGAGGTTATCCATTTTAAGATTGGGTTCCAGCCTCACAGTCTTCCTGTATGAGACGAGCCTGTGGTTCTGGAGTCTTTTGCTCTTGTCCCACGTATCCTTCTTGTCATATGACAGGGCGTCATAGAGATACATGCCGAGGAGCATCTTCCAGATATTACCCTTCCAGCGTTTGTACATCGGCATGATGAAGGGCAGAGAATAGACAAAGTTCGGGGCAATGTTACCGAGAATTCTTCTCTCGCGCAGCGACTCACGCACCAGCTTAAGCTCACCGTTGGCCAGATAGCGGAGCCCACCGTGTATCAGCTTTGAGGTGGCTGCCGAGGTCGCCCCGCCATAGTCTTTCTTTTCGAAGAGTGCCACTGACAGGCTTCGCGCTGCGGCTATGTAAGCCACGGCTGCCCCGGTGATGCCTCCCCCTACAATAATAAGATCGAATTTCTCCGGTCCCTCCTCCTCAATATACCTTTTAAGCAGCATGGATCAGTCATTTTAAAGCGATCCTGTAAGTTAATTTAAAAAGCTGATAAAAAATATGCGACGTGACATTTCACCCTTGAAAAAGAAGCTTCCCCCGTTGCAAAACATGTTGCAGCGGGGAAAGATCTTCATCATGCCATGCATGGTTAACAGAGATATGAATAAATGGTCATGTGTAAGGCTACAGGCAGGGCTCTGGTTACTAATCCCTGAACAGTTTATATCTTGCCGAGACAATCATCAGTACTGCCAGTAAGACAAAGAGACCTATATTGCCAACGAGGAAGGCATAGTCTTTCATTGCCAGAAGGAAGAATATGAATAGATACAAGGCCGTCAGCAGGCCGCTTATCAGCAGCACCATCCATCCTTTGTTCAGCAGTGATCTGAAGAAAAAGGTGAGCAGAGCAATTGTTGCTGCTGCAGATATCAGATAGGCAGGATTGAATCCGATATGTTCACTCAGTGCGGTGAGAAGAGAGAAGAACATTATCAGTGCAAGCCCCACGAGCAGGTAATAGAATATATGGATTCGCTGTGCAGATCTCAGCTCAATAATAATCAGAACCAGGAAGGTAAGAGCAATAAAAAGCAGGCCATACTTGACACTGCGCTCAGCCTTGGTATAGTGGTCAGCCTCCATTATCAGGTCAACACCGAAGGCATCATCGGCAGGGGTATAGCCGCTGCCGCTCCATACCTGCGGAAAGCTCCTGTTGAGGTGCGTCACAACCCAGCTGGCAGTAAAGCCGGTGTCAGTCACTTCACGCGAGGCAGGAAGGAAGTTGCCGGTAAATTTAGGGGCATCCCACTCTGAGGTCAGTGAGACCTTTGTGTTTCGGCCAACAGGTGAGAAGGCAATGCTGCCGCTACCCCTGAGACCCATGTTGATGCTGAAGCCGGCTTTGAACTCACTGCTCCTGCCCGGGTCAATTGCCAGAGGGAATGTAATACCCTTTTCGAACAGATCATTCTGCCCTGCCCCGGGCCTGGCCCCTATGACAGTGTCTCCGATAGTGAGCTCAGCCTTGTCACCTATGCCTTTATTGTCAGATACCCCCAGTGAGATGTAAGCCTGATCCCATTGCCAGATATAGTCATTCGGCAGGTCAGTCCCGGCAATACTGAAAACACCGGTTATCTCAAGGTCAGAATCATATACCACCGTCTCATAGATGCCACGGTACCGTATTTCAGGCACCATGATACCATTAACCATGAGCTCATCAGGAAGGATATGCAGGGTGGTTGTCACATAACTGCCGTCATTGGATACAACCTTTGTTCCTGGCACATTGAGGACAGGACCCGTGACTGTCTGTGAAGAAGCCCAGAGAGCTCCTATCTCTGTTTTTGCAGCCTCGGCGCTCCCTGCACGCTCCCTGATCAGGTCATGTATCAGGGCGAGAGGGATGAGAAGCATAAGACCCATAATCGCCAGCAGTACCATCTTAACGGTCATCGACTGGTACCATTTCTCCTGTTTTTCTAATTCGTTTATCATCTTGTTTGTATTGGTTAAAGTACTTTGTGTTTCAAAGTGTACATATAAAAAAAATCATTTGTTGCCGATCAGTTCCTCGAGGGCTTTTATATGACTTCTGAAGCTCTCCATTCCCTCATCGGTAATTGTATATGTAGTATTTGGTTTACGATTGATAAAGCTCTTTTGCATGGTTATAAATCCCGCATCCTCCAGGGCCCTGAGATGGCTGGCGAGGTTACCGTCAGTCACCGCCAGGGTCTCCTTCAGACCGGTAAAGTCCATGCTGTTGCTTACAGCAAGCACCGACATTATACCGAGTCTGACCCTGCTCTCGAAAACCTTGTTGAAGTTTGACAGTATTATTTTCATCCCCTGTATCTGAGGTGCATGAAGAGGCCGTATGCTATGTGGATCACTCCGAAGCCAAAGGCCCAGAAAATTATGGTGTATTGAGGCAATGCCAGGCATAAGAATCCGGTTATTACCTCCAGCACTCCCAGCCAGTGTATCTCCCCGAAGGTGAATTTACCTGCGCTCACTACTGCGAGGCCGTAGAATATCAGTGACGATGCTGCCGACACGCTGGCAGGCACGGTACCGGCTGTCAGAAGAATGAAAAGTCCTCCGGTGGCAAGGGGTATCAGCAGGCTTGCCAGCATCCGGCGTGTTACCGGCGTCCACGCCTTATGTCCGCTCTTCCTGGCCTTGCGTGACGAAAGTAATACTGCACCTGAGAAAGCCAGCACAAGAACCACTCCCATCTCGGCAAAGAGGGGCAGACATGATTGTAACCCTTCAGGTCTGCTTGCCAGGGGATACATATACCAATCAGCCGGGGCAGCCGTTTTTGTAAAAATCAATTGTGCAGCCACAGCCCCGGCAATGCCCAGAAAACCCGCAACTATACCTGATAAACCGCTGAGCGACAAGAATCTTGACGACTCCTCCATTAATCTCCTTATGACCTTTATATCCTCCAAAGGCTGTTCTGAATGATTCTTCATTGTAGTTTGTAGTACTTTGTGCTACAAAGTAAATAAATAATTATTCATATAACAAATTTTTTTTAAGGCTAAAAATAACCGTTCACCCCTGAAATTTTCCTTTTCACAGGGTTATGATAAAAATGGAATATTTTTTGTTGCCTACCTTTGTGACGGTCAGAAACGTTTATCCATGAAATTACAGAGGAGCAGGATTTTATACATAAATATCATCATTTCCCTTGTCATCAGCCTGGCTTTAGTCTTGCCGATGATACTTGGCCTGATGGGTTATGACATTTTCAACAGACGGCAGGTCCAGATACCGTCAGGAGCAATGTCATTCTGGGAGATCTCAAGAGTGTGGCTGTTATACTTCCTCATGATTTTAATCCTGATGATAATAAACACTATCAGGAGTACAAGAATCTCTGCCTTACAGAAGGTGCTTGCCAGTCTTGTCGTGACTGTGGTTTTCTTTTTTCTCTTCGCCCTGTTCAGGCCCTTTCCTGATTTGCCCGGGCAACCTGGTGTGCGGCCCGGCCATCATGACATAGCCATGGAACAGATGAGGTCTCCCCAGCCTGATCAGCCTGCCGGAAGTCGTCCTATGCTACCGATGAGGGCCAACATTCGTGATTTCAAGATGATGACAGAGTTCCTGTTCATATTGATCATCACCACGCTCCTCGGCAAAGTGTTTGAACTTGTTAATGACAAGCAGCAGATGCAGCTCGAGAATGAAAAGCTTCGTTCCGAGAACCTTCAGAATAGATATGATGTGTTGCTCAATCAGATCAACCCCCACTTCTTCTTCAACTCTCTCAATTCTCTCGCCTCGCTGGTACGCGACGGCCGTTCAGACAATGCCCTGAGATATATTGACGAGCTCTCGGACACCTTCAGGTATGCCATGCGCAGTTCGGGGAGAGAGATGGTGACAGTTGCAGAAGAGCTCGAATCACTCAATGCATATAATTATCTCCTCCATATAAGGTTTGAAGACAAGCTGTTCATTGAGACGAACATTGAGGAAGAGGCACTGACGATGCTGATCCCTGTGCTTTCATTACAGCCTTTGATTGAGAACGTCGTCAAGCATAACGTCATAAGTACTGATGCCCCTCTCACCATTACCATTACGGGCAACCAGGATTGCATATCTGTAATAAATCCGTTAAGACCAAGGACAGTGACGGAAGGGAAGAGCGGCACCGGGCTGAAAAACCTCGCTTCGCGGTTCAGGCTGCTCACCGGCAAAGATCTGCTTATCGGAGAGGGAGCAGATATTTTCAGCGTCACTCTGCCATTAACTAAACCTGATGATGTATGAGAGTATTGATCGTTGAAGACGAAACCGCTGCTGTAAGAAACCTTATCTCCGTGCTTCATGATGTGGAGCCTGATGCTGCTGTTGCGGGGGTAACTGACAGTGTGCTGGGAACGGTCAACTGGCTCGCCGGTAATGAGGCTCCGGATCTTATCCTTATGGACATCCATCTGGCTGACGGTGATGCCTTTGCAATATTCACCACGATGGAGGTTACCTCACCCGTTATCTTTGTAACAGCATATGATAAATATGCCCTGGAGGCCTTTCGCGTTAACAGCATTGATTACCTGCTCAAACCGGTCAGGCCTGATGAGCTCAGACGTTCGCTTGACAAATTCAGGAAGCTGACCCGTATCGAGCTGGAGTCTTACCTGACACATACAAAAAAAAGTATAAGCCATGTTACCTCCCTGAAGAACTTTCTGATACCGGTAAAGGACAAGATTCTGCCTCTTTGCCTTTCCGAGATAGCTTTCTGCCATACTGCAGGCGAAAAGGTATCTGCATATACTTATGATGGCCGTCACTTCACTCTTGACAAAAGTCTGGACATCCTTACTGGCATGATGCCTGAGGCAGATTTCTTCAGGGCCAACAGGCAGTTCATCATAGCCCGGGGCGCCATTGACGATCTTACCGTATGGTATGGTAACAGATTATCGGTGAACCTGAAGGTGGAAGTCCCTGAAAAAGTTATTGTAAGCAAGACCAGAGTGCCATTGTTGAAAAAGTGGCTCTCAGGTACACTATAGCCCTCTGCATTTTCTTATTGTTTACCCAGACAAAACCAACCCGATCAACCGGCATAGTCAATATTAACAAACAAACAAAATTGCCATGATCAATTGTATAGCGATAGACAGAGACAGCGATGCTTTAACTGTGTTAAGCTCCCAGATAGAAAAGATTCCCTTTCTGTCGCTCAAGGGCACTTTTACAAACCCCATGGAGGCCAACGGGCTCCTTGCGCACCGTGGTGCTGATCTTGTTTTTGCCGACCCGGATATGGAACCCATCAACGGGGTTGATTTCGTGCGTAGCATGGTCAACAGGCCGCTGGTAGTGTTCATAACCCACAACAGGAGCTTTGCTGTTGAGGCATATAATGAGGGTGTGCTCGACTATATCGTCAAGCCTCTGACTCTTGATCGCCTGGTGAGGGTCGCCAACAAGGCATATCAACTTATCATGCCGGCTGAACGTGACACAACACATGCCTCCCCGGCCATGGTTGCCACACCTTTTTTGTTTGTTAAGGTCGACAACCGCATGCAGAGGTTCAACACTGATGATATTCTGTTCATAGAAGGATGCAGTGATTATGCAAGGGTCTACACCTCCGGTGCAAAGCCTGCCCTGGTATCACTTAACCTGAAACATATAGAGAGGAAACTGCCTCCGGGAAATTTCTGCAGAGTCCACCGATCCTATATCGTTTCGCTCAACAGGATTGATTCGATAGAGAGGAAACGTATCAGGATTGGCGAACGACTGATACCTGTCAGCGATTCTTACTATCCACTGCTTCTTCAGGCCATTGATGCGGCCATCCCCGCATGACAGAAGACTAATCGTACATCCTCTTGAGGAACATCCTTTCGGTCAGGGAGAGGCCAAGGGTGAACCTTACAAAGTTTTCCCTTACCAGTCCCTCATTGACTGTGCCCATTTTGCCCCATGACAGTCCCATGTTTATCTGGCTGCCATTCCGTAGGGGCAATCCGGCTCCTGTAGTTATTTCCAGGTTCAGGGGGTTGACATTTTTAAAAGTCAGATAAGAGTTTGCGACAGAAAAACCTGCCTGATACTCTATCTTGTTAAGGTAACTTCTGGATGCAGCACGCGAAGGCACAAATGCTATTCCGGTGCTGAACTTATGGGTATCTGTAAAGCTGAATCCCGACAGATGATCTTTTGCCAGTGACCATTTCTGATACCGGTAGTCAGCTGCTACCAAAATCCTCCTGCCGGTCAACGAGATGCCCGCACCGAGACTGCGTGGAACAACTATTGATGATGAAGAAAGGGCATCATAAAATACAGTACTGCCTGAGGCATCCAGTATTGTAATACTATTGTCAAAGTTAAGTTTACCCGAGTGTCCGTAAGTCAACCCTGCTGAGAAGGAGAGGTTATCAGAGAGTCTGTCATTATAAAGCAGGCCAGCCACAAATGATATTGCTACTCCAGTGGAATTCTGGTTAACGGTTATCCCTCCCTGTGAAACGTTGCGGTCTATATTGCCAAAGAGCAGCATCACATCAGCTCCTACCGAGAGCTTCCCGGTAAGGGCGAAAGAGTTGACAGACGAGAGCCTGGTCACCCCACCGGATCCTTCGTAGAGTGTCTGGGTGGTCATCTCAGACCCTTCAACATACTCATCATATTCTGAGCTGTAGCTTACCGTGGAATAGGGCTGCAATGAAAATGCAGAAGACCACCGGGGTGTCAGGTGTAATCCCATCGTAATCCTGGTAAAATTGGCACTGAAAGTCTTCTGTACGTCTGAACCCGATGTGAAAAGAGAGCCCCTGGCTGACCCTGTCAGATCAAGGATGAAGGTGTTTGTATCAAGTGCAGTCAGTGATGCCGGATTGGCAATGTTGAGAAAGGTGCGACCTGAGAGGCTGATTCCTGTTGACGCCATCCCGGAGGTACGTCCGGTCTCCCCATAATTTATATCACCAATGCCAAAACAAGAGTAAGGAGAGGAATTATTCTCCTGTGCCCCTAATAACAGTGAACCCAATAACAGGGTTATGGATATGAATACTCTATTGTATATCATAAATAAGATAACTGACTTTTAGTTTCATCTTTTTGCCGGAGTATGAACCATCGCCGGCTACCAGGGTGTTCAGACTGACTGCCTGGCTGGCCTCGGGAACAATCAGCTGAAGGTTCCGGCTGCTGATCCCGAAAGAGCCAAGCTGCTCCTGCAGGAAGGAGGTTATATCATAAGTATAATAAGTATCAATATTGAAAAGATCATCTTCAACAAGGTTTCCTGTCTGAAGCGCATCCCCGGTATAGGTGGTTATATATTCAGTGGTCACATCGTTCTCATTGGAGACATACATTGACAGGTCTTCAGGGAGGGGGACATACTCCGAATATGTTCCCTTGACAGGATAGATCAGAAGTGAAGCATCAGTTATTGTGCTGTAATCACCCAACTGAAGAAGATTGTTGAGGTAGGGGAACTCAATCTTTACGTATGCTCCCGTAAGCGCCTGAATAAGAACCATATTCCCTGTCTGGCCGGAGGGCAATACGTTCCCCCGCAGATCTGAGAAAACCGTTCCTGACCTGTCAGTGTCAACACCATAAAAGCATCGCTCCGTATAAGGGGTGATAGTGATTGTCTCTTCCGTACGCTCCAGCAATGAATAATGATAGTGCAGGTTTATCACCATGCTCGAATCACTTAAAGAGAGACCAAGAACAGCATTATTATCAGCTCCGGCTGTCACAGCTATACCCTTCAGATAATCCATGAACCGATCCTGCGAACCAAGCACTGTCTCATCCTCATCCTGGATCTTTTCAAAAAGCTCTTCACCCATGGCGTCAGGCAGTCGTACCGATACGGTGGCTGCAGTTACGGGATGAGGCTTGAAGGAGTATTCGGCAATAGGTTCATCTTCGTAAGATACTGACCATGTGCTGTAGTATTCCTCATCATCAGGGAGAGTAATCACTTCATCCAGAAGATGTACCTGAAATGACTGGTAGGATGTTGTATCACCAAACCATGTTCCGTTCAGGATCATAACCAGGTTAATGGAGTCAAAAACAATTTCTGTACTCGGGAAATCATATGATCCGGGAAGGGTGAAAGGCACATATGCAATACACTCTGTATTGCCGAACACAGTGCTCGCATAACTGCCCACCATAACTGAGCTTTGTCCCGAAGTCACAACAGAGTCTATTGATACAGTGCTTACGTTAATGGTGCATGTATCAATAATTACAGTTCGTATGGTATTATCAAGGAATTTTCCGCCGATACCGGTATCATCACTTGAGCATGCCGTAAGAACTACTGCATACAGCAAAAAGACAAATCGTAACGCGTGTTTCCATGTTTTCATATAACCTGTGTATCTTATAATCGCCGCAAAATAAACCTTATAATAAACCTTAATAAAAAGTATTATACAAATGACCCATGTCAGACTGCAGACATCCCTTCTGCTCCGGTAAGCTCCTCTTAGGGGTGGTTTATTCCATCAGCATTCAATAACACCACATTCACCTTCTGAAGAAGTCATCTGGCAGATTTTTTTTTGCTGTGAATACCCTCCCCTGTATTTTCGCCAATAAAATTTGTTATAAGCTTAGAAAATCTCATGACTGACTCATTCCTTATTCATGTTTGAAAATACTCAGTTCTGATCATGGCGTTTCATTCAACAATCAGTAATAAATAATATACATATGAAGAATAACAAAGTACTGGCAGCAGCATTTATTACCTTATCGTTACTCGCAGTCGGTTGTGAGGAGGATGAGACAGTGTACGGCGACTGGATAAGGAGTTCTGATTTCGAAGGTGTGTCACGTAGTGACGGTGTGGCTTTCAGCATAAACGGGAAGGGGTATGTCTGCGGCGGCTATGACGGGAAGGACAGGCTTACCGATCTTTGGGAATATAATGCAGATCAGGATTACTGGACACAGAAGGCAGACTTCCCCGGCACGGCACGTACCTCAGCCACCGCTTTTGCACTTGACGGTAAAGGATATGTTGGGACGGGTTATGACGGTGACTCATACCTGAGCGACTTCTGGGAGTATGATCCGTCAAACAATGAATGGAACGGATTGACAGATTTTGGCGGTGGTGAACGGTCCGGAGCTATCAGCTTTGGTCTGGATGGCAACGGTTATCTTGGCACGGGCTATAATGGCAACTTCCTGAAAGATATGTGGAAATATGATCCTATATCTGGCAGCTGGACACAGATAGTCAGTGTGGGAGGTTCAAAGAGGAACAACGCCACCGCATTTGTCAGCGACGGTTATGCATATGTTGTCTGCGGTGTGAACAACGGTTCTTATATCACTGACTTCTGGAGATTTGATCCTACCACAGGGTCATGGTCTGAATTGCGGGCAATAACGAACGAGAGCGACGATGACTATGATGACGATTACGCAATCGCCCGGGCATATGCCCTGCCACTGCTGATTGGAGACAGGATCTTCATCACCTCTGGCGAAAGCGGCTCACTCCGTTCTGATACATGGGAGTATTACCCGGCATCAGACACATGGGAGGAGACCACTTCCTTCGAGGGTACATCCCGTTCAGGGGCACTAACAATACACACAGACTCCAGAGCTTTCATACTTACAGGCAGGAGCAGCACATACCGCTTTGATGACATGTGGGAATTCCTTCCAGACCAGGAATATGATACAGACTATTAAAAGATATTTTATTCCGGCACTGCTCATATCACTTGCAGTGCTGTGTTTCATTGTCTTCTTCACAGGCAGGGATGATGCCAGGCTGAAAACTTTCAAGACGGAGAGTGGATGGGGCTACGTTATATCCACTCAGGATAAGATGGTTATCAGACAACCTTTCATCCCTGCCATCGAAGGCAAAAAACCTTTTGAGACACGGGGAGATGCAAGAAGGGCCGGGCAGATCATAAAACATAAAATTGAGGCCAGGGAAGATCCCACTGTAAACGTTGAAGAGCTGCTAAAGGCCGGGGTAAGGATATAATGCAGCAATTTTCGGGGAAGATTGGATTACGTTGCTGACCGCTTTAATCCAACATCGCATGCTCCCTCTTCCGGCCTTTACTTCTTCAACATGTTCTGGTAATCGTAGTTGACCCCATCAACGGGGTACTCACCAATCTTAAGGGCAATGACAGAGGTTGACACCGCTCCTACCACTCCCAGCCCGTCAGTGACATTTGTATAAACCATGACAGGTTCGGAGAGGAAGTTATCTCTTGTCTGTGTGTGTGCTGCATACGACTGCAGGTATAGATACAGATCTCTGGTTATAGTGTGAAGCCTGATTGATGCATGAGCAAACTCGTAATAGTCTGTATCAGGCAGGGAGAAATATGTTTCCATCGTCAGTTCATACTCTTTCCCTGAGATCAGCTCATCTGTAAAAAGATTATATGTGTTCTGAAGGTACATGCCGAAGATATCATCGTCCTGTTTAGGAGCTATCAATGGCTCTTCGTAAAAAGCATAGCTGATATCCATCTCCTCCACAACTACGGGCTGTAGAGGTGTATATGGCAACTCCTTACTTCCGATATAAAAGCCAATAAGGGATCCGGCAGTGACCCTGTAGTAATTATCCTGTCCGGCAGGATCATGAAATCTGACTCTCACCGTGAGCCGTCTCTCAACCCAATCCCTCCAATCGATGATAACCTGGGCGGTGTCAATACCGACTATTGGCACCGGGTCGGGAAGGCTGGCCTCACCGGAGGCAGTCCTGAATCCTGGTATCTCCACTTCAATCCTGTACGAGCTGCCATATTGGGGCTTGTTTACCAGGGATACATATCTTGAATAGGGGTTTTGGGGAGCGTACTCAGGCTGAGGTTCCCCCGGCACGTAGGTCAGTGTCTCAAGCATCTCACTGTCACGGTAGAGCCGTACCACGGCATCGGTTATCTGTTCCGGCTCATACCTGTCATCAAAGACTGCATGGCTTACCGCCACTGACACTGTCACCAGGCTGTCAGGCTCCAGGAGAGAGTAGATCACAATTTTTGGGGTGACCCCTTCGCCCTTGAACTCAATGATGCTCTCACATGAGACAAATGCAAGCATCAGAACCATAAGTGCCGGAATATATGTATGCTCCCTCATTGTCATGCCTTCAGAATTTAAATGAATATGACACCGACGGTATTATCGGGAAGAGGCTGACCTTTTTCAGTACGGGCTTGCTGTAGTAGAGCATCTGACCCGGTTTGTCAGGATCAGGTTCCTCGTAATATTCCGTGTCCCAGTAGATAAAGAAGGGGTTCTGCCGGCT
>JAVEYS010000003.1:0-73686 GCA_034003345.1 Bacteroidales bacterium
GGAGGTATTGACACTACATAATCCGTCAGAACAGGCAGTTCCTTCCCGAGCCGGTCATAGATCTTCCTGCCGGCTTTCATGAAGGCGTCATACTGGCCGTCACCGGATGATGTCTCCTGGCAGAGAGTACCGTCTATATCTACCTGTACACTGGCCGATGGCTTTAATCCTGAGGAGAGCGAAAGAGAATAATTTTTTATGAATATTCGGTACTCAGACCGGTTGTTGCCCAGGACATCCGAGATAATGAATGGAAGATCCTCCGTGGTGACCGTCTCCTTTTTGTCTCCCAGCTCAATCACTCGTTCAGTGACCCTGGCAAGAGCTTCCTGGCTGAGCTCCAGACCAGACTCCTCAAGGTTCCTCCTGATGGTGGCCTTCCCGGATTGTTTTCCCAGAGCGTATTGTCTTTTACGGCCAAACCTCTCAGGCTTCAGATTGCTGCAATAGAGGTTATCCTTATTGTCACCATCAGCATGCACACCGGATGTCTGGGTGAACACATTTGCACCGACAACCGGCTTGTTGACGGGGATCCTTATGCCGCTGAATGTCTCCACAATACGGCTTACCCTCGTCATTTCGTACTCATTGACACCTGTAACGGCATCAAAGTGATCATTGATTAATCCGATGACACTTGCCAGTGGCGCATTCCCGGCTCTTTCTCCCATGCCGTTCACTGTCACATGAATACCTCCGATACCAGCAGCGATCGCCGCATAGGTGTTCGCAATGGCAAGATCATAATCATTATGAGCATGAAAATCAAAATTCAGTGAAGGATAACTGTCTGTCATCTTCCTGGAGAACCTATAAGCCTGGTCGGGATTAAGGATGCCAAGAGTGTCAGGAAGCATGAACCGTTTTATGTTGTCATCTTTAAGTGAGTCAATCATAAAATGAACATAATCCTCAGACCCGATCATTCCGTTTGACCAGTCTTCGAGATAGATGTTTACCTGCATTCCGTTTGCCGAGGCCAGTTTTACAATCTTCCTGATGTCACTGACATGATCATCAGGTGTTTTTTTCAGCTGTTTCTCAAGATGGCGTAATGAGCCTTTGCACAACAGATTGACCACTCTGCCTCCGGCATTCCTGATCCAGTCCAGCGAGCTGTCACCATCGACAAATCCGAGCACCTCTATTCTATCCAGCATGCTGTTCTGTGAGGCCCATTCTGTTATAAGCCTTACTGCTTCCTCTTCACCTGCAGAGACACGTGCAGAGGCTACCTCTAAACGGTCAACTCTTACATCTCTGAGGAGTACCGTAGCAATATGAAGCTTCTCCAAAGGTGAATATGAGACTCCCTGTGTCTGTTCGCCATCCCTGAGTGTGGTATCCAGTATCTCTATTCTCACAATGACCGGGATTGTTCAAAAGCAATAATCTCTTCCTTCATTTCAAGGAGAAAGTCTATGTTATCAAGACCACTTAGCAGACATTGTTTTCTGAAAGCATTTATGCTGAACGGGGCAGACAGACCTGTCTCTTCCGAGGATATAAGCTGACGTTCAAGGTCAATTTTCACAATGGTGCCTGGATTGAGTATTATCTGTTTTGTCAGCTCAATGAGAGCAGTTGAAGGTATCTGCACCGGCAACAGTCCGTTGTTAAGTGCATTGTTACGGAAGATATCGGCAAAGGAGTCTGATACTACTGCTCTGAAGCCATGATCTCTGATGGCCCATACTGCATGTTCACGGCTGGAGCCACATCCGAAGTTGCTTCCGGTGATCAGAATTGTACCTCTGTATACAGGCCTGTTAAGGATAAAATCGGGTATTTCGTTTCCCTCCTTGTCATATCGCCAGTCGCGGAAGAGGTTTTTACCAAACCCCTCTTTTGAGGTAGCGCTCAGGAATCTCGCAGGGATTATCTGATCGGTATCAATATTTGTTAGTGGCAGTGGTACACATGTTGACTCAAGGATGTTAAATTTCTCTCTTTTCATTAGATTGTTTAATTGTTATATTATTGGTCTAATGGAACTTACATGTAGAAAAACAATCATTTTCTTTTCGGGTTACAGCTCATGTAAGTTTCATTGCCTGGTAATTTTTATTATTCAGTAATACCCATCAGTTCCCTTGGGTCTGTTATCCTTCCTGTCACTGCTGCTGCTGCAGCAATAAGTGGCCCGGCGAGGATCGTTCTTGCCCCTGGTCCCTGTCTTCCTTCGAAGTTACGGTTAGAGGTAGAGATCGCATATTTACCCGGAGGTATCTTGTCATCATTCATGGCAAGACATGATGAGCATCCGGGCTGTCTCATCTCAAATCCTGCGTTCCGGAGGATATGCGGCAGCCCTTCTCTCTCTGCCTCCCGTGCTACCTGTTGTGACCCCGGGACGATCAGTACGGTCACCCCTTCAGCTTTTCTCTTTCCCTGCACCAGGCTGGTGAAGGCCCTTAGGTCTTCAATACGGCCATTTGTACAACTGCCAAGGAAGACATAGTCAACAGGATGACCGAGCAATCTCATCCCCGGCCTGAAACCCATATATTCCAGTGATTTGTTGAAAGAGCTGACATTCTCCTGGCTGATCTCCCCGCTGGCAGGTATGATACCATCTATGGCCATTCCCATCCCCGGGTTTGTTCCATAGGTGATCATTGGTGAGACGGATGAGGCATCAAACTCCAGCTCCAAGTCAAATACTGCTCCGGGGTCCGTCCTCAGTGAGTGCCATTTCTCAGTAAGGCCCCGGGCATCCGGGTTATTGCTGAATGAAGGTATACCTGAGAGGTAATCAAAGGTGACCTCATCGGGTGCTATCAGTCCGCCACGAGCTCCCATCTCAATGCTCATGTTGCATATTGTCATTCTGGCCTCCATGCTGAGCTCTCTGATGGTCTTGCCTGCATATTCTACAAAATAACCGGCAGCACCGCCAGTGGAGATGGATGAGATAATATGAAGGATCAGATCCTTGGATGTCACTCCTTTGCGGAGTGCTCCATTGATTGTTATCCTCATTCTTTTCGGCTTAGTCTGAAGGATGCATTGTGTTGCCAGCACCATCTCAACCTCGCTTGTGCCGATCCCGAATGCAATTGCCCCAAATGCGCCATGGGTTGATGTATGGCTGTCACCACATACTATGGTTATACCAGGGAGGGTGTAACCCATCTCGGGTCCTGTGACATGCACAATGCCGTTACCGGGGTCTCCTATACCGAAGTGTTCAATGTGGTAAGCACTGCAGTTGGCCTCCAGTGTCTCAACCTGAAACCGGGAGACAGCATCCCTTATCGGGAGATGCTGATCGGCAGTGGGGATATTATGATCAGCAGTTGCCGTCGTTTTTTCCGGTCTGAAGACACCTATGCCTCTCTGTTTCAGACCCCCGAATGCCTGTGGGCTGGTGACCTCATGGATATAATGGCGGTCAATATAAAGCACATCAGGGCCCTCTTCAACAGATCTCACCACGTGTGCATCCCATATTTTATCAAACAGTGTCTTTGGTTCCATTATCTATTTTTGAAATTGCATCTATAAAAGCTTCCACTGAAGCGGTGACGATATCAGTATTGGCGGAAAAGCCGTAAAATATCTTTCCGCCATGTTCAACCTGGATATGCACCTTGCCCATGTCATCACTACCTCTGGTGATAGCTTGAATCAGGAACTCCTCCAGGTGAACATTATGCCGGATGAGGTGCTTGACAGCAGTAAAAGCAGCATCGATGGGTCCGTTTCCGGAGGCGGTTGACGAGTGGACCTCACCGTTGATCCGTATGCCTACCGTGGCCATGGGTATTAAAGAGTTGCCACACAGGACCTGAAGCGATTCCAGTTTAATGCTCTTCTCACCTCTGAAGACCTCTCCCGATAGGATCTTTATGTCCTCATCGTTTATCTCTTTCTTCTTGTCAGCAAGGATCAGGAAACGGTGATAAACCTCATCAAGCTCCTCCTTGCCGAGTTTTATGCCCAGGCTGTCAAGCCTGTGGTTCAGGGCTGCCCTCCCGCTACGGGCGGTGAGAATTATTGATGACTCTTTTATTCCAACCTCCTGCGGGTCAATGATCTCATAATTCTCACGGTTCTTCAGTACGCCGTCCTGATGGATCCCCGATGAATGTGCAAAGGCATTCCGGCCTACTATTGCCTTATTGGCCTGTACGGGCATGCTCATAAGCGTTGAGACAAGCCTGCTGGTGCTGAAGATCAGCTTCGGGTTTATACCTGTTGAGAGGTTCAGGTCATGGTGACTTTTTATTATCATTGCTATCTCTTCAAGCGAAGTGTTGCCTGCCCGCTCTCCCAGGCCATTTATTGTCACCTCAGCCTGACGTGCTCCGTTGATTATGCCCATCATGGTATTGGCGGTGGCCATCCCGAGGTCATTGTGACAGTGAGTTGAGATTACAGCCTTGTCAATATTTGGTACATTATCAACGAGGTACCTGATCTTTGCACCGTATTCTTCCGGGAGGCAGTAGCCTGTTGTGTCGGGTATGTTAACGATCGTTGCACCGGCTTTGATGACAGCCTCAATTACCCTGGCAAGGTATTCGTTTTCGCTTCTCCCTGCGTCTTCAGCATAGAACTCTACCTCTTCAACAAATTTCCTGGCATATTTAACGGCATCAACAGCCCTTTTGATGATCTCCTCCGGTGTTGTCTTTATCTTGTACTGAATATGCCATGGAGATGTTCCTATCCCGGTATGAATCCTCTTTCTCTTAGCATATTGCAGTGACTCGGCAGCTACCTCAATATCTTTCTTCACAGCTCTGGTAAGAGCACAGATCACCGGTTGGTGAACGGCCCTGGAGATCTCGACTACCGAATTGAAGTCGCCCGGGCTTGACACCGGGAAGCCTGCTTCGATCACGTCAACGCCAAGAGCTTCCAGTGCCCTTGCTACTTCAATCTTCTCAACGGTATTAAGCTGGCATCCGGGAACCTGTTCGCCATCGCGCAGAGTAGTGTCAAAAATAATAACCCTGTTCTTATCCATCATTCAACTGTTACTATTTGTTTTCTGGTCTCAGTTTTCTTACTGCTGTCCCTGTTCTCCACAGTTCTGATTCTCCCAGCTCCCTGAGTTCTGCATTAAGCTGTTCCCTGTAGTCAGGTGCTCCTGTTGATGAAAGTACTCTGACGCACTCCTCGCCGGAGCTCACTTTTTCATACAGTTCTCTGAAAACGGGCATCGTAGCCTCCCTGAACTTTGGTTTCCAGTCGAGGGCGCCTCGCTGAGCGGTGGCGCTGCAGTTGGCGTACATCCAGTCCATCCCTTTCTCGTCTACAAGCCTTATCAGGCTCTGGGTGAGCTCCTCGACGGTCTCATTGAAAGCTTCGGAGGGTGAGTGTCCGTTGTCACGGAGAACCTGGTACTGGGCTTCCATGATGCCTGCCAGGGCACCCATCAGCACTCCCCGCTCACCGGTGAGGTCACTGAATACCTCCCTCTCAAATGTCGTTGGGAAGAGATAGCCTGAACCAATAGCTATACCCAGTGCCAGTACACGCTCTTCAGCCCTGCCGGTGAAATCCCGGAAGACAGAAAAGCTTGAATTAATACCCGCGCCGGCAAGAAAGTTGCGTCTGACACTGGTGCCTGATCCTTTTGGGGCACAGAGGATGACATCGACATCCTGAGGCGGAATCACACCGGTGTGTTCTTTGTAAGTTATTGAGAACCCGTGTGAAAAATAGAGTGCCTTGCCAGCTGTGAGGCATGGCTTGAGGCGGGGCCAGAGTAGTCTCTGGGCCGCATCGGATACCAGGTACTGTATAATCGTTCCCCTGGTGGCAGCTTCCTCTATGGGAAAGAGAGTGACGCCGGGCACAAAACCGTCAGCTACAGCCCTGTCCCAGTCATTCTTAAACTCAGGCGCCTGTCCTATAATTACATTGATACCGTTGTCTTTCATATTCAACGATTGTGCCGGTCCCTGAACACCATAGCCGATGACGGCAACAACCTCATCCTTTAAAACTTCACGTGCCTTTGAAAGCGGGAATTCTTCTCTTGTTACTACTTTCTCAGTTACTCCTCCAAAATCGATCTGTGCCATAATTTACGCTTGTTAGATTATTAGTTAATTAGTTATATATTTCTGACGGTTCATGTCTGGATCTTACAACCTCATCCATCTCTTTCAGATAGGCATTAAGCTCCTTAACCTGACGTGTGACAGCTATTCTGCCTGACCTGGTAAACTGCAGTACCCCGCATGGCTCAAGGAAGGCCAGGAGGTCAGTAATCTCCTCCTTGCTGCCGCTCTTTTCAACAACGATATACTCCGGCGTCACTTCAAGTATCCGCGCATGATGTTTTCTTACCATATCATCTATCATGCTGCCTGACATCAGCCCTTTTGTGGTGACTTTGTAAAGGGCTATTTCCTGGCTGATTATCTCCTGAGAGGTGTGGACGAATACCTTGATAACATCAACCAGCTTCTCAATCTGCCTTGCCACCTTCTCAACCATCTCCGGGGCGGCTCTGACAACCATGGTCAGCATCTGTATGCCGTTAACGGCAGATTCAGAGGCGGTTATACTTTCAATATTTATTTGTCTTCTGGTGAGAATAAGTGTTATACGGCTGAGTATTCCGATATGATTTTCAGTGAAGATTGATATTGTATATTCCTGTTTCATGCTCTAAAAATTAATTATAATTGGTTGGATGGTCCTGTACATCTATTGAGACTAAATTCATACTTATTCCTGATCAGAAAAAGGGGTGAGGGTTTCATTATGGTTACCTGTATGTGAGGGTTATTTCCGAGACTGACGCACCGGGCTCAATCATTGGAAGGATATTTGCCTCCCGGCTTATCTCTGCCTCCAGAATGTAAGGTCCCCGGGAATCAAGCATTTTCATTACGGCAGTCATCAGTTCCTCCCGGCGTGTGACTCTTTGTGCAGGGATGCCATAGGCTCCTGCCAGTGCAACGAAATCAGGGTTTGCCATTTCTGTTGATGCGTATCTTCCATTAAAGAACATCTCCTGCCACTGACGCACCATTCCCAGGAATCCATTGTTAAGGACCAGTATTTTAACCGGCATCTGGTATTGCATAATGGTACCCAGCTCCTGTAGGGTCATCTGAAACCCGCCGTCACCGATGAAAGCCACAACCGGTTTTCCCGTATTACCGCATGCAGCACCCAGTGATGCGGGGAGGCCGAAGCCCATTGTTCCCATACCTCCTGACGTCACCAGCGTGCTTTTCTCTCTGAATCTGTAATAGCGCGCCACCGCCATCTGTTGTTGACCCACGTCAGTGACAACAACAGCATTGCCTTCAGTAAGGTCAGAGACCAGCTTAACCACCTCTCCCATCCTTATGTCACCCTCTTCCGGTTCAGTCTCCGGTCTGATCACTTTTTCATATTCAATTCTGTCGAGGATACGGAATTCTCTGATCCATTTCTCACGGTTTTTTCCCTGGACAAGTGGATAAAGGGCTGTCAGCACCTCACGTGCATCATTGTTTATTTCGAGATCAACCTGGACGTTCTTGTTTATTTCTGCTTTGTCTATTTCAATGTGTATCACCCTGGCTTCAGGTGCGTATTTCTTAAGGTTGCCTGTAACCCGGTCGTCAAAACGCATGCCTATGGCAATGATTAGATCGGATTTGTTTGTGAGCAGATTTGGGGCATAGTTGCCATGCATCCCCAGCAATCCTGTAAACAGCCTGTGGTCTTGCGGAAAAGCGGGCAGGCCAAGAAGGGTCACGGCAACCGGTATGTTTCCCTTAGAGGCAAGGGCTCTCAGCTCTTCAGTGGCCCCGGATATGGTCACTCCATGGCCTGCAAGAATGAGAGGTCTGTCTGCATGGTTGATCATCACGGCGGCAGATTCGACATCCCGTGCGTGCAGGGTTTTAACCGGGTTGTAGCTTCTTATATAGGTGCACTTGCTGTAGCTGTATGTTATCTTTTCAAACTGGGCATCCTTGGCTATATCAACAAGCACAGGGCCCGGTCGGCCTGACCGTGCAATATAAAAAGCGCGAGCTATCGTTGAGGGAATATCTACTGCCCTCTTAACCTGGGCATTCCATTTGGTCACCGGCATCGAAATGCCCAGGATATCGGTCTCCTGAAAAGCATCAGTTCCTATAAGTCCGGATGTTACCTGAGCAGTGATGAACACTACCGGAACGGAGTCAAGAAAGGCATTGGCTATTCCTGTCACAAGGTTTGTTGCTCCCGGTCCGGATGTTGCGAAGCAGACACCCGGCTTCCCCGTTACCATAGCGTAAGCCTGCGCCGCATGAGCGGCTCCCTGTTCGTGGCGGGTGAGGATGTGACGGAGGCTCTGGCTGTAGTCAAGCAGCTTATCATATACTGGCATGATTGCTCCGCCGGGGTAACCGAAGATTGTATCTACGCCCTCTTCTATCAGGCATCTCAGGAGTGCATCTGCTCCGGTGACCACTGGTTCAAGATGAACCATTTTGTGCTCATCTATGGTTTTGGGCTCCTCTCTCATAACTCATTGATTGTATTTACTATACGCACAGCCCCCAGATCGGCTGAGCTCACGTGTGCGGCATAAACCTGCAGTGATGGTGGGATTAGGCGCTCCCTGGTTCGTGGCTTGAAAGCGCCGGCTCCCTTCACGCTCTCCATGCGACGCCTCTTGAGAAGTACTTCATCATTTACCGCCAGGTTAATTTTTCTTCCCTGAATGTCAGTTACAATGATATCTCCGTCAACCACCAGTGCTATCGCTCCTCCGGCTGCGGCTTCAGGCGATATATGTCCTATCGAAAGACCTGCCGTGCCCCCGGAAAATCGTCCGTCGGTTATAAGGGCACATTTTCTGTCAAGCCCTTTGGATTTGAGGTATGAGGTAGGGTATAGCATCTCCTGCATACCTGGTCCGCCCCGCGGACCCTCATAACGTATCACAACCACATCTCCTTCTCTTACCTTCCCGTTCAATATCCCGGAGACGGCCTCTTCCTGGGAGTCAAAGGTCACTGCCCGGCCGCTGAAGCGGGTCATTGAGGGGTCAATGCCGGCTGTTTTCACTATGCATCCCTGTGGGGCCAGATTGCCGTAAAGCACCGCCAGTCCACCGTCAGTATTGTATGGATGAGCAACATCACGTACGGCTCCGCCACTCCTGTCTTTATCATGAGAAGGATACAGGGCAGTAACAGTAAATGGCAGTGTACTCCTTACCCCTCCCGGGGCACTGAGGAAGATCTGATTAGCAACGGGAAGGGCCGATGGGCTCATAATATCCCAGTCGGCTATCGCCTGTCCCAGATCAGGATAATCAACCCTTTTTACAGAGCAATCAAGCAGGCCGGCACGCATCAGCTCGCCGAGTATGGCAAAGACACCGCCGGCACGGTTTATATCTTCAATATGAAAAGATGAAGAGGGTGAGACCTTGCAGATGTTGGGCACTCTTCGCGAGAGCTCGTCAATATCCTTCATTGAGAAATTAACGCCGGCCTCATGAGCTATAGCCAGGAGATGGAGCACGGTATTGGTCGAACCGCCCATGGCAATGTCAAGTGACATGGCATTCATGAAGGCAGCTCTGGTGGCTATTGACCTGGGCAGCACTGACTCATCGCCTTGATAATAGTATCTGGTTGCCAGCTCTGTTATCAGTCCGGCTGCACGCCTGAAGAGCTCCAGACGGTTGCAATGTGTGGCGAGCACTGTGCCGTTACCCGGCAGTGCCAGCCCAAGAGCCTCAGTCAGGCAGTTCATGGAGTTAGCCGTGAACATTCCCGAACATGATCCGCATGTAGGGCAGGCTGACTGTTCAATCTCGAGAATCTGGTCATCAGTGACACTGTCATCTGCTGACGCAACCATGGCGTCAATCAGGTCAACACTCTTTCCTGCTCTCCTTCCCGCCTCCATCGGGCCACCGGAAACGAAGAGTGTCGGGATATTCAGACGCATGGCTGCTATCATCATCCCCGGAGTGATCTTGTCACAGTTACTGATACATATCATTGCGTCAGCACAGTGAGCATTGCAGACATATTCAACACTGTCTGCAATCAGCTCGCGCGAAGGGAGGGAGTAGAGCATTCCCTGGTGACCCATGGCTATTCCGTCATCAATAGCTATGGTATTGAATTCAGCAGCGAACATGCCCCTGCTTTCAATCTCTCTTTTTATCTCCTGCCCGATTTCATGCAGGTGTACGTGACCCGGCACAAACTGTGAGAATGAATTTACGATGGCGATCACAGGTTTGCCGAATTGCTCCTCATTCATTCCGTTTGCCCTCCAGAGGCTCCGTGCCCCCGCCATGGTTCTTCCGGACATCGTTCTCAAGCTTCTCAGTTCATTTTTCATCTATGCCATATTAAAAAAAAAGCTTCCCGGAATTTCCGGGAAGCTTTCGTATACTATTATTTTTAACTATATATTACTCCCCGATCATGCGCTCGTAGCGATAATAAGAATGAGGGCAATAATATTTAGCGATAAATGATTCATTTCATAAATATGAAGTGCAAAAATATAGATTATTTTAATTTATCAAGTAAAATGCAGGAATATGTGATAAATATTATACACGTCAAAGAGTTTGCAAGATCTGAAAGTTCTGACGGACAGCGCTATGAATTAGATATAAATTTTCAGGATAAGGCAGTTTATCACTGAGGTTTCAAATAAAAACAGGAGAGACCCTCTGGTCAGCTCCTGTTTTCGATTATTATATTAAAGAATTTGGGTCTTGTCTCTATTTCAATACGCCCAGTTCCCTGCCCACCTTGGTGAAGGCTGTGATGGCCTTGTCAAGATGTACTGTTTCATGTGCAGCTGAGAGCTGAACTCTTATACGGGCCTGGCCCTTGGGTACCACCGGGTAGTAGAATCCGGTGACATAGATACCCTCGGTGAGTAACCTGGCTGCCATCTCCTGCGACAGCTTGGCATCATAGAGCATCACGGCACAGATGGCTGAGCGGGTGGGTTTTATATCAAAACCGGCCTTCATCATCTTGTCCATGAAGTAATTTGTGTTGAAATGCAGCTTATCCTGCAGCTCATTGGTCTCAGTCATCATCTCAATCATCTTAATGCCAGCAGCGGCAACAAGAGGAGGGATGGAGTTGGAGAAGAGGTAAGGTCTTGAGCGCTGGCGCAGCATCTCGATGACCTCCTTTTTGCCTGTTGTGAATCCGCCGATGGCACCGCCGAAGGCTTTGCCGAGTGTGCCGGTGATGATCTCTATCTTTCCCTTCAGGTTATGCAGTTCGGTCACGCCGCGGCCTGTTTTACCAACCACACCGGCGGAGTGCGACTCATCTACCATGATCATTGCATTGTATTTGGTGGCAAGCTCAAAAATTTTGTCAAGAGGTGCCACGTTGCCGTCCATGGAGAAGACGCCGTCAGTGACAATAAGTCTGAAGCGCTGTGCCTGAGCTTCTTTAAGCTTCTCTTCCAGGTCGTGCATGTCGGCGTTGGCATAACGGTAGCGCTGTGCTTTACAGAGACGCACACCATCAATGATCGATGCGTGGTTAAGTGCATCGGAGATGATAGCATCCTCTTCCGAAAGCAGAGGCTCAAATACTCCGCCATTGGCATCGAAGCAGGCGGCATAGAGAATGGTGTCTTCCGTACCAAAGAATCCTGCGATCTTTTTTTCAAGCTCCTTGTGCAGATCTCCGGTGCCGCATATGAAGCGTACCGATGACATGCCGTAGCCATGAGTATCAAGAGCTTGCTTTGCTGCCTCAACAAGCTTTTTGTTTGCTGAAAGTCCGAGATAGTTATTGGCACAGAAGTTAAGTACCTTCTGGCCTGTGTTGAGGGTTATTTCAGCATCTTGAGGGGAGACGATGATCCTTTCCCCTTTGTAAAGACCGGCCTCTTTTATGGAGGCGATTTCCTTTGTCAGAAATTCCTGAAAGTTAGTGTACATAGATATTAGTATTATGGATAAATAATCCGGTTATGCTCATAGTCGGGCAAATATATCAACTTGTCATGAATATGGTATATATTTATTGTATGTCATTTTAATGATTTTTATCAGAATTAATTACTTGAATTTTCGTGAATCTTGTTCACTGTACCAGATAATACAATAGATAATTACCAACGATACCCATTATAGAAGAATCAAAGATGAAAAATATCCTTATAACCGGTTCAGTAGGTCAGATTGGCTCAGAACTCACTCTCAGACTCAGAAAAAGATTTGGAAACAGTAACGTCATTGCAGGGATCAACAGAACAATTCCCACCGGTGAACTGGCTGATTCCGGCCCTTTTCAGAAGGTGGATACTACAAACATGGAGGAGCTGGCCGGCGTTGTTAAGAAGTATAAGATAGACACCATCTATCACCTTGCCGCAGTCCTTTCGGCCGTTGGTGAGAAGAATCCCGCTCTGGCATGGAATATAGGCGTCAACGGGCTATACAATGTGCTGGAGGTTGCTCGTGAATTAAAATGTGCGGTATTCTTTCCAAGCTCCATTGGTGCTTTTGGCCCCACCACCCCTCTTGACAACACTCCCCAGGATACTATTCAGCGCCCCACATCTATGTACGGCGTCACGAAAGTGACTGGCGAGTTGTTATGCGACTACTACCACCTTCGTTTTGGTGTTGACACCCGCGGTGTGCGTTACCCCGGTATCATTTCAAACGTCACTCTGCCGGGCGGAGGCACAACCGACTATGCAGTGGAGATATTCTATGAGGCCGTGAAGCATCAAAGGTTCACATGCCCCCTGGCTAAGGGAACCTTCCTCGACATGATGTATATGCCTGATGCAATAAATGCGGCAATAAACCTGATGGAGGCTGCTCCGTCAACACTGACACACAGGAATGCTTTCAATGTCAGTGCCATGAGCTTTGACCCGGAGATCATCGCTGCTGAGATCAGGAAGCATATCCCTGGTTTTGTGATGGATTATGATGTTGATCCTGTTAAGCAGAAGATAGCTGATTCCTGGCCCAACCGCATGGACGACACCGCAGCTCGCAAGGAATGGGGATGGCATCCCGAATTTGACCTCGAGTCAATGACCGCTGACATGCTGAAGGTGATCACGGAGAAGCATAAAAATGGAGTGATCTGATCAGATCAGATCTACAATATGACCGGGAGACTGTCCGTTGCGAGGGTCTCCTTTTTTATTTTATATCTTTATCGCCGGTATTAAACTGAGCAATTCTATATGACAGAGAAAAGAATCAGGGTGCGTTTTGCTCCCAGTCCCACCGGTCCGCTTCATATTGGAGGTGTGCGCACCGCCCTTTATAACTATCTATTTGCCAAGCATTATGGCGGGACTTTCATATTACGTATTGAGGACACTGATCAGGCCCGCTATGTTGAGGGTGCCGAAGAATATATAATGAATTCCCTGGAATGGGCAGGCATAAAGGTAGATGAAGGACTCAGGGAGGGAGGACCTTTTGCCCCGTATCGGCAGAGTGACAGGACAGAGATCTACCATCACTATTCTGATGAGCTTATCAGCAGGGGAGATGCCTATTATGCCTTTGACACACCTGAGGAGCTGGATAGACTGAGAAAAGAATCTGAGTCAAGGGGTGAGACCTTCAATTACGGTTGTATTACCCGCATGAGCATGTGCAATTCGCTTACCCTTACCGCAGAAGAGGTTAACGCCAGGCTGGCTGCCAACGAGCATTATGTTATCAGATACCGCATGCCGGAGAACGAAGAGATAGGCTTTAGTGACATGATCAGGGGAGACATGGTAGTCAATAGCTCCACTCTTGACGACAAGGTCTTGTATAAATCTGACGGTATGCCCACCTATCACCTGGCCAATATAGTTGACGATCACCTGATGGAGATCTCTCATGTCATCAGAGGGGAGGAGTGGCTGCCATCACTGCCACTGCATGTGATGCTCTACCGAAGCTTCGGATGGGAGGCACCACTCTTCGCTCACCTGCCGCTCCTTCTCAAGCCTACCGGCAAGGGAAAGCTCAGCAAGCGCGACGGTGACAAGATGGGATTCCCGGTATTTCCCCTCTACTGGCCCTATGGCGAGACAGCCACGGGATACCGTGAGGAGGGCTATTTCCCCGAGGCATTCGTTAACATGCTTGCACTCCTGGGCTGGAACCCGGGGACAGAGCAGGAGATCTTCTCAATGGAGGAACTGATAGAGGCCTTTTCAATTGACAGGGTGGGCAAGTCTGGATCACGTTTCGACCCGGAGAAGGCGAAGTGGTTCAACACCAGGTATTTTCAAATGAAGAGCGATGATGAGCTGGTTGCTCTGTTCATGCCCGTGGTCAATGAAAAAGGTTTCAAACCTTCACCTGTGACACTCGGGAGGATGATCTCGCTGGTAAAGGAGAGGGCGGCGTTCGTAAAGGACCTCTGGCATGAAACCGACTTCTTCTTTGTCGCCCCGGAGAGCTATGACCCGGAGGTTGTACGAAAGAGATGGAATGCCGACTCTCCCCTCCAGATGAAGGAACTGCTTGATGTGGTCGCCGGAGCAGAGTCATTTACATCTGAGAACCTTGAAAAAGCTGTCAAAGAATGGATTGCCGGAAGCCCGTATAATACAGGGACTATCCTCAACCTCTTCAGGCTCCTGATGGTTGGGGCATCCAGGGGGCCTCACCTTTTTGATATCATTGAACTCACCGGAAGGGATGAGACCCTCCGCCGTCTTGAAAACGGTATCCGCAGGCTGTCGCCATCACTGTCATGAATCCCGGCAGGGAAATAAGATACATTGATTTTCACTCTCACCACGCCGGCGGAGGGGGAGAAAACATTACCATCATGAATCTTACGGCGGGAGAGGATGTACCGGATGACTTCCCGGCAAACACCCTCTTCTCAGCCGGCATTCATCCGTGGCAGCTGACAGGTCACAACCACGAGCAGCTGCAGACAGAGCTGATACTTACTGCTGCCCATCCGCACATAGTAATGATTGGTGAGGCGGGATTTGACCGTCTCAAAGGAGTACAGGGAGATGTGCAGTACACGGTTTTTATGTTTCAGGCCTCTATTGCAGCAGAGATGAACAAACCGATGGTGATACACTGCGTCAGGGGATGGGAGGAGCTGCTGCATGCATACAGGGAGGCAAAGCCTGTCAGACCCTGGGTGATACACGGATTCAGGGGGAGCAGCAAACTGGCCGCCTCCCTGAGCGATGATGGATTCTGGTTCTCGCTGGGAGTAGAGGGGATCACCACTGACATACTTAATGCAGTGAGCCATAACAGGATCATGCTTGAGACAGATGACTCCGGACGTTCAATAGCTGATGTCTACAGTCTCTTTGCAAAGACCGCAGCATACACTGAAGAGGAGGCCGGAAACCTCATAAGGAAAAATTTCAATTCACTTTTCAATTACGGACTGTGATGGAAGACTGGCTCTCACGCACGGAGATGCTTATAGGGGAGGAAGCCCTGCAACGGCTTAAGGATTCACATGTCGTTGTCGCCGGGCTGGGTGGCGTAGGTTCATGGGCTGCAGAGATTATCTGCAGGGCGGGGATCGGGGCCATGACCATCATTGACGGGGACATTGTGTCTACAGCAAATAAAAACCGGCAGCTGCCCGCATTGACATCCACCGCGGGAAGGATGAAGGCTGAAGTGATGGGAGAGAGGCTCCTCGATATCAATCCTGCCCTTAAGCTGAGTATCATCCCGGAGTTCATCCGTGATCAGAGGATGATTGATATCCTGGAGAAGGAGAGGTATGATTTTGTTGTTGACGCTATTGACACACTGTCGCCCAAGGTATTCCTTATATACCACTCCCTGAGGCTTAATCTGAAGATTGTCAGCTCAATGGGTGCCGGTGGCAAGTTAGACCCTACCTCAATCAGGGTTGCTGATATTTCTGAGACAACTTTCTGCAACCTGGCCCGTATGTTGAGAAAGAAGCTCCATAAGCTGGAAATCTACAACGGATTCCTTGCCGTCTACAGTCCCGAGGTGATAGACAAGGAGCTGATAGTCCGTGGCTCTGATGAGAGTAATAAGGCATCGAGTGTGGGAACCATGTCGTACATGCCTGCCGCCTTCGGCATTGTATGTGCCTCGGTGGTGATCAGGAATCTGGCGGGAATCACCCCGACTGTTTGAGAGGTAGTGGGCCCTTCTCTCTTACCACTTACGAAAGGGGAGGCATATAATGCAACAACATCCTGAAGGTGAGACCAGTGATGAAACGATCTGCCCGGGAAGAAGAGACCTAATGTTCCAGAACGGCCTTCAGCGGAGGCATGTCATATCCGGGAGGCGGGCTCATCCTGGCATTCATGACCAGGGTATCACCTTCAAAGATGCACTTCACCTTTATATGATGAGGACTCTCGATGTACCTGATAATCATGTCAAGAGTCCCGCCGTCGCTCCATTCATAAGCTGCCGCGATGTCATGCGTTTCAGATCCTCCCGGACTCCTGATGAGATTGGGTCCGGCCATATTGGTTTTTGATATTATCCATTTACCCCTGCCGAAGGGTATGAGATTTTCCTGGCCGTTCATGTCAAGCGAAAGTCTGCATGTATCTCCTGAAAACAGCACTGAAAAGGAGTCCTGATTCTGAGGGTAGTCCAATGACAGGAATCGTTTCCCGGATATCTCCGATGCCAGGGGAGGGTCAATCCTCTCCTCAGGAACCGGGAGTGTAAGTGTTGCCAGTCTCTCCTTAAGCCTGTCTGCTGCCGCCTTGTCACGTGACATCGGGTCATCCTGCATGGCAGGCAGGATATATTTCCATATCATGTTGAGCTCATCCTGCATGTCGGGTGATTCGGCGGTGATGGCTATAACGGCATCCTTGTCGGGTATCACAATTATGAATTGCCCGTAGGCACCGTCAGCCCTGTAAGCGTTATTGCGTGAGCGCCAGAACTGGTAGCAGTAGCCCTGCATCCAGTCGCTTCTCCTTTTTATCTGCTCTGTCGCATTCGGAGCCTGGTCTATCTTGATGGTTGTGGCCTCCTCAACCCATTCAGAGGGAATTATCTGTTTTCCGTTCCAGATGCCCTTCTGAAGATACAGCTGACCGAACTTCGCCATATCTTCGGTCTTCACCCGAAGACCCCAGCCACCGGCATTGATTCCTTTCGGGCTTATCTCCCAGTCATAACCCTCTATCCCCAGCGGCTCAAAGAGGCGTGGTTTCAGGTATTCTGACACCTTTTCCCCCGTTACTTTCTGCACTATTGCCGAGAGCATAAAAGTGGCCATCGAATTGTAAAGAAATTCCGTTCCCGGATCTTTAAGCACCGGGGTGGCAAGAAAACTCTTTACCCAGTCTTGTGAAGAGGATGGTATTGTTCCTGTCGGATCAGGCGACTGGCCGGCAGACATCATAAGAAGGTCCTTTACCGTCATGTCAGCCAGGAACGGAGTGACCGTATCCGGCAGCTGATCAGGAAAGAAGGAGATAACCTTCTCATCCGTGCTGAGCAGCTTCTCCGTTACTGCAAACCCGACAGCGGTGGAGGTGAAGCTCTTGCTTGTCGAATAAAGAGTATGTCGCAGCTCCGGAGCATAAGGCTTCCACCATCCCTCGGCTATCACCTTCCCGTGACGCACTATCATGATGCTGTGAAACTCATGCATGCCTGTGGCAGCAGAGTCAAGGAACGTGATGATGCCTTCAGAGGAGACACCTTCAGCTTCAGGTGTACTCCGGGGCAGAGCGGTCGTTGCCGGAGTATTGGTTTTGCATCCTGTCAGCACGGCAAGAATCATCAGTGCCGTGAAACACCGGAGGTGAAAATTTAACTTCATGAGTATTGTTTTTATGTTCAGGACCTAAGTAACAATACCCAAAAATAGGATATTATTTTGTATCAGGAGAGGGTTTCTGCTTTTCCTCTTCCACTATCTCTGTGGCTGTATACCCAAGCTTCTCTAAAGATCTTTTCAGTGTTTCAGGTTTTGTCTTGTCCTTCTGATACTGAATGGTAACCTCCTTTGTTGTGAGGTCGCACTTCACATCCCTGACTCCCTTTTCAAAGGGCACGTTCTTCATTATCGTGTTAACGCAGTTTTCGCAGTCAATGCTCGTATCGAACCTGACAGTGGAGATCTCTTTCCTGTTCTTTTCCTGAGCTGACAGAGTTACTGCAGAGAAGAGGAAAAGCATTGTGGCTGTGATAATAATGTTTTTCTTCATTTTCGTGGATAATTGATAATTTGACAATAATTAATTCTGATCACGTTCTAATGCAAACCTGAAGCCGGCATACAGTTTTCTGCCATGTACCGGTCCCCATATCATTCCGGAATCAAAATACTGGCTGAAAGGATCATCGGCGGCGATGATGGCATCATGCTGTCTGGAGCCTGTGATATTCTCTGCTCCGATGTAGACGCTCCATTTCCTGAAGTATTTTGTTAACTGGGCATTCATTACAGGATAGGCGCTGAAGTAGTCATCTCTCCTGTATGGTTCGGGGTTTGTCATGGTTGATGGTATTCTGCCCGGCCCGTTGTATTGCAGTGTATAATCTACCTGCCATTTTTTCATACGGGTTGTGTATGAAGCAGTCAGCAGGCCTTTATAGCGTGACGAGAGCGGCTTCTCACGGAGCTCGCCTCCGATAGTCTGCCACACATCGTTCCAGCGCCAGGCGGCAGTGATGTCGAGGCCCGTCAGGGGCTGAAGCTGTGCCTCCAGCTGGAAGACATTGGACCACGATTTGCCGTCGAGGTTATAAAAGAGCACCTGGTCAACGCTGGAATCAAGATCGGTCACTATCTGTTTGATGAAGCTGGTCCGGTATGCTTCGCCAGAGATTCTAAGCTCACGGTCTCCCAGGGGGATATATCCGGTGAGGTTAATGCCGGCGTTCCATGCCTCCTCAATGTCAAGATCGTTTGCTATGACTATTGCCCTGCTGCTTGCCAGGTAAAACATGTTCTCCGCCATGACATGAACAGTGCGGAATCCTTTGCCGGCGGAGGCTCTGAGGGTCATCTTTGGTGTTATCTCATAACGCAGGTGTATCCGTGGTGTGAACTGTGCGCCGTGGTTCCGGTAGAAGTCATATCTGACGCCGGCAAGAAGAGTCACTTTTGCCGAGTCAGTGTAGGTATACTGAAGGAAAACACCGGGTACTGATTCTATGGTCTCGCCAGCCAGGTCAGTGGCGACAAGGCCTGCAGATGATTCATAAACGCCGCGCATTTCATCATAGTGGTCATAACGGTAACTCGCACCGGCATCGATGGTATGCTTCTCTGCCGGGAAATACTGGTAGAGGAGGTTTGTGTAATAGCTCTTTTGTGTGGCATCATAAGTGTTAAATCCCATCCATGAGTTCATGTCATGGTATGCCATGCTCTGTATCCATCCCAGTGACATCTTGTCCTCCGGGCCGAAGAGGCCTCCAAGTTTTGTGAAAGCCTCGGTACGTTCTGTGCCGATAGTTATACCGTATCCGTTGTCCCAGGTATTTGCGTCGTTTCTGTCATAACTAAACTGGCCGCCAATACGCTCTTCTTTCAGGTATTTAATACCTGCACGGAAGGTAAGGTTATTACTAAGGTAGTCCCACCGGTTCATGAAACTATACTGTCTTACATCCGGCTCATCACGGAAGCCGTCATTGTTATGGTCGCTGGCACCTGATTGTGTCTCGGCGTGGGCAAGGATCATCGTACTCCATAACTCGTTAAGCCTGACGGAGGCGTCGGCATTTGATTCGAACTTCCCGGCATCACTCACAAACCCATTAACAAAGATCTTGTCGCTGGTGGCTGGCTTCTTGTACTCAACATTTATCTGGCCGGTAATAGACTCATTACCGTTACGTACAGATGATGTTCCTTTGGACACCTGAATAGATTCCATCCATGGTCCGGGTATGTAACTGAGACCATAGGCAGCTCCAAGCCCGTACATGGAGGGGATGTTCTCAGCAAGTATCTGTACATACGAACCGGCAAGCCCCAGCAGCTGTATCTGTTTTGCTCCTGTGGCAGCGTCAGCATAATTGACATCCACGGAAGCATTGGTGACAAAGCTCTCAGAGAGGTTACAGCATGCCGCCTTGCATAACTCCGCCCCCGTGATCTTAACCGTTGCGATAGGCGCACTCCTGTCCAGGTGTGCCCCTGTGGCACGCCCGATCACAGTGATCTCGCCAAGCAAACTGTTCTCAGTAAGGAAGATCTCAATATAGTCATCACCGGGTGCTACTATGACAGTATCCGGGGTGTACCCAACGAAGCTGGCGACAAGGAGTTCATTTCCCTTTATTTTCTTAAGCGAGAAGTAGCCGGCCGCATTTGTTGAGGCGCCGGTGGTGGTTCCACTCCAAACGACATTTGCTCCGGGGAGACCTGAGTTATCCGGGGCTCCACCCTCACCGGAAATCATCACCTTGCCCTCAATCCTGCCCTGTGCAATGGATAAGGCCGGGATGATTATCATTATGAATATTAATATTTTATGTTTCATGAGTAGGTTTCTTGTTTTATTTTGCCGCATATCCCATCAAGCTGAGGATGAGTATTCTCATCTTCAGTAATTATTCTTCATAATTGTATGTATTTGGAAACATGCGGATTTCATAGGTGAAAATGATTGTAAATGGTTATCTGCCAGACGGATATTGCATGCATAACCCCTGTGATTACATGTACCGCCAGTTACAGGGACCATGAATGTCATAATCCCGTAATATGCTGGCCCTATGAATGTTTCACGATAATATCTGGCAATGCATCATCGCCAGGTCACGTCCGCAGAGACACGGATAGTCATGGAAGAATGTCCGGATGTTTTGTTCAGGAAGTAAAGGAATAATGGCAACAACGGTAGCAGCATCGAAGTAGGGTATGATCTCATTCTGGATTTCAGACTGCACGAGCTCGTCAGTCACAATCCTTTCTGCGTTATGCGTACAGCAGTCGTCAGAAAAGACCTCCTCACCGTTACTGTGATTGTGCAGACCATCCACTGTTTCATGAGCGCAGCAGCAGATATCATCTTCATCATTAGCTCCAACCATTGCGATGATCTCCTCTGTGCCGCAGTGCAGGCAGTTATGCCTTATGAGGGTATAGCCCATGCTGCCTGACAGAAGCAGCAACATCAGCAATGCTGAAATAAAAGGAGATATCTTTCGGATACTTTTCACGGGCTCAAATATAACAACATTATCAATACTATTGTTGAGTCTTTATAAGCCTGCATCAGACCCGATGACTGCCGTTGGCGGAATCTGGCAACCTGAGCATAAAAAAAAGCAAAGGCAGGTCTCAGACCTGCCTTTGCCGCAATCATTAGGTGACCGTGTGATCAGATACTATTCAATGGGAGGAATAACCTCAACATGACCTTATATTACCTGCGCACTTATAAGATTTGAATTTTTTGGTGGAAATATTCTAAAAGAATGAAATAAGCTCCTCGAGATAATGTTACGTCAAATTACTTCAAATGATATTTTAACATCAACACGGTATTCGGTGATTTTGTTCTTAACCACCACAGCGCTCTGGTCCTTTACATAAACAGAACGTATCTCCTTGACTGTCTTGGCTGCCATCTTCACGGCAGAAGCTGTTGCATCTTCCCAGCTAACGGGTGAGGATGCAAGAATCTCAATTACTTTTAATACTGCCATAATTGTATGAAATTAATTGGTTAATAATAAAAGTTGCTCTTTTTCTACGGCTTCGCTTCACCGGAATCTGTAAGATAGCAAAAAATTATGACATGATCTAATATTTTGAATGTCAATTGATAATTATGTTCTATTTTAGATGTTTAGCCATTCTATTTACTATATTTGAGTATAGTTAACCTGATAATAATTAATAATTAAAAAATTTCTGAATATGGGAATGATTAAAGAATTCAAGGAATTTGCCGTAAAAGGCAATATGCTTGACATGGCCGTTGGTATAATTATCGGCGGAGCTTTTGGCAAGATAATCACATCACTGGTGAATGACGTTCTTATGCCTCCGCTGGGGATGCTTCTTGGCAAGGTGGATTTCACCAGTCTCAAGGCTGTACTTCAGAAGGGTAATGATGCAGTGATGGACGGTGTAGCAGTAATACAGCCGGCCGTAAGCGAGGTCACAATTAATTACGGCATGTTCATACAGACTGTCATCGATTTCCTGATTGTGGCATTCTGTATCTTCCTGGTGATAAAGGGCATGAACAGTCTCAAGAGGAAAGAAGAAGCTGCTCCCGCTGCACCTCCTGCACCGAGTGATGAAGCAGTGCTTCTGAAAGAGATCCGCGACCTGCTGAAAAAATAAGACCTCTTACAATATTTCTTAAGGAAAATTGTTTGCATATTTGCAATCAGTTTAGTTATGGCAAGAATTAAGAGATATTATTGGTGGCGCAGGCTTTTTCCCGACAGGGGTTAAGCAGGAGTCCGGACCAGAGATTAAATAACGAGGGCTGCAGTCAGTGACTGCGGCCTTTTGTATGGTACAAAGCCAAAAAAAAGCCAGCCCTGATCGGGCCGGCCTCTTTTACTCCGGAAAGGTATTAAACAGAACCTGAACCAGAAAGATCATTGGATGTAAAAATTGAACTCGTAGGACAAACCATTTTCACGCAACCACCTGCGAAGTGCTTTGGCAATCTTTCTTTTCCGGAGCAGGACAATTCCTATTCCTTCTGCTGTTATCTGATAATATGGTCTCATTTCTTATGACCAATGGATGGCAAAAGGCCATTCGTCACTCATTTATAAGGCTAATATAAGCCCGGCGAGGACCAGCGACAAGGTTGTTTTGATGTACAGGCGTCAGGTGTTGACCAATAAAGGCAATAGTATGACATTACGGTGCCCGCAGGAGTAATGTTTACGTGAAAGACTGCCCTGGTACCGGGGTCAGTTGAAACCGTTCAGGTATCTGTAAAGCTCACTGTCTGTTGACAGTATCAGTGTGGTGGTAGAGTCGAAGGTCATCCGGAAAGCCTCCATTGACTTCATGAAGCCGTAGAGGTTACGTGATGCCGGTGTCTTGTCATAGGCATCGGCGTATATTGCCGCCGCCCTGGCATCGGCACGGCCGCTTATCTCCTCTGCCTTGCGGAACGCTTCCGACTGAATGGTTTTCAGGTCACGTTCCTTTTCACCGTTTATCTTTGAGGCCTCACCCTGGCCTTCCGACCGGAACCTCTCAGCTATACGGTAACGCTCGCTCTTCATGCGCTCATAGATCTGTGTCCTGACATCCTCAACATAATTAAGGCGCTTGATCCTGACATCAAGGATCACAATGCCAAGGTCCTTTGCCTTATCATTGGCCGAGATCAGTATCATATCCTCGATATTCTGCCTGCCAGTCTTAATATCGGGCAGTGAGTCACCTGTCTCTTCGCCTATAAGCCCTGACGAGACAGGTGTCCTGTTGATGGAACGGACTATCTCTTCCAGGTTATGGCCTGCAATATGATCACGGGTCTCGCCGTCAAGGATGTCAGCCAGCCTCGATTGTGCTCCTCTCTCATCTGTCAGTCTCTTGAAAAACTGAAGCGGATCGGTGATCTGCCAGCGGGCATATGTATCAACGAAGATGAACTTCTTGTCCTTTGTGGGCACCTGGTTAGGGTCGCCGTCCCACTCCATATACCTCTTCTCGAAGTAGTTGGTCCTCTGAATGAAGGGCACCTTAAGCTTCAGTCCGGGAGTGATCTTGGCTTCGCCCACAGGCTTGCCAAACTGGGTCACTACAACCTGTTCGGTCTCTTTTACCATGTAGACGCACTCGAGTATCAGCAGGAGGGCTGCCAGAATCAGGGAGAGGGTTACAATCAGTCTGCTTGTTTTTGAAGTCATGGGTTACTTTTTTGAATTGAGTTGCATCTGCAGAAGAGGCAGAAGGTTGTTGCCGCTTTCGTCCGTGATTATTTTGTTCCCGGCTTTCGGGATTATATCTTCCATAGTCTCGAGGTAGATCCTGCGTTTGGTCACCTCGGGAGCCTTTATATACTCGTAATAGAGAGCATTAAAACGTGAAGATTCACCAAGGGCGTTGTTCACCCTCTCGGCGGCATATCCTTCTGCGCGCTGGATAGTCTCTTCAGCCTGTCCCTTTGCCCTGGGTATGACTTTGTTATACTCCGAGCGGGCCTGGTTTATGAGTGTCTCTCTCTCCTGCACTGCCTGGTTGACATCATTGAAGGCATCCTTCACCGGATCAGGAGGGTTGACATCCTGCAGCACCACCTGCTCTATCCTGATGCCCAGTGAATACTCAGTGCACAGTGCCTGGATCTTTTGTTGCACGCTGGATGCGATCTCCGCCCTTCCCACTGTCAGCACTTCGTTGACGGTGCGGTCGCCTACAATTTCCCGCATGGAAGCCTCCGAGATATCACGGAGGGCAACCTTAGGTTCCCTGACCCTGAACAGATAGCTGAAGGGGTCATCTATACGGTATTGTACCACCCACTCCACATCTGCAAGGTTAAGATCGCCGGTAAGCATGAGGGACTCATCCGTTGTCCCCTCTTTTGTATATTCAGATCTTATACCCGACTGGGTGGTTCTGAAACCAAACTCTTCCTTCTGCTGCCTTTCCACGGCAACCTTATAGAGTCTTTCGATTATCGGCATTTTCAGGTTTAGCCCCGACTCAACCTTGCGCACATATTTCCCGAAACGGGTTATGATACCTACCTCTTCCGGCTGTATCTGGAAGAGAGTGGTGACAAGGAAAAACAGGATTAAGATGGCGATGAGTGCGTACTTCACATAAAGCCAGTTTTTGTCTGTCCAGGTACTGCCGCCTGGTCTTCTGAAGTTTGTTTCTGCCAATTTTGTAAGTTTTATTTGGTTACGATCTTAATCAGTTTACCTGCTGATACCTGGTCATTGAGCTCCATGTCATTCAGCAGCGCCAGCTCGTCCATCATCTCAGGCTTCATGCCGTAGTAGCTCAGTGTGCTTGCCAGTGTCCCGGCTCGCGGAGCCTTCTTCACGTACACCCTCATGGGTTTGACGTTCAGTCTCGAAGGATCGGTCAGCCTGTCAAAGGTCTTCATTGATGCCTCCATGGCTGTTGAATATCCGGCGAAGTCAGCTTCTGTGGAGATGCCATGGAATACATAATAGGAGGTTGCGTATTCAAAAAAGTAGGATTGAACAATATTGGTGCTCACGGTGCCGGTCGACTGGTCCTGGCTCTGCTGTTTTGATAAGGTTATTATCACAGGCATGCCGTTGACCGTTCTTTTCTCGCTGCGCTGCAGCTGAAGACCGTAGGCAGCAAGTGCGCTGTCGGCCGCAGACTGTAGCGACTTCTGATTTGAGAGAGTGAACAGTATCAGTGCCTTGCCGTCTGATGGCTGTATAGTCACCTGTGTCGGCGTATTAGTGAGTTTCCATCCCTGGGGATAGGAGAAAGTGAACCTGAGCTCCGGATGGTAGAATGTATTATCGATGGTGTATCCCTGTTTCGGGTCTTCGCCATAGATTAAACCATCAATGAGATGAAGGTAGGAATCTGCGTTAACCTTGTATGACGGCAGCCTGAGGCTGTCCTGCCAGGCCTTGGTGTTTTTCAGGACTGCATTGTAGCGGTCGCCCGGATCGGGGTGAGTGGAGAGAAAGGTAGGCACACCACCTTCAGATTGTGCCATGTTCATCTTGTTGAGCACATTAAAGAAGTCGGCCATTTTGGTGCCGTCGTAGCCCATTTTGGTGGCATACTCAGAGCCAAGAGCATCAGCCTGGCGCTCATCGTCGCGACTGAAGCTGAGAAAGAGCAGTCCCATGCCCTGCATGGCATACTGCGCATAGCTGGCAAATTTCTCGGAGGCGATCATGCCTCCAATCAGCAGCAGCGTACCGAGCTGTTGCTTCGTCTGCTGACTGACGGAGTGGCGCGCAGCTATATGGCCCATCTCATGTCCGAGTATGCCCATCAGCTCCGCTTCATTGTTCAGCTGTGCCAGAATGCCCCTGGTCAGGTAGATGTAACCCCCCGGGACAGCAAAAGCATTCACAACAGGTGAGTCAACTACCCTGACATGGTACTCAAGATTGGGACGGTGAGAGAGCTTGCCCATCTCCGTACCTCTGACCTGAACAAAATTCTGGAGATCAGGACTGTCATAAAGCCCGAAAGTGGATAGTACCTGCGGATCATAGGAGACGCCGAGGGCTATCTCCTGGGCTTCTGACATTAGCATAATTTGTCTCTTACCCGTTACAGGATTCACGGCACAGGAGATAACTATAAATAGCGCTCCCGCAACCAGCACGGCTTTCAAAAGGATTAATGTCTTTTTCAATGGTGTGAGATTTCTTTTCGTCAATTACAGGCGTTAGCCTCCGGCTTCTGGCTTTTCAGGTTGATATTCAAATTTAGTAAAAATAACGACAAAAACAAAGGCCGTCCCCGGAAGGAGACGGCCTTTGTTAAAAGTATCTTAATGCAGATCAGATAGTTACTTGCTGGTCAGCTCAAAATTCAGGATGGTTTTATTTCCTGCTATAACACTGACATCGTCATAGCGGACAGTATCATACCCCTCTTTGGTTGCCAGGACTGACCATGTGCCGGCAGGAATGCCGATGATGGCATAATGGCCGAGAGTATCCGTAAAGGCCGTGGCTACAACAGTGTCCTGTTCGATCCATACCGTTGCTTCAGGTATCTTCACATCTGCAGTGTCTGTCACCATCCCCTGTATGCATCCGGCTTTTGCCATGTTAGCCGCCCTTATGACGGGTTTGAACAGGAATCCGTTATTTTGGCTCAGATTGCCTCTCAGGATGAATGACCTGGAGAGGTCAATGTCGAGCAGCACCTCTGATAGATTACCCTCTGTGACCTCAAGAGCAGGATTGAGATGTATCTTTATCCCTGTCTGACTTCCGCTTGGCACCTTTACAGTATAGATCTCATCACTGTCATTGAGCTTCAGACCCGCTTCGTAAACATACAGTCTTATCATGTCATAGCTCCCTTCAGGGATATCCATGTCAAGCAGTGTCTCTGTCACGCCGTTCCTCAGGTCTATCAGGTCAATAGTGGCAGTGTCTTCTGAGAGAGTTATGAATGCATAGCCGTCACTGATGCCATCACCCACCTTTTTGAGCTCGACCCTGGTTATGGTGACCGTGGCTGATTCGATATTACTGATATCAAAAGGAGCATCAGTAACCTTCAGTATCAGTCTTCCCTGGTCTTCACCGGATTTAGCTGTCTCGTTGCATGCTCCCGCAATAAGGAGTAATACTGCAGACAACATAATTATTACGTTCTTCTTCATCTTTGATTTTTTTCGGTTTGTACTTCTGCGGCGCAAGAAATAAAAGTAAAATGAAGTTTTAATGAATTTCAACGTTTGAATATCCGTCTATAGATGTATCGTCTTCGTTTTCCGGCCTTACTGTAGTCTATGTTATCTTCCCTGAAGAGATCGAATATCCTGTCAAAAAAGGTCTTCTCCCGGAAGTCGGGGCAGTCAAGTGCCAGGGCCAGCTCAGGGGGGAGGTCGGGGAAGGGGTTGTTGATCAGCTTCATCAGCCCGGGGTCTGACTCAGCCCTCTTCAGTGTAAGGGCTACCAGTGGGAGCGCCAGGGTGCTTCCTGAGCCGTTACTGCCGCTGTTAAAGTGTATCGCAGGAGAGGAGGCCCCAACCCTGGTGACCATCACTATCCCGGGGTTAAAGGCAGCAAACCAGGCATCGGCATAGTTCTGTGATGTCCCGGTTTTTCCGGCAAGGGGCACTTTCACTCCGTAGACACTGTGAACGGAAGCTCCCGTACCTTCTCTTATAGCCTTCTGCAACATGGCGTTCATGAGGAGTGCTGACCGCTCTGACAGCACCCTCTCTTCGGTTGAGGCAGGCATATGTTGCCATAACAGGCGCCCGTCAGACGTCCTGACCGATTCGATGCAGTAGGGCGTGACCTGCACTCCTCCGTTGGCAAAGGAGGCGTAGGCCAGCGCTACCTCGAGGATGCTTGCCTCTGCCGTACCCATGGCAAGTGAGGGGGTGTCTTCAAGAGGAAAGGAAAAGCCCATTTTTCTCCATAGCCTGTCAACCTTGTCATAACCGATCATCAGGAAGAGGCTGAAGGTGGGGATATTCATTGACTGTGACAGTGCTCCTGCAAGAGAATATTTGCCTCCGTAAGAGTGGTTATAATTCTCCGGGCTCCAGTTATTGAAGCCTGACAGAGTGACCGAATCATTGTCTAGGTAACGGCATGGTTCCATACCATCTTCCAGGGCTGCGGCATAGATGAAAGGCTTGAAGACCGAAGCCAGCTGCCGGCGGGCTATGATCTGATCATAGGGCTGGGTTTTGTAGTCTATCCCACCCTCCCAGACCATTATGGCACCGGTAAGGGGGTCAATGGCGAGCAGACCTGCATGAAGGGTAGTCATCATCTGCCTGAGGCTGTCAGGGATACTTTTCAGAGCCCGTCTCCCCGATGAGGTGCTGTACTGTTCATCAAGCCTCTTCTGCATCCTGGCAAGATGAGTGCCAAAAGCCTCTCCTGCAGCCTGCTGGAGAGGCAGGACAAGAGTGGTAGTGATAATCAGACCGTCCTTCTCAATATCCCATTCCTTGCCATGAGGTGCATTGATCTCCTCAAGGATACGGTCAGCCTCATTTCTGACTCTCACCATGAAGTAATCGGCAGGACCGTTTATGTCGAACTTATTGTAGTGAAGACTAAGAGGCAGGGCACTCAGCGAGTCAGCCGACCGTGGGCCAAGATATCCGTATTTCTTCATCTGTATCAGTACCACGTTCCTTCGCCTGACAGCATTATCAGGATTGAGACGGGGATTGAATGAGGTATTCGCCTTAAGCATACCTATGAGAACGGCGGCTTCCTCAATTCTGAGGTCACTGGTCTTTTTGCTGAAATATCTCTGCGAGGCAGCTTCAATGCCATAGATGTTCTCACCAAAGGAGACAGTATTCAGGTAGAGGGTAAGGATCTCCTCCTTGCTGAAGACCTTTTCTATACGCCCTGCCAGCAAGGCCTCCCTGGTCTTGTTAATAAAGAGCGGGAAAAGGATATAGTCTTTTCTCCCATACATGTTCTTTGCCAGCTGCTGTGTGATGGTGCTTCCGCCGCCGGAAGAGGGATCATGGAAGAGGATGGATTTGAAGATAACCCTCAAAAGACTCCTGGAGTCAATGCCTGAGTGCTCATGGAACCGGACATCTTCAGTGGCAATGAGAGCATCGGTGAGATGAGGCGGGATCTGACTGAATACGATAGCTGTCCTGTTCTCAGAGTAAAACTTGCCGATAGCCTCTCCCCCGGCTGCCAGCACAAGAGAGGCGGTGGCATTCCTGTAGCTTATCAGCTCCTTCTTCCCCGGGAGACGACCAAATACCCCGCTATAAACAGAGGCTATAAAAAACACCGGAATGAATATTATTACTGTAGTTGCTGCCAGTATTGTTTTCCATCTCTTTTTCATCCCTCTGTCTGTCCTGGTATATTCTGAACTAAACCTCATGCCGGTTATATACAATTATTCCGGTTAGCATAAATGCCAGTCGGAAGTTGCATAAATTTAACTTAAATTGGAGGTAAAATTAGAATAAAGCTTTTACAGTCATACCTGTTTTACTAAAAGGTATTGGAAAAGCAGCTTTTATACAGGATACATGTCTCCGGGATGGTCCAGGGTGTGGGCTTCCGGTGGAGCACTGCCCGCGAGGCATCAAGACTTGGGATAACTGGTTACGTCAGGAACCTGTCTGATGGAAGTGTTTATATTGAAGCCGAAGGCAGCCCTGATAAGCTTGAGGAGTTTTTATCCTGGTGCAGGAAGGGACCGGGAGCAGGGTTCGTTGACCATGTGGGAGTTGGTGAAGGGCCTCCGGTCGGACACGCTGCTTTCCGCATAGAGCATTGATTGTTACATTAATAAATTACAGCGAAATGAGATCATCAACATGGCTATTCATCCTGGTGACTATTTTTATCATGACAGGAAACCAGTCAGTCTCTTCACAGGGGAAGCCGGGCTATAATCCTTATGGTAAAAGCCCTGTCTATAAAAATGGGTGGATCGATTTCAACAAGAGCGGAACGATGGATCCTTATGAGAATCCTTCACTGGATATCGATGCACGGGTAGAAGATCTCCTGAGGCGTATGACGGTTGAGGAGAAGACATGCCAGCTGGCAACCCTTTATGGGTATAAAAAAGTTCTGACCGACTCATTGCCAACACCGGAGTGGAAGAACAGGGTATGGAAGGATGGGATTGCCAATATAGACGAACAGCTTAATGGCTACAGGTCAGATGTATACTCCTGGCCTCCGTCAGCTCATGCAAAAGCTATTAATGAGATTCAGAGATGGTTCATAGAGGAGACCAGGCTGGGCATACCGGTTGATTTTACCAACGAGGGTATCTACGGAGCCTGTTTCACCGGCGCCACGCTTTTTCCTCCGCAGATAGGCGTGGGTTCAACATGGGATAAGGCACTGGTGGCATCAATAGGGGAGATTACCTCACGTCAGAGCAAGGCAGTGGGTTTCACCAACGTCTATTCTCCAATCCTTGACGTTGCACGTGATCCGCGGTGGGGACGTGTTGTGGAGTGTTACGGGGAGGATCCTTACCTTGTGGCTCAGCTGGGGCTGCAGCAGATACTGGGCATACAGAAGGATCATACCGTTATTTCCACACCCAAGCATTTTGCCGCATACAGCATCCCGATAGGAGGAAGGGACCACTCAACGCGTACCGATCCGCAGATAGCCCCCAGGGAGATGCTGACGCTGCTGCTCGAACCTTTCCGTGTGGCTTTCATGAAAGGAGACGCTCATGGCACCATGAGCTCCTATAATGATTATGACGGAGTGCCGGTAACGGGCTCTTACTGGTTCCTCACAAAACTGCTGCGCCAGGAGTATGGCTTCAGGGGTTATGTGGTCTCTGACAGTGAGGCGCTCGAATACCTGTGGTCAAAACACCGTGTGGCTCCTGACTATAAGGATGCCATCAGACAGGCCCTCGATGCCGGCATGAATGTGCGTACTACCTTCCGGTCACCGGAATCATACATAATGCCCCTCAGGGAACTGATCGCCGAAGGATCACTCTCAATGGATGTCGTTGACAGCCGTGTACGTGACGTGCTCTGGGTCAAGTTCTGGCTCGGGTTGTTTGACGAACCATATGTGATGAACCCCGAGGCTGCCGACAGGCTCTATTCTGATCCCGGGTACGAGAAAATATCCATGCAGGCTTCATATGAATCCATGATACTGTTGAAAAACAGGGACAACTTCCTTCCTTTAGACAGGACGAAGATCAGGACTATCCTAATTGCAGGGCCCAATGCAACGGACAAGACACTGTCGATTTCAAGGTACGGACCGAAAAAGATCGAATATAAGTCTGTCTTGGAGGCATTCCGGGAGAAGCTGGAGGGCTCAGTGGATGTGCTTTATGCCAGGGGCTGTGATATCATTGACCGCAACTGGCCCCAGAGCGAGATCTTGCCCTCCCTGCCCTCAGCGGAGGAGATGGCCGGCATCAGTGACGCTGTTACAAAGGCTATGCAGTCTGATGTTGTGATACTGGTGATTGGTGAAAACAACAGTATTGTCGGGGAATCACATTCACGTACCGATCTTGACCTGGCAGGATTCCAGGAGCTGCTGCTGGAGAAGATCATTGAGACCGGCAGACCTGTGGTGCTGGTGCTGATGAACGGCAGGGTCATAACCGTGAACAGGGCTGACCGCGACTGCGTGGCGATCATTGAAGCCTGGTTCCCGGGGAAATATGGCGGAGAGGCTCTGGCTGACATCGTCCTTGGCGATTACAACCCGGGAGGGAAACTGACGGTCACCTTCCCCAAATCTGTTGGTCAGATACCTATGTGCTTTCCTTATAAACCGGCTGCACAGGCCGATTCACCTACAACAGTTAACGGGGTACTGTATCCCTTTGGCCACGGACTGAGTTTCACCACCTTTGAGTACTCCAACCTCATGATCACACCGGAAAAACAGTTCACGGCAGGAAACGTGGAGGTCTCTGTTGACATACGGAACACCGGGACCATGGCGGGAGATGAGGTAGTGCAGCTTTATATAGGTGATGAGGTCAGCTCTGTGATACGATATGAGAAGGAGCTGAGGGGCTTTGAGCGCATCAGCCTGGCTCCAGGAGAGAGTAAGACAGTGCACTTCACCCTGACCCCGGAGGAGCTTTGGATGATTGACGCAAACATGCAATGGAAGGTTGAGGCCGGCTGGTTCACGGTCATGGCAGGAAGCTCATCGCAGGACATCAGGGTGCAGGGAAGATTCGAGATACTTCCTGCTGAAAGAGTATCGGAGGCCTATGATCCAACACCTATCAGCTCGGGACTTACCTGGTAGCCCGTTTGATGATAGAGATATGACTGGCCTCCTGCCTGGCCAGTGCGGAAAGTGATCTTGCTGAGGAACATTGAAAACCTTAGTGACGGTATGAGATCACAAAAGGCATGAATCACCGGCGCACCGATTTTTAATAATCGTTGTTTTTTATGCGTTGGTCAACATGGGGCATATGAACATCAAAATTGATTAGGTGTTATAAATATCTGTGAATATATTAGTATTGAAAATCGTGACGCCGACAGGTTTTATAACAAAAGCTGGCATAAAAATTGAGTAAGAAAGGGTATTGGTCAAGATATATGGATAAAGGAACTATCGGATTAAATTCAGACGTAATCAGGAATCAGGCTGTTCATAAGATAAGCCCCAGACGGTTGTCACTTCGTGACAGTGGGCTTATGCATCTTTTTGATGAGCTTGATATCGAAGTGCGGCAGAGTCTGATAGATTATCTTGATAGTATGGGCCTCATCAAGGAGTCGGGGATGCTAGTCATTCCCTCATCACGTCATTATTTTTATGATGCTGAGGATATGAAAGGCATAAAGACCGTGATCACTCTCAGGCAGCTTAATCATATAAGGGAGGTAAAGGATTTTCTTAAGCAGATCACCGGCCTCCTTCCCAACAACAGCAACTTCATAGGCTGTTTTATTGATAACAGGTCACAGACAAATTATCCTGACGAGTACAACCATCTGCCTAAGCAGGGGTCAGAAAAGACTGAAGCCTATGAGAATGGTATCGAATCAAGGATCCCGTTTATAAACAGGATGTACAGCTTCATTGACTCCCGCACTAACAGGTACCTTACAAAAAGAGCTGTCGCAAACCTTCTTAAGGACGCAGGGCTGGAGCTTGTCGGCATGACCGAGCTTAAGGGACTGACCTATTTCCATACACATAAGAACAATCCGGCTGCCTGACCGGCGTACACAAAAAACCCGCTTTCGCGGGAATTTTTTGTTGCTCCGCTAGGGCTCGAACCTAGACTTTCCTGATCCAGAGTCAGGCGTGTTGCCAATTACACTACGGAGCAATTATTTGAGGCTGCAAATATAAAATATTTTTTACGGAATAACACACTGGAACTATTTTTCAGATTATTTCAGGGAAAAACAGAGAGAAGTCATACCTGAGGGCCATGCATATCTTTTTTATTGTTCAGTCGTGTGCTCCGTGCATAACTACTTGTTGAGCCTGGCCCATGTATCCTTCAGTCCCACGGTGCGGTTGAAGACCAGCATGCCCGGCCGGCTGTCATAGTCGACACAGAAATATCCCACTCTCTGAAACTGGACCCTGGTAAGCGGACCGGCATCTACAAGTGAAGGTTCCACCTTACAGTCCTTAATGACAGTCAGGGAGTCTGGATTGAGGAACTCTCTGGCATCGGTATCCTTGTGACCTGATGGATCCTCATCACTGAAGAGCCTGTCGTAGAGCCTCACCTCGGCGTTCAGGGCATGTGCTGCTGAGACCCAGTGCAGGGTGCCTTTGACCCTGCGGTCAGCCTGCGGTCCACCGCTCTTTGTTTCCGGGTCATACGTGCAGTGCACTTCAGTGATCTCTCCTTCGCTGTTCTTCACCAGATCAGTGCAACTGATGATATAAGCTCCCTTGAGCCTTACCTCGCGGCCGGGAGCAAGACGGAAGAACTTGTTCGGGGGATTCTCCGAAAAGTCGTCCTGCTCGATATATATCTCCCTGCTGAAGGGTACTATGCGCTTACCCTGACTTTCATCCTCGGGATTGTTATCTATCTCCATCTCTTCGGAAACACCTTCAGGAAAGTTGGTGATAATGACCCTGAGTGGTTTAAGAACCCCGAAGACTCGCGGAGCACGCTTGTTCAGGTCTTCGCGGATGGCATATTCCAGTAGTGAGACATCATTGATGGCCTCCACTTTAGTATAACCTATAAGGTCAACGAAGCGTTTAATCGATTCCGGAGTATAACCTCTCCGGCGTAATCCGCACAAAGTCGGCATACGCGGGTCGTCCCAGCCTTTCACCACGCCGTCTTTCACCAGTTCAAGCAGCTTGCGTTTGCTCATCACCGTGTATGTCAGGTTGAGGCGGTTGAATTCAATCTGACGAGGCCGGTAGTCATCAGTCTTAAGCTGGTCAATGAACCAGTCGTACAGCGGCCTGTGCACCTCAAATTCAAGTGTGCATAAAGAATGGGTTATACCTTCGAAATAGTCGCTCTGCCCATGGGCAAAGTCGTACATCGGGTAGACCTTCCATTTGGCGGCGGTACGGTGGTGCGGCGTCTTCAGAATGCGGTAGATGATGGGGTCACGCATATGCATGTTAGGTGAAGCCATATCAATCTTTGCTCTCAGCACACGGCTGCCCTCTGCGAACTCGCCCTCATTCATCCGGAAGAAGAGATCAAGGTTCTCTTCAATGCTGCGGTCGCGAAAAGGACTGGATAAACCGGGCTGGGTGGTAGTGCCCTTCTGCTCGGAGATAGTGTCTGCACTCTGGTCATCCACATAGGCCAGTCCACGTTTGATCAGCGACACGGCAAACTCCCAGAGCCTGCCAAAATAGTCAGATGCATAAAACTCACGGTCTTCCCATGTAAAACCCAGCCACCGGATGTCTTCCTTTATTGAATCAACATATTCAACATCCTCCTTTGTGGGGTTGGTATCGTCAAAGCGCAGATTGCACTTGCCACCATAATTCTCCGCCATGCCGAAGTCGAGGCAGATGGCTTTTGCATGTCCTATATGCAGATAACCGTTGGGCTCAGGGGGGAATCGGGTATGTACGCGCTTTCCGTTCCTGCCTTCGTTCAGGTCTTTCTCAATGGCCTGTTCAATAAAATTCTGTGATTCCGGTTTTCCTATATCTTCAGACTCTTTCATCAGTTGCTAAAATGAGATTACAAAAATATGTGTATTTAAGGCACAAAGTGCATGATCAGGCGATTTTTACACGATGAATGTTCACGGTAGAGCGTGTGCTTCAAGGAAAAAGTCATCGAACGATGCTACCTGGATATTTCCAGACTGACCCTGCCAATCCTGCCTCCCATCACCGGATTAAGCTTTGAAACCTTGACTGTTGCCTTGAGAATGCCCTCCATTTCCGTGTAGAGTGCATCCATAATCCTGGTAGCGATATGCTCCAGGAGATTGGATGTCTTTTCCATCTCTCTCTTAACAATGAGATAAGCTGTCTGGTAATTGACGGTGTCATTCAGATCATCACTCTTCCCTGCTTTGCCGGTATCGGTCTCCATGGTCACGTCAACCATAAAGTGGCTACCTACTATCTGCTCCTCCCGGTAATGGCCGTGAAAAGCGTAAAACTCCATGTCTTCAATCCTGATCAGTCCCATTATAAATGAATATTAAGTGATAAAGACCTATAAAACAATTACATAAGATCTTTCCGTCGTGCGGGTAAAAAATATTTATAAGATAATAAGGTTTATATAATAAACTAGTTTATCTTTGTTGAGTATATTTATAATGATATGATGTAAAATTAACAAAAGCCATGGAAAATGAAGAAAAATTGATGACCGGGGATGAGAGTCTCAGGGTAATCACGCAAATGATCAACAAAACGCGGGTTAGTGTTACACAGGCCAGTTTTCACCTTCTCCTCTGGGGCTGGCTGATATTTGCCTGCAGTCTTTCAGAGTTCCTGCTTTGGAGATACACTGACTGGGCTAACCCCTGGTATGTCTGGTTTCTTGTGATTCCGGGGGTATTAGTTTCATTGATATATGGTTTTGTCAAAGGCAGGAAAGAGAAGGTATATACTTACGGAACAAGTATATATGTATGGACCTGGATAGCGTTTCTCTTTGCATCGGTGATCTTTTTTATCATTCATCCCATGGGAAGCGGGAGTGTATCAAAGTATATGTTACTTATGGCAGCGATGCCCTTATTTATTTCAGGGGTGGTTCTGAGGTTCAGACCTCTGATATGGGGTGCTGCATCGTTCTGGATCCTTGCGCTGGCAGCACATTACGGTGGTGATACCGTTTCCGGTCTTGCGATGCCGGCAGCCATGATCATAGGGTATCTTGTTCCGGGATATTTACTCAGAAATAAAGACAGCCATGACACCGTTCAGGGAGCTTGATCCTTTGCTGCATTCGCAGCTTAGACTGGCCATAATGTCAATACTGATTAGTGTTGACAGATCTGAATTTACCTATCTGCGTGAGAAGACCGAAGCGACAGCTGGCAACCTCAGCGTTCAGATAGGCAGGCTGAGAGATGCCGGTTACATCTCTGTAAGCAAGAGTTTCGGTGAGAGCTATCCTCAGACGATGTGCAGTATTACGGACCTTGGACGGCAGAAGTTCGCGGAGTACGTGGCGGCGCTGGGGGATTATCTGAAGGTCTGAGAGTCCGTAAAGTCGAAGATCTGAGGTCTGAAGGTCAATCGCCCCGCGCGGGGCTCCGTCCTGTAGGAGAGAAGTGGAGATTTACACTGTAAAGTCGGGACTGTTGTGCAGTCGTGTCGAAGCTAAGCGGAGATCCTCGACTGTAAAGTCGGGATAGTCTTGTAGTTTCCGATACAATTCGTTATTGGGATTTGCCTTCAGTGAACTAACCGCCAGCCGGCGGTTTGGCTCGTCTCCGCCAACTGGCGGATACTCAGCCGGCAGTCTAATGCCCTAACAACCAGTTTCTTAATTCTTAATTCTTAATTCTTAATTCCCATCTACTGCCTGCTGCTGAAACCCAGGCCGCTGCCCTGACCGATAGTCCAGTACGGTGGGTTGTAGACTGGCCCACCGGTAACCGGGCATTGTGATGCATCAAAGGATGGGTCAAGGTCAATAAAATCAAACCCACCCACACCGGCAGCGAAATGAATCGCACATGCCAGTCCCAGGTTTGTCTCAACCATGCAACCGATCATGAGTTTCAGGTTAGCGCTTCGTGCAATCGCAGCAATATCCAGTGACTCCATAATGCATGACTTCATTAACTTAATGTTGATGACATCGGCGCAATTTGTTCGCACAACATTAATGGCATCTGCTGCTGTGAATACCGATTCATCGGCGCCAATCAGGACTTCTGTGTTGTCTCGTACATATTTCATCCCGGCCAGGTCAGTTTTCAGCACCGGTTGCTCAAAGAGTACCGGGTGAATACCCTGGTTCAGAATCTCATTAATAAAGCGCAATGCAGTTTTAGGAGCATAACCCTGGTTGGCGTCAATCAATATTCCGCAGTCAGGGGCACCATCCTTTATTGCAAGCACCCTCTCAATATCTTCCATCAGGTTAGTCCCTACCTTTGTCTTTATAACCCTGAAACCCTCAGCTGCAAGTGCAATAGCCTGCTTCTTTGCCTCTTCTGCAGGAACAATCGAAATAGTGTAATCAGTCTCTATCCTGTTTTCTGTGCCTCCCAGAAAACGGTAATAAGGAATCCCCAGGGTTTTTGTGTATGCGTCAAGCAGAGCCATTTCGATAGCGCACCTTGCTGCTGACTGCGCCCAGAAAGAGTTTTTCAGGGTGCGGGCGATGGACCTGTAGTTATTTATATCCTGGCCGACAATAAATTCCTTACAACTGTTCAGTGTTCCAAGGATGGTCTCCTGGTTCTCACCGTTGATCTGTATAATGGGTGCGGCTTCCCCGTAACCTTCAATACCGTTCTCAAGAATAATTGTAACCAGGGCATTGTCAAGATGGGTCATTACACCCAGTGCTATATGAAATGGTTCATCCAGCTCAGTATTGATTGGCTCAATGAACATCCCGGTAATCTTTATGCCTTTCATTCCTCCCGGTCTGGTTGAATTTTTGTCTTCGTCAGACAGAATACCGGCCCCAAATGCAGTGGCAGTGGCTAATCCACCTGCGGTTAATCCGCCCTTTTTAATAAATTCTCTTCTGGTACCCATAACTTAGTTCTCTTGATCTGCGCATGTGAATTTAACCTTTTCCGGAAATGTTTATATCACAATTCCAGTATTTGTCTCGAGACATCTCACATTTTAATGGGTAAAGGTAAAATCCACAATTGTCTGTTGCCTTCAGAATATGTTAGTTCATATGGTTATTTGTTCATTGCCTTTGAGTAACTTCACGCATAAATACTTAAAAGAAAGAAAGGGCTTATATCATGACTTATGTAATCATTGGTTTGTTTGTTCTGCTGATCTTCTTCATGGGGATCAGGATTGTCAGACCCACTCACAGGGCGCTTGTTGAGCGTCTGGGCAGATACACATATTTTGCCCAACCGGGCTTCCACTGGATCATCCCCGTCATTGACAGGATGTACCAGGTTAACATTACTGAGCAGATGGTTGATGCCGAGCCGCAGGAGATCATCACCAACGATAACCTGAATGCCAGTGTTGATGCTCAGGTCTATTTCAAGGTCAAACAAGATGAGGATAGTGTGAAGGGGTCGCAGTACAACGTTAACAACTTCAGGTATCAGATCGTCAACCTGGCCCGTACCACATTGCGTAATATCATCGGTACGATGACACTGAAGTCGGCCAACAGCGAGCGCGGTAAAATTAATGCTGAGCTGTACAACACGCTTCACACTGAGACACAGGGTTGGGGCATTGATATCGTACGTACTGAGCTGAAACAAATTGATCCGCCGAAGGATGTGCAGGAGACCATGAACAAGGTTGTGAAGGCTGAGAATGAGAAGATTGCTGCCATTGATATGGCTTCTGCCACCGAGACCGTGGCTGATGGTGTCAAGAGGGCGAAGATTAAGGAGGCCGAGGGAGGCAAGCAGTCAAGGATTTTACAGGCTGAGGGTGAGGCCGAGGCTATCAAACTGGTTAATGAGGCAGCTGAGAAGTATTTTATTGGCAATGCTCAGATACTAAGAAAGTTGGAGGCGCTGGAGACATCTTTGAAGATAAATACCAAGATTGTTGTACCCACAGGCAGTGACCTGGTGAATGTCATAGGTGAGATGGCTGGGATTGCGCCGTTGCCCGTGAAGAAATAGAAATTCATAAATATTTATTATTTTTGCACTCGCAATGGTCGGTTGTCCGCCAGCTGGCGGACAGGCATCGGTTTGCAAAACCGGGTACGGCGGTTCGAACCGAGCTTGCAAAGCAAGCGAGTTCACGAGGCGAACCAGGTGAGCCGAGTAATCCGCCACCGCGATAGTTGTTGTTTGAATGAGTAGTTGAATAGAAGATATTTTGGTCGGTTGGCCGAGTGGTTAGGCATCGGTCTGCAAAACCGGGTACGGCGGTTCGAATCCGCCACCGACCTCAACAAAATCCCCTGTGAACAGAGTGAACAGGGGATTTTTGTTTTCTGACCCGCCGCTCGCTTGCGAAGCGGAGGGGTGAAAACAAAAAGCCCGAAGACCGTCAGAGACGGTCAGGGATTTTGTTGCAAAGGCGCCCCCCTGCGGATCACGAGAGTAATCCGCTGCATGCTTGCGAAGCGGAGGGGTGAAAACAAAAAGCCCGAAGACCGTCAGAGACGGTCAGGGATTTTGTTGCAAAGGCGCCCCCCCTGCGGATCACGAGAGTAATCCGCTGCATGCTTGCAATGCTGAGGGAAAGAACCAAAAAGCCCGTTACCGCCTCAGGGCGGTGGGGATTCAGGGTATTTCAGTGTTTCCTTCAGCTGATCATATGTGCCTCCTTCGCAGCCATTCAGCAGCATGGTCAGTGCGGTGCTGGCACTGAGTGGTGAAAGCATGAGGTTTTTGTTCTCCTCCTGAGCAACTTTTGTAAAAAGCTCAACACCGAATTCATTAGCATGAGCAATAACTTCCGGACCCATAGCGGTCAGGTCAAGAGTTTTTGGAGTAAGGTCAGGCTCCTCACCGTTGTTCTCTTTAGTACATGATATAAATGTGGTAATAATCGCGAGGCTGAGAATTACTATTATTGAGTTCTTCATAGCTAATGGTTTAAGATTATTGTTCCGGGATAAAGATGTTCTTATATTTTAATACGAAATAAGTCTGTGAAACGCTGCAAAATGATTGAGGAAATAAATTCTTTTTTATAGATTTACGTATAGTTCTACAAACGAATAACCCCTTCATGAGTAGAAAAGCCCGGTTAAACCTCGTTTTATTATTTCTTATTGCAGTAAACGGTTTTGCCTTTTCCCAGGATCTCTCCTCTCTTTCAGGGCAGGATCCATTCAGGATTAACGGCTCCGTCACTGCAAAACTTCAGTTCTACAACACCGACAGGGACAACCCGTCAAGGTCACCCTTCATGTGGTACCTGCAGGGAAATCCTGTGATAACAGTGTACGGTATCGTACTGCCTTTCTCTTTCCGGTTCAGTGAGCAGGAGAGGGACTTCAGGCAGCCCTTCAACCAGTTTGGAGTGAGTCCTTACTATAAATGGGCTAAGCTTCATCTTGGATACCGGTCACATAACTGGTCAACCTATGCCCTTGCAGGCCACTCTATCACGGGAGTTGGTCTGGAGCTGACGCCGGGGAAATTTCAGGTGGGCTTTGCAACGGGAAGACTGCTGAAGCCTGTCAGGTACATCGATAATCCAGAGAACATCAGACTGCAGACCCCTGCCTATAAGAGGACGGGGACCGCACTAAGGCTTGGCTATGGCAGTGAGAGCAACAATTTCAGCCTCGTGATACTGAAGGCCAGGGACGATTCGACTTCGCTGGGCACCGTTCCCTCAGAGTACAGTCTCACTCCCGACGAAAACCTTGTAGTGTCGTTTCTGACAAAGCAGACCATAGCAAAAAAATATCTCTTTGAGGTGGAAGTGGCCCAGAGCCTGTACACAAAGGATATCCGCACAGCGGTCACTGATTCAACAGGTGGTCTGATGACTAAGATTTTCTCCTCACTCATTCAAAACCATGAGTCCACCACCTCCAGCAATGCAGTCAGAGCCTCCGCCGGATACCAGTCGGATCTCTTCAGCCTCATGTTGAGATACCAGCGTGTGGAACCTGATTTTCGCTCCATGGGCGCTTATTACTTTGCTACCGACCTGAGCAACATCACTATAGAGCCAACACTGAAACTCATGCAGAAGAAACTTACCCTGGCCGGCAGTCTGGGGACACAGGTAGATAATCTAAAGAACGACAAAAGCTTTCGCACCCGCCGGACGATTACATCTGCACGCATAAATTTTGTGCCCGTGCCCCAGTATAGCCTTAGCGCCTTCTATTCTAACTATGGACTGGCACAGGAGTCGGGACTTCTCTCAATCGATACCCTTCGCCAGAGTGAGGTGGCACAGGCAACCAGCCAGATAGGAGTGACGCAGTCACTGAATCTGACAGGGGAAAAGCTTGGACATAACCTGATGGTAAATTATAACTACCAGAAGCTTAATGACCGTAATGAGAATACTTCGCAGTACAGCGAGTTCTCAACAAATATATTGTCAGCAAATTACTTCATAACCTATATTCCGTACAGCATCAACGGGTCAGCTGCATTCCTCTACACCCACTTTGCACAGGACACAGTCGTAACAGTTGCTTACGGACCCTCAGCGGGACTGGGTAAGTCATTCCTGAAAAACAAGCTTAATGCCTCGGTTTTTTTATCTTTCATAAATAACAAGGTTCAGGGTGAAGATAATGGCACTACCGGCATATACTCTTTTCAGCTTGGCTATAAACCTTTCAGAAACCACCGTTTCGCACTGAAGTATAACTATAGTAAGAACAATCGTTTATCCACCGGTTCCAACTCTTACTATGAAAGCAAGCTCGATTTTGACTATACATATACCTTCTGATAAAGACAGATGCTGATGAATTGCAGATATAACATCCTCAGATACTTACTGCTTGTGCTATTGCTTTCAGGAATGTCCGGAACAGCACTTTTCTCACAGCAGGAGCTGACGGTCAATGTTATGGTAAGGCCGCCATACGGGACAAAGCTTGATCTTTATCCTGACCTGACCACGGTTACAATCACCTATCCCTACTCAACAAGTGGGATCCTCTTCTTCCACATCAAGGGCAATAACGGCGTTGACCTGGTTACTGCTCCCGATTATTTTGGCGCCGGCGTCAACATTAATGCCAATGAGATCAACCAGTACACCGGCAACGATATTTCAGGGTATTTTGATTATCAGAACCTGATCAGCAGGGGTATTCCCATGCAGGAGCTGATTGAAAACGGACTGCCGGAAGGGAGTTATCAGATATGTGTCAGGGTCAAGGGTCCTGACGGTGGATTCATCTCACCGGACGAGCCGATGGGTTGCAGCAACTTCTTCAGCATCCGCTACGGGGAACCTCCCATGACTGTCAACCCGCAGTGCGGTGCCACCATTACTCAGCCGGCGGTTCAGAATATTGTTTTCACCTGGACCCCGGCGACCAATGCTCCCGCGTGGACAAAGTACACACTCAAGATAGTTGAACTGATCGACTCGACCCAGAATCCTGATGCTGCCATGCTGTCGGCAACGGAGCCGGCCTTCTTCGAGACAGAACTGCAGGGAAGGTTCTCATTTTACTATGGTCCGGCACAGCCCATCCTGGAGAAGGGCAGGGTCTACGCCTGGCAGGTGATTGCCGAGGAGAGGGAGACAGAGGCAAAATTCTCAAATAACGGGCGCAGTCCTGTATGCTGGTTTAAATGGGATCCCTTTGAAATACCGTCAATATCAGAAGGCCCGGCAGAAATGGTTGTAGCCGGTAAAGCCAAGTTGGAGCCTGTAACAGGTCCCGGTCAGATACCGGTCTCTGTAGTCACAGGAAAGCTCAATTATAAATTCAAGGGGACACTCTCATCATCGGCTGTTTCACAGCCCACAGCCCAGTTAAGCACATCGCAGGGTGGCATGCAGGCTGTCGGCGACGGTCTTCAGTATAATGTCAGTGATGTAAGCCCCGGTAATTCCAATCCGCTGGCCAATGTCAAGGTCAGTCTTATTGTGTCATATGTTCTCAAGGGAACAATAAACAACCAGACATACAACGGGATGCCGGTTGACATGAATAATATGAAGGATGATCAGAAGTTTCTGGAGGTATTTCCCGATCACGGTAAAGTACTTGCCACAGCAACCACAGCATCCGATGGCAGCTTCTCGTTTACCTTCATGAACACAGCACAGGACCTTGGCCTTCTGGATGAGGATGCATACTGGAAATCGACCGGGGGCGAATTCTTCGACATGATGACCGGCAAGGTCTATAAGGTGTTCAGGCTGCTGGTGGAAAACAGGTATTACTGCAGTCCCGATATAAATATCAAACTCGAACCCTGGCAGTCTCTGGATCTTGGAACGCTGGTATCATATGTCAAGAGTTATAACCTGAAGGTCAGTACGGAGTGGGACACTGCCCGGTTCTGGAATGTTGAGGGAGGGAAGGGCAAGCCACTGGATAAGGTAAAGACGGTAATTGTGAGGAAGACAAAAGTGGCAGGTGTACCGCGTGATGAGGTGGTCTATCCTGTCTCAGGCAACCAGCCATACTTAAATGTCTATCCCAAAAACCTCCAAAGCGAATTAAGCGGTGAGGACGGCACTGTTACCTTCAGGAACCTGGTACAGCACGATCCGGACAACAACCAGGACAGGTACTATGTGGTTTGCGAGCCTGATAAAAACAGCGGCCTTTACATTTTCAAAAAGAGGGAGAGGCCTTTTTATCCCATGTATGATAAAGACAAAAAGGATTTTCCCTTCAATTCGCTGAGGTACCTCGATACTGACCCCGGGATGCCGGCGACGCAGTACGAGGCTTACGGTGAAGAGACTACCTGGAACAGCCAGCTGCAGGTAAAAACCTACTCGCTCAGGATGCCGCTACTACCTGACAAACCCCGGATTGCCGGAAAAGTAGAAACGGTACAGGTGGGGACCAAGCCGCTCAGCAATGTGACACTCATGCTGCTGAGCAATTACAAGCAATCTTCAGAATATAATGTTCTTGTGCGCACGGCGAAGACCGATGCAAAGGGGTATTATGAGTTTGACAATCTCGATGTGGAGCTTGGCAATTACAGCACCGTGACCTACACTGAGGTTACCGGTCCGAACAGGACCATGTTCTGTTTCCCTTCAGGATTCAAAGGAAAGGCGTTTCCTTACGGGATACTGCTATGGGGGCGTCAGATAATCGAGGATATCCTTCTCGAGCCTGACGGGTTGCTTACGGGATATGTGACCGATGAAAAGGGCATTGCCGTTGCAGCTGATATACAGGTGGATGACCTTGCCTTTGCCTCCACCACGGCACAGTTTGAGTATGGCCAGTCTGCTGGTGGCAGCAGTAGCGGTGGCGGCACCCAGCAAACAGGTGCCCAGACTACAGGTGGCGGCACCCAACAAACGGGTGCCCAGCCTGCAGGCAGCACTATCCAGTCAACAGGCTTCCAGACGACAGGCGGCGTCGCTCAGCAAATGGCCCAACAGAGCACATACCAGTCGTTTATGCCTACAGGCGTGAAACAGGTCTTCTCCATAAATGCACCTTCGGGCAAGGAGCGCACATTAACCATCATACCAAAGAATCCAGGCTATTCCGAGGAGACCTTTACCGTCGATGTGCCGAAAGCTGCCTCAACCTCTGCCGGTCAGGAGATGAAACAATATATTGTCTATAAGATGAAAAAGAGGGTGCGGTTCATGGTGGCGGAGAAGCCCTCCGGCAACTTTTTCATGGCAGCAAACCTGAAAGCTGTCCCCAATGCAGAGGTAACCCTCAAAATACCAGGTGCAGAGATAACCCATACCACCGATCCCCGGGGGACAGTTGTCTTTGAATTCGATAACAACGGCTCCTCATTTACCTTTAACATAAACCCGCCTGAGGAGTCTGACCTGGAGAGTGCCTCTTACACCATCAACGACGTCGAAGACACCAGGACCGAGGTCGTCTATCCGGCGGCTCTGCTTAAAAAGGCTACCCGTATTACAGGGAAGGTCTCCATCGGGAATGACCAGCTTACAACAGCTCTTGAAGGTGCTACGGTTTACATTGATCTGGGTAATGGCAACCGCATGGAAACCAAAACGGATAAAAGCGGGAATTACACGCTGACCAGGGTCCCGAAACAGCCTGCCCTGATTACGGTCTGGGCTTCAAAACCCAATTCCGTTCCTAATGTGATAAGCAAGTCGAAGCAGATCCTGCTTAAGGATCAGAACGTGCTTGATTTTGTCCTGGCATATGACAAGGAGATTGCCATTGAAAACATTTTTGGCTTCGAGGCAGACATTAAGATGAAGGAGAAGCAGGCTGACGGCACATTCCTTGTCAGTGGTGCTCTTATCAACCTGCCGGCTAATCCTAACTTTGCACTCACGGAAAGCAGCCAGACCATTCCTTTCACCAGGTTGAAAATAGAGAAGAGCGGCAACAGCACCTCCTCCGGAGTGCCTCTGGGCATCCCGGCTGCGGCTGATTTCGATACTGATATCAAAGAGCTGCAACTGCTCCTTAACGGGGTATTTGGAGTATTACAAACCCCGGCCTCGGGAACGGTGATGAAGATCAGCTCCGAAAACAGCAAGGGGAAGATCATGGGTAAGGCCGGAATAATGAAAACATCTTTTCAGTATTCGGGAAATTATATCTCCTTCCAGGATAATATTCCGATGTACCTGACCGGTCAGCCCGGAAGCACCCAGTTATCAGTAGTCACTCTGGCAGCATCCGATTACCCGGCAAAGAAATGGGGTATTGCCGGTGCGGGAGGCACAGATATTCAGTTCAAAATCCTCGATTTCACGGCAAAGGCTGACAGGAAGACATCCTGGCTTGAAGGAGACAGGATAGGTCTTGCAACGGTGATAAGTACCAACGAGATCACCGGCATGGTCCCCTCAAAACTCAGCATCACACTTGGCGACCTGGTACTGCAGCCCTCAATGATCGAGACTGTGACCGGCACAAAGCCGTTGTCGTTCAAGCTGGAAAAGTGGGATTTCCAGAGCACGGGGTGGTCGCTGCATCAGAATCTGAAAGGGGTATTAATCCCTCAGGGGACCATCAAAACAGGGCTGGTTGACATTCCGGTGAAGAGTGTCCTGATCACTCCTGACAACTTTAATGTAGGGTCGTTTGAGATGTCTGATCTGACCTTTTCCGGTGTGACTCCGCTTAATATTCTCACGCAAAACAATTCGTTCGGTTATAATCCCAGCACAGGCTCCGACCTGAAGGGGCACTGGGAACTCAGGATAGTGGGTACGGAAGGAGCTCCGGGTGTCTCTATTACGGGACTGCCAGGCATGGAGCCAGGTGCTCAGCTGAATTTTCAGGCCTTCTCCCTGCTGAGCAATGGCGAGCAAAAGATCAACATGGGAGGCCTGCAGCAGGAGCTGATCTTCCACAAGATATTTAAGGTCAGGCCGATCTCCTTCTCCGGCGGCGACAAGTATTTCGAGATGGCCGGCATCATCGACCTGGATATCCCGCGCATAGAAGCAGGCAGCGGTGTGATCAGGTTCTCCAAACCTGCTTCGGAGATCATATTCAAGATCTTTCCGCTCAATGTAGGCTTTGAGGGGCCCGGCGGAGTGAGATTCTTCGCCGGCAATGCACAGGATGACCAGAACCTTGATGCCTCAGGATTTACTGCTTCGGGCTTTATCAAAGACATGGAGGGAATCAACCTGAAGGGGAAGCTGCATCGTACTACAGGCGGTGCATGGCTTGAGGTGGATCCTGAAGGACAGAAGATGCCCCTGGGAGCCGGAGCTACCTCACTGTCGGATATAGAGGGGCGGATGGAGGTGCTGCCAGATATCAACGACTGGTCGAAGTTTACCTTCAGCGGCAGGATGACAGGATTTAACGGTATGCAGTCAAACATGACAAAGACCTTTACGGTTCACGGAAGCATTACTGCAGAGAATGAGAGCCTGGGGGTTAAGAATATTACGGGCGATTTTGGAGGGATGAGCCTGACCTATGACATCAAGAATGCCCGACTGACCGGAAGCATGGATATAGACAAGCAGATGGGAGCCGTACGGATCAAGGGTGCTTCCAATATACTTGTTGATGCTTCGGGGTGGTACTTCCTGATGGGTGGTCATCTGACCGCTCCGGGATTTGGAGACATGGCTGCCGGCATGCTTATTGGTGACTACCACGCAATGGCCCCTGATGTTGTGAGTACCCTGATGCAGTTCGCCTATGACAAGAGAGTTCCTTCTGCATTCAGAACAGGTATCTCGGGATTCTTCTTCACCGGACAGAAGAATGTACCAATCATAAATATCCCTGATTTTGAAATTGATCTTGGTGTGATGAGCGCCAGCCTCGGGCTGACAGCGGGGCTCGACGGACGCCTGTGGATGGGCTTCGATGGCAGTGGGAATGAATACGGAATAGGCGCCATGGCATTTGTGCGTGCCTGGTTCAAGGCCTCCTCCATAACCTGCACGAAGCTCAGCGCTGAAGCCAGGGCCGAGCTGGGAGCGACAGGGATATATCAGACCAGCACAGGAGCTTTCACGGCAGCCGGATGTGGAAGCTTCACCATCGGCGGGTCAGCCCGGCAGTGCTTCCCGACACCCTGCTGGGACGGTGTCTGCTGTACCGGATGCATCGGGGGAGGAATAAGCAAGAGCGTGAAGCTCGACCTGCTCTTCGATTCAAAAGGCAACACCAGCCTCGATTTCAGCTTCGGCAACTGCAGCGGACAGGCTAACCTGACAGGTAACTGATGAGTAATAATTTGTAATAGGAACACAATGTACAAGAAACCATATATCAAGCTCCTGATCATCTTCACTCTGATGTTCACGCTTTCCGGCCATTCCCATGCACAGGAGAACGAGCCAACCGCAGTAGCCACTGAAAAGGGGATGTGGATATACCTTGGGAATGATATCCCATCAGGGTTTCAATACCAGGTGCTGAAGAGTGTGGGGGATGGTGATTTCGTTCCTCTGGGGACAACAGCCTACCAGGGTGATCCGGGAACAATGAAAGCCACGACAGAGAAGTATTATCCGCTGTTCGGCAACCTTGACAAACCTGTAGACAGTGAGTTGTCATTCCTGCGCGATTATGCATCACGGAGCAAAACCACCGATTCAGTCTACATCTCAAACTTCCCGCTGATGCACATCCTTTTGGGGACTGCATTCTTTGACCCTGAAGTAACTGCCGGAAAGACATACCGGTACAGGGTGGAAAAGATAGCCGGCAAGGACCGCCTGTGGGAGAAAACCAGCAACAGGGTGACCTTTCCTGCTGAAACAGATATCCCCAGGCCCCGGTTCAGCAGCAAGCAGGAGTTCGCGTCGCAGGTGGTGGTGCGTTGGTATGTCGCGGGAGAGAGCAGCCTCAGCTCCTTCCTCATCTACAGGAGGGTTTTCGGTAAGGGAGAATACCAGAGGCTGGATATTGAACGTGGTTTCAATATTTCGCAGGATACGATATATCTTATTGCTGCCGACACAGCAATACAGACTCCGTCCTTGTACGAATATTATATCACGCCTCTGGATATTTACGGAAACAGCGGACCTGAATCAGAGGTAGTAAATGCAGGGACGGTGGGCAGTGTCAACTACCCTGTGCCTGATTATTTCAAAGCCATGGGAGGACAAAAGGATCATCAGGTTGAGCTGTCATGGAAATTTAGTGAGACAGGTTATATGAGGAGCATCGAAGTATACCGGAGCAAATCCTTCGATGAGGGGTTCACGAGAATTGCCCGGCTCACGCCGAAGGATACCTCTTTTACGGATATAGTGCCTGTGGCCAATGAGAACTACTGGTATTATCTCCTGATCAACGGACTGAACGGCATCGGGCCTCCCTCAGCAAAAGTATCGGCCATGTTCAGGAACAGAGGGGAGAAACCCCTTCCTCCGTCTGAGACGGGAGCGGAGAGCATCAAAGGAGGGATTAAGGTGTACTGGAGCTATTATGAGCCTTATGCCAAAGGTTTTTATGTCTATCGCTATATATATGAGACTGCTGAATTCGAGCAGGTCTCGGGATTGATACCCTCCGGTGCGGAGATATACAGTTACGCTGATACGGCAGGATACCTGCAGGGCAATGAGGTGTACCGCTATGCTGTCAGGACGGTGAACGATGTTGACCAGCTAAGCGATTTCTCCGAAACTGCCAGCGCAAGCCCGGGTAAGAAATCAACTGTTGGTAGCCCTATGAATCTGCACATCACCAAATCAGGTGATGGAGTAATTCTTGTGTGGGATGATATGCGTCAGACTGAACCGGCTCTGCTTGGTTACAAAGTGTTCAGAAGAGCAGATCCGGACGGGCGTTATACACTGTTAGCCGGCGATACACTAAGAAATGACCTGAATTATTACAGGGATACTACCCTGGCGGCAGGACAGAGTTACCGGTATACTGTCTCGGCCATTGATTTCTACGGTAACGAAAGTACAGGAAGAGTATCTGTGGCATATGTTCCGGAAGCATCAACAGTTATTGCTCCGGAGATACTGAGGGCTGTCAATACAGAAGAGGGGATACTCATAAGCTGGGGGCAGGTCACAGATGAGAAGGCTGTCTCGGTGAGGGTATACAGGTCGCGGCCGGGGTTACAGGCCTTACCTGTCTTTACTTTGCAGAAAACGGCTGATGAATACCTTGATAAGGCCGTCTCCGAAGGAGAACTGTACAGCTATGAGATCTCAGTCGTTACGGAAGGTGACAGAGAGTCTGTCCGTAGCAGGGGGGTCACTGTCAGACGGCAGTCAGAGAATTGAAAAATGGAGGTGACTTTATCTCTGTACATCATACAGACAATACATCAAAACACTTTCTTCAGCTCTTAAAATATGAAGTGCGATGCCTTTTAAAACAGAAGGTTAAATAAGCTTTAGCCCCTGTTTGGTGAAGTAGGATAAAAATAATAACCTGGTTATTTTATCTCTCCTCCCACAATTGGTATTGTCACCTCTGTGCCGTCAAGGTCAATGGTCAGCCCGGTGCCCGGCATGGGGTGGAGGGTGAACTCCTTATCGCTTGAGAAGATCAGCAGGCCTATTTGTTTGCCGGCAGGTATGATCTGGTCATCAGGCTCCAGCTCGAAGCTCATTTCATAGTACTGGCCGGGGATCAGGGGCTCACTCTCGGTAAGCGAACGGTGGTTCTGCAGGTCGGCCCATCCGCGCGTGATAATGTTATCTGTAATCCTGGGCTCACGCGGGGTGGTCCAGGGCAATGCCACCAGCCATACTGATAAATTCACAGCAGGCTTGCTTGCAGCAGCTCTTACCTTTACCGTCGTCACTCCTGAGATATGTGCAGGCTCCGTCAGCACGGGTGTCAGGTAAAGGAGACGGTGGCTGGTGTATTCTGCCTGGGCCAGCATGGAACCGGTGAAGGAAAAATTGTCGATGATGGTCTCCGTGCCCTGTCCTGCTATCTTCTCTGTCACAAGACCGCCTGTCGCCGGGGCTCCGGGGGTGAGGAAGAATGTTACGGGCGCTGCATCGGGATGGGGATAGTCAGCATAGGGTGTGGGGCTGAGGCGGTCATCCTCCTCGCGGACGATATAAGCCTTCGGGTCATTCTCTACTCCGTTCTCCACTCCGAAGAGGTAACGGGTGAACCATCTGTTCATCAATTTTACGGGAGGCTCACCGCCGTGGCTACCCTGATGGTAGTAAATCTGTAATGGCAGGCCTCTCTCCTTCAGCACTTTGATAAAACGGTAACTGTGGCTGGGAACAACATTCCAGTCGTTGAAAGCATGCGCCATCAGTACTGCCGCCCTGAAGTTATCCATGTAGGTCATCAGATCACGTCTTTCCCAGAATTCGTTATAGTCACCTGTCACGCGGTCTATACCTTTCGCCATCTCGGTGTCTCTCACCACGCTGTCGCAGTATTCACAGTTGTCAGGGTTAGAGTAGATAAAGTCATAGAGCACATCGGCATCCTCGCCGGAATAACCTCCCGGGTTCCTCACCAGGCCGTTGGAGCGGTAGTAGTGGTAATATGAGGTATTGGGAGCCACGGGGATGATAGCCTCGAGGCCCTCCACACCGGTGGTGGCTGCGGCGAAGGGAATGGTGCCGTTGTACGACGTGCCAATCATCCCCACCTTTCCTGTGGTCCAGTAAGCCCTGACCTCCTCTGTGCCGTCAGGGGTGGTATATCCTTTTGCCCGTCCGTTAAGCCAGTCGATAACTGCCTTGGGTGCCAGTGCCTCTATCCTGGTACCGATGGTCGGGCAACCCTGTGAGAGACCTGTCCCTGGAGCAGACGAGTGAACCACGATAAAACCGTAAGGCAACCAGGCTTTAACCTGAGAGTTGGATATCACTGGCCTTTCACCTCTGCGTTCGATCTGCGGAGGATGTATATGACCTGTGGGAACAGTGTTAAGTTCCTGTCTTACATCCCAGAAATACTCTCTGTTGTTTCCGGCTGTTCCAGCGAAGTAGGGACTCGATTCATATACAACGGGAAGCTTTATGCCTTCAGTTTCAGTCTGCTTCGGACGGGTGACATCAACATGCATCCTGTCGCGTCTGGAGTCACCGTCAGTGTCAAACTCCGTCTCCACCCACAGATCCTCGCGAATCCAGTCATCCGGGTTCTCAAAGGCAGGTATCATCTGAGCTTCACCGTTAACAATTACGGGTACCACTGTAACTGACTGTGCCGTGGCTGCAGCTTCCCCCCGGGTTTCCTGTGCCTGGATCTCAGAATATCCACATATTACAACTGACAGTACAAGCAGAACAAAGATTCTTATTTTCATGGGTTGGGTTTATTGTTTAATGGTAATGGCAAAAGAATAAAAAAATTCTCAGTTGTACTCCGGATATTTTATCATCTGATTAATGCTCTCCGGATCGTCGTAGTTAACAAGATGAGTGCTGACATATTCTTTGATCAGATCCTTAATGAGAGAGCTCAACACCGTTTGATTGCCCATGGGATGAGGCAATGATCAGGCTGAAGAACAATTCTGTAAGGGGTCAGAACTGGCTTATAACCGGTAATGGTTTTTTACAATTGCGAGGCTTCCTTAGTCCCTGATCTTTATGAGATCTTCTGGTTTGTCAATAAACAGGTTTCTCTTCTGATTATCAAATTTTGAGAAACCGCGGTCAACCAGGACATATTCTATGGGCAACGCTGCACTTTTCGTGACAGGTAAAGTTATACCGGTTATGTCTTCAACGGCCTTCTTCAGTAGCGGCTCTGTCAGATCGCCGAGAGGAAAGGCGGGTAATAACTCATCTCCAACAAGAAAATCGGGGGCAAACCCATCCTTAAAGCTGGTAACACCCTCGGCATTGGCATACCGTATTACTATTGGCTGTAATCCCCAGTTTTCAAATGAAGAATAATCAGCTTCATTTGTGTACCAGTCCTCCGGCTTTATGGTGATGGAAGCGGTATATTTTCCGTATGTGGTGTCGCCTACTGTAACGACATCCATATAAGGTTCCAGTCCGCAGATCGTAAGCTCCGAGGCGCTGGCTGTGCCATTCCCCGTCAGGATATACACTTTGCCGAGATCCAGTTTAACAGGCACCGTCGGGTCAAAATTCACTCCGAGCTGATCCTGATTGTTATTTGAGATCCAGTAGGTCTGGTACTTGTCGTTCCATTGGAAGGTGACGAGAGTACTTGAATTGTCTACCACACTCTGAGGTGCAATGGAACTGGTCAGATACTGTGCAGCCGATGTGTAGCCACCGGGATTGTACCGCAGGTCAAGCACCAGATCAGTGATCTGGTTATCCTTGAAATACTGCAGTGCCAGGTTGAGGCTGGTGGTGTTATAGCTGGCAATATACTGCAGATAAACAAGGTACCCTATCTTATGCCCCTCAACTTCCATGGTCTTATACATGAGAACCGGGTCAAGATTCAGCTCTTCTGCCACCAGGGCTACTGTATCACCGGAAGAGATACCCTGGCTGGTCAGGATTCCCTTTGTGACAGAGATTGAAGTGCCGGACAGCAGCTCTCTGTAATTATTGGCAGTAATATTTGCATCATTGAGCTTGATGATAAGATCACCTCTTGTAAATCCTGCCTGTGAGGCGGGGGTATTCGGGTAAACATACTCAACAATCGCAAAATAGTTACCGGTAGGACTACCTGTAGCATCAACAAACCTGCCGAAGGCCAGAGAATAACCATATGTTTTTTCAACCCCCTGGAGACTACCTTCAAAAGCAGTTATGTCATCAGTTATATAAGACCATCTGTCTTCACTGTAAAGGAGTTTATCAAAATAGGTTTTGGGGTCAGTTTCATATCTTATGTCGATGGCAGGCATTTTATCATACCAGAGATAAACATCAGTCATCGCCTCCTTGATGAAGCCATTAATTTTCTGAATCAATGCAGTTGCCTCTGTCTGTTCTTCCTCTTCCTCTTCCTCCTCAGGTATCACCTTCTCCTCGCATCCGGCAAGAATGACGGACGCAAGTACAAATAACAGCAACCAGTATCCTATCTTTTTCATAATAATAGAGCTAATTAAATCCGATATAAAAATAATGAATTTATCAAGATCCCCGAGACTTCTTATTACTATGAAAAGAACGCCGTTTTTCGTAAATTTGGGAAAAGAATGCAAGAACAGGAATGGTTTTTCGAAGGAAATACAGCCTGACGATCTTCATCTTTGTGGGTTTCTTTCTCGGAATATTTGCCGGACTGGTTATCGGAGAACCAGCAATCCCATTTACCGAACCCCTGGCAAATATCTTCCTGAGGCTGCTCAGGATGGTTATTATGCCTCTGGTTATCACCTCCATAATCAGTGCAGTGATACAGGTGGGTTCCGCACGCGGCCTGGGGAGAATAGGATTGCGTACCTTCATTTACTACATCTGCACCAGTCTCCTGGCAATAATAACCGGACAGCTGCTCGTAAATCTGTTTAAACCGGGTGTGGGTGCTGAGATAGGCCTTGAAGCCAGTCCTGAAACCATTACGGCAGTTGAACGCGGGCTGGGAGAGATACTGCTTAACATCATACCTGAAAACCCTTTTGCTGCTGCTGCCTCAGGTGATGTACTGCCCATAATTTTCTTTTCGGTGTTATTCGGATATTTTGTGACAAGGATAGGAGCAGATCACAAAAAGCAGATATCAGGTTTTTTCGAGGCGGCTTTTGAGGCGATGCTCAAGATGACTTCGCTGATTATCTGGGCTGCTCCCCTGGGTGTTTTCGGAATAATAACCGGCATAGTTGCCCAAACAGGGTTTGCCGCTTTCAGGCCCCTGGGTTTTTACTTCATTATTGTTCTTGCAGGTCTGACCATACATATGTTCCTGACTCTTCCGACACTTCTTTTTTTCCTGGGCAGAATAAGTCCTGTCAGGCATTTCAGGGGGATGGTTTCTGCCATGCTTACAGCTTTTACAACATGCTCAACCATCGTCACCCTGCCTCTTACAATGAAGGCTGTGACAGAGGTCTCGGGAGCATCAAGGAGGGCTGCCGGTTTTGTGCTTCCCATCGGTGCAACGATGAATATGGACGGGACGGCACTTTATGAATGCGTGGCCGCTATCTTTATCGCCCAGGTATATGGTTTTGATCTCACTTTCGGGGCCCAGATGACCATCGCTGTCACAGCGGTGCTTGCTTCAATCGGGGCTGCCAGTATACCCATGAGCGGACTGGTAATGATGTCCATTATACTGGGAGCGGTTGGACTGCCTCTCGAAGGTGTCGTTGTCATTCTTGCGGTTGACAGGATTCTGGACATGTTCAGGACAACGGTCAATGTCTTCAGCGACAGTTGCGGTGCAGTGATTATTTCCAGGCTGGAGAGCCTGAGTGAGGAGGCAAACAGTAAATCAAAATCAGGATAGTGATTACCGTTCCGGTTGAGCCATGGGCTCAGGGTAGTGCACAGTGTTTATGAGAGTTTCAAATACAGGCTGACTGCAAGGAGTGTAATCTTCTCTCCGGAGAGAGTTGGCCGATAGGTTACTTAAAGAGGTAGTTTATTGATTTTGTGGAGTTTTGCAGGGTGAATTCAGTACTGATCATTGACTGCGAGCCGTCACCTTTGCGAAGCAGCACGATCTGGCAGGTGATCTTCCCACTGGCTTTCATAAGATCGATAATCTCCTTCTTATGGTCTGCACCAGTGTCACCGGCACTCTTACGTCCCTGCTTGTCGCGTGTGTCTCCTATCCTCCATGTCTTCCAGTCGGAATCAATGATATATTTCCTGACATTGGCATCCCACTGCTGCTCTATGGCCTCCGGGTCGAGAATATACATCTTCGGGCTGTCGTCAAACCTGAAGACAAGATTGTAAACGTTGTATTCCGTACCTATGTTCTTGTTCAGCAGAATCTGGCCGGTAATCTGATCGTACGGAGATGTCCCCTTCTGTCCAGGTACGGCACGTAGCACCCGCAGTGTTTCGGTTCCGCTTTTGGAGGTAACAAATGCTATCCGGTATGTCTGTTCATATGTTTCAGCGGTCTGCGCCTTCCACTGCGCTCCGGCAACGCTGCAAAACAGAGTGGTCGCCAATAAAAAAACTATCTTTTTCATCATAATAAGATTTGATTACCATTGTATGAAAGCTTGTCCCGCAAAGCGGGAGAATACCAATGTTGAACTTATAACCGTTGTTTTTAGCTTTGCCGGGCCCGAAATCCCGGTTGCGTTTCTGTAACCACAGATATTTCATTGCATCAGGGTTATTTTATCCAACAATGAGGTATAAGGAGGTTAATTCAATTAACTCTCATCCATTACAACGCTGATTTTGTAAGAAAGTTATACCTGGATGTTGCAGAAACGCATTGCAGCCCTGACAATTCACAGTATTAATTCATTAAGCGACTGGTTTTCACATAATGAAATCATCAGACCGTTGAATGGCTCAACTTATTTCTTAAATTAGCATCTTCACCTGCAGAATGATGAATGCACATGAGTAATCAACGGAGTCTTGCCAGGACACTCGGACTGGGCTATGCAGTCATCTTTGTCATTGCAAACATCATAGGGTCAGGGGTATATAAGAAGATTGCCCCTATGGCCAATGAGCTTCATTCTTCAGTGTGGATTCTGCTGGTGTGGATTGCCGGGGGAATAATCACTCTCTTTGGGGCGCTGAGCAATGCCGAACTGGCGGGTATGCTGGCAGATACCGGAGGTGATTATGTATATCTTAAAAAGATTTACAAGCGTTTCTTTTCGTTTCTCTACGGATGGTCGCTCTTTGCTGTCATACAGACAGCAACAATCTCTTCGATTGCATATGTCCTGGTACAGTCGCTCAACAGTGTCATCCCCATTCCTGAGATATTACCTTCCCTCCAGGATTTTACAATCGGGGGTCTCTTTTTCCCGTTCCGGGATTTTGGCATTAAGCTGGCGGCAATAACCGTGATCATGCTGCTGACCTTGCTTAATATGTCAGGGCTGCGCAGCGGGGCATGGACAGGCAAGGCCATCTTCTTTTTTGTATGTGCCGGCCTGCTGGTGATAATCGTTGCGGGACTGACCAGCAATACTCCCAGGCCTGAAAACTACATGAACTTCAGGGAGCTGGGCAATGGAACAGTCACCCTCTCGGCTTTCTATACAGCCATTCTGGCCTCTTTCTGGGCATATCAGGGATGGGTTTCAGTGGGGTTCATCGGGGGCGAGATCAAGAACGCGAACAGAAACATTCCGAAAGGAATAGCTATTGGAGTACTGGTTGTGATAGTTACATATGTCCTCGTCAACCTGGCCTATATGCGGATAATGGCAATACCTGAACTGGTACAGGTTCATGAAGCCGGAAACCAGATAGCTGCCGTGGAGGCAGTGAGGAACTTGTGGGGTACAGGAGGGGTGCTCTTTATTTCTCTGCTGATACTGGTGACCACCCTTGGTTGTCTCAACGCCAGCGTTCTTACCGGTTCAAGACCCTATTATGCCATGTCGCAGGAGGGACTTTTCTTCTCAGGTATAGGTAAGCTCAACCGTCACAACGTACCCGGCAACTCATTACTATGGCAGGGCATATGGGCCTCGGTGCTGGTGCTCTCGGGTACCTTCGACCAGCTGACGGACATGCTCATCTTTGCCGTTTACATATTTTACGGTGCCATGGCAACAGGTGTCTTTATCCTTCGCCGCAGGATGCCGGAGGCACACCGGCCCTACAAAGTATGGGGCTACCCCTATGTGACTGCCTTTTTTATTCTGTTTTGTATAGGACTGTTTTTAAATACGATCATAACACAGCCCCGCGAAGCTCTCATAGGGCTGACACTCATCCTGACCGGCATACCTGTTTATTTCCTTTTCCGGAGAAAGCACGATAAAGGCTAACGCTGACTGATCTTCTTCCACACTCTTTCTGCCTGCTTCCTGGAATCCTTTAGTATCGCCTGCTCGTCAACGGTAGTGATCTTCCTCTCTCTGACAATCATTTTTCCATCTGAGATGACATCCGAAATGTGACGTGATGAGATGCCGAAAAGCAGATGTCCTATAAAATTTTCCCTGGTGACCGGTGTGGGAGGATCATAATCAAGGATCACGAGGTTATTATCACTGTCACCGGTTAATCCGTTACTGTTCAGGTAATGGTGTACGTTCCTGAGCCTTTTATAGGCTGAGTCATATGAGATATTATCATGGCGCTGGCCTGCAAAAAAAGCCGCCTTCAGGCTCTGCAGCATGTCGCTGTGCATGCCGTCAGTGCCCAGCATGATGTTCTCACCCAATCCTGCTCCGTTGAAACTGCCCACATTGTTATTGAGGTTGCTCTCGCAGTTCTCTGCCACCCAGGCCGGTGAATTGGCTATCAGCTCCCTCTCTCTGTCATTGAGATGCAGGCAGTGCACAAGGATACTTTTCGGGGAGCTAAGAACCCCAGCACCTGAAAGACGTTCAACAACCCTTTTGCCATGCTCGCTCAGGCAGTGCTCCTGATCATATTCATCCTCGGCGACATGTATATGGATGCCGGTGTCATATTCACGCATTATTCCGACAGCCCTCTCCAGTGTATCATCACCTACCGTGAAGGAGGCATGCAGCCCCACCAGCCCTTTGTGTTCTTTCATGTAGCTCTCCGTTTCATCCAGTCCTTCACCGGCAATCACTTTTCCGTCACGGTCAGATATCTCATAGCATAACAGGTGAGATACGCCCACTTTTTCAAAAGCTCCTGCAATGATCCTGAGGGAATCCTTTATTGCAAAGGGAGAGGCATGATGGTCTATCACGAAGGTAGAGCCGTTCCTGGCACATTCCATCGCTGTCACCAGGGCAGACATCTCTATCAGTTCAGCATCCAGCTGTTTGTCAAGGGTCCACCAGACATACTGCAGTATCTCCAGGAAGTTGCGCGGTATTTGTTTGGGAGCCCCCATACCCCTTGCCAGTGCCGAGTAGGCATGATGGTGGCCTACGGCAAACGATTTTGTCACCAGCCTGCCGGTGCAGTCGATGGTCTCGGTGCCAGGATAAACTATGCCGTTATCATCCGGGCTCGTAAGCTGTATGTTGTCATCACCGGGGCGGACAATGATGTTCCTGGTACAGAAGTCAAGTGTCTTCCAGTCTATGTAGGTTGCGTTTTTTAGCAGCAGGTTCATCTCTTGAAAATTTACAGTTTATCTCTTTCTCCGGAGAGGTAATTTTGTTCTTCTTATGCCATCATATGCAGAGAGTGCATTAGCTATGGCAGCAGCTGTAGGGACCAACCCTATCTCACCTATCCCTTTGGCTCCGTACGGTCCTACCGGGTCCTTCTCTTCGATACCGATAACCTCTATCTCAGGCATGTCAACGGCCCTGATCAATCCCAGGTCATTAAATTTAAGACTCACCGGTCTGCCGTTCTTCATGGGCAGATCTTCGGTAAGAGCGTATCCCATACCCATGTGCACGGCGCCCTCTATCTGTCCTTCAAAGAGCATACGGTTCATGATCTTGCCGGCGTCATGGGCTGCAATGATCTTTGTCACCGAGCCCTCCTCATTGAGTATGGCCACCTGTGTTGCATAACCATAGGCAAAGTGGATTGCCGGATCGTCGGTCTCCTCTCCCGGCCTGCATGTCCAGTCGCACACAAAGCCGCCCCTGTAGATACGGCCGGCAAGCTGCTGCAGAGAACCCTGCCTGAGGTCTTCACGTATGCGTGCCGAGGCGTCAATGATGGCGTTACCCATCAGGGCTGTGGCTCTGGAAGAGGTGGTCATGCCTGTCTGCAGGCCTGTGCCGGTGTCAACCCTCACCTCAATTATTCCCGGGTCTATGCCTGTCTCATGGTACAGTATCTGGACGGCCATGGTATGTATTCCCTGGCCCATCTCGCTCCAGCCATGATTGACAATCACTTTTTTATCAGATACTATCTCTATTGTTACCCTGCTCTCGTCGGTCATGCCGTTTCCCACGCCTGTGTTCTTTATGCCGCATGCTATACCTGCGAACCTGGCGCTGGCAAACTGGTCCTTAACGGCCAGGAGTGTTTTTTTCAGTCCCACACCTTTCAGTATCTGTCCCGTTGCCGTCTTTTTACCATCCTCGAGAGCGTTGTCAAAGCGTATCTGCCAGCGGTTGAACCCACCCTTGCGGCACAGTTCGTCTATGCAGCTCTCAACAGCGAAGGTCACCTGTGGGACGCCGAAGCCTCTCATGGCGCCGGCCGGCAGGTTGTTTGTATAGACGGTCACGGCTTTAATATCCACCGCAGGGACGGTGTATGCACCGGTGGCGTGGCCCACCACCCGCTCCATCACCTTGGTGCCTACGGAGGCATAGGCTCCGGTGTCACCGATGGCATCAAGCCGCAGCGCTGTAAATTTACCCTGGGTGTCGCAGGCGAGGCTTATCTTCATCCAGACAGGGTGGCGTTTAGGGTGCATGATTATTGATTCGTCACGGGTAAGGTGCACTCTTACTGCTTTTCTCAGGAGCCAGGCAAAGAGTGAAGCATGGCCCTGGACGGTTATATCCTCCTTGCCACCGAATCCGCCTCCGTTCTGTATCTGTATCACCCTGACCTTCTCTTCCTGAAGAGCGAGTATCCCGGCTACCGCCTTTCTGTCAACGTAAGCGCCCTGGCCCTGGCTGTATAGCCTGACGCCGTCGTCTTCCGGCATGGCTATTGCTGTCTCGGTCTCGAGAAAAGCATGTTCTATCCGCTGTGTCTCATAAACACCTGCGGAGACCCATGCCGCTTCGCTGATACTCTTATCAACATCTCCGGACAGGATGCTGCATACCTCCAGCACATTGGAGCGCCCGCTATGTACTTCAGGGCTGCCAGGTTTGATGGCCTCGTGCATGTCGGTCACCGGATCAAGGATCTGATATTCCACATTGATAAGCTTTGCAGCTGTCCTGGCCATGGCTTCCGTCTCTGCCACAACGCCGGCAAGCACATCTCCGAGGCAGTGTGTTGTCTCTCCTTCGCCTACCATCAATGGCCAGTCGCGGAATATAAGCCCTGTAGAGTGCTCACCGGGAATGTCGGCTGCAGTGAAGATCCTTATCACTCCTTCAGCCTTCAGAGCTTCAGTGGTATCAATTCTTGTCACTATTGCGCGCGGGTGGTCGCTGAACCTCAGCGCCCCGTGCACCATGCCCTCAAAGTGCATGTCGTCAACAAAATCCCTGGCCCCCAGCGCTGTCTCTGCTGCCATATATTTAGGGTATGGCTCTCCGACCTTAGCAGAGGCCTTTTCCGTGACACTCTCCTTGCCGTTCAGCTCATTAAAAGCGGCTTCAATTGCTTCAATGATCTTTACATAACCGGTACAGCGGCATAGGTTAGGTGTTATGGCTTTAATGATCTCATGGCGCGATGGCTCCTTATTGGCATTATACAGTGCCTTTGCCCTCATGATCATACCCGGGGAACAGAACCCGCATTGCACGGCACCCTTCTCTGCAAAATGTCTGCTAATAATGTCCCTGAATCTCCCGGACAATCCCTCCGTTGTAAATATCTCCGCGCCCTCGAGGCTGCGCATTTTTGTGCGGCATGCCAGCTTTGCCATGCCGTTGATCTCCACGGTGCACGCACCGCATACTCCCTGGCCGGAGCAGCCATCCTTGGCTGAGGTGATCCTGTTCTCAATGCGCAGGTGGTCAAGAAGGGACTCATCAGGGTCTCCCTCAAAACATCTCTTTACTCCGTTCAGGGTAAACGTGATCATTGTACGATCTTCAGGAGGTTATCTATTGTCGGGTAGACCGGTTCCGGCATCCTGATGAGGGATGAGACCGCACGTGGGTCTTTCAGTCCGCTGCCGGTAAGCAGAACGACATTTGATGTGTCAGTCTCTAAACGGCCTTCTCCGTAGTATGACAGAAATCCCGCGAATGCCGCTGCCGCTGCCGGCTCGGCAAAGAGCCCGGTGACGGCGGCAAGCATACCTGAGGCATGCAGGATATCATCATCACTGACGGTAAGCGTTTCGCCGTTGTATTCCCTTATGAACCCGCGTGCCATGTAGAAGTTCCTCGGGATATCAACGGAGATGGAGTCTGCCACAGTGGTTGAGGGAACGACAGTAAATTCCTCCCGTGGGATATTCCTCACGAGGTTATCACTCTTCTCCGACTGTACTGCGACGATGACAGGCATTCTGGAGATTATTCCCACATGGAGCAGATCTTCAAAGCCCCTGTAAATTCCTGCCAGTATGACCCCATCGCCTGCCGGGAGGAATATTCTGTCGGGCACCTGACGATCAAGCTGCTCAAACAGTTCGAACGATGCCGTCTTTTTGCCCTCAACAGTAAGCGGATTGTATGCGGTATTACGGTTATACCAGCCAAACTCTTCCGTTGCTTTTACGCTGAGGTCAAAGGCTTCATCATAAGTGCCTTTGACAGGTACTATCGTAGCGCCGTACATTACTATCTGGGTCAGTTTCGCCGGTGGAGCTGATTCAGGCACAACAATTATTGCCCTCTGTTGCTGAGAGGCACATATACCTGCCAGGGAGGAGCCGGCATTGCCTGTGGAGGCTGCGATGATGGAATCCAGACCCTTTTCCCGCGCCCAGGCGGATACTATGGCCGAGGCCCTGTCTTTGAATGACCAGGTGGGATTCTGAGAGTCATCCTTGATGCAAAGACGGAAGGGAAGGTGCTTGCCTCCCAGCTCCTTGAAGCGGTAAAGGGGAGTGTTACCTACTCTCAGGGGAGGCAGGGAGTCAGTGCTGTTGAGTGGCAGCAGGTCTATAAATTGTCTATTCTTCAATCCGTCAAACCCTGCCGCAGACTCTCTTATCATCTTATAGTTGTAGATGGCTTTAACCACTCCGCGGGGAGGAGCATCAGGCAGACTGGCGGCACTGCATGAAGGACACAGATAGAACGGTGCGGCACTATCATATTCCTTTCCACAGTCGGTGCATCTGTATATGAATTTGCTCATTGTCATCACCTGCTGTCTGACATTCTCCTACAGAGATTTCAGCAACCCTGTCCGGTCGTTGAATTCATTGATCAGTTCATCCCATCTGTAGACCTGTCTGAACATAGTGTTCCAGACATCACGGTCGTGCCACAGCTGGTTTAGCTCTTCTACATCCTTGCCCTGCTGTTCAATCCAGGTATAATACTTCAGGTTATGTATCGCCTTCCTGTCAGTGTATGTCAGCTCCTTCATGTTATCGCACCTCGTTCCCAGGAGGCACTGCTCGAAGTCGCGTACGGCCTGCAGCGTGTCGTAGTCGCCTCTCTCTGCTCTCAGCTCCTCGATCCTTGACCCGTACATCTCCGCTGAGTCAGTAGCTATGGTTATGATCACGTCGTCAGAGGTCATCTCAAGATACCTGGCTGTCTTGATGGCAGAGAGGAGGTTGCCTATACCGGATATACCTATCAGTGGCAGGTTGGGCAGAACGTTTCCGTCAATACCGAGAGCCGACAGGTAATCGTGCCCCTTCTTCTCATTGAAGAGTCTGAGCAGCCTCATGCAGTCTTCATCATCTATGGCAGTTACCATGTCAGTGTTCTTAACATTATGTATCCATGGCACGTGCTTGTCACCTATCCCTTCAATCCTGTGACCGCCAAAACCGTTCATCAGCAGCGTGGGGCACTGCAATGCCTCGGATGCCACCACTTTTATATCCGGCACTATGGTCCTGAGGTAGTCGCCCGCAGCTATGGTGCCTGCTGATCCTGTGGCAGAGACGTAGGCGGCCAGACGGCTACAGCCATTACTGACTGTGTTGTATACCTCTTCAATGGCCTGCCCGGTCAGGTTATAGTGCCATGCTGCGTTGCCGAACTCGTCAAACTGGTTGAAGATGACACAGTCGTGTCTCGTCCTCCGTATCTCCCAGCATTTATCGTAGATCTCCTTAACGTTTGACTCGCACCCGGGCGTGGCAATAACCTCCGAGCCTATCTCATCACGCAGCCATGCAAACCGTTCATTGCTCATCTCCTCGGGCAGTATCGCCACAGACTCTGTACCCATAAGCTTTGAGTCGAAGGCGCCGCCGCGACAGTAGTTGCCCGTTGAAGGCCAGACAGCCTTTTGCCATGAGGGATCAAATCCGCCGGTGATAATCCTCGGTGCAAGGCAGCCATATGCTGCTCCTACCTTATGTGCACCTGTGGGGAACCATTTGCCGATGAGGAGGATGATTCGTGCCTCCACTCCCGTGAGCTGCGAGGGCAGTTCAATAAAATTGACATCGCCGAAGAGGCCTCCCTTATCCACCGGCTCATTCTTCCAGGTAATACGAAACAGGTTCAGGGGGTTCATATCCCACAGCCCCACATCGCGGAGTCTGGAACTGATCTTTTCAGGTATCAGCTCAGGATGCATCTGCTGTTTAAAAGTAGGGAGGATGATGCCCCTCTCCCTGAAGCGGTTGACCGCATTCTCCAGCGCTGTCTCACTGGTTATATTATCTATTGGCCCGATCATAGTATTACTTGGTTTAGCTCATTTATGCAGTGCAAGATAGTAATATGCAGGGAAATAATTAATCTGCATTGTCAACCATGAAGCACGCTCACCGCTCCCCGAAGCAGCACTGCCATCTCCGCAGCCTTATGGAAATGTGCCTCCATAATACAGGGGGTGAGGAAGCTCACTTCAATGATTCTGAATGTCTCCCTTTCAAAGGTTGCAGTTACGAAGTCGGTTTCATAAATGTATTTGTCAGGTAGCTCCGTCAGCGTAGCGAAGCTCTCTTTGTGTTTATGTATCAAATTCTTTCGGCCTTTCAGCATGGAGAGGAAGTAACCATCGGTGGCTTCATTGAATGACGCGGTGGTAAGGTAGAACCTGGGTTTTTCGCGGAAAGGTGCTCCTGAGGTGGGACAGAAAGTGGTGCAGTTGCCGCACTCATTGCAGAAGTTAGCAATGTGCAGGATCTGGTATTTCTGTGTTATTTCGAACAGGAAGTCCTCCTCCAGGCGGATATCGTCGTTTTTTGTCCTGACTGCTTTCTGCAGATTCAGACTAAAGGGAGTAACAGAGTAAGTCCTGTTGGCAAAGTTAGGGCACACTGTAGTACATATGCTGCAGATCTCATCACACCACAGGCAGCGTCCGGCTTCGGTCACCACCGACTCCCGGTCGGGGGTCTTGCTTATGAGGCTGAAGCTCCGTCTCTGTTCGTCCGTGGGCTCGGCAGCAGGCCTGGCAGGTATCCTGATGGCACGTTTTTTCATCAGTTCCCCGGCTGACAGCTGCCTGTGTATTTCAGGTTTTGTTAATGCAAAGTTGATGCCCGCCTCCATCATTATCTGTTCCGCTGCTTTCCTGCCATCTCCTATGGCGTTAATAGCCGTGGAGGCTCCACGCATTGCATCGCCGCCGGTATAGACACCTTTGATGTGCGTCCTGTATGGAGTGTCACCGATGGTGAGCTCATCTCTTCCGGCGAAATCGATGTCAATCATCTGGCCAATGGCAGGGATGATTGTATCGCAAGGTATCTCAAATTCGCTTCCCTCTATTTTTACCGGGGCTGGTCTTCCGCTGCGGTCTGTTCCTTTCAGCTCCATCCTGCTGCAGATGATACCTGACACCCTGCCATCTCCCGCAACTATCTCTTCGGGCGCTGCAAGCTCAATGATCACTATACCTTCCTTAATCACTTCACTTATCTCTCCCTGGTCGGCAGGCATCTCATTCAATGTGCGGCGGTAGACGACGGTCACCTTTCCCTCTTTGCCGACGATCCGCCAGGCGGTACGTGCAGCATCCATGGCAGTATTCCCTCCCCCGATGATCACAACGTTTTTGCCGATGCCTGTTTCCGTTCCTTCTCTTGCACTGAAGAGGAAGCGGAGAGGATCAGTGACGCCTGCTGCACCGGCTCCTTCGATGTTTATCGGTGACGCTATCTGTGCTCCGGGGCCGATGAAGATAAACGGATAATCTCTTTTGATGGTTTCAAATCTCTCCCTGTCTATGTGACTGTTGAACAGGATATTCACTCCCAGGCCTGTGATACGGTCAATATCTCTCTTCACTGCCCCGTCTGTCAGTCTGAAGCCCGGGATGGCATACTGCACCATGCCACCGGCCTGTGATCTTGCCTCGAACACATCAACGACGAAGCCGGCCATCCTCAGGTAGTACGCGCATGACAGTCCTGCCGGACCGGCACCGATTACCGCTGTCCTGATGCCGTTATCAGGTGCCGGTCTCAGTGCCGGCTCCTCCTGCGACGCGATGAAACGCTTGACCTCGCGTATCTGCAGAGGGTCGTCATAGTTGATCCTGGTGCACTTCCCCTGGCACAGGTGATCGCATACCATTCCTGTAACCGATGGGAAGGGGTTTGTCCTCAGTATCACCTCGAAGGCACTGTCAAAGCGGCCCTGCGAGGAGTGCCACAGGTAGTCAGGGATATCCTGTGCTGTGGCACATGCTTCGCGGCAAGGAGCTTCTATACAGTCAAAGAGGTCAAGCTCGCGGCCGGACTTGATGTCCGGGGGGGCAATGTATTCCCTCCTGTAAGCCGGCAAGGTTATAACCGCCCTGCACCAGCCTTCAAGGTTCGCCAGTGAGGCTGACTTTTTATCAGGCATACCGGCTGACCTGACAATGAACTCATCAATATTCTTTGCTCCATGCTTCTCAAAGTCTGAGTCCAGCTCGCTGAAGTACTGGTACAGCCTCATATAACCTCCTGGTTTGAGCAGGTCGCTGCAGACGGTTACTGTCCTGAACCCGCAGGAGATAAGGGGGGCGATGTTGAAGGCGTCAGCTCCGGCAGAGAAGGAGAGCAGGAGCTCCCCCGAAAACTCTTTCTGCAGCTTGAGGGCGAGGTGCACCGAGAGAGGATGAAGAGCACGCCCGCTCATGTACATCATAGGCACATCACTGCCGAAAACGGATCTGTTATTTTTCGATTCAAGAGTGTTGGTAAGCTTAAGCCCGAACTGCAGCCTCTTTTCCGCGGCGAGAGACTGAAGAGACCTTATTATACTTAACGCATCATCATATTTGAGATCATGCGCAAATGCCTCATCCGGCACGGATGTTTTAAAACCGAGCTTATCATTAAGTATCTCCCTCAGCATCTCCGGCCCCAGCAGCGTAGGGTTCAGCTTAACCAGGGTGTGCAGGCCGCGCTCCGAGATAAGGTAGCGGGCTATGGACTCTATCTCCTCGGGAGGACAGCCATGCATTGTGGAGAGCGTAATATTATCAGAGATACGTGAAGGTATGTCTATCTCAGCTGCCTCCGGGTATATTGGCAGTATCTCTTCAAGTCCGGCATGCAGCTCCCCGGCACATCCGTTCATCTTATCCAGAAACCACTGCACGTTTTCCTGCATGATACCCTGCAGGTTATATCCGATGCTCATATTGAAAACGGTTCCCGTGTCACCTCCATGGCCCAATCTGTGGTTCAGGATGTGGATTATTATCCAGGCATTCAGGTACTCGTTGAAGCTCTCCCTGATCTTCAGCTCCTGTGACCACTCACAGTTATAGCCCTCATCCTGCATGTCTATACAGGGTTTCGGGACATCCAGCTCATCGAGTGTCTGTACTGTCTTGAGCTCAATGTAACGTGCTCCCATCAGCCATGCTCCAACGATATTTTGCGCAAGCTGGGTGTGGGGTCCGGCAGCAACACCTATGGGCGACTCAACCGGGTGCCCGAAGATCTCTGTCCGGAGGGATTCGTTCTCCCCGGGTACGAAAAAGAGCTCCTGCGGCATACCGAAGACAGACTTTTCGCTGTCTAACTCTCTCAGGATCATGCTGAGCAGTTGTCTGAGAGGAACAGGGCTAAACTTTCCTGACATGGTCATAACTCATTTCTTATCATATAGTCTCATCAACACCTTCTCAGGGGTCAGTGGTGCATCATAGTCAGGTTCCCATGATGGATTGAATGATCTGATGGCATTGTGCAGTGCGAACCAGGCTCCTATGCCGTACATGAACGGAGGTTCGCCTATGGCTTTTGATCTGAGCAGGGCAAATCCCGGTCCTTCTGTCTCCAGAGCCCTGAATTCCAACACCTCGGGTGCAGAGTAAATATCAGGCACCTTGTATGTTGAGAGGCTGTCAGTAAGCATCTTCCCTTCACTGTTGAAGATCACCTCTTCCATAGTCATCCATCCTATCCCTTGCATGACTCCGCCTTCTAGCTGTCCCCTGTCAATGTCAGGATTCATACAGTTGCCAAAATCGTGCACGATAAGAACCTTTTCTATCTTATAAATGCCTCTCAGGCAATCGAGCATGACGGTAACGATCGCAGTTCCGTATACATGGTAGGCGAAGGGATGACCTTTCTCCTTCGCTTTGTCGAAGAAGATAACAGGGGTGGCATAGTGGCCGTTCTCCGTCAGTGCTATTCTCCTCAGGAAGGCCTCGCGAATGAGATTCTCCCATGAAATGTCAGTAGGCTCTCCGTTTAGGCATACCATCTCACTTCGCAGGGTGATCTCATGGGTGCTGCAGCCGAGCATCTCTCCAGCCGTTTCTTTCAGCCTGTCAAGCAGCCGGTTGCATGCAATCAGCAGGGCATTGCCGTTCAGGTCAGCGCCGGAGCTGGCAGCTGTGGGAGAGGTGTTGGCTACGCGGGTTGTGTTGGTGGTCTCGATCTTTACGCGGGCAGGGTCTATGGCAAATACCCCGGCGGCAACCTGTGCCAGCTTGATGTTCACTCCCTGGCCCATCTCTACCGCACCCGTGCTGATACCTATGCTGCCGTCCTGGTAGATATGCACCAGTGCCCGTGCGTGGTTCATGGATGTGTTGGTGAATGAGATACCGAACCCTACTGGCATCAGGGCCATCCCTTTCCGGTAGATAGTATTACGGTTGTTAAATTCAGCTATCTCCTTCTCGATACTGTTTATGTCAAACTCCCTGTCGAGTGCGGCAAAGCATTTGCCTATGTTGACGTCGAGGGCTACCTGACCGTACTGGAAGAGATCATTCTCCTTCAGGAAGTTCGCCTGCTGGATAACACGGGCGGGCACACCCATCTCACCGGCGGCCTTTGATATGGCTGCTTCTATCACGAACATTCCCTGCGGAGCGCCGAAGCCCCTGAAGGCTGTGTTCGGCGGGAGGTTGGTCTTGCAGCTGTGAACGGTAGCCTCGGTGTTGGGGATGAAGTATGTATTGGTAGTGTGTAACAGGGTGCGCTCCATGATGGCAGGTGATAGATCGGCGGCAGCCCCGCCGTTCTGGTACATAACCGTGCTGTAGGCTTTTATCCTGTAGTCTCTTGTCAGTCCTATCCGGAAGTCGGCGCTGTAGGGATGACGCTTGCCTGTCATTCTTATATCATCGCCGCGGGGGAGAGTGATCTTTACCGGTCGCTCCATCAGTGAAGCCGCCAGTGCGCTCATCACCGCCACGAAGGTGGCCTGATCCTCCTTGCCGCCAAAAGCTCCTCCCAGGCGTGCCACATCAACCTCCACACGGTTCATCGCAACACCCAGGACGCGCGCTGCCACCTTTTGAACCAGCGTTGGCCCCTGGGTGGAGGAGTGTATCCTGATGCAGCCGTTGTCTGCAGGGTATGAGTATGCTCCCTGGGTCTCAATGTACAGATGCTCCTGCCCGCCGCAGTCAGCTCTGCCCTCGAAGATATAGTCACAGTCGTTCCATGCGGCAGACACGTCGCCCATGCGGAAGGTGCGGGAGGGGATGAGCAGCAGACCTCTCTCGTATGCAGTACGCGGGTCGGTGACAGGCTCAAGCTCATCGACATGTATCCTGATGAGTTTCGCAGCCTTGCGTGCGGTAAGCTCATCATCAGCAACAACGAGAGCCACAGGCTGACCACGGTAATGAACCTCATCTACGGCAAAAAGGGTCTCGTCATGCACGATGCCCCCGATTTCATTTATGCCGGGGATGTCAAGGTGTGTAAAAACCCTGTGAACACCAGGGAGCCCCATGGCTGGAGAGGGATCCAGCGCAGTTATCTTCCCGTGAGCCGTGGGGGAGCCGAGTATGACACCGTAGAGGGTGTTCTTCAATACCGGTATGTCATCAAGGTATTGTGACCTGCCGGTGGCGTGATTTATGGAATCGCGGTTGCTCATAGCTGCTCCGTAATAAGGTTCATCATACCAGGGAACAGCTTCATTATATGTGCCAGGAAAAGCTGCCGCAGCAACAGTCTCTTGTATTTCTCACTGCCTCTGGCATCGCTGATGGGAAAAATCTCTTCCTGGATGAGCTTGCCTGCCTCCTGAACCGTTTGGGCGTTTACAGGCCGTCCGGTAAGAAACGCGCACGTTCCTTTAAGGTAAAGAGGAACAGGACTCACCCCCCCGGCTGACATGTGACATTCAGATATGATGTCACCGTTCATCCGGAGCGTTATGGCACTGTTCACGCTTGCTATGTCGAGGTGGGTCCTCCGGCTTACCTTCTCAAAGCTGAAGAGAGGAGGCTCCGCAAGGTAACTGAAGGAGACATTTCGGATATACTCCCCATCGGACAGATCAAGCTTCTTGTATTCCAGGAACAGGTTCCTCAGGGGTATGGTCCTTACCTGGGCTCCGCCATCAATAGTAACATCGGCATTGAGGGCCAGCAGTATGACCGAGAAGTCTCCGATAGGAGAGGCATTGACAATGTTACCGCCCACTGTTGCCATGTTCCTGACAGGTTCCGAAGCAATGAGGCGGATTGCTGTGGTGATATCCGGGAGATACTTACGGAAGATATCTGACTGCCCGATATCTGTGAAGGTAGCTCCGGCACCAATGATACATCTTCCATTTTCGACCTTTATTCCTTTAAGGTCTCTTCTGTTATGGAAGGTGACAATTTCTGATTCGGCCAGCCGGTCAGCCTTCTGTATCATGAGATCGGTTCCTCCGGAGATTCTTGTTCCACCGGAGACCCTGGGTCCGCCGTTTGCATTTGTCGCCTCCCTTATGACAGAGAGCCTCTCAGGTATAGTCAGGAAGTATTCCGGGAGCTGTTTCTGTTCCACCAGCCACCTTAGGGGGGCGCTGACATCCTTCTCGTTCAGGGCTGCCGCTATTGCCTCTGCAGCTCTCTCAATGGATTTGTATCCCGTGCACCGGCATATGTTACCGCTGACGGAGTCAATGGCCGATTCTCTTGTGGTTTTTTCCCCGGAGAGGCTTTCTCCTGTAAGCGACATGACTATGCCGGGAGTGCAGAAGCCACACTGGATGGCATTATTGTCAACCATGGCATGCTGGACGTGCGACAGGTGGCCGGTATTTATACCCTCAATGGTAACGATATGTTTCCCGTGCGCGTTGCCAAGAGGCATCAGGCACGAGACGGCGCTCCTGTATATTACAGTGTCACCCTCCAGCGTGCCGACCAGCACAGTGCAGGCGCCGCAGTCGCCCTCACGGCACCCTGTCTTGGTGCCTGTAAGCCCCATATCATACCTTATGAAATCGAGCAGCGGAGACCCCGAAGGTCTGTCTGTGCTGACCTGTTCGTTATTGAGTATGAATGTTACCATACACAAATATAATCCAATCGGGATTTATTATAACTTTGGTTGGCTCATATTACTACCTATTATGGAAAACATCTATCAGAAAATCAACGAACTCTCAGAGAGATACAGGGATTATACAGCTGACAATCTCTCGAAACTTGTCAGGATCAAATCATTAACGTCAATGGAGAAGGAGGTGCAGCTGGAACTGAAGCGCCAGATGGAAGAGGCGGGTTTTGATGAGGTGAAGATCGACGGCCTGGGCAATGTCATAGGTCGTATTGGCAATGGTAAAAAGATCCTTGCCATTGACGGTCACATGGATACTGTTGATCTGGGTGCTGAGAGGAACTGGAGCTTCGATCCGCTGGGGGGGGAGATACGTGACGGGTTTGTCCACGGACGCGGCTCGGTGGATCAGAAGGGCGGACCGGCATCATTTGTGACGGCAGGACGTATACTTAAAGAACTCGGGTTTGATAAAGATGTCACCGTCTGGTTCACCGGCAGCGTGATGGAGGAGGATTGCGATGGATTATGCTGGAAATATATTATTGAGGAGGATGGTCTCAGGCCTGACATGGTGATCATCACTGAACCTACCAACCTGAACCTCTACCGTGGCCAGAGAGGGAGGATGGAGATGCAGGTCCATTTCTACGGGAGATCATCTCATGGCTCCGCTCCCGAGCGCGGGGTCAATGCCATCTATATGGCCTCACGGACAGCTCTCGGGATTGAGAAGCTGAATGAGAGGCTTTCCCGGGACGAATTCCTTGGCAAGGGCAGTATAACCGTGACGGAGGTGATGTCACAGAGTCCTTCGCTTTGCGCTGTCTCCGACTATGCCCGCCTGCACCTCGACAGGCGACTGACGGCAGGAGAGACGAGAGAGAGTGCCGTGGCGGAGATAGAGGAGATCATAAAGGGGATGAATGCAAAGGTTGAGCTGCTGGCCTACTCCGAAAAAGCTTATACAGGACTGGAGTACGGGATGGACAAGTATTACCCTACCTGGAAGATGTCTGAAGAGCATGAGGCGGTACAGAAGGGTATTGAGGTCTTCTCGGGGCTTTTTGGCAGGAAGCCGGTAGTGGATAAGTGGACCTTCTCAACAAACGGCATCATGACATGCGGGACTTACGGCATACCAACTGTCGGCTTCGGACCCGGGAACGAGGTGCTGGCACATGCTCCTGACGAAAAGGTGCCGGTGAGTGACCTTGTGGCCGCCGCAGCCTTTTATGCAGCCTTTGCCTGGACCATGGCCGATTGACAATAGAACAGCACACCACCATAAAAATATAATATGACAATAGAGAAGCGTTACAGTAGTCTGGAAAGGAAAATTGAGGAACTGAAAAGACTGAAGCCGCGGTTGCACGGTCACGATTTTCTGCTTACCTGGGAGAAGAGTGATGATGATCTTAAGACAGTGATGGAGGTTGCAGCAGTGCTGCGGGAGATGCGTCTGGCTGGTATATCTCCAAGGGTGTATGATTCGGGACTGGCTATCTCGAATTTTCGCGACAACTCGACAAGAACACGCTTCTCCTTTGCTTCAGCATGTAACCTGCTGGGACTGGCGGTACAGGATCTTGACGAGGGAAAATCACAGATAGCCCACGGTGAGACGGTACGCGAGACGGCTAACATGATCTCTTTCCTGTCGGATTTTATTGGTATACGTGATGATATCTTCCTGGGTGAAGGCAACAAGTATATGCGCGAGGTAGGCGCTGCCCTTGACGAGGGATTCGAGAAGGGTGTTCTGCCGGTGCGGCCTGGCATTGTTAACCTGCAGTGCGATATGGATCACCCGACGCAGGTTATGGCTGACCTCATGCATCTTGAAGACCATTTCGGATCACCGGAAAGCCTCAGGGGTAAGAAGCTGGTGATGAGCTGGGCCTACTCACCGAGCTACGGCAAACCGCTGTCAGTCCCGCAGGGGATCATTGCATTGATGTCACGGTTCGGAATGAATATAGAACTGGCCTACCCGGAAGGATATAGCCTAATCCCTGAGATAGTTGAGATAGCTAAAAAGAATGCAATTGCTGCAGGAGGCTCGCTCCGTGTCTCCCACTCGATGGAGGAGGCGATGAGAGATGCTGACATTGTTTATCCCAAGAGCTGGGCCCCTTACAATATCATGCAGCAGAGGACGGAGCTGCTGAAAAAGGGAGACAGGGCTGGACTGAAGGATCTGGAGAATGTTTGTCTTTCAAAGAATGCGAGTTTCAGACATTGGGAGTTCAATGATGAGAAATTGAAGCTGACGAGGAATAGCTCTGCACTTTACATGCACTGCCTGCCGGCTGATATCAGCGGTGTATCATGTGAGAGAGGAGAGGTGAGCGCAGATACTTTTGAGCGCTACAGGATTGAGACCTACAGGGAGGCGGGGTTCAAACCCTATGTCATTGCTGCCATGATGCTTACCAACAGGTTTGAGAATCCCGCAGAGATCCTTGCGGATATCATTAAGCAGAACCGCCGTCGGGTGGGCGTCAGT
>JAVEYS010000003.1:73786-83387 GCA_034003345.1 Bacteroidales bacterium
CGGCCCAGAGGGCTTCGTTGTCATCTTCGGTCCTGAGAGGCGGGCTCATCACAAAGGCAGAAGTCTGCTCAAAGGAGCCTTCATCACCCTGAGCAGACCGCCGTCGTCAAGGAAGCCGGTTACAGCAATGCGGACAGGAAACTGTCTTATCTTTTCAATGGCTTTCGCCATCAGAACTAATCGATTTCCTGATGTATACCCACTGCCCCGAACTGTTGATAGCGCTGATTATAGCTACCAGTCCAATCGGGTTATCGTTGGGCTTGAAGGTGAATTCCCCTGCGGGCTCATTCGTCCAGGGGTCCCAGTAGAGCGTTGGGTCTAGTAGAGGCTCACCGGCACCACGGGATACGGTTAAGGTTACCGGTTCCTCTGCTTTAAGTGGCATATCAACAGGAACAATTAATGATCCTGCCGGTAGAGACAGTCCTGCCAGGTCGCCGTTAACACTTTTAAAACTTACTATCCCGGAGTAGATTGCGTTGCCATGAATATAAAGCCTGTCGGTAACATCTATGCTATGAATCCTGTCAGGGGGCAGTGAGAGCAGTTCGTCCAGGTCACTGAAAGGGATCCCGTCAAGAATAAAAAGAGGATCATACTGTTCGGGAAGCGGAGGGTCGGAGACAATCTTAAGTGAATATTTCCCCCTGTGACTCCGAACAATGACCCTCGGAACAACCTCATAGATCACTTCCCTGATATTGGCAAGTTTGATATAATTGTCGACAAGGACCCTGAAAGGAGGGGTTCCGTAAAATGTTTTCTTTTCTTTCTGCGTCATTTCTACGGGCTGGGTCACAAGCATGTCACCATAGTAGATATCGCTCAGCTGGCGGTTTAGCTCGGCCTCCCTCACATAGTTAATCTCATCAGGGGAGAGGGTGAATCTCCTGATGGGTATGCCTGAGATATTATCCTCCCATCCATGGTCAATGGTCAGTGTTGACCCATCTGGATTCTGTCGGGTAGATACAACAACAAGGTCTTGTGAGCCGGAGATATTGGTCAGGGGCAAGTGAAATCTTCCCGAACTGTATGTAAATCCTCCTATAAGAGTATTGTCTGCAAGCACTGTGGCAGCTACCGGGAGATTCTTGAGAGGATTACCGTCACCATCGAGAAATATACCTGACAGAACAGATCCACGTGTCTCCGGCATAAAGCTGTATCTTTTCTCTCTTTTATCGATAATAAGCAGCCTGTTGAAAAGAGGCCCCTTCGGAGTGTCTGTCCCTTTCCTGTAGAATGATGTGGCACACTCATCGGGGTAAGAAGAGGCAATCAGCCACCCTTCCCTGGCATCCCTTCCGACAGGAATGGTATAATCTGCCTGCCATCCCGGAACTCCGGGTATATAGTGGTCGTGAATATCAAGGGGACAATCCCTGCTGACAAGTTTAGAGACAAGGTTAAAAGTGCCTGTTTCTTTTCCGGTAGTGTTGTATCGGGCTTCAAGGATTGACGGATCATTGGCAGCTGACCCTATATACAGTTGCGGGGAGTCGCCCAGCGGGTCTCCGGTAAAGAAGAGTCTTGTATAGAGCACTTCGTTCTCGCAAGAGAGGATAGAGAGCTGGTAGAGACCGTTCTGCAGGTCATATGTCGGAATGGAGAAATGAACAACTCCCTGTTCAACAATTGCCGAATCGCATAGGTACCAGGTGTAGTTCCGGTGGATCAGCATCTTGGTTGAGGCGGTGCTGAGGCCCCTGCCCGAAACGTCCAGCCTGCCAGGCTCTTCATTGAACATGAACCGGGAATTGTTGTTTTCAGTCTCAGCGGTTATCAGCAGAGTAACGTTCTGCCCCCCTGCTTGAGGTGCAACCCTGTACCGGCGCCCTTCCCTGTGTTCAAACTCTACTATACCCCAGCCAGTAGGATCGGTTCTGACAATGGCAACAGTATCACCGTTCATGTCCAGCAGGGGAGCCTCATATTTAAGGCCGGATCCTGAGGAGTCGGATGAAAACAGGGCGCAACGGTTAATGCCGGGGGAAAGCCTCCCATTTTCAGGGGTAAGTGTAATAATCATGTTATTATCGGTGGCTAACGGCTCAGAACCGATCATAGCGGGATTGACAATTTTCAGGGGTAAGTAGCTCTGTGTAAGATCGGGGCGGTTACGCATCCAGTTTGTATTGGCACGCAGGTAATACCATCCGCTTGTTGTTCCGGGCGGGACTGCTATTCTGTTTGAAGTGCGACTCTCTTCAAGCAGGTACTCACCATGGGAAACACTATTCCCGGCTGAATCGAGTAATTCAACTCTGAGTACGCAGCTCAGGGAGGATGGCACCCAGTTGTCTGACTCAAGCACTATGGCGGTAAAGGAGATATTCTCCCCGGGGAGATATATCTGCCTGTCGGTTGTAATCCATGCTGTCTCGGTAAATAAGGGCCCATTAAAATAGTCATCCTGTGACATCACCTCCAGGGGCAAAAGAACAAGTAACAGGAGGAGTATTGAGGTACTGCGCGGGTTATAAGGGTTCAATATGCTCAGATTCCATCTCATACTATTCCCAGAAGGGTGGTCTGTTGGTTGTCCCTCCACGTAATCTGCAATCATAGCATTGCTGATGCAGGGTTGTAGCATACTGATCATCGTTTATTTCGGTTATGAAGATGTTTGGTGGCAGGTAATCCCAGGGGAGCCCGTCGTCTGCTATAGGGGTGAGGGAACAGTCAAAGGTGATGATATCGAACTCTGTTGGCTTGTCGGCAAATACTCTTGTGCGTGATACTCCTGCCACCTCGAAGATTCCGCCTGCCTCGCTATCGGTATCGGAGATGCACTCTATATTTCCCCTTATCCTGAATGGTTGAGTCTCGTAAAGACCACCGCGCTCATCGGAAATCTTCTTGAGGTCGTACCAGAATTCATATGCTGATTGGGAGATGGATAATTGTATTACGTTGAGACTATACCTTATTGACAACTGGTCACCGTACTGCGACACAAAGTTAAGATCAGCATTGGCTATCCTGTTATTATCCATGCCGTATGAGTCGGCAATAAATATTCCGGGTACTTCTATATCTTCCCAGCATAGCCTGTAACTCGGACCCAAATAGTATTCGATTGAGTCACCTGTCCAACGGTAATTGCATATGTGTGGAGCAGAGTAGTTGTAGGTAGCATCAAGCAGCCATCTCAGGTAAACGGGATTATCATCAGTGCTACTGGCATTTGCGTAAAACCTCAGTCCGTGCTCCCATAGTCCAATGTCTGACACCTTCGTATATTCGGCCCTGAAGGTCACGCTGTCAATAGTAGCAGGCGGGATATAGGGTTCATAGTCCGAGGCGTAAATATTCTGATCGGAGGTCACTACCATTAATCTGTATTTTTTCCCAGGTTCAGGAATGATTGGTGTGCCGTATGTCCCGTATACGCCGGCAGTTGTTTCGCCGAAAGGGAAAGTAGTGCCGTCATCGCATTCTACCGAAACGACCGCACCGGTTTCATAGCTGTATTCTCTTTCCCCGCCTAAAGGGATACTCCTGGAAATAGTAACCTTTGGCATCATGGTGGGGTCGTCAAAAATAATGCCCTCGATCATCAGCATCTCCTCATAACCATGGGTTTCAGGTGTATAGGGTTCCACACAGGAAAACAGCCCGGCAATGATAAGCATTAGTATAGCGACCCTATTCAACCGCATAGTTCCCGAGTTTTATATTGTAGCTGACAGTGAAGATAGGCACACCATATATCGATTGCTTATAGCCTTTTATCACACCCTGTTCATTCTTGAAGTAAATGGAGTAGGCATTTCTCCTGCCGGTAGCATTATAGACTGCAAACATCCACGATCCGTGGGCAAACTTCCTTTTGATAAGGTTACCCTCGATACTAAGGGAGACATCTACCCTGAAGTAATCGGGTATCCGGAACTCATTACGGTAGGAGTAGTTCACCACTTCGATGCCGTCTAAGTAGAAGAGTCCAGTAGGATATGTAATTGGCCTGCCTGAGTTATATATCAGATTTGAGGCAAGGCTTAACCGTCTGGATACCTTGTATGATCCGACAAGATTGAGCGCATGAGGCTTATCGTAATTGGCTGCATAGGCCATGCCCCGGTTAATCTGTCCCCATTGGTACTCACTGTCTACGGTAATAAGAGACCGGGACCATGTATAGCTGATCCACCCAGTTAGCCGGCCTGCATTCCTCCTGACGAGGAATTCAGCCCCGTATGAGTTCTGTCGCCCCTGCAGGATGGCTGTCTCAATAAGAGGATTGGATGTCAGTTCGGCACCATCTTTATACTCTACTACATTGTGCGTATTCTTGTAGTAAATCTCGGCCGATGTTTCAAGAGCCCTGCTATTAATATTCTTGTAGATACCTATACTTACCTGGTCGGCAACCGGAGGTCTGGTGTGCGAATCGACCATCTTCCACCTGTCGGTGGGAGAGAGGGCTACGGTATTTGACAGCATAAAGAGATACTGTCTCATCCTGTTTAAGCTTATTTTAAGGGATAGGTTGGGTGCCAGCTCCCGGTTAAGGGACAGGCGGTACTCGGGACCGTTATAATTGACAATCCTTTTACCATTACCATAGTAGGTTGTGTCAATGATATTATCGACTTCCATCGGCATTGCCGGGGCATAGGAATATACCTCATTGGGGCCCAGGTAATCGAAGAAGCTGTATCTGAGACCGGTATAGAGAGTTAGCTTATCACTTATCCTGTACTCATCGGAAATGAAGAGCGCATATTCGGCTCCCTTTTCCTTCCCGAAGTCACGCTCGGCCACACTCGACCATGTAGAGGCTGGGATAAGCGTGCCCTGGTTGAGGTTATGAAGGATGAAGTTACCTCCTGCCACTATTGTATGGTCAGCATATTTAAAACCGGTAAGCCTGGCTTTCACCTCATCATGACTGAGGGAGAATTCATGCTCATAGGCTTGTGAGACATATGTCAGGTTATCCTGAAAGTTGATATACCTGCTGTGTACGGCCGCAATATTGATCTTCCATCCATCAGATAGCTGCCTGTCGTACAATATTGAAGCACCGCGGGTGCTGTACCTGTAGTTACTGTTCCCTGCCAGGTTAAACCTGTCATTGCTCATGTACCCGAAAATTTGAAGCGAACTCCTGCTGTCAGGCATTATATGTATACCCGTCATCAGATCGTTGAACGAGGCATTGCTCTCCCTCAGTTCCCTATCGTCGAGCCTGTTCAGTATCCAGTCGGAGTAGGATGATCGGACCCCTGCAATTACCGATACCTTATCTTTAACCACAGGCACTTCAAACAAAAGTGACCCGGTAACCGGGCTGATTGCTCCCCTGGCACCGAATTTTTTCTTATTACCTTTTCTGGTGGAGAATTCGAAAACCGAGGCTAGTCTGCCCCCGTACTCAACTGGGAAATTACTTTTATAGAGGTTGAAATCGCTAATCATATCAGGATTGAATGCTGAAAAGAACCCAAACAGGTGACCTGTATTATAGACAGGTATTTCATTAAGAAGAAACAGGTTCTGGTCGGAAGAAGACCCTCTCACGTTAAACCCTGCCGAGCCCTCTCCTACAGTCTGCACGCCGGGCATCATATTAGCTACCTTGAGAAGGTCACGTTCACCCATGACCACAGGTATGCTCTTAATCTCTTTCACGGCAAGCCTCTGGAAGCCCATTTGTATCCCCCTCACATTATCGTGCTTTCCTGTTCGTACAACCACTTCCTGTATGTCGATCAGTTTTTCTGTCATCTCAATATTAAGGGTCCCGCTGCTGTTAACGGTAACAAAATAGGTCTCCTTTTCCATACCCAGGCAAGAGATGTCAAGGGTTATATCTCTTCCGCTGCTGACGTTGAGTGCATAGAATCCGTCGCTGCTACTTATGGTGCCGTTACTTGTCCCGCTTTCGACAACGGTGGCACCGATGACCGGTTCCCCGGAGGTAACCGATCGTACATGTCCTGTGATAATAGCAGCTCCGGATGCATCTCTCTCACCGCCTCTCCCGACAATATGTCTTTTAGCCCTCTTTTCGTAAGAGACGTTTTCTGTGATCCTGCTGTCGGCAGCCGGTTCCCTCTCAGGTTTTTCCTCAGGGGGGGTAATCTGCCCCATGGAGGTTTTAACTATATCCCTCTCCCCGGTAAGATAAATCTGGCCGTTACCTCTGTCGAAATATTTGATCCCGTGCGGGTTGAGGATGTCATTGAGTGCATGGAAGAGCAGGATTGTATCACCCGGCAGATCAACAACAATATCTTCTACCCATTCATCCCGGTAATAGATATAAATATTGTGCCTGCTGCTGAGCTGTTTTGCAAACATGCTGAAGCTGATATCTTTAAATGGACCGGCAATAGTTATGTCTCCGCCTGACTGTGCCAGACTTAGCGATCCCATGATTACCGCAAGGAGTGATATGGTTATTCCTCTTTTCACTAGTTGCCAGTTAACAGGGTATTACAAAATCGTATAAGAGCAGCCCTGTCGTCCATCCGCCAGGGGTAGGGATATATTTTTGCTGACCGCATAAACTGTTTCATCTCCTGCTTGTGTTCAGGGTATAGTTTGTAGATATATCTCTTCGACCTGAAAGGTACCAGCAGGCTGTCATTATGGAGCCATTGCGTCATATACTCCTTGTAGTAGTAACCACGGTTTCCCATGCCACTCTGCAATCCCAATATCTTGGACCTGAGTACCAGGTATGACAGCTCGCCGCCGACTATCTCTTCGCAGAACCTGATAGTATCTGTCACTCCATGACCGGGAAAGGGAACCAACTGCCTGCCGTCAATAATAAGGCTGACAATAGCTTTATTATCAAGAGCTATCTGCATCTTTGAACTGTTGGCATTGGTAAATAACAGGACTATCCTGTTCACCTCGATATCATACTTCAGGTTCAGGTTTTCAAAAGTGAGATCTTTGAACTTTACCGAACCTGCTTTCCACCCTTCGTCAATAAAATATGGATTTCCCAGGACAGATCCTGGCAGAGTACGGTTGTAGACAGGTCCGCTTACCAGTCTCTGGTCGACCCCATACACGGGGTCAAGATGGTAAAGAACCTGTTTGGATATCGTGTCGGTGAACTCCTGTGGATAAACAGCAAGAGGTTGAAGTAGTAGTATTACGATGATACTTGTAATAACCATCCTGTCCTTATGGTATGCGTTAAAGAACGTCATTCTATGGTTGGTAAATATTGAGCGAACCAAATTTATAAATAAATGGTTACTAATTATGATTGAGAACTATTAATGTAGTATAAAACTGTTCTAAAGAATGTTTTTAGAGGGCGTCAGTCAATCGTTCTGAATAAAAATCTGCCCGGCCTGACTCTTCCTGCCATTCTGCCGTTCTCTATCACAATATCACCTTCCCTGATGACATATTCCACCCCTCCCTTTACGGGCATTCCCTCGTAAACGTCTATATCGCTGTTCATGTGATGCGTTGCAGAAGAGATTATGTTCTCCGGCTCCGGGTTCCATATCACAATGTCGGCATCAGATCCTCTGGCAATTTCTCCCTTACGAGGGTATAAGCCGAATAATCGGGCAGGCTCAGAAGAGTACAATTTGACTAATTGGTTAAAATTTAACCTTTTGGTTAACAATCCGTATTTATAGAGCGAAGAAAGGCGGTGTTCAACCCCTCCTGCTCCTCCGGGTATCTTCCTGAAATCATCTTTGCCGGCCTTTTTCTGTGCTCTTGTAAACGGGCAGTGGTCAGTGCCCACTGTGCAGAGGGTTCCGTCGGCCAGAGCGGCCCAGAGGGCTTCGTTATCGGCGGCAGTACGCAATGGCGGGCTCATCACAAAGGCAGCAGTCTGCTCAAAGGAGCCTTCATATTTTCTCTCGTCAAGCAGGAGGTATTGGGGGCAGGTCTCTGCATAAACAGGCTGGCCCTGGCTGTGTGCTTTACGTATATGTTGTAATGACTCTGCCGAGGAGACATGTACGATATAGAGAGGGCAGCCTGCTTCTGCTGCAAGTGCTGTAGCTTTTTTTACGGCAGCGGCCTCCAGACGGGCCGGTCTTGACAGGGCATGATATCGTGGCGAGGTATGCCCGCCGTTGAAATAACTGTCTCTCAGCGATTCAATCTCGTCGCCCTCCTCGCAGTGTGCTGTGACCATGCCGCCGGCCTGAGCGACAGCCTTCATCACCCTGAGCAGATCGCCGTCGTCAAGGCCGATGGTCTTCTTATATGCCAGATACACTTTGAAGGAGGTAACGCCCATTCTGACGCATTCCCTTATCTCGTCAGCGGTGGTGCTTCTCCAGTCGACCGGACTGACATGAAAGGAGTAGTCAGCCAGGGAGCTTTCCGCCTCTTTCATCCTTTTTCCGAGAGCAGCGGGTAGAGGCTCTCCTCTCATGGGCGTCACAAAGTCGATGATTGTCGTGGTGCCACCCCAGAGAGCCGCCCTGCTCCCTGTCAGGAAGTTGTCAGATGAGTATCCGGCGGGTGATGGCAGGTGCATATGAACATGAGGGTCAACGCCTCCAGGCAGCACATACATGCCCCGCGCGTCGATCACCCTGCCGCCATTGCCAACCGACAGCCCGTGACCCGTGGCGATTATTCTGTCACCATCGATGAGAATATCTTCTTCTGCACTTCCTGATGCCCTGGCAACAGTGCCATTTTTAATCAATGTTAACATGATCCTGTGGTAATGGATTCTTACTGTAAAGTAATGAAAATAATCAGACAGGAGGAGATGCCTGAGGGTAGCTATAATGTCAGATTTCATTAAAATATTCGGATCGTCCTGGTAAGATCATTGCCAGCCGGATTGTGTCTCCTTAGGGTATGGCACTGTATTACCGGTCTTATCAATGTGATCTTCCCGATAAAAAGGTACTTATAAGAAGGTCATTATTTGCGGATAGCCGATGAAGCTGGCGGGTAAAAGATATGGCCCTGTAATAGCAGCGGTTTTCATGCTTGTGTCATTGACCTGCTGTCAGAAAGACCCGGAAATTACCAGGGAGGACTTTGTGCAGGGTTTTACTGAAAAAGTCAATTCTGACAGTCTTGGTTCATATATAAGCTGGCTCGAGGGTATGGGAACACGGTTTGCCCTGGCACCCAACCACAGGGAGGTCGCTGTACAGATAAGGAACAGGTTCATTGCTTTCGGATACCTTGATGCAAAACTGGACTCGTTTTATCTCACGAGAGTCTACCGCGACATTACCTATTCGACATGGCAGTACAATGTCATTGCCTCTGTGGCAGGCCGTAATAATAGCAGCATATGCATCGTGGGGGCCCATTATGATGCGATTGTTGCAGAGGGTGATCCGTTTACCCTTGCTCCTGGGGCGAATGACAATGCCTCCGGGGTGGCAGCAGTAATGGAGATAGCCCGTCTTATAAAAAAATACCGGTTCCGTCCCGTACACACCATCAGGTTTGTAGCCTTTGCTGCCGAGGAGCTGGGACTGCATGGCAGTATCGACTATGTGACCAAGGCTGCGATGGCAGGTGATAACATAATCATGATGATCAACCATGACATGATAGCATATCTGGCAGATCCTGGCGTAAGACCATGGCAGGTCAATATAATCCACTATGACAATTCCTCAGGGCT
>JAVEYS010000004.1:0-82777 GCA_034003345.1 Bacteroidales bacterium
GTAAAAAATCAGAGCTTGATGATATAACGCGTGATACCGAGAAAGAAGAGGATCAGCTCATAGAAAAATCTGAAGAGTATCAGAAGAGAATAGAGGAGAGGCTCCTTACCGCCTATAAGCGTATCCGCATCAACGCACGCAACGGTCTGGCAGTAGTGTCAGTGCAGAGGGATGCCTGCGGCGGATGCTTTAACCAGATACCTCCACAGCGTCAGCTTGACATAAGGTCAAGGAAGAAGATCATCGTGTGTGAATACTGCGGACGCATACTGGTTGACGACGAGATCGTGAGCGATAACAAGTAGGTTATTTATTGTTTTATGATAGTTGTGGAGACGTTGCGTGCAACGTCTCTGCTTGTTTTATTAAATTTGTATTGTTTAATAGATCCAATTAGCATGAATGATTTTCAAAGAGAGATAAGCGAGGGTATCCCGGAGCTTCTTCCCGGGCCAACCTTCTTTGACCCTTCCGTCAACCATGCTCCGCGTCGTCGGGACATACTGACCAGAGACGAGAAAAAGCTAGCCCTCCGTAATGCCCTGAGGTATTTTCCTCCGAGGCTTCATGGTCTCCTTGCACCTGAGTTTGCCAGCGAGCTCCGCGACCGCGGACGCATCTACATGTACCGTTACAGGCCATCGTATGAGATGAAAGCAAGGCCTATAGGTGATTATCCGCACCGCTCTGTCCAGGCTGCCGCCATCATGCTGATGATCACCAACAATCTTGATCCTGCTGTGGCGCAGCATCCACATGAGCTTATAACCTACGGAGGCAACGGTGCTGTCTTCCAGAACTGGGCTCAGTACAGACTAACAATGAAATACCTCTCTGAGATGACCGACGAACAGACTCTGGTGATGTATTCAGGTCATCCACTGGGTCTCTTTCCTTCAAACAGGGAAGCGCCGAGGGTGGTTGTCACTAATGGAATGGTGATACCCAATTACTCTTCACAGGAGAACTGGGAGAGGTTCAACGCCCTGGGTGTGTCACAGTACGGACAGATGACCGCCGGCTCGTACATGTATATTGGTCCTCAGGGAATAGTCCACGGAACAACGATAACTCTTCTCAATGCCTCCCGTCGTCTGAAAACTCCTGTTGATGCAGCGAGGAAGAGCAGGCTTTTTATCTCATCCGGGCTGGGTGGTATGTCAGGAGCTCAGCCGAAGGCAGGTAATATTGCCGGAGTAGTATCTGTCATTGCCGAGGTTAACCTTAAGGCCATCAGTACACGTCACTCACAGGGATGGGTAGATGAGGTGCATGAAGATCTGAACGTGCTGGCCGGCCGGGTAAGGAAGGCCTGCAGTGACGGTGAGGTTGTGTCTATGGCTTATCACGGGAATATTGTAGATCTGTGGGAGAAGTTTGCTGACGAGGGAGTGTGGGCTGACATGGGATCTGATCAGACATCGCTGCACAACCCATGGTCAGGAGGGTATTATCCTGCCGGCCTCTCCTTTGAGGAGGCCAATATTATGATGGCCGATGACCCGGAGAAATTCCGCCCCATGGTGCAGGCCTCCCTGCGCCGGCAGGTGGAGGCTATCAACAGGCACACAGCTCACGGTACCTACTTCTTTGATTATGGAAATGCATTCCTGCTTGAGGCGTCACGTGCAGATGCCGACATCACCAACGGACACGGAGGCTTTCGCTATCCATCCTATGTCGAGGATATCATGGGTCCTATCTGTTTTGACTATGGGTTCGGACCCTTCAGGTGGGTCTGCTGTTCCGGTGACCCTGCAGACCTGCAGAAGAGTGACTCCATAGCCGCCGGCATTCTTGAACATCTGTTGCAGGATTCTCCTGAAGAGATCAGCCAACAGCTGTCCGATAATATTCACTGGATACGCGAAGCTGCCCGTAACAGACTTGTCGTGGGTTCTCAGGCCCGCATCCTTTATGCCGATGTCCGCGGCAGGACAATGATAGCGGAAGCTTTTAACCAGGCCGTGGCCTCAGGAGAGATCAGCGGACCTATAGTCATAGGCCGTGATCATCATGACGTTTCGGGCACTGATTCGCCTTTCAGGGAGACATCGAACATTTATGACGGGTCACGGTTTACCGCTGACATGGCTGTGCAGAATGTTATCGGTGATGCCTTTCGCGGTGCCACATGGGTCTCACTGCATAACGGCGGCGGAGTGGGCTGGGGTGAGGTTATCAACGGCGGTTTCGGAATGGTGCTGGATGGCACACCGGAGGCAACAAGGCGTCTCAGGTCATTGCTCTTCTGGGATGTTAATAACGGCATTGCACGCCGCAGCTGGGCGAGGAACAGTGGCGCCGTAGCAGCCATGACAAGAGAGTTGGAACGCACACCGGGGCTGGTGGTCACAATGCCGGAGCAGGCTGATGAGAAGCTGTTAGACTCGGTTCTCGGTTAGATATTGTCATTAATAAGATCGGAGAGAAGGCATACAGCCATTGCAACGATACCCTCTCCGCGGCCGGCGAATCCCATCTTCTCTGTAGTGGTAGCTTTAACAGAGATAGCGTCAGGTGAGATGTTTGCCACAGAGGCCATCGTGGTTCGCATGGCGTTTATGTAGGGTGCAAGTTTAGGTGCTTCCAGGCATACAGTGCTGTCTATATTCACTATCCTGTAACCTTTTTCAGAGACTAACTGCACAGTCCGTTTCAGCAGAATCTTGCTGTCAATGCCCTTGAATTCATCGGAGGTGTCAGGGAAATGGTGCCCAATGTCGTTCAGTCCCGCTGCTCCCAGAAGGGCGTCACATATGGCATGAATAAGTACATCACCGTCGGAATGTGCTACGGAGCCTGTCGATGAGACGATATGAACGCCGCCAAGCCACAGCTCACGACCCTCCTCAAGACGATGGAAATCGATGCCCTGTCCTATCCTTTGATGAAGTGTCATTTATCAGTTACTTCTGGCTCAGGTTGCGCAAAGAGTCGAACTCAAAGCCAAGAGAGAATCTCAGTGTGCGGGCCAGGGGGTTGTTCTGTGTAATAGGGACCAGATAGGAGAAATCAAGTGAGAAGACACTCATCCTGAAACCGGCACCTACTGTAAAGTATTTTTTGTTACCCTTACTTGCTGCCTCATTGAAATAACCTGTCCTCAGTGCAAACTGCTGGTTATACCAGTATTCGATTCCTATCGACTGTGTGAACTCCTTCATCTCCTCGCTGAAGCCGCCCGGAGCATCGTAGAAAGACTGGAAAATTGCAACCGGCACTGATACGTTCGGATCCATCCCGTCAATGATATTCCTGTCAGCATCATATATCGGAGGCGTTGGTACAAGCAGCTTATTGAGGTCGAAAGAGATGGACAGGAGATTGTACTTGTCGAGATTGACTGAGAATGTTGTTCCCAGGCGCATGTTCATGGGAATGAAATCAGGATCAACGTCGGTGGTATAGCTCATTTTTGAGCCTATGTTTGAAAGGTTGAGGCCGGCTGATATGGTGCCGTCTTTCGATCCAAGATCCAGTGTTGTCGTATAGTATGCAGAGGCGTCGGCAGCGTAAGCAATACCGGCTTTCGTCTCGGTGGAGCCCACGGTTATTCCACCAGTGATATTTGAATAGATGAACCTCAGGGCCACACCCCCAGACCAGTGTTCGGAGAAGAGCCTGGAGTATGCTACGTCAATGGAGAACTCATTAGGATTGTAATCGCGCTGATAGTTACCGTAGTCATCTGTGAACTGTATATCTCCCAGTGATGAATACATCAGGCTGGCGGCAAACACCTGCCTGCTGTCTAACCTGTAGTACCCGGTAAGATATGCCAGGTTAATATCGGGAACAAGTGCTCTCAGCCATGGCGAGTATGACATTCCAAAACCTCCGTTGCCGTCGATGAAAGCATATTTTGCGGGATTCCAGTGCATGCTGTAAAGATCTGGTGTGGTTGCCACACCCGCGTCACCGAGAGCTCCGGAACGTGAATCAGGCGCAATAGTAAGAAAGGGAACAACAGTCTGGATAACGTTGTATGGGTCCTCATCCTGTGCTGAAAGAGGTATGGTAAATGCAAATAAAAGTAGTATCGTGCTAACAGTCAGCGCCTTGTTTTTCATGTTGATTCAGATTCAATATTAGTGCAAATATAAAACAAAAAAAAAGGCGAGTTATTGTGTTGTTTTACAAAATGATGATACGGCCTGTGGCACTACTTTTTTCTCCTCCCGTGGTAACTGCTTCAACTCTCCACAGATAGAGTCCACGGGCAACCCTTCCTCCGTTTTCGTCGCACCCATCCCAGGGTATGTCCGGCAACGCGTATCCTGCACTGTTTACCTGCTCTCTGATCACCCGCACAGACCTGCCGTCAGTGCTGAAGACAGTGATGGTGATATTCATCTCTGTACCTGGTCTGTTGTGCCCGGCAGTGAATTTAGTTGAACCGGTGACAGGGTTAGGGAATGCCAGCAGGTCTGTCAGCCGGAAGATGCCGCTGGTCTCAACCACGAACGTGATGGTTGCCACGGAGGGATTGTTAACGTTGTCCCATGCTCTCACCGAGATAGTATGCTCACCTTTCTCAGTGACAATCATCGGGTAGGTAAGGCTGCCGGAGTTGTGCACTCCGATGTCAGCTCTGAAGAGGCTGTTGAGTACCACCGCTCCTGACATGTCATCATCAAGCCAGGCAATGATGTCATGCCCTATGCCGGTACCAGTGGCATTAATGCCTGAAGGGTCACTTAGCAGCGCCAGCAGCACGGGGGAGGTGTCTGTCACTCCCCCGTCATTGAAGAGGGTGTCATTCATGAACAACCTGATGACAGGACCCTGGCTGTCATTGATGTAATTTCCCGAAAATCCTCCAACAGTTATTCCATCGAAGCTTCCGTTCATGTCTGTTATACCGTTACAGGCATAATAGCCTATTTTCCCCGGCCCCGGCGAGTAGTTTATGTCGAGGGGGACGATGAAAGAGAAGCTGAACCTGCCCTCTGAAACAACTGTTGTTCCCCTGAAGATCACATCTCCGTTGACTGGATATGTCATCGTAGATCCCCCGTCATTGGCCAGTGTGGTTATATGTCCGGGTTTGTCGAAAACGGCAGGTTCCACTATCCCGTTGAACCCTGTCAACAGGTTGCCGTCATTATCTTCTATATGACCGCTTATGGTTATCAGTGACAATGCTTTAAGGGTGTCTGTGGTAAACTCAACTGAGACTCCGTTGATGCTGTCTGTCACCACTCTGCCATCTACGGGCCATGCCAGCCTCAGGGCGGGGTCGCCAAGAAGCAGGAAGTTGCGCTTGTTCATGCCCGTCCCGGAGTTGATCTTTGCCAGCCTGATGATATCACCCAGTCTCATCGCCCTGCCGTCAGCAGCTATACTGAAGGCATGGTCGTATATATTTCTGTTAAGGGTGTAGTTGGGGGCCGAATAGACCACCCTGGTGGTACTCATCAGTGCTACGCCCCCGCCATCGGGGTTGAGAAGTACCATCTCCCCGGCAGATGTTCTGGCGGATATTGTTCCTGTGCCCTGGTTGATCTCCACATCGTCAAACCTTGAGAACTCGCAGGTGGCAGTTATGAAGAGGGGGAGCATCTCCCCGTTCCTCCAGGAGTTGATATTGTCAGTGCTGATAACTCTCTCATGGGCGAGGCCTGTCTCGCTGCCATGTCCTACATAATTCATGATGAGACAGCCCGCCGCCATACGGTCATCGATAGCCTTGGCGGCATCGGGGTATGCACTGCCGGTAACGGTTGTCACCTGACGATAAGCGTCAAGATAGATCTTCTGGGTGGTTAGCGGAGGGGCAGCAGCAGTGGCGGTCTGGGAGAGACCCTCAGCATCCAGCATGTGAAGGTTGGAGTCTTCATCATCGGCCACAATGCAGAGGAGGTTACGCCATGACCCCTGTGATGACCCCCTGAGATAGGAGGCGGTCTTTCTCACCATGATGCCTGCCGAGGCTGTATCGTATGCCGGTAACCGTCCTATACCGATATCCAGGTATCCGTCGGCCTCACCCTCGCCTTCATCCAGAAGTCCAAAGAAATCATCCGAGGTGAATGAAAGTACCCCTACATGTGAGTTGACCGACTGCCAGGTAGGGATGAAGGCATTATTCTGTGGTGGCGGGGTCTTGTTTTCATAAGACCCGTCGCCGAAAAGGAGCAGGTACCGGAGTGAGGAACCGTTACTATTGACCCTGTCATAGATCATTTTTACAAAATTCCTGATGGCGACAGCATCGGGTATGCCTCCCGAGAATTCATTGTATATCTGTTCGGGTGTCACAACAATGGAAGTGGTCCCGTCATCAGCAAGATGCAGCTCCGCAAGTCTTTCTGCATAGTTCTCAAACAGAGGATGGGTAACGATGATCATCTCTGCCCGGTCAAGCCCGTGCAGGTTCTGGTTGGAGACAGACACGGTGGTACTCAGTGGCTGTTTAAGATTACTCGTTTTAAAGGCCACGAATTTCCTGAGACTGTCAGTGGAAGCTGTGAACAGAGTGTTTCCCGAAGCGGTTGCAGTCTGGATCACTATTGGTGAGAAGGGGTCAGTCACATCCCACACCGTCAGCGACGGAGATCCCTCCACGGTAAAGCGTGTGACGGCCGCCGTTCCCGTTGTCCGGCTGTCACTGATGAAGAGCTGACTGTCGCGGTACACGAGCCTGGCTCTTGCCATAAAATCGACGTAGTCAATATATCCTGTTGCCGCCAGATTGCCTCCTGCCTGGAAGGCAAGGGTGAAAAAGGGTGCACCGGAGGCCGGGAAGCATGAATCAGCAACCTCGCTGATTGATGCATAGATACCGTTAATGTCTGCCATACTGACAGGTGCGAGGTCTATCGTCCTGAGCTCCTCTGATCCCTGGCTGAGAGTGAAGGAGACGCCAGTGTCGGAACGACCCAAAACCCTTATCCTGTACTTTATCTTCTCTGTAAGGATCAGATCGGCAAATGGTGGTGTCACATCGTTCTGAACGCCGGCAATCACCTGCTGGTACCATTCTCTTCCTGATTTGATAAGGTTTTTCTCATCGAGTTCATGACGGAGGGCTACATCTGTGGCAGATGAAGTCTGATTGTATGACATTGCCGGCGCTGTCTCCGTCACAACCTGATCAGGCCCACCCGGCTCTGATGTGAGGAAATACCATGCCGTATCCGAATAACAGTGTCTCAGATAGTTATATGTGTCTGTATTCTTGTCATATACCATCCTGTGTGTGCCTTCGGCGTAGAAAAGCAGATAATCACCTTCATTGAAAATACCATCGGCCCCCTTTTCAGACTTTACGGCGATTTTCCTCAGGTCATCGGGGGCGCTGCCATCGTTGTAGAAAGAGAGTTGGCCTTTGTTGTTACCATAGAGTACAGCAGTGGAGGGGTCGGTAATGCCCATTGCCCTGATGCCTGTATAATCAAGCCTGTAGATGCCTTCTTCCATGACGGCTATCTTCACCCATTTCCCTGACCTGAGGACGGATCCGGATGCATAGTCCTGCGAAAAGGCTGACATGGCCGGGAGCAGGATGATGATGGAAATGAGCAGGCTTTTCAGTTTCATCATCGCAAAGATAGTCAAGTAGGTTATCTTTGCCATCTGATTGACGCCGGCACGTGTAAAATATTACACGATCCGGATCGTTGATATTGCTGAAACATTACCATGAGGCTCAGATACAGGACTCTTTTTGCGGGATTGATTTTTACTGTTGCTGCCGTCAGCGGACAGGATACCTGGTACGGATCTGTGTCGGGTATGCAGGTTATGTATAACCCTGCCTGGGCAGGTACGGCAGAGACAGCAAGCCTCAACATATCCGCCTGCTCATTTCTTCCGGGAAACGGTTTTGGCATGAAATCGGTATATACCTCTTATGACAGCTATATTGAAGCACTTCACGGAGGCGCAGCAATATGGATCGTCGACGATATAGCGGGCGAGGTAATGAATGATTTAAGGGGCGGAGCTTCATATGCCTACCACTTCCGTGCCGGAAGGAACCTGTATGTTACAGCAGGCCTTAATGCGTCGCTGGTCAGCAGAGGGATCAGGTCAGGTTCTGTCATCCTTCCGGATGACATAGATCCTTTCAGGGGGATCACGGGAGGATCATCCGTGTACCTGCCGCAGGATAACATCAATCGCTTTGATCTGGGCACAGGTATCTCATTTGCCTATGGACAATGGTACGGTGGGGCCTCGGTCATGCATCTCACACAGCCTTACCTGGGGGAGGACCCCCAGGAGTACAACAGGCTAAACCGCCTTTATACACTGATCGCAGGAGCTACACTGAATCCCGGAGGAAGGGAGTTTTTCCTGAAGCCATCTGCTGCTTTCCTGGTCCAGGGAGATAATTTCACTCTGTATTTAGGCTCGGAGGCCAGTTATAAAGGCCTTATGCCGGGAATATCACTCTGGCATGTCAGGCACGGCTTTACTGCAGCTGAAACCTCTCTGGGATGGGAGGCCGGCCATGTAAAGATCATATTATCATATAGTTATATTCTCTCCGGAGGTGATGTATCGTTCAATGGCACGGCCATTGTGAAGGCCGGGCTGTTATTTAGTTTTAATAATGTTGAAAAAAGAAGGGTTGCCCACATAATAAACTTACCTGTTTTGTAGTTATTTTGGTGCAGAGTTTTCTGAATGAACAAAACTTACACACAAAAAATTAATTAAGTAAACCTTATATGGCTATGTATAAACTCAGAGCTTTACCGGTTTTTGTAGTTGTTGCTCTCTTCCTCTTCTCCTGCAAAGGTGGAAAGCAGGAAAATGTATCTCCGACTACTGGCTGGAGCTACAGAAATCCTAAATCAAGTGATGTCAATGATCTTGGCTACCCGATAGGGGAGGCTTCAGAGCAGATTACCGGCCCCAACCTTGTCCTCATTGAAGGAGGTACCTTCACCATGGGAAGGGTTGAGCAGGATGTGATGTTTGACTGGAACAATACTCCACGCAGGGTCACCGTTTCCTCTTTCTATATGGATGAGACAGAGGTCACCAACCTAGATTACCGTGAATATCTCTATTGGCTGAAGAGGGTATACAGCGATTATCCGGAGGTTCACCGCCGTGCTCTTCCTGACACGCTTGTATGGAGAACCCCTCTGGCCTTCAATGAGCCCTACGTTCAGTATTACTTCCGTCATCCCTCATACAACGCTTATCCTGTTGTAGGTGTAAGCTGGCTGCAGGCCAATGACTACTGTGTATGGCGTACTGACAGGGTCAATGAACAGATACTGCTTGACAGCAAGTGGCAGGATGCAAATGTAGAGCAGTCCGGTGCCAATAACTTCAACACCGAATCATATCTTGCAGGTCAGTATGAAGGGGTTCCCGGTCAGAGGGTTGACGAGCTTCATCCGCGCGTCCGCCAGGAGGATGGTGTTCTTCTGCCACGCTATCGTCTGCCGACGGAGGCTGAGTGGGAGTTTGCCGCTTACGGCCTAAGGGGCAATACCTTTGAAGAGAGGATCTATGAAAGAGCCATATATCCATGGGACGGTCATAACGTGCGCAACGCAGCACCCAAGAACAGGGGTGAGTTCATGGCCAACTTCGTCCGTGGCCGTGGTGACATGATGGGTGTTGCCGGAAACCTTAACGATGCAGGAAGTATCACTGTTGATGTGAGATCATACTGGCCCAATGACTACGGTCTATACTGTATGGCTGGAAATGTCAACGAGTGGGTGCAGGATGTCTACCGTCCTCTCTCATCAGATGATGTTGATATGTTCAACCCGTTCAGGGGTAACGTCTTCACAGACCTGAGGCGCGATGCCAACGGGCAGGTCGTCGAAAAAGACAGACTGGGAAGGCTTCAGATTGACACAGTCAAACCGGAGGATGTGGCTAACAGGTTTAACTACCAGAAGTCTGATTACCGTAACTACCTCGACGGTGACGTCATCTCCAGCATATCATCCAGTCTTGAGTGGTCAGGCAATGCTGACCTCCCGCAGACAGAAAGGATGTATTCACAGAACGAGATTGACAATGACTATGTGACCCTTATTAATGATAAGGCCAGGGTCTTCAAGGGCGGATCATGGAAAGACAGAGCTTACTGGCTCAATCCTTCAACACGCCGTTATCTTGATCAGGAGTCCTCACGTGATGACCTCGGCTTCAGGTGTGCAATGATCAGGGTGGGTAGTCCTGTAGGATTGTAAAAAAGAGTACAAAAGGATATATAACAGGCCTCATTATGAATAATAATGAGGCTTCTTTTTAGATGATCATGGATATTGAGAGGTTATATGAGCTCTACCGCAGCTCATCAGGTATTACCACTGACTCACGGTCAGCAGGCCGCAATCAGATTTTTTTTGCACTGAGAGGCCCAAACCATGACGGCAACAGACATGCTATCGCTGCCCTTGAAGCCGGAGCCCTGGCTGCTGTTGTTGATGATCGTTCACTGTCAGGTGAAAAGATGGTGTTTGTTGATGATGTTCTTGAGACACTGACAGCGCTGGCGGCTTTTCATCGCCGCAGGCTGACGGTGCCTGTCATTGCCGTGACCGGCACCAATGGCAAGACAACCACCAAGGAACTCCTTACTGCAGTGCTCTCCAGGAAAGGGAAGGTACACAGTACATCCGGGAATTTAAATAATCATATAGGAGTGCCACTGACGCTCCTGAGCGCCCCCGGGGATGCCATGTTTCTGGTGGTGGAGATGGGAGCCAATCACAGGGGTGAGATAGCAGCATTATGTGACACAGCGATGCCCACGCACGGCATCATAACCAATATTGGGACAGCACATATTGAGGGCTTCGGGTCTTTTGACAATGTCAGAGAGGCTAAATCGGAGCTCTACCTCTGGCTCGGAGAAAGCAGGGGCACTGCCATTTATGATGATGACAATCCTGTTCTGAACGGGATTATCTCCTTAGCCTATAAGGCTGTTCCCTATTCGTCGCCGGCAGGGCATGAGATGAAGGTCGTGCCAGCAGATGGAGACAGCATGCATCTCGCTGTCAATGCGGTGGTGGATGGGCATGAGTATCTCTTTAAGACCGCCCTGTTCGGTTCTTACAATATTGATAATATACGGACGGCCATGGCCACTGGACTCTTTTTTGATGTGCCCGTCGCCGAGATCATCGATGCTGTCTCTGCATACTGTCCCGCCAATAACCGGTCGCAGGTTGTTGATACCGGTAATAATATTGTGATCCGTGATGCATACAATGCCAATCCCTCAAGTATGGAGAAAGCCATTACATCATTCGCAGCAATTAGGTCAGAAAAAAAGATGGTAATCCTTGGCGACATGCTGGAGTTGGGTAGTGAGAGTGAGACAGGTCATGCCGCAGTGATCAGGCAGCTCAGCGGTCTCGGGCAAGTAAGCATTGTGCTTGTCGGTCCGCGTTTCCGGAAGGCGGCAGGTGGCTTCTCCTCCCTGCTCTTCGGATCGTCCACGGAGGCGGCTGAATGGCTGGGGTCTGAAAGACCCCGGGGGTATACTGTCCTGGTAAAAGGATCGCGGGGAATGATGCTTGAGAAAGTATTTCCTTTACTCTGAACTACTCCTGAGAGTTATTGAGAGTATCTCAGGTCTGGTGCCTATGCGCATGCGAGGGCCCCAGATACCGAAACCTGATGATACTATCACATGTGTTTTGCCGAACCTCTTATAGCCGTGACTTAACTCAAACATTCTGTCTGTTACGAGTGTAAAGGGCCACATCTGACCATTGTGTGTATGGCCTGACATCTGCAGATCGACCGTTGTGCCTGCCAGAGCTGCCAGTCCGTATGGCTGGTGATCAAGGAGTATGAGCGGGGCAGCAGCGTCGGTAACGGAGAGGAGGCTGTCAAGTGATGCCCGTCCGTTAACCCCTCCCTGCATGGCGGTCCTGTCAGTGCGCCCTGCTATCTGCATTCCGTTGTCAAGCCTTACAACCTCATCGGAGAGCATTCTGATCCCTTTGCTTTCAATATAAGGAATAGATTTTGCGAGATCACCCATGAACTCATGATTACCTGTTATGGCAAATTTTCCATACTTCAGTTCAGGGAGGGTCAGGTATGACAGGAGGTCATCGCGGAGCACCGGTCCTATGCTACCGTCAAGCAGGTCGCCGAGGAAAAGAACAATGTCAGGCTCCTCCTGGCTGATCATCCTGGAAAGATGACGCATGCTCCTCTTGCGTATGATGCTTCCGAGATGTATGTCAGAGACAGCAACAATTTTCATGCTGTCGCTACCGTCAGTGAATCGTTTGTTAATTGTCAGGTCATATCTGCTGGTGACAGGGTTGACGGCAGTGATGAAACCTATTAAGATAAGCAAAACAGTAGTTGTTGTTACGCCTGCAAAGAGCCATAGTCTTAATCGTGGAAGGACTTCCGCAGGAATGAGATGGAAAGGTTTCTGGAGCAGTAACAGGATATCTGCAGTGAGCCAGATGAGAAAGCCATAGAGCATAAACGCCAACCAGAATCCCCCGATGACGTTCAGGATATCGGCGAAAACATTTGTAAATGTGTGTTCAAGAATTTTTCCCAAAACAAATGTCGATGCCAGCGCCAGGAATACCACAGTAAACCATGTTGTCTGGTATCCGGCTCCGGCAAGCGCACGTCGTCCTTTCAGATAGAGGTACAGGTTTGTCAGGATATAGACGGTAAGTACTACCGTCAGAAATATTGCCATCTGCTGCTTTCTGTCTAATGCCACTTCAGTTCCGAGTATTTCTTTCTTCTACGTATATAATACTCTAAAATGAGGGATTTGTTCATCATCGTGTGCGGAGTATGATACATATCAGTGTGTGGAGTGATGGCACGGTATGTCTTTATTGCTGTTCGCTGTTTCCGGAAATGGTTGTGGGCCCTGATCACGGCGGCGGCGGCAGCCCGTCCTTCCCGGAAGAGGAGTATCACTGCCGCGATCCCGTCAAGCACCTGCCTTATGAAGATGGTTCGGCGGAGGAGTCTGGAAGGCAGGTTTTTGGCCATCATTATCAAGCTATTACGAAAGTTGTAATAGGTCTTTTCCGGGGATCCGTATGCAAGTGTGCCTCCTCCAACGTGATATACCACGGCATGAGGGAAATAGTTTATTGAGTATCCTGCATTCTGCATTCTCCAGCAGAGGTCTATCTCTTCCATATGGACAAAAAACGATTCGTCAAAACCGTCGCACTGATCAAAGGCAGAGGCCCTGACAGCCATGCATGAGCCTGAGGCCCAGAATATCTCTATTGTGTCATCATATTGCCCCGTATCCTTTTCCAGCGCATTGAAGATACGGCCCCTGCAGAACGGGTAGCCGAGGATGTCAATGAAACCGCCGGCAGCACCTGCATATTCAAATGATGATGGATCTTTATGTGACATGATCTTTGGCTGACAGGCTCCTACATTCGGGTACATATCCATGAAGGTAGTAATCTTTTCTGCCCATCCTTTTTCCACACTGACATCGGAGTTGAGAAGAATGAAATATTCCGCCTCAACCTCCTTCAGCGCCCTGTTGTAACCACCGGCATATCCATAGTTCCTGTCTAGTTCTATAAGCCTGATCTCCGGGTGATTTGATTTTACCCATCGAACAGAATCATCGTTCGATCCGTTGTCGGCAATAACAATCTCCGTATCACCCGAAACGGTATTCCTGATTACATCAGGGAGGAACTGTTCAAGGAATGCCCTCCCGTTCCAGTTGAGGATAACAACCGATGTCTTTATCATTTTGTTTGAGGTCTTTTGTATTTCCAGCGACGATGAGACCATAGCCAGTATTCCGGTTTGGATCTGATCACTTCTTCAAGCATAGAGACATAGCGTGAGATAATGAAGTTGGGCTCCTCCTCACGGGGGTGTTCGGTTATCAGACGATATTCAAGCTCGTAAAACCCCCGTTTTATTTTTCTGATATGCATGAATACTACCGGCATATCATATTTTACAGCCACTTTTTCCGCACCCCGGAAAAAACCTGTATCCTGGTTCAGGAAGGTGGTCCACATGGCGTTATCATCCCGGGGAGGAGTCTGGTCAGCCACAAACCCTGACATAGTACGGATATTTTCATTTCTGCAATTGACGAGATCTCTGAGAATGTGATTCATGGGTGAGACCCGCATACCGAATTTGGTTCTTATTTTCAGCATGAACCGGTCAAAATCCTTGTTTTTAAGTGGTTTATATATTGTTATTACCTGGTGAAGTGCGGAGAGTTGCAGGGCTGAGAGCCACTCCCAATTGTTGTAGTGACTGCTGAGTGCCACAACATCGCGGCCCTCTTCAAAGAAACGGTCGACGAGGGAAGTGTCTGTGACGGTGAAACGGCGGTTTATCTGCTGCGGGCTCATGTGAATAGGTTTGAGCGTATCTATGAATATGTCGGAGAGATGCCTGTAGACTCGTCGTCCGATCTTTTTGAGTTCTTCCGGACTCTTCTCCGGGAATGCTCTCTTCAGGTTGTTTTCGACAACACTCCGCCGGTATTTCACAACATGGTATAACAGAAGAAAAAAGATGTCTGAGATCAGGTAGAGCACTTTGAAAGGCAACAGGGTGATAATGTAGTTGAAGACTACGAAGATTATGTAACCAGCCTTTTTCATTTGATTGTGTTGTCAGTCAGTTCTCCGTTCATAGAAGCGTCATTACGGGTTGTTGTAAGTCTGACCTGCCGCACTGTACCCGGGAGCTCTTTTCTCCAGGGTACCATGACCCTGATATAGTTACCCGTCAGTCCGGCAACCATGTTGTCGGAGCTTCTCTTTTCAAACAGCACGTCATGTATCTCACCTTCGGCATTGCGCATCAGGCTCATGCGTTTACTCTCAGACAGTTTTATCAGCTTCCTGCTGCGCCGGATTTTATCCTCTTTTCGCACCTTTCCCGGCATTGTTGCTGCCGGCGTCCCCGGACGCGGTGAATAGGCAAAGACATGCAGGTATGAGACAGGCAGGCTTTCGAGAAACCGGAAGGTATCCTCGAAATCTTCTTCAGTTTCACCCGGGAAACCGACAATAACGTCAGCTCCTATACCTGCATCAGGCATGCGCTCCTTTATTTTTATCACCTTGTCACGGAATACTTCTCTCTTGTAGCGGCGGTGCATGAGTCCGAGTATCTTGTCACATCCACTCTGCAGAGGCATATGGATATGAGGCATAATCACCTTTTCCCTGGCAATCAGTTCTATGATGGCCTCGGTGACAAGATTGGGCTCTATTGAAGAGAGACGGAGTCTTCGAAGCCCTTTAATGCCAACGAGAGTGCTGAGTAACTGTTCGAATGTCTCACCGGTGCTCTTTCCGAAATCGCCTACATTAACGCCAGTGAGCACTATCTCCATGACACCTGATGCAATTATTCTGTCTGCTTCTTCAACGATCTCGCTGATGAATGGGTTCCGGCTTCTGCCTCTGGCCAGGGGAATGGTACAGTAGGAGCAGTGGTAGTCGCACCCGTCCTGCACCTTGAGAAATGAGCGTGTGCGATCTCCTGCAGACCATGATGATATGAATTCTTTGGTGTCAATGGTCTCACACGAGTGTGTCTCCGGGACTGTATGTTTGTCAACATTGTCAATATAAGATGCAATGTCAAACTTCTCATATGTACCCAGAACAAGATCAACCCCTTCTATGGCTGCCGCCTCCTCCTGCCGTAACTGAGCGTAACAGCCGACAATCGCAATAAAGGCATCAGGATTATGGTGAATGATTTTTCTTACCGTCTGCCGGCATTTGCGATCGGCCGCTTCCGTGACGGTACAGGTATTTATCACATAGAGGTCAGCATGACTGTCGGGTGACACTCTTTCAAACCTTTCCTCCGGGAAGGTCCTGGCAATAGTGGAAGTTTCAGCAAAATTAAGCTTGCATCCCAATGTGTGAAACGCTACTTTCTTCTTCAAGACTAAACGGTTACTTTTCCGGCAACAAAAATAATAAAAAAGCCGGTCTAAAGCAGTCTGCTTGCCAGTTCTGCCAGGAAGCTCCTTTCACCCTTAATAAGGTGTACATGAGCGAAGAGATCGAGACCTCTCATTTTGTCAGACAGGTAACTCAGACCGTTGGACCCCGAGTCAAGATATGGTGAGTCGATCTGCTCAATATCTCCTGTAAAGATCATCTTCGTCCCTTCACCTGCCCTGGTGATGATTGTTTTAACTTCATGAGGGGTGAGGTTCTGTGCCTCGTCAACGATGAAGAAGATATTTGAGAGGCTTCTCCCCCTGATATATGCAAGTGGGGTGATGACAAGCTTCTCATCTTTGATCATGTCATTTATGCGAATGAACTCAGGGCTCTGGGCACTGAAACGGTGCTTGATGACTGTCAGATTGTCAAACAGAGGTTGCATATAGGGATCCATCTTTTCTTTGACGTCACCTGGCAGGAAACCCATATCGCGGTTTGCAAGAGGAACTATAGGCCTTGCAAGGAATATCTGCTTGTAGCGTTTGTGCTGATGAAGCGCTGCAGCCAGGGCCAGCAGCGTCTTGCCTGTTCCTGCTTTACCCGTCAGTGACACCAATTGTATGTCAGGGTCGCAGAGAGCATCCAGGGCAAAGGTCTGCTCTGCATTGCGTGGGTCAATGCCGTAAGTGGTCTGCTTAAGCACTCTTACCAGCATTTTTGTGGCGGGGTTATAGTGCGCCAGGGCACTGGAGTTGCTGTTGCGAAGGATGAAAAAATGATGCCCCGGCTCCTGATCCTTTACCTTGAGCTCTGAGGCAGGCACTCCCTCGGCTTGCTCGTAAAGCTTATTGATAAGAGCATGATCAATGTTCTCAATGGTCTTGATTCCTTTGTAGAGATCATCAACATTAGCCACCTTATCATTCTGATAGTCCTCGGCCCTTACACCCAGCGACTTGGCCTTCATCCTCAGGTTTATGTCTTTGGTGATAAGAACAACAGTCTTGTCCTTGTTCTCCTGCGTGATAAAATCAGCTATGGCCAGTATACGGTGATCCGGAGTCCTCTCAGGAAATGATTCAGAGACCCGGTCTGAAAACTGTTTGCCAGTCTCAATATGCAATGTCCCCAGCTTGTCTCCCAACGGAATCTTGCCCGTAAGAAGCATGTCTCCTGCAATCTTATCGAGCTCACGCGTGAACTCCCGTGCGTGGAAGTTGATCATATCATTACCGCGCTTGAACTTATCAAGCTCCTCAAGCACGACGATGGGAATGATAACATCGTTTTCCTCAAAGTTGTAAATGCATGTATAATCATGCAGTAACACGTTGGTGTCCAGGATAAAAATCTTCTTTTCTTTTGTCTTTTTCGCCATAACAGGATAAGTTTAAAGTGATGACAGCCCCGGCGCAGATGTTATCACACCAACAAAGATAGCTGCTGAGTGAACTGTCAGTGGCCACTTTTTGTAATTTTGCGAACAACCGTACAAAGGTTATCAACATGACATATACCGAGACAATAAATTACCTTTTCAGCCTCTTGCCTGCATACCATCGTGTAGGTAAGCCTGCATACAAAGGAAATCTGGACAATACACTGGAGCTTGATGAGTACTTCGGCCATCCGCATACAAAATTCCGGACGGTACATGTGGCGGGCACCAACGGGAAGGGATCAGTTTCACATATGATAGCATCGGTGATGCAGGAGGCAGGCTACCGTACCGGCCTTTACACATCTCCGCATCTGCTGGATTTTCGTGAGAGGATCAGGATCAACGGGAAGATGATCGGAGAAGAGTATGTTGTTGAGTTTGTGGCTGAACATGATGAGCTTATCAGAAGGATGAGACCCTCTTTCTTCGAGCTTACAGTAGCACTCGCCTTTGATTACTTCGCAAAAATGAATGTTGATATTGCCATCGTTGAAACAGGGATGGGTGGCAGGCTCGATTCCACAAATATTATTACTCCGTTGCTCTCAGTGATAACTAACATAGGACATGATCATATGGAGTTTCTTGGCGATACTCTTGGAGCTGTCGCCGGCGAAAAAGCGGGCATAATTAAAGAGGGAGTGAGTGTTATCATAGGCGAGACACAGCCTGAGACCAGCGATGTTTATCTGGCGAGGGCGGGGGCAATGGAAGCGCCTGTCTGGTTTGCTGACAGGCTATTCAGATGCAGACTCGGGAAACTGGATATAAACAGTATGACAAGGCACTTTACCCTGAAGAACCTCCAAAACGGTAATGTGTTGAGCGGAGAGACGCCACTGGGTGGGCTGGCACAACAAAAAAATATACAGACGACAGCGGCAGCGGTTGAAACACTCTCTGCCGCGCTGGATATAAGTCGCGCCAATTTAATGAGGGGTGTCTCAGAAGTGGTTGCCAATACCGGACTGATGGGCCGCTGGCAGGTGCTTGGGCGCTCGCCTCTCATGGTATGCGATACCGGCCATAACAGAGAAGGGCTGGAGTACGTTATCAGGCAGATCCGGGCAACGCCGAAGCATACACTGCATATGGTGATCGGTTTTGTCAGCGACAAAGACCTGACCTCTGTGCTGCCTCTCTTCCCGCATGATGCCAGATATTACTTCACGAAGGCTTCGGTACCAAGGGCGCTGGATGAAAGGCTGCTCATGACCGAGGCCGGAAAGTATGGCCTTTCGGGCTCAGACTATCCGGGTGTTGCAGCTGCCATGATAGCAGCACAGACCTGTGCCGGACCGGAGGATATGATATTTATCGGAGGCTCAACCTTCATCGTGGCAGACGCCCTCAGATCTGATCTTGCAGGCAGCCCACAGATATGACCTCGCAGACAGCCCTCAGATCTAACCTCGCAGGCAGCCCTCAGAGTAATGTGCCATAAAGCTAAGTCTGCAACATCACAGCTATGTGCCCTTGCGTCAGAGGCGGACGGCAAAAAAACTTGACTTCACCTGTTTCAGAGTGTAAATTTGTTAATCATCAATGCAATAACCTGTTGAGAGACTTCAAGAGGAGAGGCCCGGTATTTCTGAAGAATAGTAGGATGTGTTTACGATAATCTTAATAACCAGTACCTAAAAACAAATGGCCATGAAAAAACCTGCACTCTTAATTACAGCTCTTTTCGTTGCTGCATTATCACTTGGCGCTCAGCCGCAACTCAAAAAAGGCAACCTGCTGCTTAGCGTCACATCAACCATCTCAATGGATGGTGCATGGGGCTCAGAACTCATGAGCCTTGGATTTTCCAACACAAAGTACAAATATGGCTCAGACCCGGCCGAGGATGCTTATAAGTGTACCCACTATAACTTATTGCCAAGGGCTGGTTATTTTGTTATGGATAATCTTGCTGTTGGACTGGAAGCAGTAATAAGTGGCTACAAAGAAAAAAGCGCCAATGATTATGATAATTATAGTGAGGCAATGATTGGCGCCGGTCCGTTTGCCAGATATTTCTACCCTATGGAAAAGTTCTATCCATATGGAGAGATAGAGGCACTCTTCGGGTCAGAAAAATCCGGATATAATGATAACGACTATAAATCCGGTTTCTTCTTGTTCGGCATTTATCTGGGGGCTGCTGTCCCGCTTGGTGAAAAGGTGACTTTTGATACTCAGATCGGGTACACCCGTATGACTTATTCACATAAAGGAACCGGAGTGGAAGATATGGATACCAAAGAGATCACCGGCGGGGTTGTTTTAAAAATGGGATTTTCAGTTTACCTGCCGCTACCACAGAATCCCTGAACAGTAATTTTAAATGATCACTTTCGTTAATCCCCCGCAGCTTGCTGCGGAAGATGTGGCCGGGGCTTGCTCCGGGGTTAATACCATTTATTAAAAACTTAATTCTTTTAGAAGGCTCCGTACAAGGAAATAAACCGGGGGAGGTATTATTATGCAGTAATCTCCGGGTTTGTTGTTGAAGCTTTTTTCCTAACTTAATACCCGAATATTGATCACATTAAACTCATATGTATTGGAAAAAAACACAATGATAACAAGATCAGTAATATATGGGTTCTGCTATTCGGCTGAAAATAATTTTATTATGATGAAAAGACTCGCTCTGTTAATTATGGTTGTTTCGTTTTCTCTCCTTACCCTGGATGCACAGGATGGGAAGAGACTGACTATTCTTCATACAAACGACTTCCACTCCCATCTCCAGGGCTTTGCTCCGGAGTCAGCCTATACGCCTGGGGTGGCAGACAATGATCCCACTGTAGGCGGATTCTCCCGTATTGCCGGAATAATCACCGAAGTAAGAGCAGAGAACCCTGGCAATACATTGGTTGTTGACGGTGGTGACTGCCTGATGGGCACACTCTTCCACGCCCTGGAGCCTGAGTCGGGTTTCCAGCTCTCGCTGATGAAACAAGCCGGCTATGACGTGGTGGCTATGGGAAACCACGATTTTGACTTTGGCCCGGCTGCATATGCCGGCATTATCAGGAAATCAGTCCAGAGGGGAGAGATACCTGTGATACTCATGGGAAATGCCATAACCGACCCGGACGATCCCGGTGATGATGCTTTTGAAGCTGTAATGAATGACGGTCTTATTAAACGGTGGTATGTTACTGAGGTAGACGGATTAAAGATAGGCCTGTTCTCACTGCTGGGGAAGGATGCTGACAACTCTGCACCATACGCACCGCCGGTGACTTTTGAAAAGATTGTCAGTTCTGGCAAATACCTCGTGAAAGAGTTGCAGCAGCAAGGATGTGATGTGATTATATGTCTGTCACACAGTGGTATAGTAAAAGATAAAAAAGGCCGATGGACTGGGGAGGATGTTGAACTGGCAAAAAAGGTTAAAGGAATTAATCTCATTGTCTCCGGCCACACACATACTCTGCTTGATCAGCCTCTGATGGTGAACGGTGTGCCGATTGTGCAGGCAGGCAGTGCAGGCATGTTTATGGGCAGGGCTGAACTTGTTGTAAGAGACAACAGCGTAAAACTTGAGACTTATGAACTCATTAAAGTGGATGATAATATAACTGCTGATAGCCTGATACAGATGGCCATTATTGAACAGGAAAAAGCTATTGACAGCATTATCCTTAAGCCACTTGGAATGGAATACTCACAACCTGTTGCTGTTACCACGTTTCCACTTGACGTTGATGAATACGGCGATATTGCAGGAAGCAATATGGGCGCAATGGTGGCTGATGCCATTTACTGTTATTTTAATAATGATGGTCCGGGAGCTGATATTGCATTGGTGGCGGCGGGTGTAATAAGAGACCCGTTAATGCCAGGTGCTCAGTGCGTGCCGGATATCTTCAGAGTGATGTCGCTGGGATCCGGCAACGATAAGGTGCCGGGATATTCTCTTTCAAAAGTATGGGTTACAGGAAGGGAACTGAAAAATATTGCCAGGATTCTGATATTTCTGTCGTCATCAACACCCTCAAACTTCTGCTACTACTCCCATCTTAATATCGAGTATGACCCTGATCGTTTGTTCGGCAAAGTGCGTAAAATTGAATTAACTGACCAGGAGGGGAAGGTTACGGAGGTGAATACCTCAAAGAAAGACAAAAGGCTATATTCAATTGTTGCAAACTCATATATGCTTGACAATCTCGGGTTAATAAAGAAGAAAACATTTGGCTTGGTGAGCCTTGTACCCAAGGATGTAAGTGGTAACCCGATTACTGATATGGATAATGCTGTTTCTGACTTCAACCCGGCCATGCCCGGGATACAGGAAGGGAAGGAGTGGCTGGCACTGGTGAGATTCATCCGGCAGTTTTCACCGGAGAGTGAGGGAGGTCTGCCGGCAATACCTGAAATGTATCGCGATCCTGCAAGATCACTTGTTCCGGTAAACAGCAGAAAGTGATCTCAGAACCCGGGGTAGGTACATTTCTTTGTCTGCTTTTATAGCTGGCATACAAGAAAAGTACCGGGAAGGCATTGCTGAGTTCATCAGCGGCACTGGTGAAATGAATCAGCTGATTGTTACTGGCAGGGTATGGTATTCCCATTATATGTATAAACGTAACCGTAATCTGAAAGGGAGAGAGCTACGATGAAAATATTTTTAAGGATATTAATACTGTTTGGGACCATTATTCTCCCGGAGGTGGCGTGGACACAGGGCGATTGCAGCAGCTGTACCATCTACAGGGGTTACATAAGCAGTGATATGCAGATGTGGAAGAGGGAGATGGCCGGGCTCCGGGAGGCCTGCCGGACGGATCCCGTGGCATGCACCCAGTTTACCCTGACTGAAGCCATGTATGGTTATATAGGGTTCCTGATCAGCGTTAACGATAAGAATGCAGCAAGACCTCTGGTTGATACCTTTGAGATGGAGATTGAACAGCTTGCTGCATACAGTGAATACAGGGCTGAGACCGAAGCCTTTCGGCTGGCACTCCTGGGCTATCGTATGGCACTGAATCCGGCAAGATCTGTCACGCTGGGCCCCAAAGCACTCAGACAACTGGAGAAGGCTATGGAGATAGGTAGCAGCTGCCCCTCCGTATGGATTGAAAAGGCAAACTCGGAATCAAATATGCCCGCCTTCGCCGGAGGGTCAGAGGAGAAGGCTGCCGCATCATTCCGGGAGGCACTGCGCCTGTTTGAGGAAGATGGAAAAATGTCAGAATGTAACTGGAGATACCTCAACACCATTGTGCTCCTGGGCCAGCTCCTGGAAGAGATGGGAGATTATATTGGTGCACGCGATGAATACATGAGGGCGCTCACCAGAGAGCCTGATTTCAGGCGGGTCAGGAATGAGATGCTACCTCAGGTGGAGAGGAATATTAAATAACTATCTGATAAAAAGCAGATCATCGGATTGGCCCCAGTTGGGCCGGCGATGTGACTGTGCCACAGCGGCAGTAAGGATGAAATACAGGGAGGAGCAGGCTCTGGAAATTCGCCAGCGTATCATTGCCGGTTATCCTGTAGAGCTTACCATGAAACCTGAATTCATGATCGGCATCAAAGAGGATACTGTTAAGATGATCAGCTTGAGCATTGACAATCTCTTCACGCTCCTTATACATAAATACTTCAAGGAGTCGCATCTCCATCTTGTCAACTAGACTGCTCATGTCAATGGTCTTCAGCTCGAGCCGTAAGTCCTGATTATCCATTATTTATCGCCGGATATAAGTTTATTGAGTTACAAAAAGCATCCTTTGAATTATTGTCATCAAAAATTGAAAATAATTAGTGCACCATATAAAGTAGTACATAAAACATATTCATTTCTCATATTAACACCTGACTCAATCGCAACACTGTAAAAGAGATACTATTTTTGAGCCATATTAAAAGTTGTAAACATGAATCTGGAATTACGGGACACATTTATATTATTATGGAAGAAATATTTCGGTGACTCGGAGCTGCCGGTAACCTTTTATTATTCATATAGCGATGGAAGTGTTCAATTTGCTGAGAAACCTAAGGGTTGGAGCTGCATAGTATGTGAGCTGGCAAAGGTCAGGAACGGAATAAGCCTCGTTTATAATGCTGAGAGAATAACCTGCGGCGGCGCCAGGAGATATCTTGGCTATTCCGATAAAATGCGCCCGGGATTTGAACACTTTCTTTCATGCGGGAATGGGAAGACAGAGGGAGAGAGATACCTGCGGACACCAGAACTGGTGAGAGAATTTATGAAAGCACAGAGAATCCTTCCCGTTTCAGGGATGAATATAGTCTTTAAGAGATGGGACAAGCTGGAGGAAGCAGATGAGCCGGACGTTGTTATCTTCTTTGCAACACCGGATGTTTTGTCAGGACTCTTCACCCTGGCAAATTTTGATCAGTCAGAGCCTAACGGTACCATTGCACCATTCGGGTCAGGTTGTGCCTCGATAATACATTTTCCTTTTCTTGAAGGACTGGCTGAAAGGCAGAGAGCTGTCATCGGAATGTTTGATCCCTCAGCGCGGAAGTGTGTCCCCGAAAATGTGCTCACCTTTGCACTGCCGATGAGGCGGTTTGAAAAGATGATCAGTTATATGGAAGAAAGCTTCCTTATCACAGATACCTGGACTGTTGTAAGAAAACGGCTCTGACCCTCTTTGAGCCTATTCAGCCGCTCAGGCATACGGATTTAACAGTCAGACAATCAATATTATAGCTATGATTGGCATAACGTTGAGTTATAACTCATGCCTGTTGATAACATTACCTGTTTGTATCAATATCTTTTGGACCGACTTGTTATTTGATAACTTTCCTCAGATTAAATTCGATCTGTTTTGAACAAGGTATCTCACATCTTCAAATTCGTATGATAAAGCGATCCTTTATTTCCTTTTTGGTTCCGGCAATCCTTTTGACCGGATTATCCGGGACAGTGAACTCGCAGGGCTGGTCATTTACCACAACCTACACACAATCAGGCTGGTGCATTCCGCCAGTTTCCTCGCCGTACAACGGGATGACCTTTGCCACAAAGGATGCATGTGACGTTGCGAGGCAGTCGGTTCTCAGTGATAACACCGACTGGTCTGTCCTTGGTGACGGCAGTTGTGTTACAGTCATTACATGTACATCATGTATGGGTTCTGATATAGGAGGTACCGCGGGTTCTTCCAGTATGGGCGGCACGGGTGTAGTCTCTCTGGAAGGCCTCCTGACCGGGAATGCATTCTTTTCTCCCCATTCAAGCAAAGAGGTCGAGAATTGGATCTACGACTACCTTCTAATGATGAATTCAAGGGGCATACCTGTTGACGGAGTTACTCTTATCACTCCTGGCGATGTACCCAGGACAGGTAATGCTGATTTTGATAAATTTTATACCGAACAAATGTTACGGTTTGAAAAACCGGAATATGGAAGCACGGTATATCTGAATAATGACATAAAGGGTGTGGTCGATCCGGCTGACCTTAAAGGTAATGCCAAGCCAGAACCCGGTCCTGTAGCTTTTAAAGAACCTTTGAGCCCTGAGAAACAATATGGATTGAAATATGCAGATAAAGCCGCTCTCTTCACTGAGTCGGAAGATGGAGTCATTGACGGTAATACTGATTTTGCCCCATACATTGATTTCGCCCGGTCTGCCGCAGTATTCGGAGTGGGATTTCTTAAAAAAGGGGCAATACCTGCTATTGTGATTGTAGATATAGTAGCGGAGGATATCAAGTTAGGAACGCAACTGGTTCAAAATGCATTTATGGGTGAGAACGAACCTATCCCGGGAACGGGTGAGATAATAGTCAATTACTTAACGAACATAACGACTGATGCTGCAGGTGCGTATATCGGAGACAAAGCCGGCAATGCAGTAAAAGCACTAACTGCCAGCCATGTAGAAGGAGTGCTGGTAAGCAATGGAGTACTGCCTGGCATTGCCAAAATCTCCGACAGGGCCAAAAATATATCCGCAGCAGCAGGCACAGAGTTTGGAGTACTGACCGGGGGCGCAGACCTCATTGGAGAATGGGGCAAAATGCAGCAGAAAATAGGTAAACACTGAAAGTGAAGTAGAGACGAGTATGAAAAAGATTATTCTGCTTACAGTTTTGTGCTTCTCAGCACAACTCTTTCAACCTCTGAGTGGCCAGAAACAGCTTCCGGTTAACGATTCTCTGGGTTTTGAAGTTCTTCTGACGGACGGGATGTCCGGCAAAATAGGTTTAAAGGGTAGTTTCATCAATTCACTTGAGATTACTCCTGAACGACTCATCTTGCTTTCAACCGGTGACCAGTATTACCTTCTGGGTTGGGGAGGAATCATACCACATGGTAGGAAAATTTCCGGAAAAATCAACTCATTTGCCCTCACAGGTGATGGGTTACTGCTTACCATAGTGGAGAATAAACTTTGTTATTTTGACTCTATGGGCAATCTGGCTGTCATGTATACACTTCCTGCAACAGGAATGACTATATCTGCCGGTAAAGATGTGATGTACCTGTTTGACAGTAACCTTGAACATAAAACGCATCCACTGTATGTGCTTGCCCGCGGAGGGAAATATCTTAAGCTCATTGAAACTCCAGCTCCGATAACCTCTGTCGTTGAGACCGATAACTATGTTCTTTTTGCTTCAGGGGCAAATATCTATAGTATTAATGTCGAAAAGAAGGATGTCAAACTGCTTTATACCGATGAAGAGGGTAAGGAGATAAAGTCTTTGGCCTATGACAGTAGCGGCAAGTCGGTATATTTTTCCACAGCTTCATCTGTTTCTGCTATCAGGGGCTCAGACATTATTGTCATAAGTGAGAATACCGGAGGGATACTTAAATATTACAACGGTCTCATCGTATTTAATCCGGGTATCAAGATGATGCTAAGAATAGTTGGCCTTGACGGGACACTGCCTGTGAAACCTTATGCAGAGTCCCGGGCGGCACCCCGGCCGGAGCCCCAGGAAGTCTCGAAAACGGAGCTCCCGACGGCACCCCGGACAGAGCCCGCTCAGGCAACTTCCCGGAATGAGCTCCCGGCGGCACCCCGGCCGGAGCCCGCCCAGGCAGCTTCTCTGAATGAGCTCCCGACGGCACCCCGGACGGAGCCCGCCCAGGCAACTTCCCGGAATGAGCTCCCGGCAGCACCCCGGACAGAGGTTATTTTTCAGTCAGGCAAGCAAGATATCGAAGCCGTCACGGTACTAACTAACGCTACCGTGGCTGACCTGGTCAGAAACAATCTCTCTGATTATTTGATAAAGGACATTATCAGACGGTCGAGGGTAGAATTCATTCTTACATCTGACGCAGTAATTGAACTGTCAGGTAAAGGTGTTTCATCGGAAGTAATTCTTGAAATGAGAGAAGCAATGAAGAGACAGTCAGCTGACCGCCAGATAAAATAATTTGAAATCCATAAGCATATGAGAAAATATATTTCACTGATTATTATAGGGTTGTCCCTGATTGTCGGAGTCAGGGCTCAGACCCCGGAGACACTCACCAATAGCTCAGTGGTGAAAATGTCTAATGCGAACCTTTCAGATGAGCTGATCATTGATATGATCCGGGATTCGCCGGTCAGATTCAGTCTGGAGGATGCTGATCAAAGATCACTGAAAAATGAAGGGGTTTCTGAAAATGTTATTAATGCGATGCTAAGTAGGGGCGAGGGTGAGAATCCGCCTGCAGTCAGCAACGCGGTGCCCTATGTTGTACCGGATGAAACCGCCTCAGTTACCCGTTCTGAAGCAGCCTCAGTTACCCGTCCTGAATCGGCAAATAAGCCCGTGACTGAATATATGCCTGCGGAAGTGGTTGATAATGTGCCCGTTGTGGCCCTAAACTATATTATCCCACTGACAGATTTAATTACATTTAATGATAAGGAATTCAGGAGCTTTGAAGCGACCCTTGTTGAATGGGATAAAAAAATACGGACGCTCACCTCGGATGTAAACCGGGTCAAGGATCAGATGTTGCAGACAGAGAATGAGCTCAGGAAAATAAAGAATACCGGTACAGGTACATTCAGTTCAGAGATTCTTGCACTTCAGAAGAAACTTGATGTCTACCGGAAGAACTACAGCGATTCAAAGGTCATATTGGTGTCCGGAGGAAAGAGTATGTTTAAGTGGCTGGATTCTGAAATGGGAAACAGGGTCAGGGATCTTGGTAAGGAATACAGCTCGACAGTCCAGAGTATAATGTCTGCGGATATTAATCCGGCTACAGGCGAGCAGCCTGCTACGATGCAATTTGCCGTCAGGGAGGTTAGTGAAACCACTTCCGGATATATCGTTTATGCAACAGAATTGCTTAACTGGTATCAGAATGAGATGAAAGAGATGAATAATCTGATACAAGACTGGAACCCGCGTGTAAGCAGTGTTGTTTCCGGGGATGCCGGGCTCAAGGCTCAGCTTGACCCGCTGGAAGCCAAGCTTGAAGAACTTAAGGCAAACTCAAAGCAGAATAAGAACGAAATATCTGGCTTGAAGAAGCAGATTTCAGATCTTGAAAAAGCAAGGAAAGAGATGGCAGGCACGATGAAGGATGATGCCAAAGAACTAGCTTCGATATTGAAACAGAAAAGCCAGAATAACAAGGAATCGTTGAACCAAAGATTTGCAGATATCCTTGAGAATATCACATATTCATTTGAAGAGAAACTCAGTCTTTAATATCCTATGAAAGGAATTATGACAACAAGAACAGGTCTGAGAGAACGCATGAAATTGACAGTATCGATGCTAAGTCTGATATTGCTCCTTCTTCCTGCCGGCGTGACAGGACACACCGGCTTTCCTGAGAAAGAGTTGCAGACCGGAGAGGAAGTGTGTCAGACTGTTTCAGGGTCTCCATCTACGGATGCGGCCAGAACCTTCCTGATCTCTGAGGATTTTAACCGTGCCGTCTCTGAATATGCACTCCTGCTAAAAAAAGACCCGACAGATGCAGTGGTTAACTCTGAATACGCCTACGCCCTGGCACTCAATGGCATTTATGATGCGGCTCTCGCCCGCCTCGACAAGGTCTGGAATAATAATTCCAATAACCGTGAGGTAAATTATTTTACTTCACAGGTTTTTGCCCTTATGGGATATGATGCCCTGGCTACTGAATTCAGAAATCGCATAGCTGAAAAGGAAACTCCTGTCTGGATTTCATCAGCCGCCCCGTTGCTGCTCGAAAAATACAGTGACAGAAGCCCGGGAAATGACCTTTCGGGGGGCGTTGACATAGTGACCTTCTTCCGGAGGGCAAACAGGCTCACGGCTCAGGATTACAACCTGATGGCTATCGCTTCTTTTGAAGCTATCGTGACTGAGTACCCGGGAGAGTACCTTCCTTATCTGGGTTACAGCATTGCCCTTGAGAAGGCTGGCATCTACAGCAAATCAATACAGGCACTTGAACAGGCAATGACACTTGTTCGCGATAAACCGGAACAGACCGAGGCTCAAAAAATGATTGAACAGCGGCTGGTGCAGGTACGAAGTAATGCCAAGGTACCTGTGAAGAGCGTAACCACTGATCCGACCAATCTCAAACCAGCGGCTGGTGGAAAAAGAATGCTTGCTTATGCCGGAGGAATGTTTTCGAGTTCCTATATCAGCATCAATGGCAGGTTCGGGACTTTCATTTCTGACAGCGGGAGTCTTTCGGCTGACATTGGATTGGCAAAGAGCGGTGAGAGCACTTCCCTAAATCTGGGGATAATGAACTTCTACCGGCGGAAAGTTTTTGTGGCCGGATATGGTCTTAATGCTGGTCTTGGCAGTCAGGGATTGACATTATATTTTAAGATCTCAGTAGGACTGAGCTTTATGAATAAGGCCAGGAGTTCGAGCTGGGATATCTTTCTCGACGGCCAGCAGCCTATAGCTCCTTCAGGCTCAACCACAACGATGGGAATGTCTGTAGGCCGCAGTATTTATTTCGGAACCAGATGATTTAAGAGATGAAGAGGTTATTTATAGTAACGATAATTGCACTTTCAGTGATACAATCATGCTTCGGACAGAGCCTGATGGAAAAACTCGTGCAATTCAGAACGGACATGATGCCGAAATACGGAACCTACTTTACCTCAGCCGATCTGGATGACGGAGACAGGTTGATACTGAAAGCAGGGATACCCTACAGCAACCTGGCAGATGATGATAAACAGAGTATAATGGAAGTATTGCTAAGATCATGGCAGGAGCCCCTGGTAATTGTCATTTGTGAAACCCGCAGAGAGCTTTGGGGGTGGGACAGCCAGGTACGCAGCGCATCTCTCATTGATCTGTGGGACCTGAATCCTGAGCCTGTGGCCGTTGAAACCAGTACTGAACCCTCTGCAGTAGCCAGGCATCCTTGGTTCTTCTATGTTGGAAGTGCACAGCAGATCGACTCAGATAAGAATATTAACGCTGCCCTCAGTGGCAGAGTGGGGGTTTTCCTGCTTCGTAACAAATGGGATATGGCACTGACACTGTCGGAAGCAGTAGCCGGCAACTTAGAAAGTGAGGACCTCTCAATTACTACAAGCGCTGGAGTGATGAGCAAAATTTACTTCCCGATAAGGAAGTATAACATAGGCCCAAATGCCGGAGCAGAAGTAGCAGTGACCATTCCCAGTGGGGGAAAAGCAACATTTACACCATCATTTCTTGTAGGATTGAGCTGGTATGTCGGAATCGGAAGCATGGATGTGGGACTTCGGGTAGGAAGCAATACCATGATGATGCTCGGCTATACAGTAATTCCGAATTTTAAATTCAAAAAATAAAATTGACTTCTTAAATGGGGTAGCGTAAATATGAACTTAAACTCAGATTAATACGCAATAAAAATCCCGGAACCAAAAAATATTCCTCTGAGTGGGAGGTTCTTTTCCAGGGTTTATGAAGGCCCATTCAAATACACAGAGATGTGGTGAAAGGATTTTTTCACATGTTGCTGCCGAGCGGGGTATGAAGATTGGAAATGGTATGTGGTATAATACATGCCCCGGGTGCGCTAAAAAATACTGAAGAAATTATAACGTCATAGTTTGTAAAATAGGATGAAAAACTTCAGGCGGGTTATCCTGATCTACATTTCCTGAAATTCCGATCTTCCCCGGTCAACATCCGGAGATATTCAGGCTGCATCGTGTATTGTATAAATATGCCTGACAGGCTGCTAAACAAACTACTATCAGTGTTCGTAGCCAATAAGCATTATGCTGTTGCCAGGAAAATGTGCCGATCGTTTAAATGTTTCTATTTCGGTTATTAGTCAATTTATTCACACAATAAGGCATAGAAAATCAGATAAATGATGTGCAAACTAAGAAAATAGTCAAAAAATTTGTAAAAATAGTTGCATGACTAAGAAAGTAGTCATATATTTGCAATGGAGGATTGACAATATAAAGATGAAAACAATGCAACTGACAAGAGCAGAAGAGCAGATAATGCAGATCCTGTGGGATTTGGAAGAAGGTCTGGTAAAGGATGTCAGGGATCAGTTTGCTGACCCTAAGCCGGCAAGGAATACTGTTTCAACAGTAGTCAGGATTCTGGAAAAGAAAGGTTTTGTGGATCATAAGTCTTATGGTAACGTCCATCTTTATTATCCGGTCGTTACCAAGGATGAGTATTCGCGGAGCCAGCTCTTTGGCCTTCTTGAAGGTTATTTTGACAACTCTTTTCCGACCATGGCATCATTCTTCGCACGTGAGAAGGATCTCACAGTGGCTGATCTGGAGGAGTTGCTTACTGAGACCATGGAGGAATTATCGGCAAGAAAAAGCAAGAAATGATGGAAGCAATAGGGCTTTATCTGGTTAAGTCAGCGGTCTGGACAACCGGTTTCGGGCTGGTGTATTTACTCTTCCTCAGGAATGAGAGATTTTTTCTTATGAACAGAATTTATCTGGTGGCAGGAATTCTGGCATCACTTATTCTGCCGTTGATATCGGTTAAATATTATGTTGATTTACCTGCCATACAGGCCGGTGTAACTGCCGGGACTTTGCGTGCGGGGATTGCAGGAGCCGGTTACGGCCATGGCAAAATAATTTTTGCACTTTATGGCTTATGGCTTGCCGGGGTACTGTTTATGATAACCAGGTATATTGTACAGGTGGTTCCTGTACTGAAGGTAGCCAGAGATGCCAGGCCGGAACCGGGGTGTCCGGTACGGATTATACGGTCTGCTGAGTTTCCAAACTCATTTTCATTGTTCTCCTTTGTTGTTGTCAATCCTTCCGTTTCTGAGACTGAAGCAAAGGAGATATTGAATCATGAGATGGTGCATATTAGACAGATACACTGGCTTGATCTGATGCTTTCAGGTATTCTTTGTGCCGTTCAGTGGTTTAATCCTGCTGCCTGGGTCTATGCCCGGCTGGTTAGGCAGAACCACGAGTACCTGGCTGATGAGGAGGCGCTGCAGCGCACATCCGACCCGGCCGTCTACAGGGCTGCGCTGCTCAACCAGATTGCCGGCTCACCGCTGATTGATCTGGGTAATTTTTTCAGTTTCTCACTAAACAAAAAACGATTTAACATGATGAAAAATAAAATAAGTTCACCTTACAGAAAGCTCAGGCTGCTGATCATCCTGCCCGTTGCCGCAATTGTGCTATATGCTTTTGCGGAACCGCAATACAGGGTTAATGCTGCCGGAGATAACGCGGATGCGACCGTTGTGGCGCCATCGGCTAATAAGACAGTAATGGGTGTGGTCATGAGCGAGGATGGCAATCAGCTTGAGGGAGCCGTTATAGTGGTAAAGGGAACCACTGTTGGAACTGTCACAGACAAGCAGGGGCATTTTGCTCTTAAAGAAGTGCCCGACGATGCTACATTGATTGTCTCCTACGTCGGATATGAAACAGTGTCTGTCAGTGTGTCGGGAAAAGCTAAGATAAACATCACCATGAAGACGAAGAGTGTGATGATGGAAAAGGTTCAGGTAACACAGGATGCGCCGCCGCCGCCACCACCGCCATCCTCGGACATGCCATCACCACCACCTCCTCCACCTACTGCGAAGTCAATGAAGGACGTCCTTATTGTGATTGACGGAGTGATAAGCGACAAAGATGTATCGGATATCTCTTCTGATGAGATTCAATCAATAAATGTTCTGAAAGATGAGTCTGCGGTGAAAGCCTACGGGCCCGAAGGCAAGAACGGCGTGATAGAGATCACTACAAAAAAAGCCACGGGCCCAAAGTCTGACGACGAGGTGGAAATCAGGACCACCGGTAGAAACGAGACAGAAAAGGATGTCTTTGTGGTTGTGGAGAATATGCCTTTGTTTCCGGGTGGAGAGGAAGCCATGAAAGCCTGGATAGCAGACAATGTGAAGTATCCTTCCGGTGCCGTAGACAATAAGATATCAGGTATTGTTTTGGTTCGGTTTATCGTCGGCGCTGATGGTAAGGTGTCAAATGTGAAGATTACGAGATCAGCTCATCCCCTGCTCGATGCTGAAGCAGTAAGAGTTATAAAAAGCATGCCCGACTGGAAGCCGGGAACACAGCGGGGTAAACCTGTTGCTGTCAGTTATGTCGTGCCCGTTGAGTTCAGCCTTTAGGCTCTCAAGGAAGAAGTAACAGTACGCTGACCTGCATGATCTAAAGTACGGAGAAGGAGGCTATGTCACAAGGTGAGTTCTCTCCCGTAGCAGTGAAAATGTAAAAGTACTTCATAGAGGGGACGAATTGTATCAACAAAAAAGAGGTTGTCTCAGAATTACATAGGGCAACCTCTTTTTATTATCCTCGTCAAGCCATCATCACATCATATACTGCTGACCTTAAATATTTATAACAGAGTAATAGGGTCCCGAAGGCCGGCCTTTCCTGTTACTCTTTTGCATGATGAATGACAGTCTGCGGGAACGGGATCTCAATACCCTCCCTGTCAAAAGCTATCTTCAGCCTCTTGCGCAGTTCACCGGCAACCTCCCATTGTTTTAGCGGCTTTGTGTCGCCCAGTATCTTGACAACAATGGCTGAATCAGCAAATTCATTGACCCTGAGGAACTGTGGCGGCGAAATGATGGAGTCCTTGAATGCAGGGTCATCAGCAAGCTCCATGCCAACCTTATTGATAACCTCAATAAGATGTTCAAGGTTTGTGTTGTAGCTGACACCTAAATCGATGTTCACCCTGGCGAAATCTTTTGACAGGTTGGAGACCTTGGTTATAGAGCCGTGAGGAATATGATGCACGGTGCCGTCCAGATTACGCAGGGTTGTCTTTCTGAGGCTTATATCCTGTACAGCGCCACTGAGTCCTTCGATATCCACAACATCACCTATGCGATACTGGTTTTCCAACATAAGGAAAAGCCCTGTGATGATATCTCTTATGAGGTATTGTCCGCCAAAACCAACAGCCAGACCTACTATACCGGCCCCTGCAATCAGCGGTCCTACTTCAATGCCTACTTCACCCAGGATCATCATTAATGCAATTACGAAAATCACCATATTCAGAGCACCGGAGAAGATCCTTATGAGGGTATCTTCTCTTTTCTTTTCCGCCTCCGGTGTAGTGTTCTCATCTGATTTTACCGATATCCTTATCGCTCTTGCGATGATTCTCTGAAGAATTCTGTCGAGCAAAAATGAGATAATTACAATCAGTAAAATCCTAATTCCATGTGACAACAGCCAGGGAATTATCTGTTCGGACCATTTGCCTATTGTTTCCATTATTATTGTGTTTATGTTGTGCTTGATATCAATTTTTCATTCTCTCCGGGGGATCGTGCGCAATTTAATAATTCATAAGGGGCTGCCAAAACAGGAACACAAAAATCATTTAGCATGCTTTAAAACATGATATGAGCATCATGAAAGCTTTTTATGGCCTGGCTGTGCACGAGGAACATTAAAAACGCTATTTTTGATAAGCTCAAAAAAAATTCAGATAAACAGAGAGATTATGATCCTCTTAAACAGCGAAGTCGGGAATTATATTATCAGTAACGGGAAAAAGTATTCCTACTTTGCAGGAAACAATTACCTGGGTCTGGCCGCTCACCCTGATATAAAGGCGGCAGTCATCAGGGCTGTGGAAAAGTACGGTGTCAACTTTGCGGCGTCGAGGCATACAACAGGGACGGCCGACCTGCATCTCGAGCTCGAAAGTGCACTGGCATCTTTCAAAGGAAAGGAGAATGCAGTTGTGTTTGCATCTGGCTATCAGGGGAACAGCATCCTTCTGGAGATACTCAAGGGCAGCTATTCAATCGTCTTCATTGACCAGTCGGCTCATGCAAGCATAATAGCAGCCATTCCGGCCGATGTTGTCAAGGTTATGTATTATGATCACTGTGATCCGGATCATCTTGATTACCTGCTAGACTACAACAGGGGCTCCAATCCGCTGGTAGTGACTGACGGGATATTTGCCCTGTCAGGTGAGATAGCTCCTCTGGACAGAATCTATCCGGTTGTAAAGAAACACAACGGGCTGCTTGTGGTGGATGATGCTCATTCCACGGGTGTTCTGGGAGCCACGGGAAAAGGAACTCCTGAACATTTCAACCTTCCGGATGATGAAAAGATCTACCAGACCGAGACGATGAGCAAGGCCCTTGGAGGATATGGCGGTTTCATCTCCGGCAGCAATAGTATTACGACGTTGATACGCAAACGCTCAGCCACATACCAGGCCTCAACAGCCCTTCCTCCTCCGATAGCAGCAGCGGGTATAGCCTCTGTGTCGATCATTCAGAACAATCCCGCCCTGCGTACAGAATTGCTCGACAAGGCATGGAGGCTGAGGGAGGAGGTAGTGGCATTGGGCTTTGAAACCAGCCATTACCGGACACCCATAATACCAATTATCTTTGATGCTCCGGAAAAGGCAAGTGGTCTCTCCCAGTTCCTTGAGGATAACGGGGTGATAGCACCCTGCATGAACTATCCTGTCAGAAAGGAGATGCATCAGATAAGAATAGCTGTATCTGTTATTCATACAGAACAGCAGATCAGTCAGTTACTAGAGTTGTTAAAAAAATGGAAAGATAATCATGGAAGCAATTAAGATCAGAGAAGTAATTATTGAGCCTGTAAATGTGCCACTTGACGAGCCGTTCAGGATAGCCATAGGAACAAAGTACAGTATTGAGAATGCTCTTGTAACTGTTGTGCTTGACAATGGTATAGAAGGCTATGGTGAGGCAGCTCCTCTTGAGCCCATCAACGGTGAGAACCAGGCTACTGTGCTTGCTACACTGAACAGCTGCGTTGATTTCATTAAGGGTAAGGAGGTCTCAGAATACAGGGCAATCTCTGCAACCCTTCGAAGTGTGTTCTGGGCCCAGATTACTGCCCGGTGTGCAGTTGAGATGGCGCTCCTCGATGCATATGCCAAAGTATTGAATATACCTCTGTATCAGTTCTTCGGTGGCGCAGGCAACAAGGCTGAGACTGACTATACTATTGACATTGTGCCACCGGAGACAGCAAAAGCCAATGCCGCCAGACTGGCCAGGGCCGGATATACAGTTCTTAAAACAAAGGTTGGCAAGAAGTTGACTGATGATATCGATCGCCTTCTGGCAATAAAGGATGGCGCTCCCAACTGCGGATTAACAATTGATGCCAACCAGGGCTATTCGCCTTGCGAGGCAGTCCACTTCATTGAAGAGATGGGGAAAAATAACATCAGGCCGATCCTTTTTGAACAGCCTGTTTCCAGGTATGACCTTCAGGGCATGCGCTTTGTCAAAGATCACACCTCTATACCTATCGCGGCTGACGAATCAGTCTTTACCAGTGCTGACGCAATAAATGTTGTCCGGACAGGCTGTGCCGATTTCATTAATATCAAGCTGATGAAGTCGGGTATTATTGAGGCGATGGATATAGCTGCCATTGCCCGGAGCGCAAATATAAAGCTTATGATCGGATGCATGCTTGAGACAAAACTGGCCCTGGGATGTTCGGTACATTTTGCAGCCGGGATGGGTTGCTTTAGTCACATTGACCTTGATCCGCACATCGAACCAAACCTGGAACCGTTTACCGGAGGACCTGACTACAAGGCTCCCTTCTATACACTCTCTCCGGATCTGCCGGGAATAGGTTGCAGCAGGAGATAGATCTGCCGGGAATAAGTTGCAGCAGGAGATAGATCTGCCCGAAATTCTTAAGGAAAAGATTATCGGGGGGGGATTTTATTCCTCTCCTCGTCAGGAAGTATTTTGATCTGATAGGTTACACAGTAAGCAAGTTCATCATCCCCGCCCGTTGATACTGAACACATACTCTATTACAGGGTTTAACTCAACATTGAGACTGAAGCTGATGCCATGTGCTGACATCTGACTGCCTAAGCCATGAAGTGACCATTATTAACGCGGTCAGGATAAACAACGAAGATATCTTATTTAAATAATGGCCTGCCACTCCCGTTACATGACGGAACAGAAGGGAGAGGAGCTCTATTGTAACAGGCAGCGATTTGACCTTCATATTGATACAGGAAGGTTCTCCGGGTTGAAACCATGGATTTAAGTAGAAATTTACGTTACTGGTACCTGCGGAATTTAGCATTCTACTCTGAATCACATCTTAAGTCTGAATTTTAATCATGATTATCCTTCAGTTTGTCAAAATATAGAATTACACTGGCTATAGCACATCAAGCCTCGTAATAGCCATAACAACAGGCAAATACGAGAAAGTATCTGCATGTAGGGCCCTTTCTCCCCGGAATACTTGTAAAAAGGAGTCATTTTTTGACGAATGACCCTGTGACGTGTCTGAGTCCCTTTGCAGGATTAGTGAACCTCCTTATAAATTTGATCAAAGGTTTTTTAATTATACCGGAAAGCCCATATAATGAGCTCAGGCGACTTGCGTCAGGTAGGTATGCGCCTTAAATTTGTAATGACTAATTGAGAAGACTAGTGAAGGTATTATTCCAGATAACATCATCAGAGACTGGCAGGGTTTTGATCAGGCGGCGTAAGATTGCAAAAGCTCTTCGGTGGTGGTTGCGTGAGAACGGGATAGCCTATTACTACAAGTATTTTGTGCAATAGAAGTTTAGTTAGAAACAAAAATATACAGACATGAATCCAGAAGTCACAGGTAACAGTTCAAATGCATTTGGCAAGAGATCCCTGAATCTGGTTGCTCAGGGTAGTATTTCGGCACTCGAGGCAAAGCTCCATCACCTCTTTTCGGAGCTTAATTCAGCGGTGCGTGATGACCTGATTAGTTATCTTGAAGGTATGGGACTTGTAACTGAGCCGGCTCTGCTTGTCATCCCTTCATCAAGACACTATTTCTATAGTGCGGAGGACCTTAATGGTGTAAAGACTGTGGTCAATCTTAAGCAGCTGAACTATGTAAGGGAGATAAGGGAGTTTCTGCGTAAAGTATCAGAGATTATGCCTCAGGAGAGCAGTTTTGTGGGGTGTTTCATAGACAATCGATCACAGACCGGTTTTGCTGACAAATACAGCAATCTGCCCAGAGGCCTGTCAAAGAGGGCTGAAGCATATGAGAATGGCATTGATTCGAGGATACCTTTCATAAACCGTATGTACAGCTTCATCGATCTTAAAACCAACAGGTACCTTACAAAAAAGACAGTAACGACTCTTCTGAGGGAGAGCAACCTGGAACTGCTGGGAATGACTGAGGTTAACGGACTGACCTATTTCCATTCAAAAAAGAGAAAGGCTCAGATCGGGCTTATTGCATGATCATGAGAAGAACAGATAAAACATAATATTGAATCAATAACTAAAAAAATAATTGGCTGAGATGAAAAGACTAGGTTATATATTAGGAGCGCTTGTAGTGGTAGCGGCACTTTTTTCCTGCGAGCAGGATGAAAATGAAATAATGCTTAAGAAGGCAGATGCCGAAGCAGCTGTCACAACGGCACCTACTGCAACCGGTTTAAGCCCGGTGATTATTTCCGGAGCCAACAACGGCGGAAACAGAACATGTGCTGAGGTGGCTGCAGCATTCGGGCTTCCTGAAGGGTATTTTCTCTGCGGAGAGAAGATCGATTATTCAGGAGGTAAATTTATGGGTGAGTTCCCTGACGGTCTTATGGTGGACGTGCAGGATGGTAAATTTGTCTCCTTTAAAATGGAAGAGCCTCTGACGATCGGTGATAAGAAGTACATCGTGGGTGCTGTCATTGTCAAGGGCGGCAATGCTGCCAACGTATACTACTACCCGGGCGGAATAATGGAAGATAACGGTCTGGTTTCTCCTGTTAACAATTCCGGCAAGCCGGCAGGTCTGAGCAATCTCACTTTCTGCCTCATGGAGCAGCATACTGAACTGGTAATAGCCATGAAAACGTACCTTGCCAAACCAATAGCAGGCGAACCTGTTACTTATACCAGGAAAGTGGCATGGGCCGTAAGCGATGGGCTGGGGGTAGATCCCGCACCGGATGCCCTTCACATTGGATATAACTATTATTATTCCGACGGTGAAAATCAATTCACCCTTATGGAGGCCACACTGTCAACCATTGTCGGACCGATAGGAACGATCAAGGCTGATGACTACTGGGAGAATGATGTTCACTACCTGAGGGTGGTGATTACTCTCTCCAATGGCAACCTGGTATTTGACGACACTTATCTCTATGTAGGCTCCTACAAGGGCTATGAGAACAGGTACTTTACCAGCTTCCCATTCAAGGCAATAGACAAAATGGCTGAGCAGAGGGTGTTCATAATAGACTTCAGCGAGATACTGCTTTAATAAGGTCTTAGAACACTGTTCATTTCATAGAGAGGCTGTCTTCATAAGGTGAGGGCAGCCTTTTTTTTATTGATTTTATTCTTACCCACCCCTGCGATAGCAGTTTCCAATATTCAATTCTCTGGAAGACTAATCGACTTTTAATTCAATCTCCCCTTCTGCCATCTGCTTTCTGGCCTGATTCTCATAATGAAAACAGCCCTCACTTTTCTGCTGACCCTTGTGGGGGACATTCTGAACCTGTGAGGGCTGCTTCTTAAAAAAAAGGACCTTCGGAAATATAAAGTAATGAAATTATAAGCACCTGACAATGAAGTAATAGTCTGGTTTTGACTAGTATATGATAATGAATGATAAATGGCTGAATGCTGTTGACAGAAGGGGCGACAGATTGCGGATCTGCCAATTGGCGGAGATGAACTGAGCCGCCGGCTGGCGGTGAGCACGCCAAAGGCAAACATAATGTTCAGTGTAGACGAGCCTCCATGGTCTGCCAGCGTTTGTGAAGCCTTTAGAGGCATTGTTGTGCTTACGGAGCCTCTCTTCTATATCGGATGAGTATCCGATGTAGCATTTGTTAATTTTTTCGGAGTACATAATGTATACCGAGTACATAAAAACAAACCCCACGGCCATGGTGGGGTTTCTGTTTTGTGGGCGATGTAGGAATCGAACCTACGACCTCCTGCTTGTAAGGCAGGCGCTCTGAACCAACTGAGCTAATCGCCCTATTTCAAACTCTGCGGTTCTACGACCCTCCCGACTGGAAGTCGGGATGCTCTGAACCAACTGAGCTAATCGCCTGAAAAGAGACTGCAAATATAATTTGAATTTTTTGTTACGCAATGGCCATTATTAAAATAAAAATCCGGTTTTACTTACGGATTAATTGCTCCGGAAGCAACCATCCATGACGGCTCATTGTCATGTTATTAACTCTGTTAATTATACATATCAGCAGAATGACATCAATAATTGAAATTTATATATATTAGCTATTGGTACTTTTTGACTTCTAGTGAGTTACAATTCGTTCAGGAGTGCTTTCGGATTGTTAGCTCAACTATTTGATAAATAGTGCGATATGTATTTTGGAAACCGATCCTGACCGTTATGAAACGAACCCGCCTGTTAACCATTTTCCTTGCCTTACTCCTCACACTGCCTCTGCTGACGGCTGAAGCGCAGGTGGGTCCGGGAGGTGTGGGCAGCATAACCAATACACAGCTCTGGCTCCGGTCAGACTCCCTCATATCTATCCAGCCTCTCCAGTTTGTCACAAGCTGGTACGATCTTTCCGGGCACATGCGCGACTTTGGTGCGGTGATCACGGGACAGACTGTGCCATCAGAGACCGATGATGTAATAAATGGATATTCTGCAGTAAGTTTCTCCGACCAAGGCGGTGTTGGAGGCGATTTCCTCGGGTATAACGGCTCCCTCGGTATTACTGGCTCTGATGCAGCAACAGTAGTTATTGTTGCCAGAAACACCACGGCTGCTGATGAGCAGAACGGCGGACTCTATATGGGACAGAAGAACCTTGGCGGAGTCAATGCAGTCCGGAGCTATGGACTCGAATACGCTGATGCGGTAAGGTTCAACGGTCATAGTCAGGTGTTCAACGACGGACATACGGCTGGCGACTGGAAAATAATCTATTACACTAATCCTGCCGGGGCATCCGTCTCATCATACGGGGCCTACCTGAATGGCACCCCACTTACCGGAAGCTCAGCATCCGGCTTTGTGCCTTCACTGGTATCCAACTTTGCTCTTCTGGGGGCTACTCAGATGAGCGGTACTCTCAATTCTGCAGGCTATTTCAATGGTGACATGACGGAGATAGTCGTCTTCTCTGACCAGCTTAATGATGCAGAAAGGGTTGTGCTACAGAATAACCTTGGCGCAAAGTATCTTCTTCCCATAGCTGATGATCATTATACATGGGAGATTACTCATTCTCATGATGTCTCCGGTATTGCTGCATTTAACGGTTCAGTATTTACCAGCGCCTGGTCAACAGGTATGCTATCAGTTTCTTCCCCGACTGATCTCTCAGAGGGAGAATATCTCTTCTTTGGGCATGACAAGGCGAATGCCGGCACCTGGACCACCAATGAGGTGCCAGCGTCCGGAACTTATCGTCTGGCAAGAGAGTGGAGGATTGATGAGACAGGTGATGTCGGTACCGTAACGATAAGCATCCCTGCAGCTTCACTGCCGGCTCTGCCGTCGGGATATCCCTTGCTGGGAATACTCACAGATGCAGACGGTGATTTCACTGCAGGTACCACCATGCATCGATTGACACTTGCAGCTGGCAGCTACAGCCTAACCCTTAATGTCACCGACGGAGATCACCTTGCCATCATCGCTTTCCGGCCTGAGGTCAACTTTACGGTACCTTCGGCATCGGGACTGGAAAGCATTACGAATGTCACGGTAGTGGCATATCTCAACTATCCTCATACAGCAGATATCTCCTTTGACTATGCTGCCACTGGTGGTACAGCCACCTACGGCGCTGACTACACACTGATACCGGGAACAGTTGTCATCCCGGCAGGATCGGTTACAGGTTCATTTAATATTACGGTCATCAACGATGCTCTCGTTGAGCAGAGTGAGACAATCATTACAGGTCTGTCGAATCCGTCGTCCGGACTTTCCATAGGCACTGATAACAGTTATACATACACCATCTTAAATGATGATCATGTGTATGCCTCCTTCTCCTCGGCGACAGCCTCTGGTGCAGAAGGCAATACTCCTGGCAGCGTTACGGCCCCACAGATTGTCATCAGCGGAGGTATCATCAGCATGCCGGGCAGCCTTATCCTAATGGTAACCAACGGTACGGCATCATCGTCTGACTGGTCGCAGACAAGTAACCTTATCTCCATCCCGGCGGGCGATTATACCATACCGGTATTAATACCAATCCCGGCCTCTGTCCTCACCATCCTTGGTGATCTCATTGTAGAGAATGACGAGACCGTGAACCTTAGTATGAACACCTTTGTGACCGTGGAGGCAGGCACAATTCTCAGCTCTGTTTACACAATCCTTAATGATGACAACTCAACCGTAAGCGTTTCTGCCACCACACCTTCCGTTACTGAGGGTGGCCCAGGTGCCCCCGTGACCGGGACATTTACTTTTACGTTCACCAATCCGGCTGCTTCGGCGCGTACGGTATCATATGCCGTCTCAGGCAGTGCCACTCCGGGCACGGATTTCAGTGCGTTGCCTGGCTCTTTTGTCATGCCTGCCGGAACAGTTACATACAGTCTCACTCTCACACCTATTGCCGACCTTGTGGTTGAGGGCGACGAGACTGTTACGGTGACAGTTACCGGTGTCTCCGGCAGCCCCGCCATTACCGTCAACGCCACCCCGGCGACAATAACCATTATTGACGACGATATACCTTCGATACTCTATTCCCCCGCTTCAGTTACCATGGCCGAAGGATCAACGGCTACCATTGAGGTGTGGCTCTCCAATCCTCCTGCGGGATCGGTAACACTGAATGTCTCAACACAGATGGCGGGACTACTGACTGTAAGCCCTCTGACACTTACATTCAACACAGCGAACTATGCTACTCATCAGGTGATCACACTACAGGCAGCGGAGAACAATATGCTGGGTGATCAGGCTGACAATGTGATCCTGTCAGTAGACGACGCGCTATCTGATGATCCTTTTGACGCACTGTCTGATATTACAATTCCGGTTACCATTGTGAACAACGACGTGGCTGCCATAATTGTCAATCCTTCGTCTGTTACTGTCGCAGAGAACGGAACTGCAACATTCACCGTATCTCTTTCTGCTGCACCTCCTTCCGGCAGTGTTGACATCGAACTGCTCAGTAACAATACCGGAGTAGCCACTATAGACATATCGCTGTTAACATTCGATGTTGTCACATGGAATGTTCCCCGTACGATAACAGTGACAGGGGTTAATAACAACACCCTGCCGGATGCTTCAACTACAATAAGCCTGAACGTCATTGATGCTGTTTCATATGACGGTTATGACGGTCTGACGGCATCGGTCAGCGTCAATGTAACCAATGATGATATTGCTGGTTTTGTTGTCAATCCCCTTTCTATCACCATTGATGAGGGAGGTCCGGCCGGTCAGTTCACAGTTGTGCTTACTGCTCAGCCCGAGACGGATGTGGTTTTTGACCTTGTGAATGCTTCACCGGTTTACACAAATCACCCGGCGCAGATCACATTCACTGCTGCCAACTGGAATGTGCCGGTGGTTGTTGATGTCACTGCCCTAGAGGATATGCTTGATACAGACAGGACAGATATCATCTCGGTAACTGTCAACCAGTCTCTCTCCGACGACAACTTCGACGGTATGGCAGCACAGGATGTCACAGTAACGATCAATGACAATGACCCGCCGGTAATAACCGGCTGTCCCGCCGATATCATCGTCAGCAATGATCCGGGCCTCTGTTCAGCAGTTGTCTCCTGGACCCCTCCGGTCTCCACTGCATCGATGAGCTCAACCCACCTCCCGGGTGACATCTTCCCGGTAGGGTTGACCACAGTGACATATACTTCTACTGACGTTGATGGCCTGGTCTCTACCTGTGTCTTTAGTGTAACAGTCAATGATACCGAGGTGCCGGTGGTTAATTGTTCTGATGTCACCGTCAATCTGGATGCTTCGGGTAATGCTGCTATCATTGCATCGGATATTCTGACAGGGTTACCCACTGACAACTGCTCGGTTGCAACGGTGGAGCTCAGCAGATCGTCATTCACCTGTGCTGACCTGGGCAGTGTGACAGTCACGGTAACAGTCACTGATGCCAGCGGCAACATAGCGACCTGCAGTTCGGATATTACCGTCACTGACCCGTTCCCGGTATCACTTGACGCCGGTGCTGATGCCGAGATATGCGTCACCGATGCCACATATAACATTCCGGGGGCCTCGGCTGTGAACATGAGCCTTCTCTGGACCACTTCCGGCTCCGGCACTTTCAGTGATGCAACTATAATTAACCCGGTCTACTCCCGCGGGGCTACTGATCTTACAACAGTGACTCTGACGCTCACCGGGAACAAGATTAACGGTTGTCCTGAGACCCTTACCGATGACATGACACTCTCCTTTGCAGATGAGCCGGCAGCTGATGCCGGTGCAGACAAGAATCTCTGTAGCGGGACTGCCGATGTGGCCCTCACAGATGCTTCAGCTTCCAACGGCACCATCGCATGGACCACCTCCGGCAACGGGACTTTTGATGATCCGGCAGCGGTGAATCCGGTTTATACTTTCGGTTCCCTGGATACCGGACCTGTCACCCTTACCATGACGGTCACGAGCACCACATGCGGGATAGTCACCGATGATGCGGTCATCACCTTCACATCGGCCCCTGTAGCTGATGCCGGGACCGATGGTTATGTCTGCCGCTCCTCTCCCGGGTACCAGGTGACAGGAGCATCACATGGCGGTGGCACAATGTCATGGACCAGTAGCGGTAACGGGGCTTTTGACAATAACATACTTGACAATCCGTATTACACATTTGGTACTGAAGACTATGCAGCCGGATCGGTAACACTGACTATGGAGGTTGTGGGAGGAAGTACGTGCGGTACAGTCACATCATCAATGATGATCATCATAAACCCGCTCCCTGTTATTGAGGTCACCCAACTGGAGAACATAAGCTGTGCCGGACTGACTGACGGGGAGATATTCCTTGCCGCAACTGGAGGGCTGGCTCCCTACTCCTTCAGCATTGACGGAGCTCCTTTCCAGGTAACGGGTAGCTTCACAGGCCTCTCTGCTGCATCTTATGTGATTGAAGTCATGGATGACAATGGTTGTATTGCCGACACCACGCTTGAAATCATTGAGCCTCTGCCTTTCTCCGCTACGATTGACAATACGGATGATGTAACCTGTTTTGCCGGCAATGACGGTGCCATATATGTTACTCTGGCAGGGGGTACAGAGCCCTATAATGTGATCTGGAGCGGACCCTCTGGCTGGACTGCATCGACACCTGATATCACAGGACTGGCGGAGGGTACATACTCTCTGACTGTTGATGATCTTAACGGCTGTGCCTCTTACAGTTTTATTGAGGTCATTACCCAACCGGACGAGATAGTGATCACCAGTGCTGTGCTCTCTGATTTTGGCGGTTACGGTGTTATGTGTCCCGAGTCTGCCGACGGGTCAATAACTGTCTCTGTCACAGGAGGCACACCGCCTCTGGCACTCCTGTGGAACGGTCCTGACGGATTTGTCTCCACGCTGGAATCCATCTCATTCCTTACAGCTGGCACATATACACTGACAATAACTGACGGCAACGGATGTATGCACACACACGACTATATCCTGACTGCTCCTGACGCTATGGTTCTGACCTCAGTTACGGAGCCTGCATCCTGTCCGGATAAGTCTGACGGCAGCATAGATCTGACCGTTACCGGTGGCTCAGGTACCCTTATTTATCTTTGGGATAACGGAGTAACCACACAGGACCTTTCCGGGATACCGGCGGGTGATTATACTGTAACTGTCACCGACATCAACGGATGTACACAGGAGCTCACTGTCACTGTTGGTGTGACAGGAATTAACTGTCTGAGGATATATGAGATCATTACACCCAACGGAGACGGCCGCAATGATACCTGGCAGCTGAGAAACGCAGAGTTGTATCCCAATGCCGAGGTCTTCGTTTACAGCCGGTGGGGTAAGCTGGTCTATCACTCGCGCAACGCTACCGATGAGTGGGATGGAACGTATAACGGCAAGATACTGCCAAACGACTCTTATCATTATGTCATCCATCTGAACGACGGTTCTGAACCACGTACAGGTGTAATCTCAATCATAAGCAAATAAACTGGTAACCGTTAGGAGAGATGAAACACTCAAGTTCTGAAAAGCATAACCGGGCTTCCGGGCTCAGCGAAACTGAAACCAATTGTAGCAGGATCGCTTACATGAGTGTTATATCATACCCTATAAATCATATTTTATTATGATGAAACGTTTTAGAATAATAACAGTGATTGGCCTTCTGGCGGTTATGCCTGTTCTTAAGGGACAGCAGTTCCCGATGTACAGCCAGTATATCATGAACGGCTTCCTGCTCAATCCTTCCTACGCAGGCAGCGACTATTACACCACTTTTGGCCTGACGGTCCGTGAGCAGTGGCTTCATTTTCCAAATGCTCCCGGCACCTATGCTGCTACCTTCCAGACGCGATTGCTTAATGACAGTTATATCACCAAATCGACGGCTGTAAGGAAGAGGATAGACAGGCCCACAAAGGGTGGAAGAGTGGGACTGGGAGGTTATCTCTTCTCCGACAATAACGGCATTATGCACAGAACGGGTTTGCAGATGGCCTATGCATATCATCTCCCGGTTGGAATAGACAAACAGCTCTCGTTCGGACTCTCTCTCAGTGCCTATCAGTATTTTGTCGACATAAACGGTGCAGTGATGCCCGATGATATCAATGACGAGTTCCTGAACAACTATGACCAGGTTGTCTATATCCCTGATGCCAACTTCGGCGTAAGCTACATGACCAGGAGTTATTATGCAGGCTTTTCAATGACGAACCTTTTCAGGGGTGCGTTTATGATTGGAAACGGTGGAGAAAATGGCCGTTCGGAACTGGGGCATTATTTCCTCACCGGAGGAATGAAATTTTATACCGGCTCTGACTGGATAATTGAACCGTCAGTGATGCTGAAGTCGTCAGACATGGTCTTCAAGTCCATGCAGATGGATATCACAGGCAGGGTCTATTACAAGGAGGATTACTGGCTTGGCCTCTCTTACCGGACCGGGGATGCTGTTGTTCTCCTGGGTGGACTCAAGGTCGACAGGTTTTACTTTGGGTATGCCTTTGATTTCACCCTGTCAGAGATACGCAGCTATACCTATGGTTCTCATGAGCTGACTGTTCTGGCGCGCTTCGGTGACAACCCGAGGAGATACAGGTGGATCAACAAATATTGATGAGGTATATCACGTTGTTTTTACTTATTGCCGCAGTCTGTCTGGGCTGTGACCCGCTTACCAATCCCGTCTCCGGCAGGCTTGCATTCTCGTCGGATACGATCTCCTTTGACACTGTCTTTTCAGGTATAGGGTCAGCAACCATGGAGTTCAGGGTCATCAATAATGAGGAAGAGCCTCTGTCTATTGACCGTATATGGCTCGGCGGAGGTAGTGACTCGCCCTTCAGTCTTAATATCAACGGCTTACCTGCATCGACAAGCGATGATTTAATACTTGCCAGGGGTGACAGTATCTTCATCTTTGTGGAGGTGACCATTGACCCTGCAGGGGGTGATATGCCTGTAGCTGTGATCGACTCAGTGAATTTTTTATCAGGAAGATATTCTGACAGGGTTATTCTTGAGGCATGGGGTCAGGATATACGGCTTGTCGACGAGGATATTCTTACCGATGTCACATGGGGCGAAGGCAAGCCCTATGTGATAAACGGATCACTCTTTGTTGACACGCTGGCAACACTCACCATGAATCCGGGGACGCGGGTCTACCTTCATCATAACGCCAGGGTCACTGTCGCAGGATCTGTCCGCTGCATGGGTCTTGCCGACAAGCGGATCACTATAGCCACCGATCGTCTCGAGGAGGAGTATACTGATGTCCCCGGTCGCTGGAAAGGGATACGGTTCCTTAACTGCAGCCGGAACAACATTCTGAATTTTACAGAGGTCAGGAATGCCGAGATAGCAGTTGAGCTCGCCGGGGAAGAGGCTTCAAGTCCTGACCTGGTGATGAACGGAGCTATGCTCATGCATAACTCGGTGGCGTCGCTGGTGGCCCGCCAGGCTGAAGTGTTTGCAGTAAATTCCGTGTTTGCACATTCAGGATTCAGCACTATCTCTCTGACCGGGGGTGGTAACTATGATTTTATCCATTGTACCATGACCGGCCGGTGGGAATACGGCTACAGGTCAGAACCGGTAATGTTTATTGGTCCCGGTGATGGGGATATCCCGCATGTGTCTGTATTTAATTCGGTCATTACGGGAACCCTTGATAATGAGTTATTTATTGATGCGTCCTCGGCCGAGGCAGCATTGCGTTTCAGGGCTGACAGCTCTCTGATCATGGTTGACACCCTTGGAAGCCAATGGTATACAGGTACTCTCTTCCGTGATGTTGTTACCGGTTTGCCACCTGGTTTTATTGATGAGGCCGGTTATGATTACCGGCCTGACACACTGTCACCCCTGGTTGATAAAGCTGGCATATCGGAATCGGTGGCCTGGCCTTTTGATATCAGGAATAAACCGCGGCCCACAGGAGCAGGTCCGGATATAGGAGCGTTTGAGAGACAGCTTAAAGAATTAAGAATTAAGAATTAAGAATTAAGAATTAAGAATTAAGAATTAAGGGTTGTGTGCCAAATAAAAGTTTACCCTGAAGGGTAGACAAATATGGTAAAAATTAATAGTGATTTATCTAGTATTTTTGAGATTAATCATGAAGAAAAAAATCATTAGAACTGCGCAAAAAAGTGAACGAGTTGTATTTTGCATATGGTCATACAAAGTCTTCTATTATGGAGAAAGAAAGAGTGAGTAAGCCATTTGTAATACGTTGGACTCAGTCACCGGATCAGGATTTTTTACAAGATAATAGAGGTTGGTTGAAAGGCAGACCAAGGTGTTTTTCTGAAGACACAGCAGATCGTGTTCAGGAGATACACAGGCAACTTAAGGACGATCCTCATAATTTTTATATGGGTGCTACTGCGGTATTACAGGGATGGCGCAGGAGCTATCCGGAGGCTCCAGCGCCATCCTTACGGACGATAGGCAGGATCATGAAAGATCTTGGCTTAACCCAGGCTCGAAAAGGTCGCAATAAAGGAGCTGCGGCATATCTCTGCTATCCGGAGTGGACTATTTATTCTGGTCTGGGAGGCAGGGTATTAGAAGCTGATTTTATAGGTAAGAAATACATCTCTGGGCGTACTGCTCCGGTTAACTTTATTGGGTTTTCATTTAAGAAAGATCCTCGCCTTCGTTATTATAAACGTATTGAATCACAGACCTCTGAGTATTTTATTGAACAAGCAGGTTTATTCTTTTCGAAGTTTGAAAAGCCTGATTATATCAAGATGGATAATGCTCTGACTATGATCGGGAGTGCCTCTGGAAAAAGGAACATATCATCTGCCATGTTATTCCTGCTCAACCACCATGTTGTTCCTATTTTCGCAGTCCCGCGTAAACCTTTTTCTCAAGCTTCTATCGAAGGCAACAACAGTGTTTTTGCAAGGCTATTCTGGAACAAGAATGAGTTCTCAAGTGTGGAACAGATTGATGAGCAATTAGAGTGGTTTAATGAGTCATCACTTAAATACACAAATTATATTGCACCAGATAATAATATCAATAAACCTAAACTCAACTTCCAACCAGAAGTGATCTTCATCCGTCAGGTTGGTGAAAAGAATGGAGTCGGGGGTATTGATGTACTTAATGAACGACTTGCCATAAACCAGGAATATATTAACTACTTTGTCCTGGCCAGATGGTCTCTAAAAGAACAAATTCTGCGAGTATATTTTGAAAAAGAAAAATGCAGTATTTTAATAGAGGAATTCCCGTTTTTAATCAGCGGTAATTCTTTGAAAAAGATTTATGCAAAAGGTAAACTTTCATTTGACCTATAACCATTAAGAATTAAGAGTTAAGAATTAAGAGTTAAGAATTAAGAGTTAAGAGTTAAGAATTAAGAGATAAGAGTTAAGAATTAAGAAATAGATTATCAAGTCTTTAGATCTTAAGGTGGGGCCACTATTGGCTGGGCGACAGACTACACGACCAAAAAATATGAGAGTTACTATTAACATAGGCCTTCTTCTTATTCTTCTTCTTCTTGCATCTGCCCCGCTTGCTGAAGGGCAGGAGTTCAGCGTAATGTTTTACAACGTTGAGAACCTGTTTGATACTTCGGATGACACTACAACAAATGATGATGAGTTCCTTCCAGCTGGAAGCAGGCACTGGACGACAGGCAGGTACAGGAAAAAGCTCAATGCTCTGGCACAAGCCATATCCGCTGCCGGTCAGTGGGAGCTGCCGGCACTGGCAGGCCTCTGTGAGGTGGAGAATGAGGCGGTGGTGAGAGATCTTGCCTATGGTACTATACTGTCAGCAGGCAATTATGGGATTGCCCACAGGGAATCACCTGACAGGCGTGGCATAGACCTGGCCCTGCTCTATAACCGTGACCGGTGCAGGGTCATTGACGTCAGGTCATGCATACCCCAACGAACCGATGATGATCCGTTTGAGTCGAGGAATCTTCTTTATGTAAAAACGGTCACTGCCGGTGACACTCTGCATGTTATACTATGCCATTTCCCCTCTAGAAGGGGAGGGGTGCTGGCAACCGAAGGAGCCAGGGAAGAGATGGCGAGGCTTGTCAGGGTAACAACTGATTCGATTATTGCTTCGTCTGACGGAGCATCGGTCATTGTTATGGGCGATTTCAATGCCGGTGCCGATGACGGGATCATGAAGATCATTACGGACGGCGCCCATCTCATCAATGCTGCTGCCTTCTTTCCGGCCGGCAGGGGCGGATCATACAGGTACCAGGGGACATGGGAGCTGATAGATCAGATACTTGTCTCGTCGTCAATGACTGACGGTACCGGATCATTTCATGCTGACCTGCAATCATTCAGGCTGCCTGATGCTCCTTTTCTTCTTACTGATGACCAGGCCTACCCCGGGAAGAAACCTTTTTCAACATACAGCGGATACAGATGGGTGGGAGGTTACTCAGATCATCTGCCGGTGCTGATCACTATAGGCCATTCGTCAACGTCACTCCGGCGTTAATCCAAGCTCTATCCCCTTCCTGATCATGAACTCACGGGCAGCCTCATGATCATTTGAGATAACACCGTCAAGGATGGCCTCCTTGATGGCAGATTTAATCTTTCCTACGACCGGACCGGGAGCTATTTTGAAGGTGGCGATTATCTCTTCACCATGCACAGGTGGCTGGAAGACCCGCACGGCATCTTTCTCCTCTATCTCTTTCAATTTGCAACGCAATAGAGCGAAATTATTACGGTGCTTCTTCACCTTCATCCTGTTACCGGATGTGATGTCAGCCTCGCATAACAGCATCAGGTCGTCAATATCATTGCCTGCTTCGAACAGCAGCCTGCGGATTGCCGAATCGGTCACCTCCTCCTGAACAAGGGATATAGGCCTCAGATGGAGCCCGACAAGCTTTTTTACATATTTCATCCTGTCATTAAGGGGAAGCTTAAGACGTTTGAATATTTCCGGAATCATCTTAGAGCCCAGGAACTCATGGCCATGGAATGTCCAGCCGGTCCCCGGCACGAACCTTTTTGTTGCCGGCTTGGCCACATCGTGAAGAAGGGCTGCCCATCGCAGCCACAAATCCTGGCTCTTCTCAGCCACGTTGTCAAGCACCTTAAGGGTGTGATGGAAGTTGTCCTTATGTCCCTGACCATCCTTGTCCTCCACGCCTTTCAGCCTTGATATCTCGGGCAGGATGAGACCGAGTAACCCGGTTTCTTCCAGTAAAAGGACTCCCACGGAAGGCGTTTTGGTTGCCATGATCTTGTTAAGCTCGGTGGTTATCCTCTCTGCCGATACAATATTTATTCTCTCTGCATTGCGTGAGATGGAATCCATCGTCGTGTCAGCGATTTTAAAACCCAGCTGTGCGGCGAACCTGATGGCACGCATCATCCTGAGGGGGTCATCGCTGAAGGTGGTATCAGGGTCAAGAGGGGTTCGGATGATGCCGTTGCTGATGTCATCGATACCTCCGAATGGATCGAGAACTTCTCCCGGGTTATGTTTGTTGAGGCTGATGGCCAGAGCATTGATGGTGAAGTCGCGCCTGTTCTGGTCATCCTCCAGCGTGCCGGGCTTGACTGATGGCTTGCGTGAATCTTCCGAATAGGATTCCTTTCTGGCCCCCACGAATTCAAGATCATAGTTGCGGTAGTGAAACATTGCTGTACCGAAGGTCTTGAATACCGTTACCCTGATCTCAGGACTGATCTCCCTGGCTACTGCCCTTGCCATGGCAGGTCCGTCACCAAGCACTACGATGTCAATATCCTGGTCGTGGTGCTCACGCCCCATGATATGATCACGCACATACCCACCGATGACATATGCCTCTGTCTTCTCTCTGTCAGCCACATGAGCGACTATCTCAAAAATCCTGTCATCAGGAAAAATATTCATAATCAGTATGACAAATTAACCTTAACCGGTGACAAAATTACAATTTATAGTATAACTTGTAGAAAAATAGATGCTCAGGTGGTATCGGCACGGCAATTGCATAAAGTGAACAATATATGTATAAAGCTGTTAAACAATTAAAACAATAAATATGGCAGAACACTTGACAAAAGATACTTTTCTTGAGAAAGTATTTAATTATGAACAGAATAAAGAATGGAAATACGCCGGTGATAAACCATGTATAATTGATTTTTATGCCGACTGGTGTGGTCCATGCAAGATGGTAGCACCGATAATTGAGGAGCTGTCAACGGAGTACGATGGTAAATTGTATGTCTATAAGATTGATACTGAGGCAGAACAGGAGCTTGCATCTGTTTTCGGCATAAAGAGTATTCCATCATTGTTGTTTGTTCCGATGGAGGGGCAGCCTCAGATGGCAATGGGTGCATTACCTAAGGATGTCTTTGAAAAAGCGTTCAAAGATATATTTGGAATAGAAAAAAACTGAATTGTTGAAAATAAATTAACTTTTTTGGCTGTTTCACGAAACAATAATGTATCTTGAACGTTATAATCAATGAAGGTAGTTTTCTAACAGAAGAGTTAGTTTTCTGGAATTTAGGTTAGGGTTTCGAGTTGAAGGCTGTTTCGAAAGAGACAGCCTTCCTTGATTCATGACCCTTATCCTGCAGTCATTTCAGTTCCTCAATAATGCCGTCAATTTTCTCCTCGGTCTCCCGCAGTTTTGTGCGGCAAATTTTTATCAGTTCAGCCGCTTTTTTTACATCATCTGACAGCCTGTCTATATCGGGCTCGCCCTCCTCAATGTTCTTCAGGATAGCTTCTATGCCCTTCATGGCCTCATTGAAGCCGATCTCTTTTTTTGCCATCGTCTATTTATTTTTTGTTATCTTTTTTATGGTGCTGGATGCCATGCCCTCTTGAAAATGTGTTGTGATTGTGTCTCCCGGTTCCAGCTCATCTGGTGAGCGGACTATTTGTCCATTCCTGGTTGTAAGTGTGAAGCCCCGCCGCATTACGCCGGAGGGATCAAGATGTCGCATAGAGTCTTCGAGCCTGTCAGTGACCTCTTTTGCTGAACGCAGCACATTCTTACCTGAGCGGCGTAATGTCTCGATATGATATCCCAGCTTTTCGTGTTTGACCCTCACTACCAGTCTGGCTGTTGCTGCGGTGCGGTTCTGCAGGGAGGAGAGCTGCTCACCGGCGGAGTCAATGGCTTCCGTCACTGCAGATGTGAGTGACTCTGCCATTCCGATGATTCTGTTCTCACAGTCAATGGTTCGTTCTACCAGGAAATCAGCTACAGCCGTCGGAGTCTTAAGTGACTTCCAGGCTACCATGTCAGTAACTGAGCGGTCTCTCTCGTGTCCTATGCCTGTCAGGACAGGCAGCGGGAACTGTGTCACATGGTAGGCTATCTCATAGCTGTCGAACCAGCTGAGGTCTGTGGTTGATCCGCCGCCGCGTATTATCACTACCACATCATACCTTTCAGCCTCTTCCGATATCAGGTTCAAAGCATCGATCACGGAGCTCTCTGTCGCCTCGCCCTGCATCACAGCCCCGAAGAGTTGTGGAATGTAGACATAACCATACGGGTTGTGTACAAGGTGATTGATAAAATCCTGGTAACCTGCTGCTCCTGATGATGAGATAACTGCAATATGTCTGGTGTAAGGGGCAAGGGAGAGCTCGCTGTTCATGTTTATCACCCCATCCTCCGTCAGCTGTCTGATTATTGCCTCGCGCTTCAGAGCCATATCGCCGGCAGTGTAGGCAGGATCGATATCAGTCACATTGAGGCTGAGGCCGTAGAGCTCATGGTATTCGACAGTAGCCTTAAGGAGAATGGTTATTCCTGCCCGCAGTGGTATGCCGGTGGTGGCGGTGAAGAAGGTGTTCAGGGAACGGTATTTAGAGGCCCAGATTGTTGCTCTTGCCTTTGCAGTGACCCTGCCTCCGGGAGTGTCACTGCCGGTTAGTTCAAGGTAACAGTGACCGGCCGTGTGCACTTTCATCTCGGCTATCTCTGCTACCACCCAGAAGGATTCAGGCAGGGCTTCATAGATCTTGTCACGGATGAGGCCCTGAAGCTCTGTAAGCGTTATCTTTTCAGGTGCGTTCATCATATGGGTAACTGAGGTTCAACAAGCATTATCTTTTCCGGTGTGGTCATCGCCTGAGCCTTATCATTTTGAAGACTCTCTCACCCTGATCGGTCACAATCCTGAGGAGATAGACCCCCTGCCCGATATTGTCAAGACCGTCAAGCCTTAAGGAGCGGCCAGCGAAGACAGGGTAACTCCATTCTCTGATCAGGTTTCCGCTGCTGCCGGTGAAAGTGACGTCAAGGCTTCCTGCAGGCTCACGGAACCAGAGGTTTATCTCGTCAAAGAAAGGATTAGGGCCGGCGGTCATGATCACCTCAGGCATATAGGTATGTTTCTCTTCCAGAAGCCCGAGCACTTTCAGGAAGTCAGGAAGTCCGTAGCCGTAAAGGGTGTCAGGATTATTGAACCTGTCGCTGCTTTCATGCAGGGCAGTGATGATCTCTGCCGGGGTGGCTTCCGGCACTGCCTGCATCAGTGAGGCAGAGAGACCGCTTATGACAGGGCAGGAGAAAGAGGTACCGCTGCCGGCGTACCAGAGACCCTGCTCGAGCTGTATGGGTATACCTACCCCCGGGGCAACCACGTCAGGCTTCACCTGTCCGTCAGATGAGTAGCCTGCTGACGAGAAGTCGGAGATGGTCATATCCTGTCTCACGGCTCCCACGCACAGGACGCTGTCGCCGTCAGAGGGTGCAATAATACGAACCCACTCCTTGTTACGCTCGTTGCCTGCGCTGGAGACGACGAGGATACCTTTTGAGGCGGCTATATCCGCCGCCCGTGAAATGAACGTCGTATTCCCGTCCATGTCACTGAACGAGTAATCCATTGCCGGATCATCGAAAGTGTAATATCCGAGAGATGATGTGATGATATCTGCCCCGGCGCTGTCGGCATATTCGGCAGCAGCTGCCCAGTAGTCCATCTCTACAGGGAATTCTGTCTCGTCATCTTCAGTCCGGAGAAGCAGGTAGTCGGCTCCGGGGGCGGTACCGGCAATGATACCGGGAAGGCTGCCTGCCAGTATTGACATGACAGATGTGCCGTGATTATTGTAATCGTAAACATTTTCATAGCCTGTGACAAAGTCGTGAGTGGCTATGATGCCACCTCTCTGTCTCAGGGGCTCAAGCGCCTCAATGAGGTCAGCGTTGTCAAATCCCGCATCAAGTACCGCTATTGTCACATTCTTTCCCGTGAAGCCCGACTGATGCAGGATTGTTCCGTTAAGAGGGGCCCTGGGATCAAAGGCATCAGAGTCAGCCCCAGTCTCCGTGGTTCCGTATTTGTTGTATGTTCTTTTAGCCGGGTCGGCCGGGTGTTTCTCCAGCTGGACACGACTAATGAAGAGGAGCTGCTCCAGTTCACCTTCATTGACCGGGATGGAAGAGGTAAACAGAGCTGTGTTCATCCATTTTGAGGCACATTTATATGCCAGTCCATACTGGGTTACTGTAGTGATATATTGGGCGCTTACCGGGAGATCATTTATATCAGGAGCTGTGATCTCATATTTCTCTCTCCTGGCGATGGCAGCAGGGGATAGGAGCTGTTCGGGTGTGAGGTCCCACACTGTTGCACCCTTATCATAAAAAAAGATGCGATAATAATAGAGGCTGGTCTCATCAGAGGACGACTGAGCCTGCAATGAGAGGAGGCCTGCTGTCATTGACAGAATGAATGTCGTTATTATGAGCCATAGAGATCTCATTTTATGATGGTTCCGGTGATGTCGGCAATCTCTATCTTGCCTCTGTTCTTCTCCAGGTCATCGAGGAATTTTGTCTCCTGCTCTGCGAGTTTAGGGTCGGACGGGACGCCGTCCTTATAGGTTATTATCTGTTTCAGTGTGCCGTCCTCATTGAATATCATCCAGTCGCCGTACTTTAAATCCTCCCTGTATGCACCTTCGTAATAGAGCTTGCCGTTGGGGTGGTAGTATGAGAAGGGACCTTCGAGCTTACCTGCAAGATATTCGGTCCGCAGGCAGACGGAGCCGTCGGGATAGTACTGCAGCCATTCACCTGTGCGGTTCCCCGAGTCCCATGTAATCTTCTCTGCCAGGGTGCTGTCAGGATAGTATTTTGTTGACAGACCGTGTCTCAGGTCATCATGATAATACTCTTCGCTGATAAGGTAGGGAGGCTGTGTTGCCGACCAGAACTTCCACAGTCCCTCTTTTTTACGGGCCACGTACAACCCCTCGGCGGCTTTTACGCCGTCTGAATAAAAGAAGACAGCCATCGCTTCATCCTTCTTATCGCTGTAGGTCAGTTCGGAGAGAAGAATGCCCTCTCTGGTGTATCGCTTAAAGAGACCGACAGGCTTATCGTCCTTAAAGGTGCCCTCGTACATCACCTTTCCGTTGGGATATTTCTTTACCCATGGGCCCTGTTTTTTGCCTCCGGAATCGGTCAGGTTCTGTGCAAAGGTGATGGAACTGACCAACAACAGAGTTACTATTAAGAGAGATCGGTTGTTCATAATAAACAGTTTAGTACAAAAGTAATGAAAAGGTCTTGCATATCATCTCAACGCCACATAAAGAAGAGAGCTGAGGGAAAGACTTAACCTGTCAGGAAAGTGCCGGAAACGGTTTGGTTTTCTTATGTAATGGAGAGCCTGCTTATCTGACCAGTAGGTTTGATATTGGCGATGACGGTCTCAGACTGGCGAAAGAAGATTTTGCGGAAACATAATATATGAATAGACTCTGTCTGTTAAAGCGTTCAAACCATCTATGCATGAATCTGCTGAGATATCTGAATACAAAAGGCCGTGACTGCTTGCGCTGTCACGGCCTTTTTGGGTGAAATATATATAGTGATTACTTGACCTCTTCGAAGTCGACGTCTGTCACCTGCTCGTCGTCGCCCTTGCCGTTACCTGCCTGGCCACCGTCGCCACCGTCAGCAGGTCCTGCCTGTGGTCCTGCCTGTGGTCCCTGACCTTCTTGTGCATGCTTGTACATATCCTCTGAGGCTGCCTGCCATGCGGCATTGATCTCTTCCAGTGCGCGGTCAATGGCTGTCAGATCCTTGTTCTTATGAGCCTCGCGTAGTTGTCCGAGGGCGTTCTCGATACGACCTTTCTTGTCTGTCGGTATCTTATCGCCATACTCCTTCAGCTGCTTCTCTGTCTGGAAGATCATGCTGTCGGCAGCGTTGACCTTGTCGGCCATCTCTTTGGCAGCTTTGTCGGAGGCCTCATTGGCCCTGGCCTCGTCGCGCATACGCCGTATCTCCTCTTCACTCAGTCCTGACGATGCCTCAATGCGTATACTCTGCTCTCTGCCGGTGCCCTTGTCTTTTGCCGAGACGTGCAGGATACCGTTGGCGTCGATATCAAAGGTTACCTCTATCTGGGGTATGCCACGCGGGGCTGGCGGTATGCCGTCGAGGTGGAAGCGTCCGATAGTCTTATTACCGGAGGCAATAGGCCTATCACCCTGCAGCACGTGTATCTCTACCGACGGCTGGCTGTCGCTTGCCGTGGTGAATGTTTCAGTCTTGCGGGTAGGTATGGTGGTGTTGGATTCAATGAGTTTCGTCATGACGCCGCCCATGGTCTCTATGCCGAGTGACAGAGGTGTAACATCAAGCAAAAGCACATCCTTGACCTCGCCGGTGAGCACGCCGCCCTGGATGGCAGCGCCTACGGCTACCACCTCGTCAGGATTGACACCCTTGGATGGCACCTTGCCAAAGAACTTCTCAACAATCTGCTGCACGGCAGGGATACGTGTTGACCCGCCTACAAGCAGTACCTCGTCAATATCTGATGTTTTCATCCCTGCATCATTAAGCGCCTTGCGGCACGGCTCAATGACTGAGTTGAGGAGCTTGTCTGTCAGCTTCTCAAACTGAGCCCTTGTGAGGGTCTTTACGAGATGCTTGGGAATGCCGTTGACAGGCATGATATAGGGGAGATTGATCTCAGTGCTTGTTGTGCTTGATAGTTCGATCTTAGCTTTTTCTGCTGCTTCCTTCAGTCTCTGCAGTGCCATCGGGTCTTTGCGGAGATCTATGCCCTCCTCTTTCTGGAACTCATCGGCCAGCCAGTCGATGACCATGTTGTCAAAGTCGTCACCGCCCAGATGGGTGTCGCCGTTGGTCGATTTGACCTCGAACACACCTTCACCCAGCTCAAGGATGGAGATATCAAAGGTACCGCCACCGAGATCGAAGACAGCGATTTTCAGATCGTGTGATTTCTTATCGAGGCCGTATGCCAGCGATGCGGCGGTAGGCTCGTTGATGATACGCTTGACCTTCAGTCCCGCAATCTCACCGGCCTCTTTTGTAGCCTGCCGCTGTGAGTCGTTGAAATATGCCGGTACGGTAATGACAGCTTCAGTGACCTCCTGACCAAGATAATCCTCAGCGGTCTTTTTCATCTTCTGGAGCACTATGGCGGAGATCTCCTGAGGTGAATAGTTGCGGTCGTCAATCTTAACCCTCGGAGTGTTATTGTCGCCGCGGATGATCTCATAGGTCAGCTTCTTCATCTCATTTGTCACTTCGTCGAAGCTCCTGCCCATGAAACGTTTGATTGATGAAATGGTCTTGGTTGGGTTGGTTATAGCCTGTCTCTTTGCAGGGTCACCTACCTTGCGCTCGCCATTCTCAAGAAAAGCTACCACCGAAGGGGTGGTGCGTTTGCCTTCACTGTTGGGGATAACCACTGGCTCGTTGCCTTCCATCACTGAAACACATGAGTTGGTGGTTCCCAAGTCAATACCGATAATTTTTCCCATTGTTATACTTGTTTTATACTTTAATTTCTTTTCTGATATCCCTTTTTATGTCAATGTTTGTGCCACAGGGTCTCCGTATGTGATATTAAGAAATTATGTCATGATTGAATGATCAGGCCGGTAGTATTGCTTTTCATGATTATGACAAAACGGCAGAACTGTGCAAAGAAAATGGATATAACACTATTGCACTTCATATTTTGTAACTTTGCAACTGATAAAAATAAATCACAAGATGGCAGCACAGAAGATTATTAAGATAGTGACCACCCATGTGCTTTACAAGATGAAGCTTAAGGGCGAGAAGATAGCGATGCTTACCGCTTATGATTATTCTATGGCCAGGATCCTTGATGAGGCCGGAATTGATATAATTCTGGTAGGGGACTCGGCTTCGAATGTGATGGCAGGTTTTGAGACCACTCTTCCCATCACCCTTGATAACATGATCTACCATGCTGCCTCGGTGGTCAGGGGAGTCAAGAGGGCACTTGTTGTTGTCGATCTTCCCTTTGGTACATACCAGGGCAACTCGCGCGAGGCGCTGGCATCAGCCATACGCATAATGAAAGAGACGGGTGCCGGTGCTGTTAAGTTGGAAGGAGGGCGTGAGATTGTTGAATCGATCGAGCGTATCCTGTCGGCAGGAATCCCTGTCATGGGTCATCTGGGACTTACACCGCAGTCAATACACAAGTTCGGTACCTATGTGGTACGAGCGAGGGAAGAGGAAGAGGCACGTAAGCTGAAGGAAGATGCCAGGATCATTGAGAAGGCCGGTTGTTTCGCCATAGTGCTGGAGAAGATCCCTGCTGCCCTGGCTGGCGAGGTTGCAGAGGCAGTGAAGGTGCCGGTGATAGGCATCGGAGCAGGGCCACAGGTAGACGGACAAGTGCTGGTGTTGCACGATATGCTGGGCATTAATATTGAATTCTCGCCGCGGTTCCTGAGAAGATATCACAACCTTCACAACGAGATAAAAGGGGCTGTCCAGAATTATATCAATGATGTCCGGTCGTGCGAGTTCCCTAATGAAAAGGAGCAGTATTGATATAAAGGTCTGAAGGTCTTGTCGGAGCGCAGCGGAGATCCTCGACTGAAAGTCAGGGCTGCCATGCGGTCTTGCAGTCTGAAGGTCATGAGGGATGACATTATAACGGGATAAAGTCTGGAATAATATGGTTGTAGGCCATAGGGTATAATAGCACAAACGAGATAACAAAAAATAATATGGCCGCAGGCCATTAAGATTATTAGAATGATGACAAAAAGCCAGCCGGTAGTACTTTACGAGGACAATCATATAATCATTGTCAACAAACGTTCATCCGATCTTGTGCAGGGCGACGGCACGGGTGATGAGCCGCTGGATGATATGGTCAGGGCATACATCAAGGAGAAGTATAACAAGCCGGGTGATGTTTTTCTGGGTGTGGTCCACAGGCTTGACCGGCCGGTGAGCGGATGTGTGGTCTATGCCCGCACCTCCAAGGCCCTGTCGCGTCTCAGTGAGCTATTCCGCACGCGTGAAGTAAAAAAATGCTACTGGGCAATTGTTACCGACCGGCCCCCGGAGGAGGAAGGCACTCTTCGCAGCTATCTCAAGAAAAACGAGAAGCAGAATAAGTCATATGTATATGATAAGGAGGTAAAAGGTTCGAAGCTGGCTGATCTGTCGTACCGTTTACTTGCACGTTCGGAGAGATACTACCTGCTTGAGGTTGATCTCTATACCGGCAGACATCACCAGATTAGGGCACAGCTTGCCGCTGCCGGTTGTCCGGTCAAGGGAGACCTGAAGTACGGTGCCAAAAGGTCAAACGAGGGAGGAGGCATCTCGCTCCATTCACGAAGGGTCTCGTTCGTTCACCCGGTAAAGAAGGAGGAGATAAGTGTTGTAGCTCCGTTGCCGGATGACAGGATATGGAAGCTGTTCAAAAATATCTGAGGAGATTATTACATAAAAAATAAGAAGAGATACCTCTGCCGCATCTCTTCTCATACTAACCCAAAACTAACCTAAATCAACCACCTTATGAAAGCTGCTTCCCTGGTTGTTGGGTAATAGCAGCTTAGTTCGTTATTTTTTCATCAATATCTTGCTGGTCTCAGCAAGAATCTGGTCTGCCTCTTTTACCTTCTCCTTTGGGGCCCTGATGGTTACCTCCACGCCGTCAACCGAGATATGGTAACGGACACCTTCCATCTCCTCCTGATCGAGGTGTATGGCCCTCATCTGACCCGATCTCATTCCCGGAGCTGCCATCTGACCAGAAAAACCCTCATCCATGCTATTCCAAACCATCCGGCTTCCAACACCCGGCTTGCGTATGATCCTTTTACCATCCCTGGTATCAATAATCAGGTTGCCTGCCTCGAATACCAGCGTGTCATTCTCAATTATGGTGGTATCTCTCGTAATGCCGTCTTCATTCACGGAGATAACGGTAATCGTCTTTTCTATCTGCTTCTTATCCTGTGCTGAACCTGTCGCGGTGGAGAGCAGAAAGACTGCCATTATGACTGCTGTTGTTAAGAGTGATTTTTTCATTTGTTCATTTCTGAATTCTGACCATACAAAAATAGTTCAAAATCACCGGTCAGGGGTTAAAGTGAGGTTAAAACTGGTTAACAAAAAGTTAAAACGGATTCCGGCTATATTTATATGTATAAATTTGCTTCATGAACAAACGGAAATTCACCGGCCTGATACTGTTAATGGGTATATCTATCGTTTTTATAATCTGGGTGCAGGTTACATGGATAAGCAATTCAGTGAGGACACAGAGCGAACAGTTTGATTTTTTTGTCATTAACAGTTTGCGAAACACCGTCAATTCGATGGAAACGAACCGTCGCATGAACTTCCTTAATGAGATGTTCATAAGAGGATATTCTGCATTGCCTCAGGCCATAAAGCGTACGGCAGAGCCAGGCATGACCGCTGAGAGTTTTACTATCCAGAGTAAGGCAACATCTGAAACGGATTCAGTTGAGATCATTGTATCCACCAATAATAATCCCCCCGTAAAGATGAAGGTGCCACGTAATGAGGCAGAAACAATGCAGAACAGCATTGTGGTAGGCTCTGATGAATACTCGCGGTGGGTAAGACAGCAGGCGGTTGAATTCCAGTCGATGAGCAACCAGCTGGTATCTGAGATGTTTGTATGGGAGAAGAATATGACTGTAAATAAAGAAGAGCTTCTTCATACGCTGGAGGGAGAGCTGACAGCATCGGGAATATCAACGCCTTTCGAGTTTGCATTAATAAGGGGAGACTCGATATTTGACGGTGTTTATTCGAAGGTTAAACCCAGGGAATTCATGGAGAGCCCGTACAGGGCCAATCTCTTTGCAGGAGGACTGCTGACAAAGGGGGAGACAGTTTCGGTGGTTTTCCCACGAAAGACAAACTATGTGCTCGGTACTATGGGACTGATGCTCGGGGGATTCGGTCTGTTCCTGCTAATAATACTTTCGACCTTCGCCCTCAGTCTCTGGTTCATTATCAGGCAGAAGAAGACTTCAGAGATGCAGGCCGACTTTATCAACAACATGACTCATGAGTTCAAGACGCCGTTAGCGACTATCTCGCTGGCTGCAGACACCATCGCTAACAACAGGGTGATTGCCGATGAAAGCAAGGTGCGTCACTTCATCAGTATGATCAAGAAGGAGAATTCGCGAATGAACAGGCAGGTTGAGACAATACTGCAGATAGCCACCCTCGACAAGCATGAGATGGATTTCGTTTTCAGTGAGACCGATCTGCATGAGGTGATCACGCAGGCAGTGGAGACCATTGAGATACAGGTTAACGATAAGGGCGGGGTGATAAACCTTCATCTTGAGGCCGGGGAGAGCATTATTAACGGTGACAGTGAACATTTAAGAAACCTGGTGCATAACCTGCTTGACAATGCCAACAAGTATTCCGAAGGTGCGCCTGAGATTACGCTATCCACGCACAGCAACGGTAGCGGCATTTTTCTTGTTGTGGCTGATAAAGGTATTGGGATGAGCAAGACGGTGCAACACCGGGTGTTTGAGAGATTCTACAGGGAGACGACAGGTAATATACACAATGTCAAGGGATTCGGATTGGGGCTGAATTACGTGAAGGCTATCACAGATGCACATGGAGGAACGGTCACTGTTGAGAGTGAGCAGGGGAAGGGAAGCATTTTTACTGTATTTTTGCCATATACGACTGAGTCAAAGGCATGAAAAAAATCGCAAGGATATTTCTGGTTGAGGACGATGTGAGCTTTGGCTCCGTACTAAAATCGTATCTTGAAATAAATGATTATGAGGTTGACCTTGTTGACGATGGTAAGATAGCCGTTGACACCTTCCGCAGGGGCGTTTATGATCTCTGTATTCTTGACGTTATGTTGCCCCATGTTGATGGTTTCACTATTGCCTCGGAGATACGCATAATCAACTCCTCAATACCCATCATTTTCCTGACTGCCAAGAAGCTGAAGGAGGACCTGCTACATGGGTACGGTGTGGGGGCGGATGATTATGTAACCAAACCTTTTGACACTGACATACTCTTGTGTAAAATAAAGGCTATCATCGCCAGGAGGGACACACAGGACGGCTCAAGGGATATCTATGAGATAGGAAGATATATATATAATACCAAGCTTCGCACTCTTGCCATTGGTGACCAGGAGAGGCAACTCTCACCCAAAGAGGGGCAGTTGCTGGAGATGCTGGCACTGTCATCTAATGCACTTGTGAGCAGAGAGTCGGCACTGAAGAAGATTTGGGGCATTGATGACTACTTCACGGCGAGAAGCATGGATGTCTATATTACAAAGCTTCGTAAGTACCTTAGTGATGACCCGCAGATCATGCTAAAGAATATCCACGGCAGCGGGTTCCAGCTTATAATCGGTGAGCAGGAGTGAAGGAGTGAAGGAGTGAAGGTCTTGTCGGGGCGCAGATCCTCAACTGAAAGGCCGGGACAGTTGTGCAGTTTAATGCGGGGTTACATCATGTCGGAGCATACCGGAGATCCCTGACCTAAAGGTCGGGACAGTCGTGCTGTTATGGGGTCATATGGGAGTATGGCAGAAACCCTGGCCGAAGAGTCGGAACGGTCATGGAGTCTCAGTTTTTTTATTAAAGGTCGAATCTTCTTCCCTTTGCCTACTTCTGCAGGTTGGTGCGGGTGAAGCTGAGCGGCATGAGCGACCGGCAGTTTTCCAGGATTATTACACCTGATTCACCTGCGAGGATTACCCTAAGAGGACTGTTCAGCCTCTGTTCCTCCTCAATAAGCATCTGTCTACAGTTACCGCAGGGTGGCACCGGGTCGCTGGTGGGCTTTCCATCAGCAAGTGCAACAATAGCAATTGCCGTGGCCTTTCTGTCACGGTAATTTGCTACCGTATATGAGAGTGCAGTCTTCTCAGCACAGCTTCCGGAGGGGAAAGCGGCGTTTTCAACATTAGCCCCCCTGACCACGGTACCGTCGTCAAGCAGGATGGCAGCTCCCACCATAAAATGTGAATAGGGCGCATAGGCTCCGGCAGCGGCAGATAGAGCCTCATTAACCAGGTGCCTGTCAGCTTCAGGAAGCTCATCTGCACTCTGATATTCCAGGTAAGAGATACTTAGTTCTCTCTTTTTCATCATAATGAGATTTATTAACCAAGGTATACCGAAACGCCCATATTTTTTTTATTCCTGATGAGAGAATGTTTTCCGGGCTTGCATGCCCGTTGGTGTTTCTGGAAACATGGGTGTTTCATAAGCAATAACAGTGACATATAGCGCAATAAAAGTAATAATATTTTTTCTCCGGCGTTAGGATTTGTAAAGGGTAATGACATTTTTATATTTTTGTCGAAACTCTTCTGATGCGAAATCTTACCCGATATACATTCATACTCCTGCTTCTATTGCTTTATTCCTGCAGCTCCTCACGCAAGGTTGCAAGAAGCGTTGTCCCCTCAGGTGCCACCCCCTCCTACGCCATCAATTATCTTAACAGATATAGTGCACTGGCAGTTAGTGAGATGAGGAGGACAGGGATACCGGCAAGTATCACCCTGGCGCAGGGGATGCTCGAGTCTAATTATGGCCGAAGCACTCTGGCCACAGAGGGCAATAATCACTTCGGGATTAAATGCCACAATGACTGGAGAGGATCGAAGATCTATCATGATGATAATCGCAAGGGAGAATGCTTCAGGTCCTACCGGTCGGCCGAGGATTCCTACAGGGATCACTCTGATTTTCTTGTCAACTCTTCCCGCTACAGGGATCTGTTCAGGCTGAGCAGTACCGACTACAAGGGTTGGGCTCATGGTCTTAAGAAGGCGGGCTATGCCACTGACCCAAAGTACGCGGCACTCCTGATCAGAAAGATAGAAGAGTACAGACTGCACGCATATGACACAGGCCGAAAAGGAGCTACAGAGTCTGTGAGGCAGGCATCGGCGGTGCCGGGGAGAACGGCAGAGACAATAATACCGGCCAGCGTGCCTGTAGCTGATAACAATACTACAGGCACGGTCTCTGGCGCGGAGCAGCAGAAGGCATCCTCGCAGGCTAAGCCTCCGGCAGTAAATGAAGAGCCTGTAAAGGTCATCAGCCTGAATACAGGGAGAACAATACATGAGAACAACAATGTCAACTACATCATTGTGGAGGGGGGAGACACAAATGAGTCACTTGCAGAAAAGTACCAGCTTCTCTCGTGGGAGATATACCGTTACAATGACATGACACCGGGTACACTCCTTCAGCCGGGACAGGTCCTCTATCTGCAGCCTAAACGTAGCAAGGCGGCACAGGGCCTCTCAATGCATACTGTAAGCACTGGCGAGACGATGCTAAGCATCTCCCAAAAGTATGCTGTCAGACTCTCCTCTCTGTATAAGATGAACCTCATGGAAGAGGGTTCAGAGTGCAAGCCGGGTCAGAAGCTCAGGATTAGATAATACTTTTTTCAGGCAAGCTCACAGCCGGTGGTGTCAAAACCTCTTAAGAATTCAGCAGCAGTCATCCGTTTACGCCCTTCAGGCTGGATGGAAAGGATCTCCAGGGCACCGACAGAACAGGAAATAATCAGACGTGATTTGTTTTCAACTATGATTGACCCCGGTATGGCTGTAACCTTGTCGAGGATTCTGCTCGCGTAGATCTTTATTCGCATTGATTTATCCTCGAAATGCAGGGTAGCCACTGCTCCGGGGGAGGGTGACAACCCCCTGATCATGTCATGGACCCTTAAAGCAGGGGCTCTCCAGTCTATGATCATATCAGGAGGAAATATTTTTGGAGCCTGTTTAAGTTCCATATCCTTCCCTGCCATCTGTGGCACTGGCGTGAGTCGCCCGTCATACAGTCCCTTCGCCGTCTCTGTTACAAGTTCTGTACCCATCATCATCAGCCGGTCATGCAACTCCCCGGCATCTTCTTCCGGCCCAATGGTGGTATCGCGGGCGAGAAGGATCTTCCCCGTATCTATCTCTTTATCAATCAGGAAAGTGGTGACTCCTGTTCTTGTCTCGCCGTTCATCACGGCATGATTTATTGGTGCTGCCCCGCGGTAGTGAGGCAGAAGGGATGCATGCAGGTTAAATGTACCGAGAGCGGGTATGCTCCATACCTCTTCGGGAAGCATCCGGAAGGCTACCACAACAAAAATGTCAGCATTAAGGTCACTCAGCATCTTGATAAAATCCTTATCACGCAGCTTCTCAGGCTGAAGCAGTGTAAGGTTATGAGTCAGTGCATACTCTTTCACCGGGGTAAAGCTTATTCTACGGCCTCGTCCTGACGGCTTGTCAGGTGCAGTGACCACAGCCAATACGGGAAAGCCCTCCTCATGAAGCGCACGCAGGCTGGCGACAGCGAACTCAGGTGTCCCCATGAACACTATACGTGGCAGGCTCTCAGTCATTTTCGCTTTTTGTGGGCGTTTTATAACAGGAGAGGGTATGCCCCATCTTGGTAGCCTTGGTCTCCAGGTAGAAAGAGTTGTAAGGATTAGGTGGGATGATCAGGGGAACAGTCTCCACGATAGTGATTCCGTATCCTTCCAGACCGGCCCTCTTTACAGGGTTATTGGAGATAAGTTTAACCCTGCCAAGGCCGATGCCTCTCATTATGTTTGCCCCTATGCCATAATCACGTTCATCCTCACGAAAGCCCAGCTCAATGTTTGCCTCTACGGTGTCACGTCCCTGCTCCTGGAGCTTATAGGTGCGGATTTTGTTGATAAGGCCTATGCCCCTGCCTTCCTGGCTAAGGTAGATGATGGCGCCTTTGCCGGCCTTTTCCACCATCTCCATGGCCTTGTGCAGCTGAGGCCCGCAGTCGCATCTTCTGGAGGCAAAGATATCTCCGGTAAAGCATGATGAATGAACCCTGACAAGCACCGGTTCATCTTTGGCCCAGGTGCCCTTCACCAGTGCAGCATGCTCAAGCCCGTTGCTCACCTGCCTGAAGGGTATAAAGTCGAAGTCGCCGTATTCTGTTGGCAGCTTTACCTGTTCGCCCATCTCGACTATCGCCTCAATCCCCAGACGGTAGCGTATGAGGTCTTTTATGCAGATGATCTTAATCCCGAATTTTTTCGCGAGTATCAGCAGGTCAGGCAGACGGGCCATGGTGCCGTCCTCGTTCATGATCTCCACCAGTACACCTCCGGGGTTTAATCCTGCCATAAGTGAGAGGTCTACCGCTGCTTCGGTGTGGCCGGCTCTGCGCAGTACTCCCTTGGTGCGTGCCCTGAGCGGGAAGATATGCCCGGGCCTTCCCAGCTGTGCCGGCTTTGTTGAAGGATTCACGAGTGCCTTGATGGTCAGTGCCCTGTCTCTTGCCGAGATACCGGTCGTTGTCTCGGGGCTGAGGAGATCAACGGAGACAGTGAACTGAGTCTCCTGCAAGGAGGTATTGTGACCAACCATCATGTCGAGGTCCAGTTCTTCACAACGCTCCTCAGGGAGCGGCACACATATCAGTCCCCTGCCATTGGTAGCCATAAAATTCACTATCTCGGGAGTGACCAGCTCGGCCGCGCATATAAAATCGCCCTCGTTCTCCCTGTCTTCGTCGTCAACTACAATGACAATTCTGCCTTCTCTTATCTCATCGATGGCTTCGTTAATGGTATTCAGACTTGTATCCTGTGTCATGTTAAATTCGTTTGGTGGGTTCCCATATCCCTGATTTAATTCCTCTTACTGCTTTTACAAACCCCGCCGCCAGTGCTGCATTCATCAATAGAAACTGTGTTATGTACCTCTGATATCTGATCTTCCGGCCGTGACTGTCAAGCACCATGTCAAGCGCCGACAAAATTATGAAAATCAACTGAACTGTTGTCAGACAAAGGTAGAAATCAGAACGATCTGAAAGAATGACCGTTGTCATAAAAAAAATGGCAAGGAAGAGAGGGGTTAACCACCTCATTATCTTATGGGAAAAGAAGGCGAAGGAGACTGATATCCTGTTTGAGGGAAAGGGACCGAAGCGAAAGAGGTTTTGGAATGAGCCGGCGCCTATCCTCGTTCTCCTACGGAACTGGGCTGTCATGTCAGGTTGGGTGTCTTCAAAGACCAGTGCCTCAGGGATGTTCACTGACCTGTAATTCCTACGGAGCACTGTCAGACCCACAAAAAGATCATCAACGAGAGTATTGCCTGGCAATACCGGGAAGAGTTCACGCCGGACGGCATAACACCCTCCGTAGGGGCCCGGCATAGCCCCCCACAGCTCTCCTTCGGCCCGTTTCAGGATTGTCTCGTACCGGCTGTAAAAGTTCTCCTGCTTTGTGATGCCTGTCTTTTCATGCGTCAGTGGTATAACCGTTGCATCGCACAAGCCGGTAGCGGACTCACAGAATCCCCCGGCGAGACGGCTGACAGTATCAGGTGAAAAGATCACATTGGCATCTGTAACGATCAGCACATCACCCCTGGCTTCAGAAACGAGATCGTTTAACATGGAAGACTTTCCTCTCCTCTGTTCATGGCGGAAGAAGCGTATGCGGCTGTCAGTGGCAGCCATTTCGGTCATGATATTATCGGTTTCATCTGTAGATCCATCTGAGCCGATGATGAACTCGGTCAGATCAGCAGGGTAATCAGTAGCTAGCAGGCTGCGCATCTTGTCAGCGGTTACCTCTTCCTCATTGTGAAGAGACATTACCACTGAAACGAAATGCAGTGCCGCTGTGGATTGAGCGTCTTTATGAGATGCTGTACTCTTCTTAAACAATGATGCACAGATGACGACAGTGGCCGGGTAGATTATATATGTCCAGGTCAGGAGCAGGAACAATATGATAAGGATAACCTCAGCTGTCATTTCTCAGCCTCCTGTAAAACTCTGCCAGCTCCCTTGTTTGGGTGCGGTTGTCGTATCTCTCTCTCACGAGGGCTACTGCTGCTTGTCCTGTTGATGCTCTCAACGCAGCATTCCTGAGTACGCTTATCAGGACTGTGCAGAAAGATTCACTGTCACCAGCAATCAATATCTCCTGCCCGTCTTCAACGGGCAATCCGCTGGCTGCCACAGGAGTTGCCACCACTGTTTTGCCAAGGCTCATCGCCTCAACGATTTTTATCCTGAGCCCGCTGCCTGCGAAGAGTGGTGCTATCATCACATTCATTGATGTCATGAATGTCCGGGAGTCGTCTACCTCACCTTCGAATATCACGTTTGTCCCGCGTATCCAGTGTCTGTCAGAACGACGTGCTCCCCTGCCGGCTATATGAAGGGTGGCTGAGGACACTGTGCATGAGACACATGGCCATACTTTGGTAAGGAACCATCTTATTCCATCGATGTTGGGTTGCCAGTTCAGTGCACCGATGAATCCCACACGCAGGTTCACCTCATTCGGTTCCGGAACATATTCCGCATTGGGTGCACCTGTCTCCGAGAGGAAGAGAGCGCTTACCGGGGAGACATCTCTGAACCACCGGTAGTCCGGTTCACCGATAGGCACTACTGCATCAAAAAGCCGGCATGCTCCGGTCTCCAGGTGCCGGAGCCGGCGCGAGAGGTTTCTCAGGTATGCTCTGCGGACGGGGTTTGCAGCATGGTCTGCCGTCATCTCTCTTATTTTATGTTCCAGGTTATGAGCTCTCAGTACTACCGGCGTTGAGGTGACTTTTCTGATTTCATTAAGATAAAGGGCAAAGGGCAGACCCTCGCACTGTATAATATCATAGTCATTTTCGGAGAGGAGGGAGCGGAGTACCTCAGTATATTTGGGTGATCTGAATCGTACCAGATCATATGGTTCCCTGGATAGGAGCAGGTTCACAAACATCTTCAGTGGCCTGATGGATGTATCAACCGGTACTAAAAGATATTTTTCAAGGATGTCATGTGCATGAATGTCATTATTGCTGTCTGCTGTCACATGCTTTTCCGTTTTCATTGCGAGCAGCGACACTGTGTCACCGTTGGCAGCCAGACCTTCTATGCATCTCAGGGTAGCCACAGCACCTCCGTCATGTGGCGGCCACGGAGGTTTAGGTGACAGTACCAGTATCCTCATTTTCCTTTTCAGGTTTTATCCCGGTAAAGAAAGCTCCGATCTTTTTGATGAAGAGGATATATGTCTCCGCGTTCATAATGGCAGCGTCGGTGGTAGCCTTGTATGTCAGGAAGACACCTATGGGAAGCAGTATGATCGTTGAAGCGAGCATCCCAAGCGGAACGCTGATTATCAATTCCTTGGCGAACTTCTCGCCCGAGAGGGATATGACATAATAGAACAGGAAGAAGAGCACTGATATTACTGCTGGTGTGCCCAGTCCGCCTTTACGTATTATGGCACCAAGGGGTGCCCCGATAAAGAAAAAGACAAGACATGCCAGTGGCAGGGTATACCGTTTATACCTCTCAGCCTCATACCTCTTGAGGTTCTTCGCTTCCATCAGCAAAGCCTCGCTTTTTTCTGTCATGAATGAGGTGCCGTCGCGTGCAAGGGAGAGAGCCCGGCTGATAGTACTTGTTTTATCCGTGAAGAGGAGCGTGTCAAATTGAGCCCTGCAGTTAAAGTTCACCAGTTCTTTGGCTGCCACGGTGTCTCCGTAATGATAGTAACCTCCTGCGAAATATCGAGCAGGGGTAAATACCCTTGTTTTGCTGAACTCCTTGAAATAGTTATCAGCCCTGGTAAAGTATTTCTCTGCCAGGGAGTCGATATAATATGTCAGTTCGGAAGTATTGAGCATAGCATAGTTCGAACGGTAGAGGTCCATTGTTGACCGGTTGAGTCCGAATCCTGTGAGCTCAATGATCATTGTCTGTTCTGTAAACCTGTCTCGTCTGAAGGGGTATTTTCTTTTGTCCTGAGGCACGTTTTTCTCTTCTATGTCCTTGTATGCATTCCCGTTATAGAGTGTCAGTATCAGTCCGCTCTCATCACCGGTCACCCTCATGTAACCTGAGTCAGCATGAATGACTGACGAGTTGCCGGGGCCACCCCTGTTGTCATATATATAGATGCCGTCCAGTCTGTTTGTCTCCGGGTCCTTATCCGTTATTTTTATGCTTAGTCCGTCGATCCCGTTGTAGAAAGTACCTGTTTGTATATCAAGTTCCGGCCGCATACGACGTATGTCAGAGAGCAGTGTTCTTGCCTTTCGTGTTGAGATGGGAAGCACATAATCGGCAAAGGCGAAGGAGGCGACTGCCAGAAATGATGCGAAGATGAAGACCGGCATCATGATGCGCTGCAGTGGCACGCCCGAGGATTTAAGTGCTGTTAGCTCAAGGAACTCGCCCAGGTTACCGAAGGTCATCAGGGATGCCAGCAGGATAGCCAGAGGGAGCGAGAGGGGGACGAAGGTGAGAGAGAACTGGAAGAGAAGCTCGGCCAGGACCTTTGGCTCCAGGCCTTTGCCGGCGAGCTCATCAACATACATCCAGAGGAACTGGAGGATAAAAATAATGAGTACAATAAAGAACGTCAGGATTAACGGTCCTAGGAACGATCTTATCATGAACAGATCGATTTTCTTCATCGTCTCGGGTGTGGTGCAAACGTACGTTATTTTCGAGAAAGATACAATGCTATTTTACTCGGTCAGTCCGAGCACATTCTTCAGGTAGGAAATCTGCGTATTCCACAGCTCCCTGGCATCATCTATCTCATCCTCCTCTGCATGGTCGGTGATAAGCAGAGCCGTGTCGTTTGTCAGTTCATGGATTAGGAGGCGGAATTCAAAGAAGTTTGTCTCTGTATCTACAAAGTCAAGCCATTCGAATTTGACTGCTTTATTTTCTCTTGCATAGGCAAGGCGTGCCCTGGCTTCCGCTTTATCCCAGTAGAAGGTAAAGATATCTCCTTCGACAGTGACATTGTCGGCGAACCATTCGGCCAGTCCTTCAGGGGTGCTCAATCGATCAAAGAGTACTCGGGTAGGAGAGTTAAGGGTATATTCAATTTCGAATTTCAGTCTCATGTCAGAGCTTGATGTCATGCAATATAAAAATAATAGCTGAAAAGAAAAAGTCTGCCGGTCAAAATGAAAAAATATTTATATTTGCACCCGCGTTTTATTGGCGAGATAGTTCAGTTGGTGCCGAAAAACAGCAAATCTGTGATTTGCATGTTTTACGAGCATCCTCGATCCCGACAGTCGGGATCGGGATTAGAGCGCATGATTCATTGGAATTGTGAAGTTCGTTGAGATATAATGGTAATGGCGAGATAGCTCAGTTGGTTAGAGCGCATGATTCATAATCATGAGGTCGAGAGTTCAATTCTCTCTCTCGCTACAAAGAAAAGCCCGGGCACCAAGTGCTCAGGCTTTTTTGATTCATGGAGCTGAGAACTTGTTTTCAAGCGACAGGATGAATCAAAAAAGGCTGTGACAGCGCAAAGCGCTGCAGGGCTTTTCTTTGTAAGTACCCACCCAAGAGAATCACATCACGCCGGAGGCGGGAGGTAATTCTCATTGAACTAAGGCGGAATGGCTCTAATGATTCATGGAGCTGAAAACTTGTTTTCAAGCGACAGGATGAAGCAAAAAAAGCTGCGACAGCGCAAAGCGCTGCAGGCCTTTTCTTTGTAAGTACCCACCCAAGAGAATCACGGCCCGCCGGAGGCGGGAGGTAATTCTGCCCTGCCACCAGAAAAATAAATCAGCCACAGGTTAAGAGCTTAACTGATATTTAGTTAAATACATGGTCTGAACCACTATTGTCCGGTTAAAATGCAAATCTGATTGATATGAAATGGTTGATAAATACTTTGGTCTTAAATTGCTGATAATGTGTTAAATGTCTATAGACAATTGTTTTAAAACCTTCTATTTCAAGACACACAAAAATATTTCGATTCAAATTGAAAAAACGTAAATATCTCGTATTAGTTAGTGTCTTAGCAATATTCAAGGTTTGCCTTAATTTTATCCGGACACTACTTGGCAGGAACCTAAGAATGGCAATAATTTATCTGCCAGTTAGAGTACGGCAGCTAAGATTATAATTCCCAGAACCAACACTACTGCACCTACAGCTAAACCCGCAATTGCTAATCCCTGTCCTTTTAACTTGTCAGGGTTTCTATTAATCTTTCCCAAGCTAATTGCAGATAATACTATTCCAACAATACCGCATGGAATGGGCAGGATTAGTAATCCGGCAAGACTTACAACAAATCCCGCTATTCCCAGTCCATCAGTTTTTTTCTCTGATCCTGTCTGCTCTTGATTGTTCAAGGGAATACTAAGAGAAGGTTGAAATAAAGGATCAGTATAGTTATGGAATGAAATTTCTGAACTGACGGCAGATTCTAAGGGTATTGTTTCTGTTTTCCTGTATGTGGGGACTGATATTTCAAAGTCTGGAAAAAAATCATTAATTGAAAAAACCAAAGAGCTAATTCCAGTTTCATTATTCTTATCTATTGCTGCATATAGATTGTCGGGAAATTCTGTAGCATTAGTTCTAATTTCCCCGGAGGTATTTGCGTTTTTTTCTATAACTCCAACATTTTTTAGGGATTTTGTTGTTTTGTTAAGCTTGGCATTCGCTATGTTTCTTTTTTTTGAATAGTCCCATTGACTTGTCTTCTTAGTTTGCGCAAATAGGTTTGGTGTTTTTAAATGATGTTTTGTAACTACTTTACTTCTGTAGCTGTCCACTGGTTCGGGACAAGACAGGGCCATCTTTTTTGAACTTGTGCAGGATGTAAGCGCTAATAACATGGAGATTGCGATAACCGCTGCTAAACTGAAAAACATTTTCATGATTAAGAGGTTTTTAGTTAAACATGATAAAAAAAACTTATTGTGGCTCATTTCAAGCTTTTCAATACATGGTAAAAACTTCCCCTCATTTAGGTTTTTACAGTACATAAAAATAATAATTATCCGGCAAAAAATATTAGGAAATTATTTCTTTTTGCATACCGCTCTGTTGGCGCAAAACATGGCAATGTTAAGCAAATGCCGCCGATCGGGTTTCAAAAGTCATATCTGAATATTTAGCAATAGGATAACGCAGGCAGCTTATGCGCATTGGATTAGGGCAAACGATGACCAAGGGCACTGGCTTTTCCATTGATGCCAGGCTTCTAATGTATTGGCCCGCCACAGGCTGTTAATATGAAAAAAAACAGCCTCGTTAATAATCAATTATTACAACTTGCGCCGTCTGTTACGACTTCTCTGACATATATCTGAGAACTGCCATGAATATCTGCATTCGCAGCGGGTTAGGGTTATAATAATTGCCTTCATCTGATAATCCGGTATTCTGTCTGTTGATAAGAATAATTACCGAGATATTTTCGGAGGGGATGACTGCTATGCTTGTCCCGGTGAAACCGGTATGTCCAAATGATCCTTCAGGGGCATTCTTCATGAAAGAATTTTCAGTATCCATCACCCATCCCAGGCCGTTGCTGAACTTATCCTTTGTCAGAAAAGTTGTCACCGTTTCGGGAGAAAGAAAACGTCCATGCCGTGTCATACCCTTATTGATAAGCATATCCACCAACTTTTGCAGGTCAGCGGCGGTTGAGAACAATCCTGCCGCACCGGACACTCCGCCGTTGGCATACCAGGCATTTCCATCATTGACTTCGCCCTTAAGCAGGTATGTGCGCCACCCGTTCCACTGTTGCGGATCGATCTCTTTCACCTTGAATCCAAGTGTTGAGTCATAGACCATTCTTTTTTCATATGGGTTTCCTGCCGATGTGGCGGCGATTTTCCTGTACCTGCCTGAGGAGAGTGGATTGAATGTCGTGTTATTCATCCTCAGCGGCAGAAAAATGTTTTCTCTCATGAATTCTTCAAGCGACATGCCTGAGACATTCTCAATTATCTCACCAAGTATGACAAACCCAAGATCACTGTAATGTCTCCCTGCTCCGACAGGATACTTAAGAGGGAGTTCACCTATGACCCTGTAACTTTCCTCTTTTGTAGAGGCAAGGTAATAGAGTGGGTACCATTCATAAAGGCCTGCTGTATGTGTGAGCATATGACGCAGGGTTATCTCTTTCTTGTCAGGTGAACGGAATGCCTTAATGTATTTACCTGCAGGATCATCAATACTCAGTTGCCCTCTGTCAGCCAGCAGCATAATAGATGTGGTGGTGCCTATTACCTTGGTAAGTGAGGCGAGGTCAAACATGTGGCCTGCAGTCATCTTCTCTGGCGGGTTGACCGGTATATGATTGTAATCGAATTTCATGGCATATCCATAAGCTTGCCGGCAGAGTGTCTTATTATCCTTTTTTATCAGGATGACAGCCCCGGGGATCTTTCCCGGGTTAACCTGGCTCATGATTATGCTGTCGATCTCAGCCTTAAGAATCGATTTACTGCCCCCGGGTCCTGATCCGTTAGCGGTGGATATCACAAATAGCGAAAGAAGAAATGTCAGGGATATCTTAATGGAATGACTCATAGATTAATAGTTTAATGAAGCTTGCATCCAGTTTCCGGTCCTGACGTTTTCGCTGGCATATGGGTAAAGTCTTGTCACAATCGAAGAACGTGGTATAATGACTGTACATTGAGCAATGAAAGAGATCACCATCAATAGTGAAAAACTACCCGGGATACTTATCAGGAGAGAAGAAGGGTTCATTTGGAAATCACAATAAAGACTTAAACCTAATGAAAAAGACTGAGAGTACAGACCATAGAAGGCTGCAGATTCAGAGGCAATTTGTCCGGGTATTATAAATAATATTTAAAATATTGAAAATAAATGAATTATTACGGTATTTTTTTGTACTTTTGCGCCACACTAATAAAATCAAATAATGAGTAATGGTACAGTAAAGTTTTACAATGAGTTCAAAGGATTTGGGTTCATTAAAGAGGAAAATTCATCAAAGGAGTATTTCGTGCATTCATCAGGATTAAAGGAAAACATTAAGGAAAATGATGTTGTGACTTTTGATCTTGAGCAGGGTAAAAAAGGCCTGAATGCTGTAAACGTCAGGTTGGCATAATTTGTCATACTTGATTAAATAAATAATTCTGACAGCAGAGATTTTCTGTTGAAACACAAATAATTATGATAGAAAAAAAGCCGGTAGTTTTTAAGTCCCCAGACCTGTCCAAGTTGAAAGAAGTGGTAATAAACCACAAGACGAGGATATATATTGCACAAGATGCAAATGTTGAGGAAGCTAAAGAACGTTACCGGACTTTGATGGCTGCCAGAAAATTAAAGTAAGACTCACTTGCATTGAATCATATATCGTATAACAGTCTGATTTAAGGCTTAGATATCAAGAAATTAAACCACCTGTACATTTGTTTGTACAGGTGGTTTTGTTTTATGTCACGATCTATAAAAACAGAGGTAATCCTATGACATCTGCATGGTGAGGCTTCCCTGGATTAAAGCCTTGATAACCTTCATCAAAGAGAGTGATATACTATCTACAGGGTTTATCGCAGCTCCTTTTATTATATTTTCAAAAAGAGATAAAAGCAAAAATAGTTCTGTCAGTCAGTTCTTAATGCATTGGCAGGACTATAGTTAGCTGCTTTTATGGTCTGGTAGCTAACAGTCAGGAACCCGATGACAAGAACCACTACTGCAGACATGATATAGATCAGGGGACTGACAGATGCTTTTTCGGCAAAGCTGCTGAGCCAGTATTTTGAGCCGTAGAATGCCAGTGGCCATGCAATCAGGGAGGAGATGGATATAAGAATCACTATCTCTTTAATCAGCAGGTTGAGGACTTCCGGCATTGAGGCCCCGTAAGTCTTGCGTATACCTATCTCCCTGGTTCTTTTGTTGGTCATGAATGTTACGAGTCCTATCAGCCCGATGCATGCAATGAAAATGGCAAGCAAGGAGAAAAGGATAAATATTCGTCCTGTTTTCATCTCTGAAGTATACAGGTTATCCCATGTGTCAGTGAAGAACTCGTACTGGAATGGCTGGGTCGGGGTAAACTCTTTCCATTTCATCTCTACCGCGGCCAAAGTGGCTGGCACACTGTTCCCCGATAGCCTTATGGTTGCATACTGGTCGCCACCGCCCGGGAAGAGTATGGTGAAGCATACAGGATCAATCACCTTATGCACTGAGGTGATATTGAAATCTTTCATCACCCCTATTATCTGATATCTCCGGAACGAATCCGGGCCGGCCGGCTGTTTAATGTACTGTCCCACAACCGGTTCCTTTAGTCCAAGCAGTCTGACGGCAGCTTCGTTTATCATTATGGATGTGGAGTCGGTACCATAGTCTCTTGAAAAGAAACGGCCGCTGGCAAGTCTCACTCCAAGTGTCTGAGGGTAATCGTAGCTGACCCATGCTTGTTGTATAAGGTACATATTCTTATCAGCGTCATCGTCACGGAAAAAGGCATTGTTGCTGTAATCCGTTCCCGGTACCTGACGTGAAAATCCTGCATTTATCACTCCATCAATTTGCATCACCTGGTTCCTGAATGTCTCCCTCTGCCTCCAGAAAGCATCTGAGCGTCTGATGACAATGAGGTTTTCCTTGTCAAATCCCAGGTCTTTCCTGGTCATGAAGTTCAGCTGTCGGTAGATAAGCACGGATCCGATAATTATGACAATGGAGACTGCAAACTGAAATACGACAAGTATCCCTCTCAGGCGTTTTGACATAGACCCTGGACTCAGGGTTCCCTTAAGTACATCAACCGGTTTGAAAGAGGCGAGGACGAAGGCAGGATAAAACCCGGCCGATAATCCAACTACAAGGATAAGGATCAAAATGAATAACACTCCACTGACGCTGTTTAGGCCCACAGAAAGTGTTTTGCCTATCAGTTGGTTGAATGAAGGTGTAAGCACAAAGACGAGTAACACTGATATAATTCCTGCTATTGCTGCGATGATAACTGACTCGCCGAGAAACTGTGAGATAAGTCCTGCCTTGCTTGCCCCTGAGACCTTTCGTACGCCTACTTCTTTTGCTCTTCCGGCTGACTTCGCCGTAGCCAGGTTAACATAGTTTATTACGGCAACCACCAGTATGAGGAGAGCTATAACTGCAAAGATATATACTGTGCTTGGTGAACCGGGTGGTTCAATATTGTACTGTGTTGCGCCTTTAAGATGGATATCCTTTAACGGTTCGAGAACATAACTGAAGTCATTTCCGGCATTCCTGAAATCATCAATTGATGTGCCGAGAACCTCCTGCAGCTGTGGTCCGACATATTTAATGATCATCTCCTGGAGCTTTGCCTGCAGTTCATCCTTCTCAGTGCCGTCTGCAACTTCTATATATGTATAGAAGCTATGGGAGATCCAGAACTGGTCATTGGCCATTTGAGGATAAGTGCTGAGGGAAGCCAGCATATCGAATTTAATATGTGAATTATCCGGCACGTTATCTACCACACCTGTGATAGTATATAGTACGGTATCAGACTCCATAGTTACTCTCTGTCCTATTGGATCGGCCTCACCGAAATATTTCCTCGCATATTCCTCCGTCATGACCATTGACCGTGGTCTTACCAGGGCTGTTTCAGGATCTCCTTTCAGAAGCCTGAAATCAAGGATATCAAAGAATGTGGAATCAGCGAACAGCACCCCTTCTTCATTGAACCGGTTCTCCCCGTAGCCAATCAGCCAGTCGCCCATCTCTCTCACTCTGGTGACTTTAAGTATTTCGGGATAATCATTAAGCATTGTCTGGGCCATGGGAGCAGCAGTGACAGCCTGGTTGAGCTCGCTGCCCGCCATGCGGCCGACCACCTTTAGTCTGTAGATATTCTCATAATCGGAATGAAACCGGTCATAGCTCAACTCATGAATGACATACAGGGATATGAAAAAGAAGCTGGTGATACCTATTATGAGACCTCCGAGGTTGAGCAGGACATATCCTTTTTGTTTTCTCATATATCTCACCATATTGACGAAGAAATTTTTAAGCATGGCCGGGATCATTAGTTTAGAATGAAAAATCAAATTAAAGACGACAATATCATTGTCTTGCTGCACCCAAAAAAAAACAGGACCCACCTTCAGGCGGGCCCTGTTCCAATGATTTAATGAATTTAAACGATCAGGCTTGTATATCTATTCACACTTCAGATTTGTTCTCTGCGCTTTTGAGGCTTCGGCAAAAGGCCCGTACATGGCATTCTTAAATGACTCACAAGCCGCTGAAATCTCACCTTTTCCTGCCTGTGCCACTGCCAGCTGATAATAGAACATGGCTTTGGCTTCGGCATCACCGGTCTCGAGGTCAAGTCCTTTCTGGGCATAGTCAGCTCCCGAGGTAAAATCATTTTTCTTGTTGTAAACATCGGCGAAGAAGTAGAAGAGGGTCTTGTCATCGCCGTATTTTGCTGCCTTGTTAAGCAGTTCCATTGCTTCATCGAGCTTGTTATCCTGATTGGCTTTTGATCCGGCAGCACGGAAATATTCCAGTGCCATGCCTTTAGCCTGTGTCTCCTTGTCAGCATCTTTTTCAGGATCGAGTTTTCCGATGAAGAGATCTATGGTCTCCGTGAAGGCAGTGTCATTGCCCTGGCTCCTGTAAATCAATGCTTTATTGTATATTGAGGCTATATGGTCCGGGTTAAGTGTTAACACGCTGTCAAAAGCAAGGACGGCATTTTCAAAATCATTGTCTGAAAAGAATCCGGTGGCCATCTTATAGTATCCGTTCACAAGTACCTTTTCTGAGTTTTCCTTATAGGTAGAATTGCCGTACTTATCTGCCATGGCACCGGCTGTCTTTGCAGCAGCAATGATCTCTTCCACCGGCTTTTTGTCATTATACGCATTTGCAGCTACCTTATAATACAAACCGGGCAGAACCTTCAGGGCTTTCTCTTTCAGGTCATCAGCAGTCTCCCCGACCTGATCGGAAAGGACAATCACATTCTCAAATGCTTTTATTGCAGCAGGAACGTCGGTCTGGATAGCCTTGGCCCCTTCATTGTATACTGAAATAACCTCATTGCGGTCTTGCGCACCAAGGTTTGCGCTAGCGAATGCAGTAACGACTATTAGTCCTGCTATCATTCTGTTTAATCTCATCTTCATCTTGTTTTTTTACGGGTTATTAATTGTAATTAATCCATTTACATTGCGTAAATATAAAAAATATGAACATAAAATCCAGCTGCTGAATAAAATTTGACAGGTTAAATGATAACTGCAATGCTACTGTAAGCGGGCTGGTGAAACATTGACAGTACTGCTGGAAACAATAATTTAAAGTATTTTTAGAGCTTGAAAAGGGAAATACTATGCCACAGAAAGAGTGATTCAGGTCTTGAACAATATGTTTTAATGATAGCATGGACAGATCACTGAGGTGCCGAAGCAGATACTGGTGATCGAGCGGAAGAGATTATGCATCGGTTACTCCGGGCGGGCAGTTTTGTTTTGACAGGTATTTTTTTTAAGTTTTATTCGATAATTATTTTAAATCAGGAAATGCAATTGTGCCAATGTTGAACTTCTTCCTTTCGTTTGTAGTCTTTGGTGTTACCACCTTTTTACTTGCACTGTCAGTCCGTTATGGAATAGATGGAGCCGGGCGTCTCGACAGATGGATTTTATCCAGAAGGAGACACAGTTTCGAGGGTTATGACTGGTACTTCCGGATTCCGACTGCCGCCGGAGCAATTCCCGAATATCTCTTCGCTATGGTGCTCAGCAGAGAGCACTATTTCAGGACTAACTGGTGGGCCCTGAAGATATCATCTTTTATATCTGTCCTGTTGTTTGTTGCAATGCTGAAGAGCAGAAGCGGAGTGGAAAGCTATTACTCTCTTGACCTGATCAGGAACCAGGGTTTTGCTGCCATTTTTACCTCTGGTACATTTTTCTGGTATATGAACATCATTTCACTTCTGTATACTGTATTGATTGTTCTGATCACCCTGGAGAGCATAAAAGTTGCCGGTGTTTTTGCACCGTTAAGGACACTGGTCTATCTGCTCCTTTCCTTCCTGATGGCAGTTCTTACAGTGGCAACGATGGCTGTGATAACTTTCACGACCCTTATTTACATTGTCTGGAAAGTAATCAGTTTCCTGTTCTTCAGCAACAGGAGTAGTGTAAGTAAAGCTGGCCAGGGAGATAAGAGAGCGGAGGATATTCTAAGAGAGGGTTTCTCTGGATTTAAGAGAGATCTGGATGAATGGACCTCCGGGAGAAAGAGTCTCCGCCGTCAGGAAAAGGTTCCTGCGCAAAGGAAAAAGCCGGTGATCACACATAAGAGAGCGACCCATAGCGGCAGCATTTTCGGTGATGATACTGATATACCAAGGTTATATCCTGATTAAGCCCGGCAGTGAATATGATAACGATAGAAAAGGTTCTTGAGAGGCTGGCCGCGTTGAAGGCTGATCCTAATTATTATGCTCGCTTCAACTTTCCTGCTGCCAGGGAGAAGATATTACGCTTTGAGAAATTGACAGGGGTCAGACTGCCGCTTTCGCATAAGAAATTTTTAAAGAGGCACAATGGTGGGATGATAGTTTTCACCTCCCTGACCGAAAATGACAAATACAAAACTGAATCTGCCTGCCTGCTTTCAATAGAAGAGATCACGGAGAGGTACTCAGACCTGAAGAGCAGGGCGTGGAAAGTAAATAGTGGTATGACGGATCTTTATCCCATAATTCCCTTCTGCTCTTTGCCAAACAATGAGGTGTTGGTCTTTATTTACGGACAAAAGTCGGGTGATGAGTCTCCTGTCTTTGATGCTTTTCATGAGTCTTTCCCATCTGAATGGGGAATTGTTGCACCTGATTTCACCTCCTTTTTGTCAACATATCTCGATACCCATGGGCATCCGGAGGTGCTTGGAGATGAGGAGGCAGGGGTGGCTTCGGATTATATCGACGAAATTGCGGTTACCGGGGAGGCAGAAAAGGAGACAGCCGGAGAGACAGTCGGGGAGGCAGAAAAGGAGACAGCCGGAGAGACAGTCGGGGAGGCAGAAAAGGAGACAGCCGGAGAGACAGTCGGGGAGGCAGAAAAGGAGACAGCCGGAGAGACAGTCGGGGAGGCAGAAAAGGAG
>JAVEYS010000005.1:0-82120 GCA_034003345.1 Bacteroidales bacterium
TTACCGGAGGCTCCGAGGCCCGGGCCAACGCATGACAGTGATGATGCTGCCGCCCCTGCTGCCTCGTCTGCAGGGATTCCCGTGACAATGATAATAAGCATCCCCACAATAAAAATAAGCACATACACCTGTATGAAGACGGTCATCAGACTGTTAATGTTGTCAGGCACCACATGGCCGTTAAGTTTGACAGGCATTACGGCATTCGGGTGCAGAAGTCTTACAGTGACATTTTTAAGGTTCTTGAGTGCGATCAAATGACGGGCCATTTTTATGCCACCGGTGGTTGAGCCAGTACTTCCTCCGACAAAAATCAACAGGAAGATGATGACAAGAGCAGCCTGAGGCCATAAGGTGTAATCGGTAGTGGCAAATCCCGTTGTCGTAATAGTGGATATCACCTGGAAGAAGGAGTGCCGGAAGGCCAGCTCAAATGACCTCTCAGTGCTGAAATAGAGAACCAACGTTACGCAAGCAACAGTTGCTGTTGTGAAGAAAATATAGAACCAGAACTCCTCATTGGAATTGATCTTGGTGAAGTTTCGTTTCACCACATGATAAAAGACAACATAGCTGGTTGCCGCAAGGAACATGAAGATAGCAATAACATACTGTATATAAGGAGAGTAATTCGAGATACTGGTATTTTGTGTAGAAAAGCCCCCGGTGGCAATAGTCCCGAATGAATGGCATATACTGTCAAACAGTTCCATTCCTCCAGCCGTGAGCAGTGTTATTTCAGCTATTGTCAGTCCGAGGTATATCAACAATACTACCCTGGCCATCGCTTTTGTCCGCGGCAGTATTTTCTCCTTCAGTGACGATTCCATGACGAACAGGTTATAACCGCCTACTTTAAGTGAGGGGAGGATTACAATCACCAGGAGGATTATACCCAATCCTCCTATCCAGTGTGTCAGGCTTCGCCAGAACAGCACAGACTTTGGTGTTGCCTCAATATTGGTAAGTATGGAAGCCCCGGTGGTGGTGTATCCCGATACGCTTTCAAAAAGAGCGCTTACAACTCCATTTATTTCATGACTGTAGAGGTACGGCAGGGCTCCGGAGATTACCAGCACTATCCAACCCAGGGTTACGCTCAGATAACCCTCCCTGGTTGTGACCTTCTCATGCATTGAACTGCGTATCAAAAGGTACAGCAGACTGCCGGGCACCATTGCTGTTAACGCTGAAAAAATGAATGGTCTTACAGACTCAGAATAGATCAGCGCAACAGGAATGCAAAAGAGAAATGTTGCAGAAGAGATTAACAGGATTAGTCCTATAATCTTCAGGACAGATTTAATTTTGATGCTACTCATGCCACCCTTTGGTGTGGTGCCGGAGCATCAGGCCTCCGGCCTTGGTGATTCCGGAGCGACTCGAACGCTCGACCCACAGCTTAGAAGGCTGTTGCTCTATCCAACTGAGCTACGGAACCGACAGACAGTTTTAAAAACCGCCGCAAATATAATCAGATTTTTCCTTTTAGCAACTGCTTGCAGTAGAGGTCAGGATCATCACGCATTTTTAATCCAGTTGACCAGTCCCTTTTTCTCAATGATCTGCTTTAACTCCTGCGGCAGGGGCTCAAATGAAAACTTTTTCTCACCTATTGTAAGAGATCCTTTGTCGAAGTCAATATCCACGCTGTCTCCTTGTCTGTATGCCTCCACCGCCTCTCTGTTAACAATAAGCGGCAGCCCCTGATTAATTGAGGAACGGTAAAAGATACGGTTAACTGACTTGATGATGACCGCCTTTATGCCCAGATGAGCCAGTCCTACCGACGGATGCTCACGCGAGCTGCCACATCCGAAGTTGTCGCCGGCGATAATTATATCACCGGCCTGTGCATTTTTACCGAATGCCGGATCAAAGTCGCTGAAGAGCAATGGCAGTATGGAGGCTGCATCAGAGCTCATGACACTGTAGGTATGCTTGCCTGCAAACATCTGGTCGGTATTAAGGTTATCAACATCGGCATAGTTCCATACATTTCCCTCTCTCCTGTTCTCTCCCTCACTTATGGTATTTGTTTTGCTTTGCGCGGGATTGAAGGGGAACACCTCGTCTCCTTTCACCACCCTGGGATCAGTAATGACACCTGTGATGGCTGATGCAGCTACCGTAGCAGGCGACGCCAGGTAAATGGAGGCTTCCTTGTTGCCCATCCTGCCCAGGAAATTACGGTTGGCAGTAGATATCACGGTATGGCCACTGGCAGGAATGCCCTGGCCGGTACCGAGGCATGGGCCACAGCTCGGACTCAGTATATTAGCACCAGCCTCAATCATGTCAGTGATCAGGCCTTCCTTGATGGCCTGGACATATATATTTTTTGATGCAGGGATAATATGAAGCTGAAAACCCGGTTTCACCTGTTCCCCTTTCAGTATGGCGGCAGCGATACGCAGATCCTCAATCCTGCCGTTGGTACATGTGCCGATGAGACCCTCGTGAACTACTGTACCGCTGACGGAGGCGACTGACTTGATGTTGTCAACATGATGCGGGGCAGCCACCAGAGGAAAGACCTTTGAGAGGTCAATGGATATGCGGCAATGGTACTTTGCTCCCTCATCAGCCCATATGCCATCACTCCTTGAATCTATATACCTATGCAGCACCTCATCAGCCGGAAAGACGGCATTCTTTGCGCCCATCTCAGAGGCCAGATTGGCAACTGTCATTCTCTCGCTGATGCCCAGAGAACCGACTCCGTCGCCATGGAACTCTATAGACATGTAATTGGCCCCGTCAGAGCCCAGCATGCCAATAATCCATAACGAAAGATCCTTGGCACTGACACCCGGACGCAGTCTGCCAGTCAGGTCTATACGCATTGAAGGAGGAACAAGAAACCATGTTTCCCCACGCTTCCATATCCCGGCAGCCTCCGTGCGGTCAATACCTGCCGCCAGGGCATTAAAGGCCCCGGCAGTGCATGTGTGGCTGTCGGAGCCAACAATGATCATCCCCGGACGGGCATGGTTTGACATCATCTGGTGGCATATACCCATACCCGAGTCATAGAACTTTTTTATACCCTGTTCTGACACAATATTCCTTATATCCTGATATTGCGTCGCCAGCTTGGCATCTGCAGGAGGGGCATTATGATCAAGAACAACAAGCATCTGATCGGGATCGGATACCTTCTCCCCTCCCATCTTCCGGAAGGTCTGGTATATGCTTGAGGTGTTGTCATGGGTAAGGATAAGATCAGGTCTTCTGAAGACCACTGCTCCCTCTGGAGCACCGAGTATCTTTTCAACAAATGTTTTTGGTTCCATAGTAATTACGTTGTTATATTTTCCCCAGCAGTCCGCCTCTCATATAGATTTCATACTGTGCATCATAAAACGGATTAATCATAGCAATGAGTCCGTTGCGTTCATTGATAACCTCACCTGTGACCAGGTTGATAGTGATAACATCCTGATCCTTCATATCTGTCTTTTCCAGGGTGCTGTATGTAAGCACAGGGAAAGCGGCATTGATTGCATTGCGCTCATAGATAGCACCAAATGAGCGGGCTATCACTGCCTGAATGCCCAGGGAGATAAAACAGTCGACGGCTTGTTGACGTGAGCTGCCACTGCCGAAGTTTTTCCCTGCCACAATAATATCACCCGGCTCTGCTTTTTTTGCAAAATCCTTATATCCTTCCAGGTTGTCAAAGGCATATTGTCCCATCTCGCGTATATCCGTTATGGCCAGGTAGCGGTTGTGAAATATCATGTCAGTATCAATATTATCACGATCGATAAGCCATACCCTGCCCTTGATGATTGTCGGTCTCTCTGCCTTTACCCTATTAGCTACTGACGCAGACGCAACAGGCTGGTCTGCTGTGAAACTGAATTCCGGCGGTTTTTCCGGTATAGCATCCGGCGTTGTTATATATCCGGCCAGTGCTGACGAAGCCACTACGGCTGGCGATGCCAGGAAGACACTCCCCTGTCCCTGCTTACCGGGGAAGTTCCGGTTACCGGTGCTTACAGTGATCTCTCCCTTGCCGTTCTGTCCTACCTGTCCGGCTGCACAACCGGCACATCCTGCGTTTGACACCAGGGCTCCGGCCTGCTTGAAGACATTGATAAGGCCTTCATCAAGACACTGCTTCCATACTGTATCGGTTGACGGGACTATCTTCAGCACAACGCCGGGAGCAACCTTCCTTCCCCGAAGAATACCAGCAGTGATTCTCATATCCTCAATGCGTCCGTTCGTACAGCTGCCGATGAAGGCAGAATCGATTCTGGTGACAGGCAGCTCTTTTACCCCGACAGTATCATGCGGCTCTCCGGGACGCGATACCATTGGGACAAACGTACCTGCATCCACTTCAGCGGTAATTGCATAAGAGGCATCTTCATCGGCATAGACCGGCTCAAAAGGTGATCTTGATCGTGCACGGCAATAATCAATGATCTCTTCTGTTGGCGTGATGAGGATTATTATGGCGCCCATTTCTGTTGCCATCGAGGCAATGGTAATGCGTTCGTCCAGTGTCATTCTGTCAACAGCCTCACCACCCAGCTCAATGCTGTAACCCAGGAGCGTATTGGCACCATAAATACGCAGAAGGTTCAGGATGACATCCTTCGCCGACACCCCGGCAGCCATTGTTCCGGTAAGAGTCAACCTCACAGAGGCAGGTACCTTGAACCATACCCGTCCGCTGTTCCATGCTGCTGCAATGTCCATATCGCCCATACCCTGACCAAATGCTCCCACAGCACCGAGTATATTGGCGTGTGAATCAGTGGAGACAGCCGTAGCCCCCGGCCATACATAACCCTCCTCAATTAGAAGATGGGTACCTATGCCTGCATTGATGTCATAGACCATGATGCCGTTATTACGGGCATACTGTCTGCAGGTATGCTGGTTGACCGCATATTTCTGATCCGATCCGGTAGGATTACAGTCAAAGGTGAACAGTGTTTTATCAGGGTCATCAACCGTCAGACCGAAATCGTTCAGGTTCTTGACCACATTGGCACCGCCGAAATCTCTTGCAGCACGTGCATCTATGGTTATATCTACAATGTCACCCGGTTTAACGGTGCTGTATTTTGAGTGAGTTGCAATAATCTTTTCGGTTATAGTCATTCCCATAGTCAATATCTTTTATTGTGTTCGTTCAGCAGCAAATTTAGTAATACGGATTAATCCGTGCTATTAAAATTGTCATCCGTTACTACAGAATAGGAAAAGATTAATTGTAATATCAGTTTCTGTACTGAGCCCTGTAATCGCGCGCTGACATCCCGGTATGCTTCGGGAACTGCTTATTAAAATTGGATACAGTTGCAAAACCGCATTCAAAAACAATCTCATTTATCTGATGATCAGTTTCCCGAAGGAGGTAACATGCTTTGTTGGTACGAACCTGGTTTACATAGTCAACGAATCCGCTGCCGGTACTCCGCGAGAAAAAACGACTGAATGAGTGAGGGCTCATCTTAGCAACCATAGCTACCTCCTTAACGTGGATGGGCCTGAAAAAGTTTTCTCTTACAAATGAACATACAGTGGTCAGCCTGCTGTCAATCATGTCACGACTGCCTGCTGAACTCTCGCCTGAGAGCAGATTGAATTTTTCGGCAGAGCAGAGAATCTCAAAGAGACTGAACAGGCTCACTATCTTCTTCATGCCTGTCTCCGTCAATAACCTTCTCATATATTCTTCTGCTGCCATACCCGTCTCCGCGGGAAAGGCTATGCCCCTTGTTGAATCATCAAGAAGCTGACGTAATTTAGAAGTCTCAAACTGTGAAAGAAGAGGTTCTCCAAGAGAGTCACGCCTGAAATGAACCATAATAGCATGACGGCTGGTATCATGCTCATCCCTCCTGTAAAAATTCCAGAAATGTTTCAGATCAGGACCATAGATTACCATGTCATAGCGGTCGAAAATCTCTACCGAATCACCGGCAACACGTGTGCCGTTGCCGGTAATATTCAGCACGATCTCATATTCGGGATGCAGGTGCAGAAAACTACTTTCATTATCAACCCACTCGGCTCTGAACCCGGAGCCTTCATCGTGCCTGATGCTGATAATTTCAGGTATCATACTAAAAAGATTTGATATCAGGATAAGGAATGATCCAATATTCAGTTTAAAAATAAGCAATCATTATGATATTAACAACCCTGGCATAAATTCATCAATTTAATTATTGATTAAATATTTGCATTATGAATGATTTATTATTATTTTTGTATACAGCTAATGACGAAATAAAAGAGGAGAGTAAGGGTTACCAGTGGGAATCAATAGGATTGTATTGCAGACATTGACTTTCACATGTACCTATAGGCTGACTACCATAGGTTACTTCCTTTTATCAGACAGTAGATTCCGGGATTATCTCATAAGCCCGTTCCTTAAAGTACCACGGTGACCCTCTCCTCTTTTTCCTTTTATACCTATCATGAAAACTTTCCTTCGAAGATTTGAGAATAACAGGGATCTCCTAATTCTCTTCGGCACCTGGGGAATAGATGAGAAGGCCTTTTCCAATCTCTGCACAGATAACTCCGATTTTATTCTCTTTTACAACTACTCGGCAGACGAACCGCTTATACTGCCCGAGATGAAGCCATACAGGAGGGTGACTGTGATAGGATGGTCACTTGGTGTCTGGGCTGCTGAGTATTACAGCCGTAAGATGGGAATAAAGCCGGATCTTACCATTGCCATCAACGGCACTCCTGTTGCGGCAGATGATAAATACGGTATCCCTCTGAAGATATTTGAAGCTACACTTGACAACATCTCCAACTATAGCATGGGGAAGTTTTATCTGAGGCTTTTCGGAACAAGAAGCCGTTTTGAGAGGAACAGGGAAAACATACCTACGAGGACGGAAAAATCGCTTCAGGATGAGCTCCGATGGCTCTACAACAGGATGATGGAACCGGTTCAGACAGGGTTTGTATGGGATTATTCACTTATCGGATCGGAAGACCGCGTTTTCAGGGCATCAAACCTCATCAGCTACTGGTCAATGCACCCGGAAACGAGACAGATAATCGTTGATGCACCTCACTATCTCTTTGACAACTGGAAGACCCTGGATGAACTCATCAGGTATGTGAGACGCTTCCGCCTCTCACCCTTTAGTAACAAGTAGCAACTTAGATATCTCTGAGCAGAACATTGATCTCGGAAGAAGCAGTCAGGTTCTCGAACTTGGTGAGAGCCGTGTCTATCTTCCTGTAATCGGCATTGTTTATCACTATTTTGTGAATTGATCCCGATGATTCTATCTGATCAAGAACAAATGACAGTGTCATCCTGTTAACGTCAGTTGCCGGCTGATAAACATATCTCTCTTCTTCATCGCTCCACACTTCGGTGACCAGAGATGCTTCATGCAGCAGGTCAAGGCAGTCATGAACTGTTCTTGCCGGCAGACTGAGCTCCAGGGAAATCTCTTCCGGTGCCCTTGGTTTCAATCCCTTGACAAAGTCCTCTATGAGCGAATGCATAACAAGCAGCGAGAGTCTCTTCTTCTGCTTTGGCGAGACTGTCTGTACCTCAAACTCAAACTCATAACGGGTAATATTCTGAAGATAATATGAGAGCTGCGCACCAATAAGCACCACAACCCAGCTCATCTGTATCCAGACCATGAGCAGAGGTATGGCTGCAAAGCTGCCGTAAAGGGTACCGAGCTTGGTAATGCCCATCTGTGACTCAACATATACAATCTGAAGCACCTGCAATGCTATGCCAGTCAGCAGTCCTGAAAAGAGTGCCGAACGTACCTTTACGCGTGTGTTTGGCATTGCCAGAAAAGCCATTGTTGAGACTGCACATAGGAGTATGAAGGGAATTAACTGAACAAGAAAGGAGACCACCGGCTTCAAACCTTCCAGCATGTCTGACTGGCTGAGAATGTCGTTAAGCCTGGTTGTGGCAAGTACCGTGACACTGCTGGATGCAACAAAGAGGGTCGGGACCATTATTATCACTGCCAGATAATCAGTTATCTGGCGATACCAAACCCTGGTTTCATCCACCCGCCAGATAGAGTTAAAAGTGCTTTCAACATACCTTAGCAACTGCCCTACAGTAGAGAAAAGAAAAGCCACACCTATACCTGCCAGCCATCCGCCACTTGTCTGCTCAAGGGTTTTGTTGGCAAAATCAAGTATCCAGTTCATGACCTGTTCCTGATTGTGGAATTGCATGATAATCTGTGCCCGTAGCTCATCGTGAAGGCCGAAACCCTTTGCAATGCCAAAGGCAAGTGCAACTATGGGAATGACCGAGAGAATGGAATAAAATGTAAGGGCAGAGGCTTTGATATAAATATTATCCCTCTTAATACCTTTGTATAGCATGTAGGCGATACGCCTTTGACGAACCCAGTATGGTACAGATTTCCTGAACTGTTCAATAACAGCCTTTCCAACCTTTCCGGCCAAAAGCCTGACTTTCTGGTTGACTCTCATAAGAAATTTCATCAGTTCATGCATTTATTGCCGGAAGACAAATTTAAGAAATGATCTTCAAACACTATTATTATCTTCACGTTTTGAACCATTAGACATGGATATCACCATAAAAGAGTTTATCAAAGGGGCACAGGAGGCTCAGGGAGTGACAGTTATTGTTGATGTTTTCCGGGCCTTCAGCACCGCATGCTATGCCTTTGACAACGGAATAAAACGCCTTATCGACGTTTCCACACCGGCAGAAGCATTCGCTCTTAAGGATAAACTGCTGGCAGAAACAATTATTGCAGGCGAGCAGGATGAAAAAAAACCTGTAGGATTCGATTTCGGCAACAGTCCCACAGAGATGCTGACAGCACAACTTGACGGCAAAACCATGATACACTGCACTACTGCAGGAACCAGGGGGATAATGAACGCTACGGGAGCTACGGAGATAATTGGGGCAGGACTAGTAAATGCGGGAGCCGTGGCATCATATATCTCCATGCTAAACCCGGAAAAGGTCACCATCGTGGCAATGGGTTACCGGGCTGTGAATTCTGCTGATGAGGATATCTTATGCGCAAGATATATAAGAGACTTGCTGATGGGTAACGAGACCGACATCTCAGAAGAGATCGCAGAACTGAGACATGGCTCCGGCAGCAGATTCTTCCAGCCGGAGAACCTGAACTTCAGCCCTCCAACTGATTTCTTCCTTTGCACTGACCTTAACCATTTTAATTTCGTACTCAGAGCTGTGATTACCCTGTCAGGCTATGCGGAAATAGCGAGATTCGATATGGACCACTGACAGTAGAAATGAACCATTGAGAAAACGATTGATAAGAGAGTTATGCTGATCGGCTTTATTTCAGATTTAAAAAACACTTTCTTTCTGGCAGGATAATTGATCACAGAACATTCGTAAACAAATATCGAGATGAGAATAAAATACCTGGCAACGATACTCTGTTTTTTTATCCTGCAATCATTCGGCATGCTCATTGGTCAGCCGGGACACTCAATATCAGTCACAGTAAGGGATGCCCCTGACACAAATATCCGGCTGGCATATCATGTTGGTAACCAGCAGTATGTCAGAGACAGCATAACTACTGATAAAAGCGGCCTTTGCAGGTTCTTTGGTAGCGACCGCCTACCGGCAGGTGTCTATATGATTGTCCTTCCCGGCAACATCTTTTTTGAGTTTCTTCTTGGCGAAGACCAGCATTTTGATATCCTCTGTGATATAAATAATCCGGCTGGCACACTTGCATTCCATGGATCGGATGAGAATGAACTCTTTCTTCAATACCAGAAGAGATGGAAAGAATTGCAGGAGGAGGCGACGGGGCTAAGCATCAAACTAAAAGGGTTGCCACAAGGCAGCGCAGAGGCCAACACAATAAAACTTCAGCTTGCCGGCCAGGAGAAAAAGATGAAGCAGTTCCTGAATGAGACTGCGACAAAAAACAAAGGCACCCTCCTTGGAGCCATCGCCAGGTCAATCATCCCTGTGGAGACACATGTTCCCATCGTCCCTCCTGACTCTCCAAACCCCGATTCGGTATCTCAACTCATGTCATATATTCAATACAAGGATCATTTCTTTGACAATATCGATTTCAAAGAGCCGGGCCTGATTAGGAGTCCGATACTTGGTGGCAAAATCGATCAGTTCTTCAGGCAGGTGGTGATGCAGGCACCGGATTCTATCATCACAGAGGCAGACAGGTTGCTGGAAATGAGTGCTGCTGACAAGGATGTCTTTCAATATGTGGCTGTATCGCTCATGAACAGGTATGCCACAAGCGAGATAATGGGACAAGATGCCGTTGTTGTACATCTGGCTGATAAAATCTACCTCTCAGGCAATGCTCCCTGGGCATCACAGGAGTATCTGGCTGATCTCAGAAAGAGAGTGGAACGCCTCAGACCTAACCTTATAGGCATGAAGGCACCTGAACTGCTTATGAGTTCATTCGCCGGACAATATGTTTCGCTTTATGACGTGCGTGCCGACTTCACCATAATCTACTTCTGGGAACCCGACTGCGGACACTGCAAGGAGGCAACGCCGATGCTCAAGGATTACTTTGAAAAGAACAGGTCTTCGGGGATTGAGGTTTTTGCAGTATGTACACAGCAAGACCATGACAAATGGGAGAAGTACATTGTTGACCATAGTCTGAGCTGGATCAATGGCTGGGATCCTCAGCGTCTGAGCCGGTTTGACTATCTCTATAATGTTGAGGCCACCCCGCTGATCTATATTCTTGACAGGGATAAGAAAATTATTGCCAAGAGGCTGGCTGTTGAGGACATACCATCATTCATAGAAGCATACCGCAAATTTAAGGGTTACTGACCCGGCTCACCGGGCAGATTGTTTACCAGGTCATAAATAGAATCATACCTGGCAGTCATGTCACCTTTAACAAGTGTCCATTGAGTCTTTCCACCCGTCTGACTTACTTTAACCTTCACCTCTGCCTGAGGACCAGTGCTGTACCCGCATCTTCCCAGTGCCTTCTCAGTCAGTTTAGCTGCCATTCCAGAGCCCTCAAGGGCTACAGCTGTCTGTCTTCCCCGGATGAAGCTGAAAGTGCCTTTACTGCTGCTGAACGAGAGCAGCGGGCTTTCAAACGCTCTGGCAAGTATACCTTGCAGTATCATATCCTCCGGAGCACCATCAGCAACACCCTCTCCAGTCATCAGCCATATCCTGTCAGCTTCATTGATAGCCGTATCGAGATCATGAGTAGAGTATATTACACACTTGCCTCTTTCGCGGGTCAGCTGTCTGAGGAGACTTACAATTCCATACCTGGAGGGCAGGTCCAGGTATGCTGTAGGTTCATCCATGACAAGCAGGCCGGTGTCCTGGGCCAGTGACCTGGCAATAAGGGTACGCTGTCTCTCACCGTCAGATATGTTATCAATACTCCGTCCTGCGAGAGAGCTGATCCCTGTTGCTTCAAGTGCTTCGTTAACAGCTTCCTCATCGGCAGCAGTCATTGCTCCAATCCAGTTTGTATAGGGGAACCGTCCCAGAGCAACCACATCGCGTACGCGGATATTTCTCACGGCAACCGGCTCGGTGGAGGTAAAGCTAACTATCCTTGGCAGTTGTGATGAGCTTATCTCCTGGAGTCCTCTGCCGGCAAGCATCACCGTGCCATCCAGCAATGACTGTAAACCCACCAGTGTTCTGAGCAGTGTACTTTTGCCGGATCCGTTGCGTCCTATCAGGGCCACCAGCTCACCCTGCCGTGCTTGCAGGGAAAGCTTGCTCATAACGGTGTTGACACGGCTGCGTGCGCGGTAGCCGATTGCCAGGTCTGTTGTCTCTGCTATTATGCTCTCCGTACGCATCAGAACCTCCTCCCCAACCCTGCCCTGCCAAGTATGATCCAAAGCACTACAGGAATACCTATCAGTGAAGTGACGGTGTTCACCGGAATTATGTGCCCTCCTCCCGGCAAAGAGGATATTAAATCGCTCAGCAGCAGTACTACTGCTCCGCATAATGCCACTCCGGGCATCAGTGTACGGTGATCTGTGGTGCCTAATAACAGCCTGGCTATATGAGGAACAGCCACGCCGATGAATGCCAGCGGACCGCAGAAGGCAGTCACGCTTCCTGCCAGTATGCTTGCTGCTGCCAGAAGGATGATCCTTGTTCTCTCCATTCTGACTCCTATAGTCCTTGAGAATGTTTCCCCCATAAGCATGGCATTCAGAGGTTTCACCATCAGAATTGATATGGCCATGCCAGCAGTTGTGGCCAGTGCCAGTGCACGTATCTGGGGGTAGGAGATATTGCCCAGGTTGCCCATGGTCCAGATGACGTAGGTCCTCAACCTTGCTTCATTGCTGAAGTACTGCAGCAGGCTCACCACGGCCGATATAGCGCTGGCCAGCAGCAACCCTACTATAAGCACTGTCATAATATCACGCATACGTGTTGAGACAACCATGATGATCATCATCACAATCCCGGCACCGCCCCACGCAGCAAGTATCAGACCCCATCCCGTCAAGGGGCTGCCGGCTGGCAGGCTGATGAGCGGTGTAAGTGTCAGCAGTGTCAGGGCCACACCCAGCCCGGCGCCGGAGCTGACGCCCAGCACATCCGGACCGGCAAGGGGATTACGGAAGAGGGTCTGCATCAGCAGTCCGCTGACAGACATTGCTGCTCCGGCCAGAATAGCCGTGAGAGCCTTTGGCAGACGAAATTGCATGACAATAATCTCTCCTCCGGGAGTGCCATGACCAAAAAGCGATCGCATCACATCTGAGGCCTCCAGCCGTGTGCTGCCCATCAACACATCGGCAAAGAACAGCATTACCATCAGCATGGACAGACCGATCATCATCAGTGTCATCCGGGTTGATCTGCCTCTCATTCCAGCCTCCTGTAGTAAAACTGCTTATAGTCAGGTAACAACTCCGGGTGGATGATAGAGACAAGATCCTTTAAAAGCAGGTCAGGTCTGACAACTGCGCTCTCCCAATAGTCATTACCTCCCTGCGGTGTCATCCGTCTCCTGTTGTTCCATACCTCCCCTCTGGCAAATACCGGCAGCTGGGCCAGCCGGTAATCAGCAGCCGACATCTCCTCCAGGCTCCCGGCACTGCCGGGATTGATCCATATTTCAGCCTCAGTAGCACGCCTGTAAACAGATTCAATGGAGAAAGGCACTGAATTGGGTCCTGTAAGATCCCGGAATATATAGTTCCCGCCAGCATCTTCAATCAGCCTACCCGTGTATGAGTTGGATGGAGAGATATACCACACATCCTCCCACGGACCGCCAAGAAGCACATCAGGCCGGGGCGCATTGCTGTTACTGACTAACCGTGCAATCTGCCGATAGTTATCTGACACCGCCGCTATTATGCTGTCTGCAATACTCTCTCTTCCGGTAAGCAGACCGAAAAGCCTTATCCATTCGCATCTTGCAAGAGGATGTTCTTCCAGATAGTCTGCATTAAAGATTACCCTCACTCCGGCAGCTGACAGCCTCTCCATACTCCCGGCAGACGGTGCTGCTACGCCATAAGCCATAAGAACATCAGGCTTTAGGGTCACGATCAGTTCGTTATTCAGGTTCCCTTCATAACCTACGTCATGTATCTTTCCACGGCTGATGCCGTCACGAACCAGAGAGTCGTATATGAGGTCTGAACCGGATATGCCTACAAGTATATCTGTGGCACCAATGGCACTAAGCATGGCAATATGGGTTGCAGACATACATATCATACTCCTGACCGGTATTCTTATGACGCGGTCAGGTGTCATACCCTCGGGGATCGCTGTGTCGCGGGGTAAAAGGTAATAAACAAGTTCGACACCCCGTGAGTTCTGCCACGGATCCTTCACCGTAAGCTTTGTGAATCCGTCATCCTGTTCGATGATAAACCGCGCGGTGGCCCGGGAATCTCCGTGGTGCGCTGTCTCCTCATTCCTGCTGCCATGCCGGCATGAACAGAGAATGATGGTCACTGCAAGAGTCAGGTACAGTATCTTCTTCACCTCGACTCCGCTTTTATGAGTGTACCGGAATAGAAGACACTGTCATTCATCATCCCGTAATGATAAATGCCCGGCACCAGCCATGGAAGCTCAAGGGTAAGAACACCAGGGAAAATGCTCCTGTATTCCGACACATACACCACCTGCCCTGTGTTGTTATAAATCTTTAGTGATGTCTCCCTGACGCCTGTACCTTTGACACTGAATGAAACAGTACCGGAGAAGGGATTCGGGAAGACCGTCATAGCCGGGATCTCCCGCTCAGGGTCTTCAACATCATTCAGAACCGAGTTTTCAACCATTACAACCTTTATTCCAAGCGATGTTGCCATCGGGAACCCGGGATGAAGGGTAAAGGGTCTCCAGCCGGAGCCGTCATGAAACCAGGCTGTATTCTGCGAGGCCAGAAGCCATGGTTCTGAGTGTCTCACGGCGAACTGCGTCTGCTGCAGGGTAAGCTTGTTCTTATAGTATATCTTATACCCGACATAATATGATCCTGTAACGCTTATCGTTCTCCCGAAGTCAACCTCCAGCTCATTATTGCTTTGCACCTCTCTTAACTTAATCTTTCTTGAGGCAATCACTGATCCCGGCTCGCTCCCTCCGTTCCAGAGAAAGATCCTGATAGAATCCGCCTCGTTAAGATATGATGTGGAAGCTACATTCAACCTGACCCATGCTATCTCTCCTGTGCCGACAAATGAAATATATTCAGCATACATAACCAGACTGTCGGAATTATTACCGGTTGACAATCCCCATCCGGGACTGGTATAGCTACTCGTTGTGCCGGGATCGCCAACGGGAGTATTTCCCAGCGTGTCTGACCTGGAAAGATTATATTCATACGGATCCCGTCCGTTGACCGCTGTTGCTCCCGATGAGTACGGGTCAAGCCAGGGCTTCAGGTAGGTTGAAGTAATTGTGGTAATATTAAACATCCTGGAAAGCTTCGCATAATAGTCATTCGTCGGGTCTGAACAGGTTGCGCTGCCACCGGTAAGCGTACCTCTCAGCCTGCCATTCTGGTCAAAGAGAGGGCCACCGGAAGACCCGGGCTCAGTAGATCCCATATCCCACTTTATTATGCGCCAGAAACTGTTGGTGATATACCCGGTGACCGGGTAAGAGGTTGAAATAGGAGCGTTGTTGTCAATAGAGAGCTTCATGACATCCCCTTCAGGATGGTGAACGGTAAAGGTGTTAGACGGGATTGATGCTGTGATATCCCACCCTGAGAAGTAGGGCCTGTAAACCAATGAAGGGAACTGATTGAGTTCAATAAGGGTAAAGTCTATATCCGGGTTCGACGCACGCAGGAGCGATCCTGTCAGTGAGTGCATATTTGTCAGGTCCGGACCGTCACACCACGGACTCTGATAGTTAAAAATAAAAATAGTATTTGCGGCCTGAGTGGATGTATCGATGCAATGGTTAGCCGTCAGGACATATGCCCTGTAGTCACTGCCTGTATTGTTGACCAGCACCCCGGTGCAAAGCTCTGCGCCGGCAATAAGCAGGCGTACCACTGAACGTGCAGCCTGCAGGTAATTAGGGTTGGTGGAACAACTCAGATCGACCTCGCAGGTATCAGACCTGCCAAAGTAGATATCCTTTATGCCATCCAGCCCGAAGAAACCGGCAAAGTCATGTGACACCTGCTTCACTCCTATTGATCCCTGCGGAATAGAGCCACCCGGGAAATGGCATTCAAGCACCATCCTGTCTCCCGGAACAGGCATCACAGGCATTGTTATTTTGTTTGTGCCACTGTCATCTGTAAAGGCACCACGCACCAGCTGATGATCCTTATCATAGAGATAGAGATAGGCTCCCTCAGGAAGATTGTACGGGCCCAGTATCAGATTAAGCGAGAGCGCACCCTTGGATGACAGAGGCAACACCCAGACAGACTCATCATCCGTAGTAACGATGAAACCTGAGTTTTCCGGTGTGAAAGTGACCTCAACCGGTATGGCAAACTGATAGGGCTGGTCCTTTACCTGCTTCAATGAGCGCATGATATCGACCTGCACCGGATCAACATCTAGCTCCTGCCACTCATCAACAGCAGGAAAGAGTGGCTTGCCAACAGGAAACTCCACTTGTCCGTACAGACAGACAGATGACAGAAATAGCAGGATGGATATATATGTTCTCCTCTTCAACATCTTCTCATTATCGCAATAAAATTAGTCAAAATGTGATTAGTCAGGCATAAGGAGCATAAATCCCGGTATTATCCCGGCCTGCTCACTGTCCAGCAACTCGCCGGATTTGTTATAAACGAGAAAATCACCCTTTTGCTGATAGTCGATGGCATCAGTGACACAGATGTGCCCTCCTGATCCCACAACAAGCTTGTAGAAGAATCTGTCACCAGCATCGATGAAGGGCTCTGTCGGAAGCGTTAAGGCCGTCACCGGCATTCTCCTGACACCTTCATCCAGATAGTAGAGTGTGTCACCACTTATATTTGAAGTAAGCGACGATGGATTATCATTAACGGTTCTGAAGATTAGTTCAGCCTCCTTTGCATAAGTATCAGTGTTGATCTTAATGATCCGGGGCACCTCCTCGCCATTCCATCCACCGGTACATAAAACCCATAGCTTATTGTTTTTGTCCAGCACCATGCTCTCCGGTTCAAGCCCGACGGTAATGGTTGTTATCTCCTGTTCAGTCTCAAGGTCAGTCACAGTAATAGTGCTTCCTCCTGACCAGTTGGCTGAGAATAGCCTGTTTCCCGAGATGACCATAGCCTCTGATGAGCAGTTGATATTAAAATCTCCGGTGACTACATTATTATCAAGATCTAAAACCGTCACCTCACTGGAATAGAGGCTGCTGATATACCCTTTCCGGCCATGAACAACCATCTGTCTGGGGGAGTTAAGATCCGTGATTGTCGTCATACTTTCCATGGTATTTAAACTAACCACTTCAATAGTTCCTGAATTATTTACCACTATATAACCCTTGCTTCCGTCAATTGCAATAAACGAAGGAATGTCACCCAGAGCACGATTATTCTTTCCCGTGAATAAGTCGTTGTATATCTCTTTCGTCTCACAGCTGTAAAAGGAGAGTGATCCGTTACCTGCCATGTAATTGCCTTCATTAAGTATCAGGAATCCGCTTCCTGAAGGAAATAGCTGCTGTTCATCATTTTTCTCACACGAAAAAAGAAAGGGAATAATCAGCAGGAGAAGTCTATTCAGTTTTAACATTTTTTCTGGGTTTAGTTGACCATGCAATGGTCAGTTTAAGCTTATATGTTCTTAATGGCATCGGATAATTACGTACGCTCTCTGAAGGTGTATTTAGTATATTGCTCACAGTAAGATCACTCCTTATGTCTGTCTTTCCTGCACGTATATCTGTTCCGAGGAAGGCATCGGCAAGGAATGATGAGGGCAGCCATTCACTGTTGTCAGAGACGGTGAAACGTTTGCTTTCCCAGGCAGCAGTCATCCCTGTCCGGAACCACTTCCATCCGGCATTCACATTCAGGTTCACATGATGTACAGGAGCATATATCAGCTGGCTGCCTACGGACCGGTCATTGGCGATATCGGATCCGGCAATAAGCGAGCGTGTGAAGGCATAATTGAGATACCCCCTTATAATCCAATCATTAATGGTAACATGAGTGCCCGCTCTCACCTCCGCACCGGTCACCTTTACACTGCGCACATTTTCTGCTGACCATAGACCGGACTCGCCCGGTATCCATTGTATCAGGTTTTTCACCCTTGAGGCATGGAGTGTCACATCAAGGCTGTTTCTTGCACCTGATGAGGTGACCCTCGCAAATGACCAGGAAGTCTCACCTCCTGTAGCCGTCTCGGGCATGAGAAGGCTATTACCACCGGGCACCCAGTAAAGGTCGTTAAGGCAGGGTAGCTTTGTGTTGCGGCTGATGCTGGCCTTGATTACATGCTCCCCGCTGCGTGAAAGAAGATATGCTGCTCCTGCTGTCAACTCAGGTATCACCTTCATGTCGCTGGCTGTTGTATGACGTACCTGTGCCTGCAGCCTGAGTCTTGGCAGGGGGGTTACCTTAGCTGCAAGAGATACTGAAAAAATATTCCTCTGTTCCCCGCCTCTAAAGCTGAGCGAGTGAGCTGTTTCATACTCATCACCTGCGTTAAGCACCAGTAGTGTAGTGCCTGTCAGCCTGTAGCCTATGCGGGCCCTGACCATAAATGTCTCAGAACTGTTGTCCCCATTTAGTTCAGGTATTGCATTAAAGTACCGGTTGTGGTCATGCGATGCACCAGCAGTGATGGCAGCAGTAAGCTTTTCGTGCACCAGAGAGTAATCTATTACCCCCTTTGCTGACCTGTCATGCTGTCTCTCACCAAAATTTTGCTGCACTGTGGTTACTGGCCCCGGGAGCTGTCTATCGGCGTTATTGTACCATACATGAGAGCTGAGCAGTGACCCTCTCACGCGGTATGATATGTCAGCGATGACCCCGCCTGAGGCTGAGGCAGAATTTATTCTTTTCTCCTCTGATGGTCCTCCCGGCGCATCATTGTTTATAAAATGGAAGTCGTTACGGGCCTTATCACCCCATATGGAAACCCTGGAGGATAGATTAGCGGTACCAGTGCTGAGGGAAGCAGATAAGGCATAAGAGCCAAAGCTCCCGGCACTGGAGACTACTGAGGCGCAGGTGCCTGCTTCAAATACCGGTTCAGTTATAAGCTCGATCTTTCCTCCTATATAACCCGTTATGTCGTCAAGATCAGAGCCGCCTGAAGTGATCTTAACCGTTGAGACTGCATTAAGAGGTATTATTGAAAAGTCGCTGAAGCCGTTTCCCGGTGTGTTGACAGTGAGTCCATTCCATGTAACCAGGGTATGGCTTCCTGACAAGCCTCTGACGGAGACTGATGCGATGCCGGTATTGCCATACCGTTTGACAGAGAGAAGAGTGGCCGACTGCAACAGTGTAGCAAGATCATCTCCTTCATGCCATGCTATGATGGCAGGGTCAATCCTAACCACGGTGTAGGGAGAGTGACGCACTGAGGCAGAAGCGGTGACAGTGACGGCGGATATATTGATAGTGTCTTCGGTAAAGCTATCCTGGGCCGGTGTGACCAGTGGCAATAATAACCACAACAGAGCCGTGGCAACCGTAACTCCGGCATGACTCATAAGAGACAGGATGATATAGGCAGGTGACCTTCCAATCATAACTTTTATTCCCGAAAGCTCCTTTATCAGGATACGTTCTGGCAGGTCTTCTGACTCATCCCTACTCACCGGGCCTTCCCGTCCGCCAGCCGGCGGACAGTGGCGGGAATTCCGGCTGTAATGATCCGCCAGTTGGCGGACCGGGCTTCACAGCAGCGGGTACTGTCCCTGATTCACACAGGGTTCCCTTTTCAATGCCGGGGAAACCGGCAGTACCAGAATGGGACAAATGTAATAATTTACAAGATGGCAATGTATCTTAATTATCAACAATGAGGCAAAACATTGTTCATTTCATGACGAACCTGAGCTCACCTCCTGTCATGATCTCATCATAGGTTATGTAGTTACGGTCAAGTATGCGGCCGTTGAGAAAAACCTTGCTGACATTTACTCTCCCGGGTCTGTTATCTTTGGCAATAATCCGGAATTTTTTACCCCCTGGAAGTGAAATATCAGCCTGATCAAGGAGCGGGCTGCCGAGTATAAACCTGCCATCGGCCGGGTTCACCGGGTAGAAGCCCATTGCAGAGAAGAGATACCAGGCTGACATCTGACCACAGTCCTCGTTGCCGCAGATGCCGTCCTTTCTGTCAGTGTACATCTCCGTCATGATCCTTCGCACCATGCTTTCGGTCTTCTCAGGGGCTCCGGCCATGGTGAAGAGATAGGCGATATGGTGAGACGGCTCGTTGCCGTGGGCATACTGTCCTATCAGGCCACTGATATCCGGCGAGGCATTTTCACCCTTAACCTCCCCGGCAACATTGAAGAGAGAATCAAGACGCTGCAGGAAAAGCTCCCTGCCGCCAAATAATGAGACCAGTCCCCCAACATCATGGGGTACAAGCCATGTATACTGCCAGCCATTGCCTTCGGTAAAGTCTGATCGGGTATGGTGGGAATAGAGCGGGTCAAAATCAGGCCGCCAGGCTCCGTCACTCATTCGTCCTCTCATAAACATTACTGTAGTGTCAAACAGGTTCCTGTAATTTTGTGAGCGTTCAAGAAACCCGGCCTGCAGATCCGGATGCCCCATGTCTCCGGCCATCTGAGAGATACACCAGTCGTCAATGGCATATTCAAGTGTCTTGGCAACAGACTCGTTCTCAAGATCTGAAGGAATGTATCCGTACTTTCGGTATTCATCCAGTCCCCGGAAATCGAGCGATGCTGAATGGAGTGATGCTTTCAGGGCTTCATCATAATCGAACCCGGCGAACCTCTTATGTATTGCATCTGCAATCACCGGCACAGCGTGATAGCCTATCATGCAATTAGTCTCGTTTCCTGCCAGTGACCACACCGGCAGCTTGCCCTGCTCTACACTGATGGTAAGCATAGTGTTTACAAAGTCAGGCACCATCTCAGGGGCGATGACTGTAAGGAGCGGGTGTGCTGCACGATAAGTATCCCAGAGTGAGAAGACAGTGTAGTTTGTGAATCCCTCTGCCCTGTGCACCTTACCGTCTGTCCCCCTGTACCGGCCGTCAGTATCAGAATAGAGGTTCGGTGCAATCATGGAATGATAGAGGGCCGTATAGAACACCTTCAGCACCGTGCTATCGGATGCCTGAGCCCTCACCACGCCAAGTCTCTTCTGCCATGCCTGGCAGGCGGCAGCAGCAGCTGACGCGAAGTTCCATCCCGGCACTTCCGCAGCCAGGTTGCCGGCGGCACCCCCCTCATCCACCGCAGAGAGGCCTGTCTTGATTACCAGCTCTTCTCCTTTCTTAATCTCAAAGGAAAGGACAGAGGCTATATTCTTCCCTACCACATGCATCCCCTCAGTTATATGGCCTGCATTTATCATTGTGACCTTACAGGGCGTGATGGAAAATTGCGAAGAGAAATACTGGTACTGTCTTTCTGCCCATCCGGTAGAAATACGTTTTCCTGAAAGAACAGTACCATCCCATGACAAGCTGCAGTCATCCGGCCTGTCCCAGTTGATGGCAAAGCCAAGATCAATCATGACATACATGATGCCATCACAGACAGCAGTGTATCTCTGAATACCACATCGGGGCGTTGCCGTGAGCTCGGCATTAATGCCGTTCGCCAGGGCAACAGCATAATACCCGGGCCGGGCCTGCTCGGCTGAGTGAGAAAAGAGACTTCTGTTCACCCTGGCCAGAGAGGCCGTGCTGTCAGGAAGAGCGATATTGAACTCATTCATTGATGGCAGGAAGAGTATGTCACAGAGGTCGCCGATACCTGTGCCGCTGAGATGTGTATGACTGAAACCTGCTATCATACTGTCAGAATAATTATATCCCGAACACCAGTCCCAGCCCGATGTGCCGTTGTCCGGACTGAGCTGTACCATACCGAATGGTGTTGTAGCCCCGGGGAAGACATGGCCGTGAGAAGCCGTGCCGATAAAGGGATCTACAAATGATGTGAGATCTCCTTCCGAAAGTGAATTGCATGATACTGCTGCAATAGCTGCTATAACAAACAGCATTAATCTGCTCACGATTGACTATTGTCTGATCTTTTTCAATATCTGTTCGCCCGTATCAATCCTGTAACCCTCCGAAGAAAAGAGCACCTCACCTTCACTGTTTAAGTAAAGCACAACAGGCATCTGCCGTTCGGAGGATTCTGATCCGAGAAAAGAGTCCATCTGCGTCAGTGCCATGTCAGATACAAAAAGTGTATTTAACGGAGTGCCGGTAATCTCCTCGGGGTTGAAGCCTGCAGGTGTCCGCGCCGGGTCAGTCAGAAAGATGAACCATCCGCCCCAATCGTCAAACTCCTTCTTATATGACGGGAGATCATTCAGGAGGTGTCGTGTAGGCTCCTTCCCGGGTTCAACCCACAACATCACCACCCCTTTCTCCCTGAGAGAGTTCAGGCTGATCTTTTGACCGGTAAATGACAGCAACTCACCTGTCAGGTCAGTTTTTTCGCGGGTGATGCCGCTTAGCGGAAGCTCACGGAGGCTTACGATGATTTCTTTCTTCTCTCCGGGAGCAAGGTCGAAAAACCTTATTGATGACATCACGTTGCCATTCTCATCCCTGTTACCTGTGGTAAGCATATATGTGCCGGGGTCAAGGGTGATGTCTCCTGGCAGATCGCTTATCTTCACCCCGTAACCATAGTCCAGGGTCTTAAATTTTCCTTTTTCAAGGTGCGCAAGCGTGAAATGCACATGATACTCAGGCTGAAAGTCCCTGTTCTCTGAAACGAATGTTAAATAGCCCGGGTTATCTGAAGGTCTTGCTTCTCCTGCATACCAAACGTCATGCCACTCACCGTTCTCATGGTACTGAGCTCTTCCCGTCCCCGGCTCCAGTCGTGCAGGGATCCCTGCTGTCCTGCCTACGGCCACAAAAAAGATATCCCTCGAGTGCCTGTCTGCTGCATGGAGTCTGAGAACACCCTCAGGAATCAGAGGTGTTCCATAGTAGTTTTCGCTCTCTGAAACGGTGATCATAGTGTCTATCCAGTTCACTATCCTGGCGGGTTCAGTAAAGAACATGTGCATAAGGTCATCAGGCAACTCCCTCAGGGCACTTCTGAACGGTGAGAGAAGCTCATTATCTATCCTCGGCGAGAGCACATAGCGATCATATAATGAGAAGTCTGACCCCGGTGCTGCGGCAGGGGCATTGACGAGATGATCGGTGAGGATCTTCGCGGGTGTGTCACGCAGGTCTTTTTCTGAAATATTTTCAAGAATACGGAGAGCCAGAGGGCCCATGACGCCTGCCTTAAGAAGGAAGGTGGTGATCTCGTGATAATTACCCATAGAAGCCCTTAATATCCTTTCTGTACTCTCCACCGGGATACTTGCCTTAGCGGCTATCTCCTCTACATTGATATCGGTCATCCAGGAGCTGACACAGGCACTCCTGATGCTGTCACCTCTTTTGATGAGGAGGTTATTTTGCCGCACCATCTCCTCGTCTATGCCGGGATAAGGGTCTGGCCCAGGCGGAACTATCAGATCAAGATTCATACCTTCTGCAGGATTTGTTGTTTTGATGACCACTTCTGCCAGCGTATCTGATGGAGATGTGAGCGCAAACCCATATCTATGCCCGTCGTTAGCCCATATCAGCAGCGTTCCGATGCCTGTCATCAGAGAGCTTTCACCGTCACTGTTACATATAAGGGTTGCCAGGGGATAGAATTCAGCATAGTTATAAAGCATATAACCGGTCTCCGCCAGGGGGACAGGATTGCCAATACTATCTCTTACTGTCACCTTCAGGTTTTTAGTTTTGGCGTACCTGTCAAGGGTGTTAATCTCAGAGAAGAGGTGGTTCTTTTTCACCAGGGTCTCCTTTCCGTCATACCTCCCGAAGGCTCTTGTGTGCACCAGCATAGCCCGTCGTGCCGGCTCTGTAAACCAGCCTCTGTCCGGCACGGGTTCAGGCTCGCATGCACCCATGTAATGCCAGGCATCGTCAGCCCAGAATTCGACCCATGCATGATTATCATCTGTATGGGCCCACCGCGGAGTGTATACCTGCCGTGCAGGTATGCCTGCCGTACGGAGAGCCGACACTGTAAGCGTAGACTCCTCGCCGCATCGTCCGCGAGCCGACAGAATGGTGGCCATGGGTGACGATGTGCGTATGTCGGAAGGCTGATATGACACTCTCTCCTGACACCAGCGGTTGATCTCAAGAGCCGCCTCCATGATACCCAGACCTTCAACCCTCTTTCTTATCTCATCATAAAACAGTATCCTGAAATCATCAGGATTCTCGTTATTGACCCTTAACGGGAGGACAAAATTTGTAAAGAGTCCGTCAGGGATCTTCTTACCCCAGGGCATCTCGTCTCTGGTACGCAGTGCCTGTGAAGCATTATCAATGAGATATTGCGGTTCATAAACCGCCATATCACTCAGTGGCATATATGCAAGCATGAAACAGACAGCCTCACGCAATGGTCCTTCACCTAAAGAATCAGCACGGCTGAACAGATCAACACGTGATGATGCATAGATCTCAGACCTGGCCCTGTAATCGTCAAGAATAGCAATCCTTGACTGCCTGTCAACAATAAGGTGGTTATTGCTGCATGAGGTCAGCATTGCCAGGATGATAAAAGCTGGCAACCGGACAATCCGTACCATAAAGCTTTATTTTAAATAAGAACCACAGCTGCTCCTTACAACAAGTTCCGGAGACATGTTCACCTGACGCTTATATTTACTCTTGCCCTGGTTTTTTACCTCTGACCAGATAATATTAGTGACCTTCAGCGACATTGCAGCAAGAGGTCTGCGCAGTCTTGTCACAGGCGTTGTGAGAAGATCAAAGCCAATACCGTCTTCCATAGATACCAGTGCTACATCCTGTGGGATACGTATGTTCTTTTCCTGAAGTGCAAGGTATAGCGGAAAGACTAATTGTGAATTAAGAACAATGATAGCATCGGTTCTGTGAGGAGGTCTGAGGAAATTCTCTATCTGCGCGAAATCGAACTTATCCCCTGCCTTGGGAATACTGGCTACAGTGAAATGTACCGAGTCGAAGTTTTTAGACTTCTTTGTTGAATTCCTGAGTTCCTCAAGCATCTCTTTGTCATAAGAAACTGTATCCTCTCCGGAAACAATCAGGAGATTCTTTAGTCCAAGTGATGTGAGGTGCTGTATCATAATGGCAGTACCCGCAATCCTGTCTGTAGAAACGGTATTTAATCTCATTCTCTTGATACTCTTTTCCAGGAGTACAAGTGGATAACCTTCCCTGTTAAGACTTCTAATCACACTGTCATCAGCAGCGTTACCCACCAGAATCATTCCGCTGAAGAACTTCTTCAGGGAGGTGTTCATCCTGTTGAAACGCATATCGTCAGGGTCCCTTGTAAATACCGAGAATCCCAGTCCAATGCTTGAAAAGGCCTTCTGCAGGTAAGGTGTGATCTCATAAATGAATGGATCATTCATTGATGGCACAACCATACCAATAATACCTGGTTTTTCTTCTACAGGAACTATCTCTCCTTTATCGGCAAGAGCATTAAAATAGCCCATTTGCCTCGCTACAGCAAGGACTCTCTCTTGTGTCTCCTTCTTTATTCCGTGCTGGTCTGCTTTATTGTTAAGCACAAGTGATACTAACGTGCCCGAAAGACCCAATCTCGCAGCAATGTCTTTGTTTTTTACTTTTTTCCCCATTTCTTTTAGAATTAAGGTCCTAAATTAAACCCAATATTTTAGAATGAGAAATTATTTAGGCCATTTATAGTAAGAAAGTGCTTATTAGCACTTTCGGGACCTATTTTTTAGCAGACCTGTAACCACTCTGTTTGGAAGCTGCATCAAGCCTCTGCTGCCATTTTGATTTTTTGACAGGCTTCTTCTTATTTTCCTCGATCTTTTTAAGGAGTTCAGCTTCATTTACAAAGCGTCTTGAGAACTGTGTCTGAGCAATGGTGATAACATTGGCAAGGAAATAGTAATAGGTAAGCCCTGCTGAGAAGTTATTAAGTATCAACATGAACATGACAGGCATCATGTACATCATAGTCTTCATGCCCGGCATCTGTTCCTGTCCTCCTGAAGGATTGGTAATCTTGGTGGATATTATTGTTGATGCCGTCATGAGAAGGGTAAAGAGGCTCACATGGTCACCATACATAGGTATAGTGAATGGCAGGTTAAATATACTGTCATAAGTGGAGAGGTCCTTTGCCCACAGGAATGCCTCCTGCCTCAGTTCGATGGAGGCGGGGAAGAAACGGAACATGGCAAAGAGTATTGGCATCTGCAACAGCATCGGCAGACATCCTCCCATGGGACTGACACCTGCTTTTTTGTAGAGCTCCATAGTAGCCTGCTGCTTCTTCATGGCATCATCCTGTTTCGGATACTTCTTTGCAATCTCATCAACCATAGGTTTCATGACCCTCATCTTGGCCTGGCTGATGAACGACTTGTGCGTCAGTGGAAAGAGAGCAATCTTAATGATCAGTGTCAGGATAAGTATGATGAGGCCATAACTGACAATGAAATTATCAAGCAGGTTGAATATTGGGATTATAATGAACTCGCTGATCCATCTGATTATATTTCTTCCGAGAAAGACCAGTTCCTCGAGCTTCAGATCGTATTTCTTAAGCAGGGAGAAACTGTTCGGCCCGAAATATATTCTCATCTTTACCACGCTGTTCTCGCCAGGAGTATAGGGAACCCCGATCTCGGACTGGAAATACCTCAGGTACATGGAGGTTGGATCGGAAGTAGTTGAGGAGACCGTTGCATTGAGAAAGAAATTATCTGCTATGAGAACGGAAGAGAAGAACTGATCTTTGTATCCAATCCATTCTGTCTTCATAAGATTCTCCGTAACCAGCTCCTTCTTCTGCCTCTGTCTGGCAGAACCACCCAGATCCTCCACACCTTCCTGATAAATCTTGTATTTCAGACCTGTATAGGTATCTTCATTCTGCCTTCCTTTCTCCTGCTGGGGAATATACATCTTCCAGTCAAGTGCCAGGGATGACGTGTTTGCAGGAATAACCGATCCCAGAGAGTTGAATCTCGTTTCGAGACTGATCATGTAATCTTTGGGCTGTACCGTATATATATAGTCAATATATGCACCATTTTCTGCCTCCAGTCTCATTGTGAGGCTTACCGGGCCTTCAGTGGCCAATAGGGGACCCTCATAATCCAGAGGCCTGAAGTATAGTTCATCGGTATTGATCAGCTTATTGTCCAGTGTAAAAAACTTATAACCAAAGACGGTAGAGTCACCGTTAAACAAAACCACAGGGCGTGAGTCATATGTCTTATAGTCCTTCAGCCTGACAGAATAGGTCTTACCTCCCCTGGAAGAGATTGTAATGGCCATCAGTTCATTTTCAATGACGTAGAACTCATTTTCTCCCCTTGAGCTGGCTGCAAAAACGCCCAGGGCTGTACTGTCAGTAACGGCAGCAGGTGCTGCCGGTGCTGCCAATGTCAGGCTGTCAGATACTGTTTCAGTCACGGCAGCTTCCTTCAGAGGCGTGGCAAGACCAAGCTTGCTGTTCAGCTCAACCACCTTGTCTTTGGTAGGCTGATCCTTTGGCCTGTAGCCCAGTGCTCTGATGTATGCCTCGCGGGCCTGGTCATAATTGCCGGCATTATAGAGTGAGTCGGCATATTCCGTCTCAGCTTTGAAGAATTTCTCGGTCCTGTTATTATTATACAGGCTGAAGCCAAGAAATATCACAAAAATGAGTACTATGCCAGTTATTGTGTTCTTATCCATTATTAATAGTTTCCGATTTAAAAATCAATCATTTCTTTATGCAGGCCTTGACAAACCCCTTGAACAGGGGATGCGGTTTAAGTACTGTACTGCTGTATTCCGGATGGAACTGCACTCCCACAAACCACCTGTGTGATGGTATCTCGACTATCTCCACCAATCCTGACTGAGGATTTATCCCGCACGGCAGCATGCCTGCGTTCCTGAAATCAGAGAGGTACTTATTATTAAACTCATACCGGTGACGGTGACGCTCGGAAATCTCCTCTGTACCATAGCATTTCCAGGATTCGGTTCCGTGCAGTAACTCGCACGCATAGCTTCCCAGTCTCATTGTGCCTCCCTTTTCGGTAACGCTCTTCTGTTCCTCCATCAGGTCAATGACAGGGTATTTAGTCTTGGGATTGATCTCGGTGGAGTGTGCCCCTTCCAGTCCCATCACATTGCGGGCGAATTCGATCACAGCACATTGCATACCCAGACATATACCAAAAAACGGGATGTCATTGGTTCGTGCGTAGTTCACAGTCAAAATCTTACCTCCAATACCTCTTGAGCCGAATCCTGGTGCAACAACGATACCGTCATATCCTGCAAGTTTTTCCTTGTAATTGCCTTCATCTATCTCTTCGGAGTGAATGAATTTCAGATCAACAGATGTCTCGTTGGCAGCTCCGGCATGAACAAATGCTTCAGAGATGGATTTATAAGCGTCAGGCAGCTCAACATATTTGCCCACCAGGGCTATTCTAACACTATGTTTGGGATTATTCAGCCTATGCAGGAACTCCTTCCATTCACCCAGGACAGGGTCATGCCCCGGTGAGAGCCCCAGCTTGCGCAGGATTGTCAGGTCCAGCATCTCTTCCTGCATCCTGAGCGGGACCTCGTATATTGTTGATACATCTATCGATTCAACCACAGCACCAGACTCTACGTTACAGAAAAGAGCAACCTTCTTCCGGACATCCTCCGTGAGACTGTGCTCAGTGCGAAGGACAAGCACATCAGGTTGAATTCCCTCCTCGAGAAGCATCTTGACTGAATGTTGAGTGGGTTTGGTTTTCAGCTCTCCGGAAGCATGCAGAAAAGGCACAAGGGTAAGATGTATCACAATGCAGTTCTGGGGACCAAGCTCCCACCTCATCTGTCTTACTGATTCAATGTAAGGCAGTGATTCAATATCACCAACAGTGCCTCCAATCTCTGTAATAACAATCTCATACTTTCCTCCCAAACCGACAAGCTTGATACACCTCTTGATCTCATCAGTGATATGAGGGATGATCTGAACGGTCTTGCCGAGGTAATCACCCCTGCGCTCCTTGTTGATGACCGACTGGTATATTCTGCCGGTCGTAATGTTATTTACCTGCGAGGTTGGCACATTCAGGAAACGTTCATAATGTCCCAGGTCAAGATCGGTCTCAGCACCGTCACAGGTTACATAGCATTCACCGTGTTCATAGGGATTAAGTGTCCCGGGATCAACGTTAATGTAAGGATCCAGCTTCTGGATAGTGACTGAATATCCGCGGGCCTGCAGAAGTTTGGCAAGAGAAGATGAAATAATTCCTTTACCCAGCGATGAAGTAACACCACCTGTCACAAAAACATACTTTACTTCAGCCACAGTTATATCTTTTTTTTTGCAAGTAAGATTAAGCTTATTCTTCGGTCATTGAATTGTCAATCAACCTGACCTTTTCCTCCAGGAGCTTAATATTTCTATGGGCTTCAGCAATTTTCTCCTCCACCTCCTTGATCATAGTGTCAGCATTTGCCGACTTGGCAAAGAAGCCTATGTTATTCTCCCATAGAACTATATCGCTCTCAAGCTGTTTTATCTTGCTGTAGAATTTATCACGCTCATTTCTCACTTTCCTTGCAGCACGTGGGTTTGATCTGGCACTGTCTACCTTACTACGGTATCTGAGAATATTCTTATCCTCGTCATCCAGGTCAAGCTTGTCGAACTGCTTGTTAAGCGCATCCTTATAACGCCGGGCAACCTCTTCCTTCCTGTTAAATGGAACATACCCTATCTCTGTCCAGCGCTTTTGTATCTCCTTGAGCTGTTCAAAGGCCTCTTTCGGGTCTTCTCCCGGATCGAATGCCTCCAGCTCATCGATGATAGTGAGCTTTGCCTTGAGGTTATCCTCATATGATGTATCTCTTCCAGCAAAGAATTCTGACTTCCGTGTAAAGAAGGTGTCACAAGCCTGACGGAACCGCTTCCAGACCTTGTCGGAATACTTCTTAGGTACCGGACCAACCTCTTTCCACTCTTTCTGCAGCCTGATAAGCATCTCGGAAGTATCCTTCCAGTCAGAACTCTCCTGTAACGCTTCGGCCTTTAGACACAACTCGGTCTTTAACTGCAGATTCCTGACCTGGGTCTCCTTATTCTCCGCAAAGAAGGCACGCTTCTTTTCGAAGAATGTATCACAGGCGGTCCTGAACCGCTGATATATCTTGTTATTATGCTTCTTCGGTGCAAAACCGATCGTTTTCCACAGCCTCTGACACTCAAGTATAGCATCAGATTTTTCCCTGAAATCGGAGAAGGTGAGTATCTCTCCTGAAGCAATCTCTTCTACCTTCTCACACAGTGCCGTCTTGGCATCGAGGTTGCTTTTCTGCTCATCCTTCTGCTTCTCAAAATACTCATGGTGTCTCTTGTTGACCTTTGAGGTTGCCTCACGGAATCTCTCCCAGATATCATTCTTATTTTCGTGCGGCACAGGACCAATCTCACGCCACCTGTTGTGGAAATCCTGCAACTGTCTGAATGCATTGATGGCACTGGGTTCAAGAAGCAGTTCCTCAGCCTTCTCACAAAGATCGATCTTAGCCTCAAGATTCTTCTTCAGATCAAGATCCCGAAGCTCACGGTTGATCTTAATGTAGTCATAGAAGATCTCAACGCTGTGATGATAGTTCTCCCACAGATCCTTTACAGCACCCTGAGGAACAATACCTGTGGCATGCCACTCGTTCTGCAGATTCCTGAACTCCTGGAATGTTTTGTTTATGGCCTCTTCCCTGTTGACAAGGTCCTTTATCTGTTCTATGATGTCGAGCTTCTTTCGCAGGTTATCCTGCTTTTCGCTCTCCAGTATCCTGTTAAAATCATTCTTGCGGCTGCGAAAGATCTCAAGTATTCCCTTTATCCGGGTCTCAAACTCATCTGGTTCAGGTCTGAAATCATCAATATTTCCTCCCTCCTTGGCAAAGTTCAGCCTTTTCTCATTGAACTCAGCCTTGCTCTTCTTATAGAAGAATTCCTTGATCCTGTTTACGTCATCGGAAATCTCCGACGGCGGTCTGTTCTCCACAATGAGTGCCAGCGTCTCAACCAGCTCTTTCCTTGAAAACCCGCTGTAATCGACCGGAGGAAGCTCAATCCCATCATAGTTTACGTGCTCCTCATCCGATGACCCTTCTACGGGTTCATCCTCTTTCCCTGCCTCTGATTGTTGATCATCGGAATCAGATTTTTCCTTTGTGACCTCCTCTGCAGTAGCCTCAGCCTTTACGGCATCATCTTCCGGTGTCTCTTCTGCTGTAGCCTCGGCCTTTACGGCATCATCTTCCGGTGTCTCCTCTGCAGGAGCCTCGGCCTTTACGGCATCGTCTTCCGGTGCCTCCTCTGCAGGAGCCTCGGCCTTTACGGCATCATCTTCCGGTGCCTCCTCTGCAGGAGCCTCGGTCTTTGCGGCATCATCTTCCGGTGCCTCCTCTGCAGGAGCCTCGGTCTTTGCGGCATCGTCTTCCGGTGCCTCCTCTGCAGGAGCCTCGGCCTTTGCGGCATCATCTTCCGGTGTCTCCTCTGCAGGAGCCTCGGCCTTTGCGGCATCATCTTCCGGTGCCTCCTCTGCAGTAGCCTCAGCCTTTACGGCATCATCTTCCGGTGCCTCTTCTGCAGTAGCCTCAGCCTTTACGGCATCATCTTCCGGTGTCTCCTCTGCAGTAGCCTCAGCCTTTACGGCATCATCTTCAACAGGCTCATCAGGTTCAGGCTGTTCAATGACATGCCCCTCATCCCTGTTCGCGTTGTTTTCTGCCTCTATGGCATCTCCAGTCTCCACATCCTTCTTTACAGTCTGCTCTTCGACAGCCGACTCATCGGACAGGGCTTTTTCATCAGTAGTTTCTTCCGTAGATTCGATAGTTTTTTCTTCACCATCAAATTGTTCATCATGAACAGATTCATTCGGATTTTTTTTAATCATCATCAATCCTTTTTCTTCGGTGCATCATTAAAGGCGAAAGTTTCAGAAACCTCCCCTTTTTTCAAACCACGAAAATAATGGATTATTGGTAAAACTCAAATGAATACAACATTTAAATGTACTGCGGCTATGGCATAAGCTCCGAAATGCTTAATTTTGATGCTTGTCTTACAGACTAAATCAACAATGGACAAAAAAGACATTATAATCTACGTTGCCGTTTTCATACTTGCAGGTTTAAGTCTCTACCGAAGATATGTAAAGAAAAAAGGGGTCAAGGCAGGTGCACCACAAAATAAATCTGAGAGTAAAAACATTCTGCGTGACCAGCCTGATGACTACGAGCCATACTCAGGAAAGAAAGACCAGGCGTGATTATCTGCCCAACTCCAGTTGGTCTTTTATCAGCCTGTAATAAGTGCCTTTGAGTCTGGTGAGCTCCTCATGAGTGCCATATTCGGTCACGGCGCCTCTGTCAAGAACAACTATTCTGTCAGCATGTCTTACTGTGCTCAGCCTATGAGCAACAATTATTACTGTTCTGCCTCTGTAAAAACCGGCCAGGTTTTCGACAATCATTCTCTCGTTCGATGCATCAAGGGCACTTGTAGCTTCATCAAGTAGCAGAAGTGCCGGCTGTTTGTAGACTACCCTTGAAATCAATATGCGCTGTTTTTGTCCCTGGCTTAGACCATGACCTCCCTGTCCCACCCGTGTTTGAAGTCCTGACGGCAGGGTATCAAGCAACGTCTTAAGATTTGCCACAGTGACTGCGAGCTCAACCTGATCCATATCAGGGTTATCTGTTCCCGGAGCAATATTACCAAGGATGGTATCAGGAAAGATATAACCCTCCTGCATCACTACGCCTGTCTTCTTTCTGAGTGAGGTCACACTGATATCAGCAAGATTTCTGCCGTCAATAGTTATCTCTCCTTCCGAAGGTCGGTAGAAGGCCATGAGGAGCTTCAGAAGTGTAGTTTTCCCCGAACCGCTCTCACCAACAACGGCTGTAATTTTCCCGGCAGGAATTAACAGGTTCATATCTCTGATTACCCATGGTGATCCGGGACCTTCATATCTGAATGACAGGTTACTGATTTCAATGTCAACCTTCTCAGGGAGAGGATCTGTGGCGGAGGCATCACTCTTCTCCTCAGGTTCCATTGCATGTATTTCTGCCAGACGTTCAAGGCTTATCCTTGCATCTTGTGTCGATCTCATGAAATTAACAATCTGCGATACGGGTCCATTGAGCTGGCCTGTGATAAACTGCACGGCAAGCATCATACCCAGGGTCATTGATCCGTTGATCACCAGCGTGGCTGAGATGACAGTGATGATAATATTGGCAGATTCGTGGATGAGCGTTCCTCCTGCAGTCTGGAACTGTAATATCCTGAGTCCTCTAATACGTGTACTGTACAACTCCCGCTGCCTGCCCTCCCACTCGAGTCTGTTGGCAGCCTCGTTTCCTGCCAGCTTGATCTCCTGCATGCCGTTGACAATATTTATCATCGTGTTGCCGGCTTCAGCCATCTGCATGAACCTCATATTGTCAAGACGCTCGCGGGCAGGCATGAAGATCGCTACATATAAAATGTATAGGATTGTCCCGGCAATGAAAACCAGCAACACGGGAATACTATAGATACCGAGCACTATTCCAAAGACAATGAAATTGAACAGTGAGAAGAGTATGGCAAGGCTTGACGAGGTAAGGTAACTCTCAATTCTGTTATTATCATCTATCCTTTGCAGTATATCTCCGTTAAGCTTGGTATCGAAATAAGATATTGGCAGGCCCATCAGCCGTGCGAGAAAGTCCGACACGATCCTGATGTTAAGCTTTGTACCCAGGTGCAGCAGCAGCCAACCTCTTGAGAATTCGACGGCAAGGCGTCCGGCCGTCAATGCCAGCTGGCCTGCCAGGATAAGATAAATCAATCTTAGATCATTGAACTGAATGCCCTTATCGATTATTGCCTGTGTAAGGAACGGAAAGACGAGCTGGATGGCACTGCCGGCTATCAGCCCGGCAAAAAGAATAACCATCTGCTTCCGGTAAGGTCTGAGATAAGGCAGCAGAAATTCAAATCCTCCTCTGGGGGGCGGGTCATCCTGCAGTTCAGCAAACCCTGATCCCGGTTCAAGAAGAAGAACCATTCCTGCAGGCTCGTCACCGCTCTCCCCTGACACCCATCCCTTTTTGAACTCATCATGTGACATCCTTATCCTGCCGATGGCAGGATCACTTACCCATACAGATCTGTCACTGACTCTGTTAACAACAATAAAATGGTTCTGACGCCAGTGAACAATGCAGGGAAGAGGTGCATCTGTCATCAGCCTGGAAAAAGGAATCTTTACACCGGCAGCACTGAAACCCATGCTCTCAGCTGCAGTTTTTAATCCCAGGAAAGAGACACCCTCACGTGTTATCCATGCACGTTTTCTAATAGTTTCAAGGGATATACGTTTACCATACCAGCGTGCGATCATGCTTATGCATGCCGGTCCGCAGTCCATTGCATCATATTGTCTTACAAACGGATAGGTCATTATAGAGTTTGCAGTAATTGTTAAGGCAGTGTAAATATATCCATAATTCAACTACCCGGGAAATGACCTTCACTAAAATTGATGGACGGTCAGTTTTCTTTTATAGTATAGGGAAATGTTATATTTGTCACATAAACTGCCGGCTTGGGATTATTCAGAAAGTACTCAGACAGTGACATCATTGATGGTATCAGGAGGCAAGACAGCCGTATCCTTAACTATCTCTATGAAGCATACTTTGAAATGGTGCGAGATCATCTCAAGAAGAATAGCGGATCGGATGATGATGCCTACGAAGTGCTCCAGGAGACGGTGGTTATACTGTACAAGCAGGTCACGGAGACAAGCTTCACTCTGACTTCAGACCTTAAGGGCTATTTTTTTGGTATTGCCAGGAACGTATGGAATACGCAGCTCCGCTATAAGTCGCGACTGATCTCCATGGAGACTGAGCCGGCAGACATTGCCGAGGCGGAGGAGCAGACAGAATATACACTGGAGAGAATTGTAACACGTTCTTTTGGTCTCCTGAGGGAGGACTGCCAGATGGTACTCAACCTCTTCAGCCAGGGATATTCATATGAGGAAATAGCCAGGAAGATGGGGCTGAAGAATGAGGCCTACGCCAGAAGGAAGAAGTATCTGTGTAAGGAGGCACTGATGGAGATCATCAAGACTGACTCCGAGTATCAGGATCTCGGACCTCTGTAAACGGTTGCCACCAGGATTGTGGCTACTATGAGCGAGATTAGGAGTGATGAATATAGCCTGACACGGTTATACCAGAGGGCAGTATCATCACCATAGATTACCAGGGCCGACCAATAGTATGGATGAGACCTCTCCTGATCTGCCGTCCGCAGGAATCGCAGCCTTGCATTGCGCAGTGCTGAACTCTTTGTCTGTCCGCTTCTCATATTTTTGTAGAATGAATGCATCACGGCAGAAGCTGATGCATCCTCAACAGCCCACATAGACATCACTGCCGACCGGCTGCCTGCATATAGAAATCCACGGGCCAGACTCAGTATACCCTCTCCGGTGACAAGTTTGCCTGTTCCCGTATTACACGAGCTCAGCACAACCATCATCGCTCTCAAGGGTATGTTGTACACTTCGTAAGTATTCAGCATGCCGTCATCAGCCCTGCCGGCAGATGCCGAGAAGATCATTTTTGAAAATGCCGGATGATTATCATCAACAAGAGTATGCATGGCAAGGTGAATAATATCATACCTGTGGGCCTGGCTCTTATAGTTATCTTCAGTGGCCTCCTGCTCAATGTAGGCCTTACCTCCGCACTGATCCACCGCATCCTCCGCCTCAAGGATGGCATAGGGCAGGTCTCTTATCTCTCCCCTCAGATTAGGCCAGCTTGTCAGAAGCGAATCATTTATCTCCATCCCTGTGTACGAAGGCGCAAATGCCAGAAGCCTGTTATTCATGCTCCGGCTCCTTTCCCGGCTCTCTGAGGAAAGAGTGACACTGTATATATATGAGAAACGGTACTTCTTCATGGCAAAGGGAGCCTCACGATAGAGCAGATCCGGGCTCCTGAATTCCTCAGTTACAAGCGTTTCAAAAGGAAGGTATGACAGAATATTGTCAGGAGAGATTACTATTTTATCGCCCCGGAGATAAGGAACAACCGGCTCCAGAAGAACCCTGTACAACTCATATGCCAGGTCCATGAACTCATTGAAGGGTTTGCGCACCTCACTCGTTTCCGGCATCGAAGAAAGCATCCCCCTGAATCTTGTTAGCGAACTGAAGAAGGTGGAGTCAATGTTACGTGTTATGATCTTTGTCTGACTCCGGTTGGTCACAAAAATAAGAAGCTTGTCATCAGTAAGAATATAACTGATGAGGTTGGCTTTGCTGCCTATCACCCTGTTGACTTCATCAAGAGGTATCACATCATTCCTGTACTTCAGGTTATAATATGTCGGGTAGCTCTTTTCAAATACCCGCACCAGTGAGTCACGTGATCTGAGCAGCCTGAAAGTAGCCCCCTCCCATGTAGCCAGTCTCTCGGTATCAGGAACAGACCTGGCCTGTTCCGAAGCCATACGTTCCTTATAGAATCCTATTTCCTTTCTTATGTCATTATCAAGCTCCTGCAGATCTTCGGGCAGTGAGAATTTGGCAGCATTTAACTCCCTCATGGAGACAAGGAAACCGGCTACCTTGCTTCTCTCTGAAAACTCAAAGATGCCTTCAAGAGATTCCCTGTCTTTGTTCTGATCATAAAGGCTTACATAGTTCTTAAGTATCCCGGTATAAATCTCTCTTGACAATTCACTGAGGCTCGTTCGGCTCTCCTCTTCACTCATACTCAGTCTTTGCCGGTCATACAGGGCAGATATATGCCGGCCTGTCTCGATGGCAAGCTTAACATATTCCGGGTTTCCGTTTTCACTGAAAAGGGCATTAAGTGCCCTGTATCTTACCCCAAGAACATTCATATCCTCCTTCGAGAAAGTGAGTAAAGTCATATCTTCCTCATTATCTGTAGCGTCAAGCAGTTCATTGGTCACATCCAATATCTTGAGATACATTCCTGCATCATACAATGTCTCAGTGTACTGGCCCATTAGATATTTCTTCATTGAAACATCCCATGGATTATTATCGACATAATCAAAATACTCATCGTACAGCTTAAGGGCACGTTTCGGGTCTCCGGAGCTACGATTGGCGAATTCGGCCGATGAAGCCAGCATCATGTAATACTCCCGACTGCGGGGACCAAATATATTACGGACCCTGGCCCTGCCATCTTCAAGCACCTTCTCACCTTCGCTTATCCGTCCGCTCTTAGCCAGGAAATCAGCATAATTAATATAGAGCAGATATTTGTTCTCCGAGTTCTTTCCGTTCTCCATGGCCAACCCTTTCCTGAAGTAGGTCTCAGCCTCATCTGGCTGACCCAAACGGCGGTAGAGTTGTGATATGGTGTTAAGCATCAGAATTTTTGAATCCGTCATATCAATAGCACTACCTTCATATATTTTCCACGCCTGCCGGCAGTAAACAAGTGACTTGTTATACTCTGAGATGCGGTAGAGGCTCAGGCCAATGACCTGGTAAAGATCAGCCCACACCTCCGCAGGTACCCTACCCTCATATCTCTTTGCAATGGCAAGTCCTGCCTCTGCCAATTCTATTGCCTCTCCGGACTCATTCATTTCAAGTCGTATACCGGCAAGATTCAGGTAGTTGGTTACCAGCCCTGAACTGTCCCTGCCAGAGACTGCCCTTCTTACCTCCAGTCCTCTTTTTCCGACGGCATATGCTCTGTCATAATCTCCAGCCTGCTGGAGAGCGACGGCCATATTACTCAACCCCAGAGCATACCTCCGGTCAGCAATCCCGGTCTTTTCCCTGTAAGTCACCGATTTGGAAAAATAGTCGGCTGCCTTCCGGTACATATTTTTCTGAAGATAAAAATGTCCTAAGGTATAACAGGCGTCTGATAACAGCACCGTATCAATGATACTGCTTTCGGCAAGGATAGCTTCAATCTGTGAATTAAGCTGAGAGGTATTCTCTTTTAGATTAGGCGGCTCCAGAGAAGATGCAAGAGAGTCAGTGAGCATACTGAGCCGTGTCCGGGGGGTAATATCTGCATAATTCCCCTTTGCATCATCTGGAACCTCTGCCAAAACTGAGCCTGAGGAATTACAAACCGATGCAAAAAGTAACAGTATTAAGATGAGTATGTATGATCTCAGACTCATTAATGTGGTTCTTCTTTCTTTCCGGCAGTAAAAGTATAAACAATCCTTTATAGTAACAGGAAGATTTCTCATATTATACAACACTGTCATTCAATATGTTGTAATTTTTTTGAAAAATAGTTGGTTTTTCCGTGTCACAAAACCCCCCTTTCTGACATGTACGGTATAGAAAACAAATAAAACCCTGATTTATTACTTTAAAAAATTACTACTATGAAAACCCTGAAACTTGAAAACTTTGCAGAATTTGTTCTTTCAAATGAAGAAATGATTAACGTTCGTGGCGGAAACGGCGGAAAACTTGTTCCGGAAGAGGGTCCAACCAAACCTCCGGTAATCATCGAATTCTGACAGGAAATTAAGTAGCCGGGGTTCCGGCAAGAATATATAATATAATTCAGGCATATCTGCGCAAGGCAGAGTTCCTGAAGTCAACAGACGGTATGCATGCATATTGTCTGAGGTGTCCGGAAGGCACAGTACGGTTTGTAACTAACTATATGCTTGATAGTTATTTATAAGTGTGAAATAATATACAAAATGATGAAGACGAGAAATGTCAACAATGCCATTGAGAACTATCTCGGCGGTCAGTCAGACAAGACCGAGAAGAAATGGTTGAGCGAAGAGATGAAAAGAGATCCCCTGCTTACAAGGGAAATCAATCTGAGGCGAAAGACAGATGAGATTCTTGCTGACAGGGAGATTCTTGAATTGAGAAACAAACTGAGTGTGATAGAGATGAAGAAGCGCACTTCAGCAACAATTCATAAAACAGTGCTAAAGACAGCAAGATATGCTGCTGCAATAACTATTGTAGCAGTAATCTCCACAGCAGCATACTTTATTCTAAAGCCCGAACCATCTCCGGACAAACTCTATGCAGCCAATTATGAAAGATATGAGTCACATGGTGCATCAAGGTCGGTTGCCAGTTCAGGTAACACTCTGATGGATAATGCAATTGCCTTATACTCTGCCAAGGAATATGACAAAGCCATAGGGTATCTTGAGCAGGTAATTAATAACGAGAAAGAAAATATGGAGTCTATATTCATGCATGGCATGGCCAATATGGAGGTTCATAATTACCCTGTTGCCAGCGGGTCATTCACCCGGGTAATGGAGGATAATAACAACCTCTATCTTGAGGATGCCGCATGGTATCTTGGACTCTGTTACATGATGACCGACAACAATGACAAAGCAGCACGCCAGTTTGAAGCCATAGCAGCAACAAAGAGCCGCTACAGCAAACAGGCTGCCAGACTTGCAAGAAAATTAAGGTAAATTATTTTCTTAACTTTTATTCTGTTCATATGTTCGAGATACTTCGTAATGCCTATAGGGAAACAGATTCGGTAGTGGGGACATGGCAGAAAAAAATGAACTATATGATCAATAAACCGAATATACTCGCGGGTGTTTCTCATGAAATGAGGACACAAATGAATTCAATAGTGGCTTTCTCATACCTGATGAACAATGAACGGTTCAGCGAGAATGAGAAACGCGAATTCTCCGAACAAATAATTACCTCCTGCGAGCAATTGATAGGATTGTTTGAAAACTTCTTTGACACCGCCGTGCTTGAATCAGGGTCAGCAAGGGAGATCCTCAGGGAGACAGACATTGCCAGTTTGTTTGAGTCACTTACCTCAGATTTCAGGGTTTTAATGAGGAAAAAGGGCAGGGACAATGTCATTCTTATACAGGAGGATAATCTTCCTGACAAACTGATGCTGAGAATGGACACGGCAAGAACTGCAAGGATATTTAATAATCTGTTCAGGAATGCACTCGACAATACTTTATCAGGGTTTATTAAGGTGGGGTGCACCTATTACGATGAGACATTGACATTTTATGTAAAAGATTCTGGCCAGGGTTTATCCAGAAGCAGTGATCTGCTGCTTTCCGACAATCCTGAGATCCAAAATTCCGACAATCAGGATACCTATTCCGCTATGAATTTAATCCTGGCCAGAAATCTTATTTTAGCATTGAACGGGAAAATCAGGGTTGAACCCAACGATGCTGAAGGCACTTCGGTCTTTGTCTCATTACCTGTAAAGGAGAGTACTGGATTGAAAATTTTAACCACTCCTTCAGAGAATAAGATAGCCATCTGAATCTCTGAAGTATTACAACTGTCTGATTACGGAAGTCAGGAGGGCTCCCCTGGGGAGTCCTCCTTTTTCACTGTTATTTGCTTTTCGTTGACATTTGTCGCAAAGGCACGACAGTTCTCTTATTGGTTAATCCCCTCAGAAAGAATTGTGATCTCAGTTCGCCTGTTAAGTCTCTTGCCGGCAGGTGTAATGTTATCGGCCATTGGAGAGGTCTCACCATAACCATGAAAAAAGATGCGCTCCGGAGCTATGCCTCTTTTGATCAGAAAGTCTCTTACTGATGCTGCTCTCCTCTCCGAAAGTGTCTGGTTATGTTCATCTGTGCCATCGGAGTCTGTATGCCCTCCTACCTCAACCACAACAGTATTGTTTATCTGGAGAAATTCAAGCAATTGTCTGAGTTCCGGATAAGATGCCTCAAGCAGCTCCCATGAGTCAGTATCGAAGAAGACATTATACATCCTCATAAATTCTCCTGTTCTTACCTTGTTCAGAGCAATGGTTTTCCTGTAAGGTTCTGAAGAAGAATAGCCCTTTTCAAAGTCAAAATTCTCAGAAAAAATCATATAACCAGTGGCTGTCACATTAAGGCCGTAACTGTACCCCGATGGAAGACAAACAAAGAACCCTCCCATGTTATCCGTTACCGAAGAAGTAACTTCTATGCGATTGGTGAGGTCAGTAAGCTCATATCTTGCTGTCAGCGGAGCTCCTGTAGCCTTGTCAATCACCGTCGCCTTGAAATAGGAGACAGGTTCAGGTTGCACCGATGCCGGAAGATCTATAAAATAGATATCTTTCCCCCTGTTTCTTTCGCGTACTGACGAGAAATAAGCTCTCCTGCCCGATGACTCTATGACCAGGCCCGTCTCATCTGCAGGTGTGTTAATTGCCGGTCCCAGGTTCTCAGGTTCAGTCCATGAGGAGTCACGGTTGAGGTTTGTGTAATAAATATCATGACCCCCGAATGATTCTCTTCCGTTTGATGAGAAATAGAGTGTTTTGCTGTTGAAGTAGATGAAGGGAGAAAATTCATCTCCGGCAGTGTTTATTGTTTTACCGGGGTTGACAGGCCTTCCCCATCTGCCGTCGCTTCCGCGGACTGAGTACCATATATCCATTCCTCCCATTCCTCCCGGCCTGTTGCTGACGAAGAAGAGCATCTTTCCATTTGGGCTTATTGAAGGCTGTGACTCCCAGAAAGTGGTGTTTACCGGCGAGCCTGCATTGATTCCTGGCGACCACCGTATGCCATCATATGTTGAATAGTAGATATCGCACCTGCCGTGTCCGTCGTTCCGGTCACAAGCTGTGAAATACATTGATCGCCCGTCGGATGCTATTGACTGCGCTCCCTCGTTGCCTGCGGTGTTCAACGGTGCGCCCGCATTGCGTGCCGTCCCCCAGTACCCGCCACTTCTCCATTGGCTCACGTAGAAATCTTCCTGTCGGTCTCGGCCGTACCCTGCGGCTCTCTTTATTTCGCGGGTGAAGATCAGTTGCTGACCGTCACCTGTCACGGAAGGCCAGTATTCGTCAAGCTCAGTATTGACAGAATCGCCAACGCTGACAGGATCTGTTTCAAATGCTGAGCCCGGAAATGAAAGCGCAAACAGGCAGTTGGCAATCATCCTGCCGGCCTCCTCGCGTAACTTCGATGTAGTTTTGGGCTGACTGAGGTAGGCCTCCAGGTCCGTTTTTGCTTCGAGATACCTTCCTGTGAGCAGCTCAGCCTTGCCCAGGCTGAAAAGGGCAGCGGGAAAAAACAGTGAATCGATCTCAACAGCCTTGCGGTAACAGGTCACTGCCATCTCCCAGTCACCGGTGTCAGCGTAGAGCTGCCCCAGTAAAAGATGTGCCTCATAAAAACGGGGATCTTCACCTATAGCCTGCTTGAGATTGGCCTCCGAACGGCCGTAATAGAGCAGATCATAATCTCTTTTGCCCTGTTCATAATACTTCAATGCCCTGTTTGAGCGGGTGTGATATGCCTGACCTGTCACAGCTGACTGGCTTATTAATATCACCAATAGGGTGATTATGTACTTTCGTAATCTCATTCAGGGAATATGCATAAATTTATGTGCCTGCAACGAGACTCCCCACCTGGTGTTTCTTTTAACATATTCAGTTATAACTGCTATCATTTCTTTATAACGACTCCATTCTGGCTGAAGGAGAAGCCTGCATCCCGGGCCGACCTTCCTGCTATATGTCTCTGCTTCTTCAATATCTGTGCCATCCTGAATGACAACCTTAAGCTCATCGGCGAGCTGCCATATGCCCGGCAGAGGCGGCAACCCCCGCTTGGGCGACAGGGTGATCCAGTCCCATGTTCCCGTAAGAGGGTGAGCACCGGAGGTCTCGAGATAGGTCTTTATGTCTTTGTCTTTAAGAAGGTTGCACAATGGACCGAGATCCCACATCAAAGGCTCACCGCCTGTCACCACCACTGAGTCTGCACCTGAAGCAATCACATTGCCGGCGATTGCTTCAATGCTGACCAAAGGATGTAACTCAGCATTCCATGAGTACTTGGTATCACACCACTTGCATCCGATGTCACACCCTCCCAGCCTGATGAAATAAGCCGCCTTTCCCGTATTGCATCCTTCCCCCTGTATCGAATAAAACTCTTCAACAAGTGGAAGCATTGACCCATCGCCGTTTCCTGCTGTGATATTCATCTCTCTATCCTGTCGGTTGTAATAAGTGTATATAAGTCAATTATTGCCAAAAAGAAGTATTGTTTCCCGTTCCTTAGCTTTTAACGCCCACTCCACGGGTATTATTTTCCATTCGGAAAGCGCTTCAGGGCTTAGGTCTCCCTTATCTTTAATCCACCCTGTCATATAGTATCTGAGGTCTCTGTCAGTGGCACTGATAATACGTCTGCCAAGTTCACTGCCTGTAATCCCTGCTGCCCGGAAATGCCCTCCTCCGCCGTTGGCCCTGTAGGAGTTTACTGCAACTGAATATGAAGCACTGTCACTGAACGGAGTACCGTCGCTCAGCGATGATATACTCACCCTGTCTCCCTGCGGCCTGCTGACGTCAATAGTATACCTGATCCCCATTGCTGAGTCGAAGTTATAAGAGGGGCTACGAAGCCGCGCTGTACCATTGACCATCAAAGGTGCACCACTGTCATCATACCTGTATCTCAGCATATAATCATCTCTATCTTGCATGGTGTCAAACCATAGTTCAGCAGCGTGTTCAAGGTGCCTGTCAATCTCCCCTCCGGTCATACTGACGGTGTAAAGAAAGTTCTCAAACCTGTAAAGCCTGAACATATCTCTGACCCTCAGATCTCCTTTACTGATGCTTTGATCAAATGAGAGTGGAGCCGCCAGTGATATCTGAGCTCCTGATACGTCAAGCTGCACTCGGTGAATCAGGTCAACAAAAGCTGAGGGCCCGAAGAATGCATCACGTGTTGTAATCGTAGTCTCAGAATAGCCTATTTTTTCATTGGTGTAATCCCTGACTGTCTCAGATACATCTTCGTACCTCCTGGTGAACCTGTCTGATGAAGGGATAGAGTTCATTGGTATGAGCCTGCCTTCAATCTCATGACTGAATGTCCCGTCTGGCTTCTCTGTCTTAGTAACGACAACATTCATAAGTGTCATTGCCCTGCTGCCTCCGTCGAGAACAAGGACTTTCTTGCCGGCAGTATTGCTAACTTCCTTCATCTCCTCCCGGTGATCATGCCCACAGAAGATAACGTCAAACCCGGGCACATTGACAGCAACAGCCAGTGTACTGTTCTCGTCATCCCCTGTTTCATCCTCGGCACCCATGCCTGAATGGAAGAGACCTATTATCAGATCCGGCTTCTCTGCAAGCATCTCAGGCATCCACTGCCTGGCAGTAAAAACCATGGGTTCAAACCTGATACCCATATATAGCGATTCCGGGAGCCATGAAGGCACGGAGGGGGTTATCAGACCAAACACAATAATCTTCATCCCTCCCCTGTTGATAACGGTATACGGATCAAAGTAGGGTTTGCCTGTCTCAGTGTTAATGGCATTTGCAGCAAGCATCGGGAAATTGTACTGACGCCTCACACGGTCATAGACTGAGTGCCCTGCCTCAATATCATGGTTTCCTGCCGTGGCTGCGTCATAACCCAGGTGATTAAGAATATCAGCAACGATATGCTTTCGTGTGGTATCCACAAAATTGTAATAATAAACCAGAGGATCACCCTGCAGGATATCACCGTTGTCAAGTAACAGGATATTCTCCTTCCCGGCGTCATTTACCAGGGTGGCAAGGTTTGCCAGTGAATGGTCTGTGGCCTGCCCTTCTGTATTATCATAGGGAAGGAGCATGCCATGAATATCTGTGGTCACATAAATCGCGAGGCTCTCTTCCTGTGGAGCACAGGAATGGACCAGCAGGGCCGTGATCAGTATAAACAACTGAATAAAAAGTAACTTCTTCATTTCTGTTTTGTTCTACCGGTTAATGTCTCAATAATTTTGCTGCCGTTCTTTTTCTTTTTGAGAAGGAACTGATCAACAGGCTGACCGGAAGCATCATATGAGCTGTATATCAATTCATTACCATTCACGGTTATCGCCTGCCATGTCTGTGTGTTGGTCATTCCTACGTCCCACCATTTTTCAGCATCCTGCATATATTGTTTGACTCCGCTCACTGAGACCACGCAGACCGTTCCAACCCTTCTTCCCTTCTTTTCCTGTCCTTCAGGCATTACCATTCCCCTGGCGTAGGTATGGTCATGACCTGTAAGCACCAGGTCTACCCCGTACCTGTCAAAAAGTGGTTTAAGCATATCCCTGAGAATCTTGTTATCCCTTCTAGCCGAGGTTGAGTACAAGGGATGATGAAACGCTATCACCGTCCATCGGCAGGGATTATCTCTGAGGAGTGCTTCAACCCATTGAGTCTGGCTTTCTGCATACTTTGTATTTTTCAGCATCTCGTTAGAGTTGACAGCTATGATCCTCACTCCCTCATAATCCAGGCTGTAAGCCGTTTCTTCCAGTCCTGCCGGCCCATTCTCCGGCAGAGTAAATCCCGGCCTCCAATACCTGTTAATATCTCTTTTCTGCCTGTCGGCAGGATCATAATACTCGTGATTACCCGGAGTAGCCAGTAGCGGCACCTCCGCTGTTATAAACCCACCGGCTTTATACCACTCGCCCCATTCATCATCAAGCAGCATTGAACCTGCTCCGCCGTCAACAAGGTCACCTGTGAAGATCATAAATGCAGCTTCCGGTTCAGACCGGTAGGCTTGCCTGATCACCCTTGAATATAAGGATATGCTTCCCTGAGAGTCGCCGAAATAGAGGAAGGTCAGAGGTTCAGCGCCTGAAGCAGCAGTGGTGAATGTAAACCATTCGCTTGCACTTGATCCGGAACCGGCACAGTATGCATACTTCGTAGAGGGAGTGAGTCCCGTAAAATAAACGGAGTGATACCTTGAAACAATTCCATCACCTCTGACATCAGAATATGTTCCTGTAACTGTAATTGATGAGTCGGGAAGGAAAATGCCCGGCTGATTGCGCGAAATACGGGCAATTGATTCATTGACTGTTGTGTCAGTTCTCCATGTCAGAGCCATAGAGACGGCGGGATCCCCTTTGAGGTTAAGAACAATCCTGTCAGGCCGCGCATTGGGCTTGAATCCTGAAACTCTCTCTTGTGCCGGTGACTCACTGTAAATCAGATTAATTAGCAACAAGAGAACAAAATATCTTCTCATAATAGGGTTTTAAAACAACAACAAATTTGGTTATCTCGGGTTCGTAAAGATATTGAATAATTTTAATGTCGCAGGAGGCTTTCCCGCTTGTCTACCTATCTCTTTTTACTATTTTTGCCAGTGTGAGAATACTTTCAGGATTGGATACTGTTGCCGTGCATATGCCGGCAGAACTCCGTGGTAAAAGAGTTGGAATATTGTGCCATTCATCAAGTATAACCTCTGATTTTCGTTTTATAACAGAGGTTTTTGGGAGTGACAGCGGGACACAACTGCGTGCTCTCTTCGGGCCGCAACACGGCATCTCCGGGCAGACACAGGATAACATGATTGAGTGGGAAGGCACGATTCATCCGGTGCTGGGCATTCCTGTCTACAGTCTGTACGGCGAACACCGTAAGCCAACACAGCAGATGCTCAGAGGTCTGGATGTTATGGTGGCAGACCTGCAGGATGTGGGTGCCCGTCTCTACACATATATATGGACCGTCAAGCTCTGCATGGAAGCCTGCGCTGAGGCAGGGATACCCTTTTATATTCTGGACAGGCCAAATCCTATCGGGAAGGTACAGGCTGACGGCCCGGTGCTGCTGAAGGAATATTTCACTTTTGTCGGAGGCGCTTCAATACCGCTCTGTCACCGTATGACCATTGGCGAAATGGCTGTATGGATAGGTGAGAAGCACATACCCGGATGTGACCTTCATGTCATACGGGCAGAGGGATGGAGGCGCAATACACTCTATCATGAGACTGGCCTGCCATGGGTTCTGCCTTCCCCTAATATGCCTACTCCTCAGACAGCCCTGGTCTATCCGGGCACAGTGCTTGCCGAGACACTAAACCTCTCTGAAGGAAGAGGGACTGTCATACCTTTTGAGATTACAGGAGCTCCTTTTATAGAAAGCGAGAGCCTGCTTAAGGAGTTGAGAAGCAGAAAATTAAAGGGCTGCAGCTTCCGTATCCATGACTTCATTCCTACATTTCATAAATTTGCCGGTCAGTACTGTAAAGGGATACAGATACATGTGACTGACGCTTCGGTTTTCAGACCGGTGGCCTGTGCTATGCACCTCTTTGATGCAATTATAAAGACCTCGCCCGAGGGATCCCTGTCATTCAATCCCCCACCCTATGAGTATGAATACCGCCTTATGCCGTTCGACATTCTCGCAGGCGACAGCGGTATGCGGGAGGTCCTGGAGAGGGGCTTGCCGCTGGATGAAGAGATAAAGAGATGGGATAACTCTATCAGGGAATTCACAAACGAATTTGGACACATGGCTTTATACCCTGAATAGAATGGTAACTCCGGGTAACATTATTTTGCTTTCACTTATCATTTTCTTTGCCTCGGTGGTAAGAGGCTTCACTGGATTCGGGCTGGCTTTGGTAGCGGTGCCGCTTATTCAGTTTATCATGCCTGTAGCCGATACTGCCGTTTTTATTGCGTTGATAAATGCAATCTTCTCTGTGCTCTATTTCCGCAGGTCAAGGGAGATAGTCAAAGGAATGCGCCTCGGAACCATGGCATTATGGACTGGCATTGGAGTAGCTGCAGGGACTATTATTTTGAAATTTATTAATCCGGCATACATACAGCTCATTTGGGGACTCCTGATAATCTTTATTGTCATCGCACTGATACGAGGCCTCAATTTTAGCATACAATCAGACAAGACAGCAATGACACTCAGCGGTCTCTTTGGCGGAGTGCTGGCCGGCGCTACAGGTATTACCGGACCACCGGTGGCAATTATTCTGTCGTCACAGAAGACCCCTAAAGAAAAGTTCAATGCAATAATATCAATATTTATTCTCTTTGCAGTCTCATATGCTCTTCTCTTTTATCTCATATCAGATCTCATCAATAAGAACACGGCACTACTGGCCCTCTTTTCAATCCCGGCCCTGATTGCAGGCCTCTATACAGGCGACAGACTCGTTTCCAGAATCAGCCAGAAAACATTTACATCAATCGTCTATATTGTTCTCATCGTTATGGGAATTATTACGCTTTACAAGGGTACGAAGACCCTCTTTTATCTGTAGAATAATTTACCTTCGCCTGCATTATGCTCTTCACTGACACTTACAAGACCATAGAAACCGAATCAAAAGGACTTTTCAAAGACAGAGGCAGCAGGTTCATAGCAATAGCCATACCGGTGATATCACAGGAAGAGATAAAGGTCAGGCTCGAAGAACTGAGAAAGGAGTATCATGATGCCAGGCACCATTGTTATGCCTGGGTACTGTCACCAGACAGGCAGGCATGGCGCTCCAATGATGACGGTGAACCTTCGGGCACTGCCGGCAGACCTATCCTGGGCCAGATCAACTCGCGTGAGCTGACCAATATTCTGGTTGTGGTCATCAGATATTTTGGCGGCACCCTCCTGGGGGTAAGCGGACTTATCAATGCCTACAGGAGCGCAACGGCAGACGCACTTAACAACGCAGCCATCATTGAAAAACACCTGGTAGAGAGCTGGCTTATAACCTTTCCATACAGTGCCATGAACGATGTTATGAAAGTCCTCAAAGAGGAGACATGCAGTCAGTCGGAACATGAATACAAAGGTCAAGAGGTGAATATTCAAATCTCTTTCAGGTCATCCAGGTCTGGCCCTGTCACGGAAAGACTTAACAAGATTGCCGGTCTTAAGTCAAAATGGCTTTTCACAGACTGAAGCAGTATTTTTTAAATACTTTTGAACATACAAGATAATAGAGAGGCAGTTGTAATAACTTTGTCTTAAATCAGGCATAAAAATAAAACCTAATGAAATCCAGAAGCTTAGTTTCAATAGATGATCTGACAACAGAAGAGATCATGAAGATACTCGGGCTTGCCGCTGAGTTTGAAAGGGATCCTAATCAGGACATTCTCCGGGGTAAGGTAGTTGCAACTCTCTTCTTTGAGCCTTCAACGCGCACACGGCTCAGCTTTGAGAGTGCCGTCAATAAACTCGGAGGAAGGGTAATAGGATTCACTGACTCCTCCAGCTCAAGCGTCACGAAAGGAGAAACGCTGAATGACACAATCAGGACCGTCAGCAATTATGTAGACCTGATTGTCATGCGTCACCCGATAGAAGGCAGTGCCCGTTATGCCAGTGAAATATCAACGGTACCGATCATTAATGCGGGTGACGGAGCCAACCAGCATCCCACCCAGACAATGCTGGATCTTTATTCAATATTAAAGACACAGGGAAACCTTGACAATCTGAACATATGTATGGTGGGTGACCTCAAGTACGGTCGTACCGTCCATTCACTGCTAATGGCCATGTCACGCTGGAAGACCTCCTTCAATTTTGTGGCACCCGAGGAGTTGATGATGCCAGATGAATATAAACTCTACCTGAGGAACCTGGGGCTTGAATATTACGAGACAGCAGATCTGAATGAGGTCATAAATATGGCCGACATTATATATATGACACGTGTCCAACGCGAACGTTTCTCAGACCCCATGGAGTACGAAAAGGTGAAGAACGCCTACGTTCTGTATGATCATATGCTTAGTGAGACAAAACCGGGAATGAAAATACTCCATCCTCTTCCGCGTGTGAACGAGATCAACACAGATGTTGACTCAAACGTCAAGGCCTACTATTTTCAACAAGCCCTTAACGGAGTATATACAAGGCAAGCAATAATCAGCACACTGCTTGGATTAAAATAAAAAAGCCATGAAACCTCCATGTGTAAGCACACACCACCGCAATTACATAAAAATGTATTTCATGGGGATTCCATCATACAATTGAAATAAATTAGTAAATGATGAAAAACATAAATGATCCGAAGCAGCTACTTGTCAGCGCCATAGAAAGCGGGACAGTCATAGATCATATTCCTGCCAGCACACTCTTCAAGGTAATCAAGATTCTTGGACTTGACAAGATAAAGAACCAGATCACATTCGGTACTAACCTCGACAGTAAGACTGATGGCAAGAAGGCAATTATAAAGATCGCAGGGAAATTTTTCGAAGATGATGACATCAACAGAATCGCCCTGGTAGCGCCCAATGCCAAACTGAATATAATAAAAGATTACAAGGTCATTGAAAAGCGTGTTGTATCTGTACCTGACACTATTACGGCAATTGCCAAATGTATGAATCCCAAGTGCATCACAAACTTTGAAAATGTAACCACCAGGTTCAGGGTTATTTCAAAGAAACCTGTGGCCCTGAAATGTCACTACTGCGAAAAGATTACTGACCAGGAACGGCTGGAGATCATCTGAGACGGTCATACGACCTGACCCTGATGTCATCCCTCAGTATGGCGCGGTAGGCAAGCCACGCAAGGATGGCTGAGATTAGCGGAAAAATTGACTTGACCTTCCACACGATCGTAACATCGATCTTGCGATCGAACATCAGTATATAGAAAGCGCCCAGAATAAGAGTGCCCAGAGACAGGAGGACGACAAGCATCGTAACCCTCATCTGTAGAGGCCGCTTCCTGTAAAGGAATATGGCAGTCAGGGACAGTATTGGTACAAGGGCAAGGATAATTTTGAGTGGCCAGATTTGCTGAATGATCTTACCTCCCTGTTCGCCCAATCCAAGAAAGCTCATACTGAATAATGTGCCCGTGCCGGTATGCAGCATTATCAGATCTCCATTGAGCATCAGACCTGACAGAATAGCTACTGCCAGTAAAAACAAAGTTTGTGTCCTCTGTATCATATTTTATGACAATTAATTAGATGTGAACAATCTTCTGAAATTCTGGTAGTCAAGGTAATATAAAATTTTTAAAGAAATACTGTTGGTCTGGTGCGCTGATAGCAGATCCCTGAAATTATCAAATCCATTCCTGATAATAATATCACCCTCGGAGAATATGGCATTCTTCCATACCAGTGAGAGCTCACTTCCCGGGGCAAAGCGCCATGTATATACCATATCTATATTGAGATAGTTTGTATTAACATCACTGTTCGGCATCTCTTCTATGTTCATAAGCAGGTCCAGACTGCCATCATCCTGCAGTCTGTAATAACTGCCGTCATAGTCAGCCCGTGACCAGTAATGTCTTGCCCTGAGTGTGAGGTATGAGTCGGAGGAAAAGATGAACGCACCTGAAAGGGTGTTGGTTATTGTAGTTACATCGCGCTTTCCGAAAAGTATATCACGTTCATCAAAAATTGATCGTGTCAGGTAGCCGATGTCGTTGAACATCTTGTCCAGTCCAAGGGAATAGTCGAATGAAAACCGCCTGCTGACCTTTACCTCAGACTCTGCCTGCCATGCATAGCCATGCTGACTGTAGTCCGACCAGGTCCTGTAATAGTCGGCATCAACATTGAAGTAGAACTTCTTGCTTTTGTCCGTGTCTCCCCTGAAGCCTGCCTCAAATAACGCAGGCCTGTGATAGAACATCGACATATCGCTGGTACGGGGTTCGAAGTAATCATTCTCACCCCAGGGAGCAAGGCCAAGATCAAGCGACACTGACCAGTAATTCATCAGTATCACCATGCTCCCCAGACTAATCTCTGATAATGTGTAGACACGGGGACTGAACAACTGGCTGTAGTCAATCTCAAGCGAAGTGCGTGTCGACATTATGTTGCCGAAGGGTTCAAAGGTATGGTATGCAAAGTCAATAGAGTGTTCAATCTCATTGTTGTTCCTGAGATAGCCCATGTCATTGGGGTCATAGGTATCACTCAGGACAGATAGGTTGTAGTCGGTCCTGAATTTGCCTCCCGTTTTTCCTGCATTGAGGTTAAGCGAGTGGCCCAGAGCTGCAGGAGATGATGAATAGTATTTCTGGCTCAGGGCACCCCCGGCAGCGACTGACCAGAGTCTGTCGGAGGTCTTAAGCAATGTCTCAAAGCCGGTGACATTGGCCGTATAAGAGTATTCATCCTTCTCTCCTGCCCTGACCACGTTTGTATTCATAAGGCTGACGTATGAGTCATTCTTAAAGGTCTGATCAAGCACAACCATGTTGTAGTTTGTCAGCGGCTCGGTCATGATGCGCCGTCTGTTACCTGTCAGTGTATTTTCAACCTCTGCCCATACACTGTTTGTCACAGCGTTGAAGACTCCTATGCCCAGTCCTCCTTTTGTCCGGCCAGAGATCTTGGTAGCGTTCAGAAGGCTTACCTCAGCAGGGTTGTTCGTTATTATCTCATCACTCTCTTTAAGCTCCTGCACCTCACCGGCAAGGTGAGGTGTTCCTCCTATCCTCCTGGAATAGAAAATTCCCCCTTTGGTGAAGAGTTCGGTACCTTCCATGAAGAAAGGCCGCTTCTCATTGTACCTGACCTCATAAGGTGTCAGGTTAAGGATATGGTCATCAGACTGCACCTGTCCGAAATCGGGTATGAGAGTTGCATCAAGGGTGAAGCTTTCTGACAGTCCGACCTTCAGGTCCAGCCCGCCATTGTACGATGTCCCCACTCCCTGCTGATCTGAAGCATGCTCCATATATCCTGACACATAAGGCACAAGCGACAGTCTCAGTGGTGGTTTTATGTCACGTATACCTGCCAGCTCTCCCATATGAGCAATAGTTGATCCAAACTCCTTGGTGACAAAGTTCCATGACGCTGTCTCCCTGATGCGTCGTACCTCACGCCAGAAGTTAATCCCCCAAAGCTGATTGTCTGACCTGGGAAAACGCAGGGCAGAATAGGGAATCCTGATCTCGGCAACCCATCCATCTTCGGTCACCTTTGTGCGGCTCTCCCAGACTGCATCCCATGTATCATTCTGATCCCAGCTATCACTTGTTGTGAGCTTGTTATCAATCTGGACGTTTGATGCTGAGACCTTGAATACATCACCGTTCAGCCCATCATTGAACGGCGATAATTCCACATAAAAATGGTCAGCATTAATATCTCCTTCGTCTCTCTGCCCCAGTTCGGTAAATATGCTGTCAGGATGGTTATCAAACATCATGGCGCCTATGTACAGAGCATCATCGTCGTAAAGTACCCTTACCTCTGTCCTGTAGGATGAGAGAACACCATTGTGCGGATTGTAAATAACAAAATCAGTGGCCGGAGCAGCTCCCTGCCATGAAGTCTCATCAAGCCGGCCATCAACAGATATTCGTTCCGTTACTCTTACCGCCACGGCCCTTTTCTTCTCCCCCACAGTCCCTGAGGTCACGGCTGAAGCAGCGGTGTCAAGATAAAAAACTGCAAGTAGAATAATCGCTACCAGGCTTCTGTTTATCGTTTTTGTGTTGCTGCTGCTGAGCATTATTGTCTGGTTAGGGTCAGTGTGCAAAGATATTCCGATCATCCTTTCCATCCACCTTCATCAATCATATTAACAATTATTAACTGCACGGATACTGTTTGTGTTTAATGGCGTGCGGATGACATTTTTTGTATTTTTGCAGATTATCCATTAATGTAATGTAACACCTATGTTTGCAAAAACACAACCGGGCCAGCATGCCTGCCGAAGCAAAAGACTACACCAATAAAATTATGTACATGGGCGTTATCCCGCATTTGCGGGACAAGTTTTCATCTCTCATTAAACAAATCTTATAATGAAAAAACAAACCGAACTCATAACCAATCCTGACGGATCAGTATTTCACCTGCATCTTCTTCCGGAAGATATAGCAGACCAAATTATTATAGTAGGGGACCCTGGACGCGTTGAGATGATAGGCCAGTTACTTGACTCAGTACGTGTCAGGAAGAGTAACAGGGAGTTCAGCACCGTCACCGGAAGCTATCATGATATGGATATCACAGTGATATCGTCAGGTATCGGAACGGACAATATTGATATCGTTATCAACGAGCTTGATGCCCTGGCGAACATAAATCTAACGACTGGCATAGTTGTGGAAGAGCCGCGTTCGCTTTCATTCATCAGACTGGGAACAGCGGGAAGCCTTCAGCCTGATCTCGCTGCAGGCTCATTCATTGCCACTGCCAAAGCCGTAGGTTTTGACGGCGTTCTGCATTTCTATGAGGGGTATGAATGGTGTCTTGACCATATGCTCGCTGATGCACTGACTACTCACCTTGAGTGGCCTGACACGCTGGCTTATCCCTATGTTGTTGAGGCTGATGCCACTCTCCTTGAAAAGGTTGCCGCAGGGATGAACAGGGGTATAACCATCTCCTCACCCGGATTCTATGGTCCACAGGGGCGTCGCTTAAGACTTGAGCCATTTGACAGTGAACTTAATGATCATTTAACCTCTTTCCGTTTCCGGGGTGAAAGGATCACCAACTATGAAATGGAGAGCTCTGCCATTTACGGACTGTCAAAACTTCTTAATCATAAAGCTCTGACAATATGTGTGGTGATAGGCAACAGGGTCACCGGCGAGTTTCTGAACGATTACAAGCCTGTAATCAGGTCCCTGGCACAACAGGTGCTTGATGTTCTCAGCTCCTGAATACTACCAGTATCTCCCTCAGGATTATCTTAGCCGCCTTGCCGTCGCCGTAAAACCCGGGGAACTGCAGGGTACTGCTATTTTCCATGAAATAATCCCATGCACCCCTTATAAGCTCAGGATCAGCATCTACAAGCTTTACCGTTCCGTTCCTGACAAGTTCCACCCATTCAGTCTCCTTTCTCAGCACTATGCAGGGGCGAGAGAAAAAATGGCTCTCTTTTTGGACTCCGCCTGAGTCGGTAATAATCATTCTCGACTTTTTCTCCAGCAGTATCATCTCAAGGAACGATACCGGAGGTATCATCCTTATATGCGGGTGGTCGGAGAGACTGGAGTAAAGCTCCGGAGCACGGTTACGCAAGGCAATCATCGTCCTGGGATGGAGAGGCATGACCATATCTATACTGTTTGACTCAGCCAGCTCCTTCATTGTAGTGAAGATGGCTGAAAGCCTCGTCAGATCATCTGTATTAGAGTCACGATGTATGGTCACAAGAACAAATTCATTTTCCGTCACTTCCAGACCGGAGAGAAAATCCAGCTTCTTCCGTTCGGCGAGGTCAGCATAGAAGAGGCTGTTGTCATACATAATGTCACCGGTAAGAAAGACGCGTGGGTTGTTTATGTCATACGGAGCCACATTCTCCGGCCGGAATCCTTCGGCCATCAGGTTCTTGAATGCAGCGTTAGTTGGTGCAATGAGTAAGGTTGAAGCATGATCGGCCATGATACGGTTCAGCTCCTCAGGCATAGTCTTGTTGAATGATCTCATGCCTGCCTCAATATGGACTACCGGGTAGTGCTGTTTGGAGGCGGCAAGAGCAGCGGCAAGAGTTGAGTTAGTATCGCCATAGATGATCACACAATCAGGTTTCTCATTCATAATCACATCCTCGAGCCGTTCGAGGATCATCCCCGTCTGGCGCCCGTGCCTGCCTGATCCAACCTGAAGGTTATGATCGGGTCTCCTTATCTCCAGCTCATCGAAGAATACTTCAGAGAGCTCGCGGTCATAATGCTGACCGGTATGAACAACAACCTCATCGATCTCATCGGCAAACTCTCCTGCTATAGCTCGGCTGATAGCCGATGCTTTAATTATCTGCGGTCTTGCACCGACGACATTAAGTACCTTCAGTTTATTCATTTAGCATAGTTTACTGCTCTTGTCTCCCTTATGACAGTGATCTTTATCTGCCCCGGATAGGTCATCTCATTCTGTATCTTACGTGCTATTTCAAAAGAGAGGCTCTCTGTATCCTTGTCAGACACCTTGTCTGCCCCCACAATGACCCTGAGCTCCCTGCCTGCCTGAATAGCGTATGTCTTTGTCACTCCCGGATATGAGAGGGCAACCGATTCGAGCTCATTAAGCCTCTTGATGTATGATTCAATGACCTCACGTCTTGCGCCTGGGCGGGCACCGGAGATAGCGTCGCAGACCTGTACTATCGGGGCTATAAGGGTAGTCATCTCTGTCTCATCATGGTGTGCACCAATGGCATTGACAACCTCCGGCTTCTCCTTGTACTTCTCGGCCAGCTTCATGCCAAGCATTGCATGCGGCAGTTCCGGCTCATCATCAGGTACCTTGCCAATGTCATGTAACAAACCTGCCCTCTTGGCCAGCTTGGGGTTGAGGCCAAGTTCCGAGGCCATGATCGATGCCAGGTTGGCAACCTCACGTGAGTGTTGCAACAGGTTCTGTCCGTATGATGAACGGTATTTCATCTTCCCTACCAGCCTGATAAGCTCAGGATGCAAACCATGGATACCAAGATCAATGGTAGTCCGTTTACCGATTTCAACTATCTCCTCTTCAACCTGCTTGCGTGTCTTTTCAACTATCTCTTCAATGCGCGCCGGATGAATGCGCCCGTCGGTCACCAGCTGGTGCAGAGCCAGGCGTGCAATCTCACGACGCATTGGATCGAAACCGGAAAGTACAATAGCTTCCGGTGTGTCATCCACGATAATCTCTATACCAGTGGCAGCTTCCAGGGCTCTGATGTTACGTCCTTCCCGGCCGATAATGCGTCCCTTGATCTCGTCAGAGTCAATGTGGAATACTGTAACGGAATTTTCTATTGCGGTCTCAGCAGCTACACGTTGTACTGCCATAAGAACAACTCTTTTGGCCTCCTTGGTGGCAGTCATCTTGGCATCATCAAGAATCTCATTTATATATGACATGGCATCAGTGCGAGCCTCTTCCTTGAGTGAGTCGACAAGCTGATTCCTGGCCTCCTCAGCCGATAGTCCCGAGACGGCTTCAAGCTGTTCAACCTGCTGACGGTGCAGCTTTGTCATCTCTTCCGATTTCTTGTCAACAAGATCCAACTGCTGTGCCAGGTTTTCACGTATAGCATCAACCTCATTCTTTTTGCGCTGGGTCTCTTCCAGCTTCTGAGAGAGTGCAAGCTCTTTCTGCTTGATCCTGTTCTCAGACTGGCTTACACGGTTATTCCTCTCATTAATAACCTTCTCGTGCTCTGCCTTCAACTGCAGAAAACGCTCCTTGGCCTGGAGTATCTTCTCCTTCTTGATTACTTCAGCCTCAGCCTCAGCCTCTGAGATGGTCTTTTTTCTCCTGTTGCGCAGCATCAGCTGCCATAGGTAGAATGACAATACTGTACCTGCAAAAAATGCCGCCCCGCCTGTGGCGAAGCAGACCCATGGTGATATAACTCCTATGATCATAAATTTTATTTTTTTTATATAAAAAAACCCGCAGAGTTCCTCCAACTTTTAAAAAACCCCATATCTACATGGCTGAAGCGGCCGTTTTACTTCGGACTTCCACCGTCCCGTCAAACGGGATCCCGGCGAACCGGGCTGAGGCCTGTCCTAGGTAATCCAAGACCTACTCCAAAGTACAAACTGTTGAGTTTCCAAAACGAATAGAGAAACAATGCGGGCAATATCCTGCTATATAAAAGAACGCGTATCTACTTTTTTGACAGACAGAGGTTGATCATTTCAGTCAGCTCCTTCAGCCCTTCCTCAAGTGATGTATCTTCCTCCTTATCCTCTATCTCTATGAGCCTGATAACGTACTGGAGTGCAGCCATTGCAAGAAAGTCCTGAGTGTCCTTATCAACATAACGCTGCTTGTACTGCAGCACTTTCTCGTTGATCAGCCGCGCTGCTTTCCGGATACGTTCTTCATTTTCACTTTCCACCTTCAACGGATAATATCTGTCGGCCACATTAACCCTGATCGAAAGCTTATCATCCATTGTTATATAATTATCTGTCTAAAAGAGCAATACATTTATCTATCTCCCGCACAAGTTCACTCACTCTCCTCCTTGCCGTACCGGCATCCTCCCCGTTCCCGAGGATTGCCCCCGAGAACTTAGCTCTTTCGTATCTTGCCTGAAGCTCCTTTACTTCTTCGTTTCTTTCTGCCAGCTGGCGTTTGACCTCCGACAGTTCATTTCTTAAACCAGCTGTCAGCTCAATCATTTTCCCATGCTCTGAGACCAGGTTTTCCACTGATCTTTTGAGCATTAGATACTCCTCATATCCCTTAGCATTCATCTCTGACAACTATAATACAAAAATAACTATTATTTTACTCTAATCAAAAAAAGAGGGTATTATGTTTGCACTTTACAGGCATAGCTTTAGTTTTGCACATCCTACAATAAAATGAATCATAAGATTATACTTTTTACTGTCGGAATAGCATTTGCAACTTCCGTTTATTCGCAGGCTCCCCCGAAGGATCTCTTCATCAGCCCGCTCAGAGATGCACCTTCTCTCTCCGCCAGCTTCGCGGAATTAAGAAGTGATCACTTCCATTCCGGTATCGATTACCGCACGGGAGGAGTCCAGGGAAAGGATGTGCTTGCTGTGGATGAAGGATACGTCTACAGGATCGCTGTCAGCCCTACAGGATTCGGCAGGGCTTTGTACATAAGACATCCCTCAGGCTATTCATCAATCTATGGACATCTCAGGAGCTTCCGCCCTGACATTGAGGATTATGTCAAAAAGATGCAGTATCAGCATAAGAGATTCAGTGTGTCTCTATATCCCCAGCGTGATCAGTTCAGGGTTGCCCGTGGTGAAGTTATAGCCTGGTCGGGAAACACAGGAGGATCATCCGGTCCTCATCTTCACTTTGAGCTACGCGAGTCATCAACAGAAAACCCCGTCAACCCCATGCAGTTTGACATGGGTATAAGTGACAGGATAAGACCGGTGATAGAAAAAATCATCCTCTACCCTCTCTCACGGGAATCATCAGCAAACAGTAGCCATGGAAATATCACACTGAAGACTGTGCCCTCCAACGGATCTTACGGAATTACAACGACTGAGCTGCCTGTGATTTACGGTGAGACGGGGATAGGAATCAAGTGCTGGGATAACTTTGACAACAGTAATAACAGGTGTGGCATCTATTCAATTGAGCTTCTGGCTGACGGGATTAAGGTCTACAGCTATACTGCCGACCGTTTTTCATACAGCGAGTCAAGATATATCAACAGCCATATTGATTACGCCGCAAAGGTCTTGGCTAATGAATACGTTCACAGGCTGTACATACAGCCCGGCAACAAATTATCAATGTATGACAGGCATATTGGTAATGGCATTCTGAAGTTCAGTGACGACAGTGCTCATGAGATAAAGATTGTTGTGGCTGACATCCGGGGCAACAGGTCGTGGGTATCATTCAGAGTCAGATCGGTATCAACACCTCCCATACCTCCTGCAGAGATCATCTTCAGCAAGGTGATCCCCTACGGCAAAGCAGCCGATTTCACTGCTGACGGCATCAGGATACACTTCCCGGCCGGAGCACTCTATGATACCCTGTTTTTAAACTATCATGTCAGAAACCACACCAGGACCTTTCTCTCCCCGGTACATTCAGTCCATAATGAGACTGTTGCTGTCCATGAGAGTTACAGATTGTCGATAAGGCCGGACACCATAATAGAAGGACTGGAAAGTAAGCTCTGCCTTGCCCTGGTAAGCAACAGAGGGGTCCCCTCCTACGCCGGGGGCGACTTCAAATACGGGTTCGTGAGCGGTGAGATGAGCAGGCTGGGAGACTATGCTGTCACCATAGACACAGTCCCCCCCCGGATAAAGCCTTCATTTGCCTCAGGCGCCAATCTTATCGGCCGGCAGCTGTTCACAATTACCATTAATGATGATTTCTCCGGTATAGGTAGTTATGAAATGATGATTGACGGTGAATGGGCCCTTGTGGAATATGACGCCAAGAACAACCTGCTGATTTACAGGCCCTCGACACCATACCTGAAAGAGAACACCCTTCACAGGCTTGAGTTAACGGTAAAAGATAACCGTGGCAACATAGCCGTGCTGGATAGCAAATTCAGTTGGTAGCTTCGTTTTAGAACAGTTTCTCGGGATAGATCCCCGCATCAACCATCTTCCGGATGCTCTCAACCACAAAAGGCTTGTCTTCCCTGTAGGTAACTCCAAACCATTGGCTGTTGCTTCTCAGTATCTGTATGGTTAACTCCCCCTCCTTCACGAACTTGTCAAGAGAGGTCGGGATGTCAAGCTCAGCCTTGGGATCAGTCATCCTCTCCCTAAGAAAATTACTGAACTCCATGTTAAGGTATTTGTAACATGAGGGCTTGAAACCGAAGAGGTTCATTGATACTATCTCATCACCGGTATACTGATTGTATCCACCCTCCCCGTCAGGAGCAAATATACCCTCAGGCCTCTTTTCAATCTTACGGGTCTCGACAATATTGACAAGGAGGTCATCATCACTAACCTTGCATATACCACGGTTAACATCCCCGTGGTCAGAGAGCGTGTTACCAAGAGGGTATCCGACTATGCAGAAATTCCTGTCATCCTTATCCTCTGTCAGGAATCTGTATAACACCTTGAATGAGTCAACACCATAATAGTCATCAGAATTTATGACCCCGAACGGTTCTTTTATCTTTGGTTCCGTCACCAGAATAGCGTGGCTGGTACCCCACGGTTTCTGACGGCCCTCAGGCACAGTAAAGCCATCCGGAAGATTCCCGAGCTCCTGGAACACATAATCAATTTCTATAACGTCCTTTAACCGTTTGACAAATGTCTCCCTGAACTGCTCTTCAATATCACGCCTGATGACAAACACCACCTTCTCAAATCCGGCTCTTTTAGCATCATATATCGAATAATCGATTATCGTTTCGCCAGAGGGTCCGACCTTATCCAGTTGTTTGTTACCGCCATATCTGCTGCCCATACCGGCAGCCAGCACCAATAATGTAGGTTTAATCATCTTAAAAATTGTTTATTAGGTATAATGGAACACCCATTCTTCTCATTTTATCACTCTCGGTATATATTTCGCTGAGCCAGCATACCCGGTTGTCTCTTTTGAAACATGGATGTTTCATCCGATTAATTTTTTTAACACACAATTATAGCTAAATAATATGTACTTTCAAGGCTTGAAAACGGATTTTGTCTTTTCTTTTAGAAATATGCGTTGACTCCGTTGAGTCTGCCATTATCGCCGAATCTGCAGGTGCCGGGAGATTAGAACTTTGTTCCGCCCTGTCAGAAGGCGGTATCACTCCCAGTGCCGGCCTGATAGAATCAGTACACCGAAATACAGACATCGGGATGCACGTATTGATCAGGCCCAGAGGTGGCGATTTTCTATATAGCGACAGTGATTTCAGTGTGATGCGCCGTGACATTGACACTGCAGGGGAGTGCGGTGCTGACGGCATTGTGACAGGAATTCTTATCAGGGATGGCAGGGTTGATCTTGAACGTACAGCCCTGCTGGTTGAATACGCCCGGCCCATGTGTGTCACTTTCCACCGGGCTTTTGACATGACACGTGAACCGGTAAAAGCCATGGAAGATATTATCGCTTCAGGGGCCACCCGTATACTCACTTCCGGTCAGGCACGAACAGCAATTGAGGGCTCCGGAATAATAAAAAAAATGGTAACGGCAGCAGGTGACAGAATAATTATTATGCCGGGCGGCGGTATAAACGAGTATAACATCGCTCTGCTCGCCACATCTACCATGGCAAAGGAATATCACCTTTCAGGGCGCCAGGAGAGAGAGAGCAGGATGACATTCCGGAGAAAAGGAATTTATATGGGTGACCCTCGCCTTCAGTCAGAATATACACTTAAAAACGCTGATGCCGAACGAATACGGTCAACAATAATGATTTTAAGAGGTATTGTTTTTTAATTAAAGATGCTATTTTTGAGACCTGTCTCGTCAGAACGACTTCTGTGAGATAGTAACTATTTATTATTCAGAAACATATAAATAACCGATAAGTATGAAAAGAATCACTGCACTGACACTGAGCCTGCTTTTGGTAATACTAATGATATCAGAGAAGAGTAAGGCCTGCACTAACTTTCTTATTACCAGGGGAGCAACAACGGACGGCTCCACGATGATCTCATATTCGGCTGACTCACATGTTCTCTACGGTGAGCTCTATTACTGGCCGGCAATGAAATACAAACCCGGAACTATGCTTGATGTATATGAATGGGATACGGGCAAATTCATGGGAACAATAGAACAAGCTCTTGTTACCTACTCTGTTGTGGGTAACATTAACCAGCACCAGGTAGCTATTGGTGAGACGACCTACGGTGGACGCGAGGAATTGCATAACCCTGACGGCATCATTGATTACGGCAGCCTTATTTACCTTACCCTGCAGAGAGCAAAGAATGCAAGAGAGGCCATACATACAATAGTCACTCTCACAGAGAAGTATGGTTATTCCAGTTCAGGAGAGTCATTCTCAATCTCTGACCCCAATGAGGTCTGGATCATGGAAATCATCGGCAAGGGACCAGGCAAAAAGGGCATGGCATTCGTTGCCCGCAGGATACCTGATGGCTACATCTCAGGTCACGCCAACCAGGCAAGGATACAGACTTTTCCTCTCACCAACGGCACCACTTCAATAACTTCGGCAGAGATCGACAAGGTCTTCAACCCCGAGGTTGAAACAGTATATGCTGCCGATGTAGTTGACGTTGCACGCGGATTTGGATGGTACAACGGCAGCGATGCCGACTTCAGCTTCAGCGACGTATATGCACCTGTCGATTTCAGCGGAGCCCGTTTCTGCGAGGCTCGCGTCTGGTCCGGCTTCAACAAGGTAAACAGCACAATGGGTGAATACCTTGATTATGCCATGGGCCATGACCTCAGCAAGAGAATGCCTCTCTGGATCAAACCTGACAGAAAACTCACCATCGAGGATGCAATAGATCTGATGAGAGACTATTACCAGGATACGCCGATGGACATGACAAAGGACGTAGGCGCCGGCCCATACCTTAACACCGTCAGATGGAGACCAATGAGCTGGACCGTTGACGGCCAGATGTACCTCCATGAGAGGGCTATCTCAACTCAGCAGACCGGATTCTCCTTCATCACACAGTCGCGCAACTGGCTGCCCGATCCTGTTGGAGGCATTATATGGTTCGGTGTTGACGATACCTATTATACAGTATATACTCCTATGTATTGCGGTATCAGTGCAGTACCTCATTCATTTGCAGTAGGCAACGGTGACATAATGACCTACAGCGCCGATGCAGCATTCTGGGTATTCAACGAGGTCACCAACTTCGTCTACAGTCGCGCAAGCGTGATGACACCTGACCTGCAGGCAAAACAGAAGGAGCTTGAAAAAAAGTATATCAGTGAGACCGCTGAAATTGATACCAGGGCTGCTGAACTATACAGAAGCACCGCCAGGAATGACGCCAAAAAGGGAACAGAGCTTATCACCAGCTATTCAGTAAACGCCGGAGATAATACTGTCAGGGAGTGGAGAGAACTATACAAGTATCTGTTCACAAGATACATGGATGGCAATGTCAAGACAAGAAAGGATGTTCCGGAAGGTTACAGGTATGTTGCCCCTGACCTGAAACAACCCGGTTATCCTCAGGATTGGCTTATGAGGATTGTTCTTGACAACGGAGATAACCTGAAGATGCCTGACGGCGCAGGCCATTGATCTGCACATTAATCACAATAATTAATTTGCAGATAATAAAAATCTTTTTGTACCTTTGCGACCTGTTTTAAAAGATTAGAGATATATAAATATATTTGCGCGATGGACTTAATGAAAGTTATTGAAAAGGAGTACGCCACCAGCAATGAGTTCCCTAAATTCAAGGCTGGGGACACGATAACGGTACACTATAAGATCAAGGAAGGTAATAAGGAGAGGATACAGCAGTATCGCGGCGTTGTCATCCAGAGATCAGGTACTGGTATATCGGCCACATTCACTGTCCGCAAGATGTCAGGTAACATTGGCGTCGAGAGGATTTTCCCGATAGCATCTCCCTTCATTGACAAGATAGAGGTGAACAAGTTCGGTAAGGTACGCAGGGCGCGAATCTTCTACCTGCGTAAGCTCACAGGCAAGAAAGCGCGCATCAAAGAGAAGATCTTCTAGATCTCATGATACAAACAAAAAAAGTCACCCTGCGGTGGCTTTTTTTGTTTCCACAGACTGTCGACAAAAAATGAGGAGTGCTCCGGTGCACTCCTCATTCATAAGGGGTTGTCAAACCATCAAATGGACTAATACTCGGTGTTCTGAGGGTCCCAGTTGCACCATCCGGATGTCCAGTTTTCTGTTCCGAAAGCTCCCCTGTAGGTAGTTGGAGTGAAGAATGAGTCTGTCAGCCTGCTGTTGGCAAAGGATGCTCCTGACAACAGTGGAGAACCGGCAGCGGGAAGAAGATCGGGTGAGGTAAGACTGATAAGGCTTGCCCCAATGACATCAGCAACGGTCATATTATCAACGTTATTCCTGGCTGCTGCTTCAAAATATGCCACATGCTGGTCAACGGTATATGGCACGGCTACTGTACCGGTCTTCTCCACGAAGTTTTCCGTCATCCCTGCAAGGATAGTATTCTCAATCTGCAGCAGGTTCTGATCAGCCAGTGTAGGCGAATTGCCTTTCTGGCCATCAATTGAGAGACCCTGGGGAAAGCCTGCAAATACTGAGTTATATACTGATGTTCTGGTACCTCTTCTGAGGTGCATCGCTTTCTCATGCTTGGTCTCGGGGGGCAGTGTGGCTGTCACGGTAAGCGGACCAAGTGCGGTGACGTTTGAGAATACCGGTGATGTCTGAGGAGTGAGCAGTGATCCGTCGGCATCGTTGTCACTCTCGAATCCGTTGGAACCAGACTGGTCTGATTTGAGAGGATCCTGGATGATAAGCCCGAACTGTATCTTGCCACTGTAGCCATTATCGGTATCGAATCCATCGTCAAGCCCACCCAGCGCAACAATGTACTTCAAATTAACGGTACCACCAAACCATTCATAGGAGTCATCACCAGAGTAGGAGACCTGGATATGGTCAATTACCGTTGATTTGCCTACCGAATAGAGTGTGAGACCGTTTATCTCACTGTTTGCTGTTGAGGTAAGAGGAATACCGGGGAACTCAATCCTGACATACTGCAATACACCAGAGTTATCATTATCATCATTACCGCCGTACTCAGTACCTATACCGCCCTCTGCTATACCGATACCGGGTCCGTTGTCATGCTTGTTGGTCTTTGCCTTTCCGGCTATGACAATACCACCCCAGTCGCCTGTGGCTCTCTGGCCTGCCGGCTTGTCTGAAGTAAATACAATGGGATGATCAGCTGTTCCGGCAGCAATAATCCTTGATCCTCGTTCAATGATCAGCGCGGCTTTAGTATTGGAAACACCCTTAATAATTGTGCCTGGCTCAATTGTCAGGACAGCATTGTTTTTTACATACACAAAACCTGAAAGCAGGTATTTGGCTTGGGCATACCATTTTGTGTCAGAGGTAATATCACCGGAAACAGTGATTACCTGACCTGTAGATGGGATAACCGTAATATTGCATGTTGCCGAAAACAGTGAATTCTCCATTGATGTCACTGTAACAGTTGCAGTACCAAGGGAAAGCCCTGCTACAACACCATCACTAACAGTTGCCACAGTCGTATTACTGGATGTCCAGGTGACCTTCTTGTCAGAGGCATCCAGGGGGTCAATCACAGCCACTAATGATATCGTCGAACCCACCTCTACAGTAGCATTCTGCTGGTCAAGCCACAGGCCGGTGACAGGGACATCCTTCTCACACGATGCTGTAGCGAGAATGAAGGCACCAAGAACCATTAATCTCACAGTTTTAAAAAAAATGTTTGTTTTCATAATTTAAATTTTAGTTTTCTTTTATTAGAATTTATAAGATAGACCCAGTGTGTATTGCCTTCCTGGATAGAATGCTTTTGTATTCTGTGTCCTGTCGAATGCCTTCATTCCGTCTCCCCCATAGTATGACATATCCACAACATGCTTTACCTTTTGCTGGTAGACTTGCTCTTCACCTAACAGATCCTTAATCCCGGCCTTAATCTCTATTCTCCTGCCGATCTGTTTGCTGACAGCAATATCCATCTCATCGCGGGGCATTTCATAGATATCGGGTATGCTCTCCCATTCATTTGGCGAGGGTCTTCCAACGGCAATTATCCTCTTGCCAATGCGGTTGTATACTATGCTCGCCATAAATCCTTTCTCCTGCTCCTGGTAGAAGAGGCCAATATTAATGATATAGGGCGACTGACCCTGCAGGGGCCTGTCAAAGGCGACAGAGCTCTTTATCAGGGCAAGATTAATCACAGTTGTGAAATTTTCCAGCCTGCTGCTTATGAATCCAAGGCTCCTCCTTGCTTCTGTCTCGAGCCCGAAGCTGTAGGCAGAGCTGATATTGTCAAAAGAGAACTGGGTGGGGTTGTTGCCCCTGATTGAAACTTCTATCGGATTGGTGAAATTCTTAAAAAAGAGACCGATATTGAATGTTTCGTTATTGCCGGGATAGATCTCATACCTGACATCAAAATTGTGAATGTAGGCCTGTTTAATGTTTACATTTCCATAGATACCGGCATTCTGGTTAAAGTCAACGTAGTAGAATGGAGCCATCTCCCTGAATTCGGGTCTGTTAACCGACATACCGTAGGTGAATCGTAAAATACTATTCTCCTTGAGGTTGAATGCAAAGTTTGCAGATGGAAAGAGGTTAACAGTATCACGTACAACATTCACCGGAATAGCAGTACCCTGCCTGTAGCTCGACAGCTCCTGCCGGACACTCTCAACCCTCACTCCTGCTGAAAGATCAGTCCTGCCACCGATTTTGAACCTGAGATTAAGGTATCCGGCAAGTATCCTGGATGAGGCATTATATGAGTCTGAGAGAGAGGTAATTTCCTTCAGCTTGATGCCGTCAGTGAGGTTTATGTTCTCAGTCATGAAGATGTCACTGACAGGCAGAGTCGTCCAGGCAAATGTGGAGCTTTCACTTGCCATGGCGTAGCCAAAGTTGCGGGCCGTGAACGACCGCTTCATGGTCTCAACAAAAATACCTGTCTTTAATTCCGTCGCAACGTTTCCGGTCTTGAACTTTTGAGTAAAATTAAGCAAGCCTGACTGTTTGCTTTCATTAAGATCGAGCCACATTCTTGAGACTGAAGAGAGATCGGGATTGTTTCCGAAAAGGATGATATATGGTGAAGTCACCCCGTCATTGCTTATATACCTGTATCTTCTTATGTCCGGCTCATCTTTGATCGAGATCGAGTAGCCGGCCGTAAAGTCAATGAAGCTATTACCCTTATTAAATACCTGTTCACCGCCAACCTGACCCGAATAGATCAACCTGTTACTGAATTTCGTTTCACCCGATTTTATAAGTCTCCCGTTGTTATACCAGTCATACCCCTCTCTCAGGCTGATTGTTGAGTTCGAGGTGCTGGTGAAAAAATTCCGGAACTCGAGCTTAAGTCCTTCAACCGGATAGACTGTCCAGTTGTGCATCAGCCCAATCCTTGCATTGGTTTTATACTGTCTGTCAGTGAACTCATCGAGGATACCCGGGGTGTCATAAGCATAGTTGTAAATGGAATAGCTGTTATTCTGTAGCTTAATGAATGTATTTGAGTAACTATATGTGAGCGAAGTGACATTGCCAGCAATGAAATTTCCTTTCCGGAACCGTTTTTTTAACTCAAGGGATAACTTCTGGTCTGGTATAGCTGTTACAGGGAGTCCCTCCCATGAGTTATTCAAGCTACTACCTATCTCGGTCACCCTGTTGCGTATTTCCGGATTTGTAGCACTCTCGTACGTATCAAGATGTGCCGGCATCTCTTCCGGCAGCTGTCTAGAGGTAGCGCCGGCAGTCAGCCAGTCATAGCTGCTTCCTTTCTCCCGGAGAAATGTGTTGAAAGTGGAATATTGCCTGAATGTCGTTCCGTAGGAGATTGACAGTTTGTTTTCTGAAGGGATACCTGTGGTTGAAATTTTGATGAAACCACCTGAATAATCTGCTGGCAGATCAGCTGCAGGTGACTTCAGGATGAAGATGCTCTCAATCATTGAGGCTGGCACCAGATCAAAAGAGAATGATCGTGTGTCAGCTTCCAGGCTGGGTGCAGAGGAGTTGTTAAGCCATACATTATTGTACCTTGATGATAGACCTCTTACAACAATAAACTTGTCATCCACGATTGAGACACCGGGGAGACGCCTGACAACCTCAGAGGCATCACGGTCCTGTGTCCGTCCGATCAGCTGGGCAGAGATACCGGAGACTACCATCGGGCTATTCTTAATGCTGTTCATTATGGACACCTCACTGTCATTTCTCCTGGTGGCCACAACAACGATATCTTGAAGCAGCACTGACTGGTCTGCCATCGTGGCAGCTAACTCAGTCACTTCACCCGCCCTGACCTCTACTCCCTCTATTCTCAGTGGCTTGTATGAAATAAATGTCAGGCTGAGACTGTATGTTCCCGGAGCAACCGGCTGGATTAGGAATTCACCCTCCGGTCCCGTGGATGCACCTCGCAGTGTACCTTCAATGACTACATTTACGCCCGGCATTGTACCACCTGTTGCCCCGTCACGTACTACTCCCGCTATGGAACCGACAGGGGTCTGTGAGTGGAGTTGCAGGAAATTTGTCATTAGCAAAACAATGATGATTTTGTTTAATAAATTTTTCATTTGATGGTTGACTTGATTTGGAGCAAAATTCCCTTCATAATGTTACAGCACTGCAACAATACGGTTACAAAACGATTAAGAAAATATTACAGGAATGTTACCGTGTGACAGAAATGACACAAAATAAAAAAGAGGCTAAATGCCTCTTTTCAATATCACGGTATGTCAATAATGCCTATTTCAGCAACTCATCTGCCTTGGCACGGGCTTCCTCTATCATCTTATCAGCCCTTGTGTTTGCCTCTGTCTCCAGCTGACCGGCTCTCTTGTCTGCCTCTTTATTAAGCGCCTCTGCTGCTCTCTTTGCTGCCATGACAGCAATTGTGCCCCTTGCCTCAGCCTCCTTTATAAGCTTCTTACCCTGCAGGTCAGCCTCTTCACGTATGGCCTTTGCTGATGAGGCAGCCTCCTCACGTATCATCTGCGCCTTCTCCCCGGCTGCCGCCAGGATCCTGTCAGCCTGATCGCGGGCCGCTTCATTGACCTTCTCAGTGACCTCGTCCTTAACTGCAGCAGTCACTGTCTTGGCACTACCCGATCCTTCAGCTCCGGCAAACACCGGGGTGATGACAGGCTTATTAAATGTACCTCCTACCCTAAGGTTCACCTTAATGATCTCAGGGGGAGCAATATTAAGCCCCAATGCTGAAGCCTGCGACGACAATGTTCCCATCAGGGCATTTGCAGATTCGCCCAGCTCAGCACTGGGTATTTCTGTCTTTATGAGGTAATTAATTGTTTTATCCAGCCCCTGGTCTCCCGAGACATTTAATTTAATATTACCAAGCTTCGTATCAAATGGTTTAACGAACAGCCTGCCGTCATTGATTATAAATTTGGCCTTAAGGTCTTTCACAATGTTAGTATACGACTGATCCATCTTAAGGAGACCCTTCATGTTATCAAATGTCTTTGATTCCAGTATCTGTACCGATTCTGAGCTTAGCTCACCTGAGCCTGAGAGAGAGTTCAGGACTGGCATCATGCTGTTGTTGATAAGGCTTTTCATATCCATCCTGACCGTCACTTTGCCCCCTAGGCCTGATGCCGCCGGCATAAGCCTCTTTACAGTGTTGAATGTGTTGAAGGTCTCTTTAATACTGACACCGCTGATGAGCATGCTGGCATCAACCACAGGCTTGAGTGTGTCGCGTGTATCGTATACAGCATTGACGAGCATTGAACCTCCAAGGGCTTTCATTCCTGTCTCGGTCAGATTGATCACACCGTTGCGTACGATTATGTTACCTGTCACATCCTCCGCTGCAAGCCGGCCGTAGGAGAGCCCGTCAACGGTAGCCCTGAAGACAAAGTCGATATTGTCCGGCACACGGATAAGCTCCATGGCTACGGTATCATTTTCAGTAGTGTCTGAGGGTATAATATCAAGTATCTCATTCAGATCGATCGCTTTGGAATACAACAACAGGTTACCCTTGAGTGTGCCGTCGGAGAAGAGGTAGGGAATATAATTTTCAAGTTTTCCTGAGAGATTAAAGTCGCTCTTCTCTCCCATTGTTGCTGCCATATTCGTCAGTTCTGCGTATGCAGGAGTAAAGGTGAATGCCGCATCGCTGATCGTGACGGACGGAAGGTCAGTCATGGCCACCGTCATATCGGACACCCTGAGGTTTCCTTCTGCCCTGAACTGATCATACTTTTTGTTCTCAATCATTGACATCCGGCCTGACAGTTCGAGCGAGAGCTCTATCAGTCCGTGGAGGGTAACGCTGTCAAGTGGTATTGCCTGCTGAAGCTTATCGAGGTCAATCTTCCCCTTTGCTGCTGCTGCAACAGAAGGATCACTCATGGGTGTAGCGAGTTTCAGGGTCAGATCAAAAGGATTCCCGGCAAGCTCAAAGTGGAACCGGCTCACGTCAACGGTAGTGTTGTCCATATCCTTTCCGTCAGTCTGAACCCTGCCGTTAATGCTTATGGCAGTGATCCTCTCCGGCAGGCCGGGATAGCTTATTATACCATCGTTAACCTTTAGACTGACGGCGACATCCGGAAGAGTGCTGTCAACAGAGCTGTATATCCCCTTAACTGAACCGTCAAGAGCGAACGTGCCGTCTGCCCTGAGTCCTTCGAAATCTTTCATATAAAGGGCAGGCACCAGCGACAGTAGCGATTTAAATGATGTTTCACGGGTACGGAAAACCAGATCAAGCTCGATATCGTCTTCCGGCATGGCAGCCATGCCGGATAAACCCAGGTCGATATCATTTATCTTTATCAGATTATCCTTGAAAATAAACTTCATTGAATCAAGGATGGCATCCACGCTGCCCTCAATCCTGATAGTTGCATCCGTCAGAAAGGGGAAATTATCATAAACGTAATCAACAGCTCCGGCAGAAAGGTCAAGGTCAAGACTTGTGCGCATGCCGGTCATGCTGCCGGAGAGGTTAGCATCAAGATCTCCGATTGACGCTGACATGTCTGATTCCTTGTCAGTGTAATAAACACGACCATCACTGATGGCTATCTTGTTTAGTCTCACTTTCAGTGGCATCTCCTCCTGATCGGCCATGCCCTCTTCCTCTGCCTCCTCAGGTATCTCCTTCATTATATCCCAGTTCACTGACCCATCCTTCAGAACGATAGCATTTACCAGAGGCTGATCAATTAACAACGACCTTATTTCATAGCCTTTGTCGCCAAAAAGACTCGCAAGATTAAATACCAGCCCTGCCGATCTGATTGAAGCAAGAGTATCACCTTCAAACTGGTCAATGCCGGTCACATTCAGCCCGTCAAGAGTGAAGGAGGCATTCGGAAACGCCCTGAACAGGCTTAGCCTGTAGCCTGTAAACGTTACCTTGGCATCAACCATACCGTTGATGGCGGTCTCAACCTTTTCCCTGATCTTGTCCCTGAACAGGACAGGTATTATCAGTCCTGCCGCAATTATTAGCAGCAACAGGGAGCCAACAACAATTCCGGATATTTTTAGTCCTTTTTTCATTATCATAGATTTTATTATTAGGGTATAGAGGAACACCCATATTTATGATTTTGTTTCTGGTGTGAGAATGTTTATGACACTATGTGTGTTTCATTATACTCTTTTCATGGAGCATCTTATCTGTTTCCAATATGAAACAACGGCCAGCGGCATTCTTTGTTATTGAATACAGGATAATTATCCCCGCGAACTTATCATCTGCAGCTTTTTCTTCTCCTTAATAGATATCCTCTTGCCCGAAATACTGATAATGCCATCCTTTTCAAATTCTGTCAGGACCCTGCTGACGCTCTCTCTTGAAGAGTCTATCAGGTTGCCTAACTCTTCCTGATTGATGGGAAGGTTGAAGTCGTCAGCGTCATATATGTCGTCTGCCATTTCCAGCAGTACATCGGAAATCTTTCCCCTGATCTGTTTCTGTGAGCGGTTGGCGCACCTGTTATACAACTCCAGCTCAATACTACAAATGTTCAGGACTATCTCATAGGAGAAACCCGCATTGGTTCTCAGCAAGTTCCGGAAGGTTGTCAGATCAATAAAGCATACTTCGGAGTCCCCTATTGCAGTCACGGAATACTGGTTGATCTTGTCGCCGAAGGTGGCAGGCAGGCCAAGGTAACCCGGTGCCTTGACAATCCTGACGATCTGCTCGCAGTAAGGACCTGTGATATGAATCTTGACAAGGCCCTTACGCAGGTATGCTACATTCGTTGATAGCATCCCCTGCCTGATAATTGCATCTCCTTTTATAAATCCGATCAGAGCACAGTTAAAGGAATGTGTTGCAATCTCCTCTTCTGACAGCCTAATAAGCGCCTGTGACTTGAAAGCGCATGTATTGCATTCATTAGTTTTCATCTTGTATTGCAGAAATTGTGATACAGATCACAAAATTACATAATCAACCGCACACTGGAAACGGAAAGGCTATAAAAAAGAAATGCTTCATTTGCCAGACACAAAAGCCAATAGGAATAAACTATGGAAGAGACAGAAAAAATTGTAGTAATAAGTACCACAGGACCTGAGTTTCAGGAGAAGTCTACTCTTCCTGCGGTCGTCACCGGGGTGCTCTCAGCCAAAGCCACACTTACCTATTAATTCACAAACTGATAACCACACTAAACCCATTCAATATGCAACAGGAGATAAACGTTCAGCTAGAGGAGCTGACAAAGGAATTTGAAGTAATTAAAGAGAAGGTCTCGAAGCTGGAAAAGAACAGGCTTGATCAACTGTCAATAGCGCTGATCGCTGGCGACTTCGACAAGATACTTGCCACGATGGTCATTGCTCTTGCCGCCGCCGCACAGGATACACAGGTTAAGCTCTTCTTTTCTTTCTGGTCTCTTTCTGCTCTACGCGACAGGAAGAAGAAAGCTAAAGGCAAGAACTTTATATCCAAAATGTTCGGCATTATGCTACCAAAGGAGAAAAACAAGCTCAAACTCTCTAAAATGCATATGGCCGGCATGGGTCGCTGGATGATCAAGGGGCTCATGAAAAAGCAGAACGTCATGTCACTCGACAGGATGTTCAGCGAAGCTGCCGAGCTGGGTATTGAGATTACCGTATGCGAGATGTCGATGAACCTCATGGGTTTCAAAAAGGAGGAGTTGATTGACTATCCTCACCTTCGCTTCGCCGGTGCTGCCACCTTCGTGGCCGAGGCCAGTGAAAGCTCAATGCAGTTTTTTATCTCGTAACAATAAAAGCAGTTAAGTATCTAACTGATTAATAGTCTATTCATTAAATAAATATTAAAACTCACACACCATGACACCAGAAGAATTAAAGAACGTTACAGTATCAAAATCAGTTGATGCCAGAGGAACAGCATGCCCCGGTCCATTACTTGAGGCAAAGAAAGCTATCGGAACAATCAGCACAGGCGATGTAATGGAAGTGCTCAGTGCCGATGAGGGAACAAAGGTTGACATACCCAAATGGTGCTCCAAGCAGGGGCATGAATATTTAGGCACCGTAGAAGAGAGCGGCTTCTTCAAGATCTATCTCAGGAAGAAGTAAAATACCCTGATCAATGGAGAAGAAGAGCGCCAGGATACTGGTATTCTCAACGGAAAAGATATCTGATCCTGCCATCGACATGGCAGGGTTACTTAAGCTCCATTACCCTCCCACTGTCTATTCCATAGCTATACCTTGTTCCAGTGGCATAAAGCCGCGATGGATCATGCATGCCTATGAAAAGGGTTTTGACGGAGTGTTTATTGCAGCTGATGGAAGCGACTGCACATATGGAGAATCCTGTACTGAAAAGACCGGTCATATCGTGGGTGTCACTCATCAGATGATGAAAGACAAAAACATTGATCCTGCCCGTCTCAGAATGGCCGCTATATGCTCGGTATGCAGTGAGTCTTTTGTAAAACAGATCAAGAGCTTTAACCAGTATTTACTTCAATCACCAAAAAGCTGATAATGGCTGAAAATATTAATACCTCTTCCTTTGATGCACTCATCATCGGTGCCGGCATCGCAGGCGGAGAAGCAGCACTGAACATGGCAAACAACGGCTATAAGGTTCTGCTTGTAGAGAAAGATCTCTCCGTCGGAGGGAAGATGATACTCCTGAGTAAGGTCTTCCCCACCCTCGACTGTGCTGCATGTATTACAACACCCAAGGTATCGGAGATATCGAGGCACCCCGGGATAACCATCTTTACCGGTAGTGAGGTAAGGAAGGTTGTAAAAAGAGGTGATAATAACTTTGAGGCTGATGTAATAAGGCATCCCAGGTATGTGGTGGAAGATGACTGCACGGCATGTCAGCTATGCGAACAGGCCTGCCCTGTTGTTGTCAGCGACCAGTACCAGTATAACCTCGTTGGCAGGAAGGCAGCCTTCATACCATTCAGCATAGCCAGCCCCAGGGTGGCAGCCATAGATATAGAGAACTGCACCCTGTGCGGCGCCTGTGAGAAGGTCTGCCCCACCAAATGCATCGACTTCACAATGGAAGAGGAAGAGTATCATGTCAGTGTCGCAACAGTGATAGTAGCCACCGGCTTCAGGCTGTTTGATCCGCTGCAGATACCCAGATACGGCTATGGTCAGTATAAGAATGTACTCACATCAATGGAGATGGAGCGGCAGCTTGCCCCTACCCGCCCTTTCAATACTGTCCTCAGACCAGGCGACGGAAAGGTGCCTGACAAGCTCGCATATGTACTCTGTACGGGGTCACGTGACGCCACTGTAGGCAACCCGATATGCTCCCAGATATGCTGCATGTACTCAATCAAACAGGCTCAACTGCTCATGGGTGCACTGCCAATGGCTGACGTGACTATTTATTACATTAATATCAGATCGTTCGGCAAAGGGTTTGAGGAGTTTTATGAACAGGCCAAAGGCATGGGCGTCAGCTTCATCAAAGGCAAAATAGGAAAGATCACGGAAAAAGAGAACGGGAATCTTATTCTACGGTATGAAGATATCAATGAGAATAAGCTTAAAGAGGCTGAACATGATATGGTGATATTGTCAGTAGGCCTCCTGCCCAACCCTGACGCCGCATCAATTTTCCAGGGCGAAGAGCTGAAGCTGGACCCCCTGAATTTTATTGGCCAGACCCAACCCCTTGCCAATCCCTCCGAGACCTCTATCAAAGGTGTGTTTGTGGCAGGAACAGCATCAGGGCCGATGGATATTCCGGATTCTATCCTCTCTGCCGGATCGGCATCTTCAGAAGCAATGAGTTACTTAATTCGCAAAGGATGAACAAGAGATTAGGTGTTTACATCTGCCATTGTGGCGGGAATATCTCCGATTATATTGATGTTGAGAAAGTAAAAGCATCTGTTGAGGGAGAAGAGGGTGTATTTCTGGCAAAGACAAGATTGTTTGCATGCAGCGATGCAACACAGAAAGAGATGGTGGAGGATATACGCAGCAACAATCTTGACGGGCTGGTCGTTGCTTCGTGCTCGCCAAAGCTGCACCTGATCACCTTCAGAGCGGTGACAGAGAGAGCACTGCTTAACAAATACAACTATGTCCATGCCAACATCCGCGAACAGGGGTCATGGGCCCACTCTGACGACAAGGCGGGTGCAACGGACAAGGCGATACAAATGGTGAAGGCAACCATAGCTAAAGTCCGGTTTGCAAAATCCCTTGATCCGATAATCATCCCTTCAAAAAAAGCTGTCGCCGTCATCGGAGCAGGCGTGGCAGGAATGAAAGCAGCTATAGAGCTGTCAGATATGGGATGCCCGGTGACACTCATTGAGAAAGAACACTTTGTTGGCGGACGGGTATCACAGTGGGATGTTCTGTTCACAACCAACCAGACAGGCAAGGAGCTTGTCACCAGCCTCTACAACGATATTGCCAGCCGTAATAACATCACACTGCTTACTGGGGCCGAGGTAGTCTCAAGTACAGGAAGCATAGGCAATTTCACGCTGCGAATAAGGATCACCCCGCGATATATTAAGGAAATGTGTGATGTAAATAGCCTTCAGAAAGCCATTGACGCATGCCCCGTTGTGGTCCCTGATGACTTTAACTTCAATATCACGAACCGTAAAGCCATATACCATAACTTCCCCAGCGAGTATCCCCATTACCCGGTCATAGACATAGAAAACTGCACCCGCTGCGGTGAATGCGAAAAAATATGCAAAAGCGTTGACTTCTCTCAGCAGGATCAATTACTGGAGGTTAATGTCGGCTCCGTCATGGTGGCCACCGGGTTTGATCCATACACCCCTGCTGAAAGCGAATTCGGATATAATGAGTCACCCTTTGTAGTAACACTGCCTCAGTTTAAAAGAATAACAGACCTGAAGGAAGGCCAGCTTATATATAACGGCAGGGAGATAAGGAATATAGCATATATATACTGCGTCGGAAGCAGACAGGCAGACGGAGACAACAAGTACTGCTCGCGGTATTGCTGCACCTCTGCAATCCATGCATCCCTGGAAGCAAGAAAAAAATTCAGCAACATAAACAACTTCCATTTCACCAGGGGAATCAGAACCTACGGCAAACAGGAGTTGCTTTATGCCGAATCGCTAAGGAAAGGAGATATCTACCTCCAGGCTTACGGGGAAAACCCTCCCTCAGTAGAAGTCAATAACGGAGTAATCTCCGTAACTATCAACGATATCATGACCGGCGGGCGTGAGATAACAGTCGAGCCCGATCTGCTGGTGCTTGTCACAGGCATGGTACCCAGAGCAGAAAACACAGTGGCATCAATATTCAAGCTGCCTAAAGGACGCGATAGATTCTTCAACGAGATACACATGAAGTTGCGGCCCGTGGAGACAGTAATTGACGGGGTAACGATTAGCGGGGCATGCCAGGGACCGAAGAACATTGCCGAATCAGTCAACTCCTCACTCTCAGCAGCAGCAAAATCCTTTTCATTTGTAAACAAAGGGGAACTGGCACTTGAACCCATTGTTGCAGAGATAGACAAAGAGCTCTGCACCTGGTGCGGCAAATGCCAGGAGGCCTGTCCCTTTGATGCTGTGAAGATGCAGAAAGAGGGGCAGAAAGAGGTGGCAGTCATCAATAACTCAGTATGCAAGGGCTGCGGCATGTGCCTGCCTGTATGCCCGGTAAATGCCATCGACCTGATTGCATTCTCCGACAATGAGATAGAGAGTATGATCGACACACTTGTAAATAACTATTAAGCCGGGACCATGGAAGAAATAGAAAAAGGTAAAACATACAAATACCTCAGGGAGAAGAGAGGAGTGTCGGAAGCAGCCAAAGAGAACCTGAAGAATTATACCAGGATCAGGAAGTCGATCCTTGATGCACTGAAAGAGGGTGACATGACTGTTGCACAACTGTCACAGAAGCTGGCGATGCCAGGTCATGAAGTGGTATACTATCTCATGACAATGGTGAAATACGGTCTCGTTCAGACAGGTGAGGTTGACGACATGGACGAATATTTTACCTATAAACTGAAGCAATAATGGCTGCAATAAATACCGGGTTCAGCAGGGAACTATCAAAATTTGGCGCATTTGATTTCAATGCATGCTATAACTGCGGCACCTGTACTGCCGTATGCTCCCTCTCAAATGAGACGGACTCCTTTCCCAGGGAGATGATCAGGTTCAGCGTGCTGGGACTGGAAGATGATATTAAAGGATCACTCAAACCCTGGCTCTGCTACTACTGCGGTGAGTGCACCACTCACTGCCCGCAGCAAGCTGAGCCGGGCGAACTGATGATGTCACTCAGAAGATGGCTCACTTCAGTCTATGACTGGACAGGCTTATCCGGGTTACTGTACCGGTCCCTGCCTGCTACCATCACAGCTATGATTCTGTTAGCGCTTGGAGTACTGGCATATGCATTTTCCGAAAACCTTAACCTGGAGAGGCTAATGCATACAGGGCATATCTTTGAGATGGTTGCAATAGGTGCAGTTTTTACAGTCATACTGCTCCCCAACCTGGTCCGTATGTGGTATTTCATTATACTGAAGCCGCGACTGAAGGTGCCTCTTAAAAAATATGTCACCGCGCTTGCTGACCTCTTTGTACATATGTTCACCCAGAAGAGAACACTGGGCTGCGACGATAGCCAGGTGAGATGGTTTGAACACCTGATACTGGTCTTCGGATACCTTGGACTGCTCTTCACCACAGTATTTCTCGACTGGTTCTCCAACGATAGTGCATTTGTCGTCACCCTGGGATATGTGGTGAGCATAATCATTTTCACCGTCACAATAATCTTTATGGCTGAACGGATCGGCAAGAAGAGGGAGATGAACACCAAATCGCAGCCTTCGGACTGGATGTTCGTCGCCTGGCTATTTATGATGGGCATATCAGCATTTGCGGTTCGACTGTTCTCAGACCTTGGCATCCTTGAAAGAAACATATGGCTCTACCTGACCCATATCACTATACTTGTTCAGTGGGCATTGATAATAGTGCCATTCGGCAAATGGACACATTTTCTTTACCGCTCCTTTGCAATGTACTTTGATGCATTGAAGAAAAGCTAAATTTGTTCTTAACTTTACGGCAGGAAATGAGTATCCCGGTTAAATAGCACACCGGTAGCTCAGATCGTTGTCTATGCCGAACAGAAGAAGATTCAGACGAATTAAGATGCCGCCGCCAATGGAGGGGTTTAAGCCCTTCGGTGTGCCAATGCGTGAACTGGAGTCCATACTCATGTCTTATGAGGAGTATGAAGCCCTTCGCCTGGCCGACTATGAAGACCTGACGCAGCTGGAAGCTGCCGGGAGGATGAATATCTCACGACCCACCTTTACACGTCTCTATGACAAGGCACGAAAGAACGTGGCCAGGGCTTTTGTCGAAGGCAAGGCTATAATTATCAAAGGTGGAACATTTATATCTGAAGAATCATGGTACAGGTGCAACAGCTGTCACGAGACAACGATATCACCGAAACCCGAAACCAGATGCAGCAAATGCAACTCTGACGATATAGTAAGGATAGATGAACAGAATCCGGACACTGATAATTGAACCGAAATAATGACTGGTTCACTCTTTGCACCCGGGAGGACAGATGATCTTGAAAGCCTCAGGAATAAAGTTCTGACCTGCAGGCAATGCGCTCTTTCACAGACCCGCAACAATGTTATCTTCGGGGAGGGTTTTGTTAATGCTGGGATAATGATTATCGGAGAGGCCCCGGGACGCGATGAGGATATACAGGGAAGACCTTTTGTAGGACTCTCGGGTCAGCTTCTTGATAAGATTATGGATGCCTGCGGCTTCACAAGGAGAGAACATGTATATATAAGCAATATTGTCAAATGCAGACCGCCTGACAACAGGGTTCCTTCACCGGCTGAAGCAGAGATATGCCTGCCCTGGCTGCTGAACCAGATTGAGATCATAAACCCTAAAATCATGATCCTTCTCGGAGCAACAGCATTGAAATATATGACAGGACCCAACTTAAGGATAACCCGTGACCACGGCAAATGGATATCATGCTATGACAGACTCACCATGCCGGTGTATCACCCTGCCGCCCTGCTGCGTGATCCACGGTTGAAAAGAGATACCTGGGAGGATTTTAAGAATGTAGTGTTCAAATACCGGGAGTTGATAGATCCGCAGCATTATTCGGCACATGTTTAAAAATACAGGAGAAATGCTATTTGTTACATTCAGTAACATAAGCATTAACTACGTCAAAAATCCCGTTAATCTCTTTCGAATCCGGTAAGACATCCCGTATCATTTCAAGATAACGGCGTTCTTTGACGCGTTCAAACGCAGGCTTAAAATTGAGGTCAAAAATCCATCCTACTTGCAGTAATTTTATATCATTAATGTTTTTAACATACTTCATGCAGACCACTTGCTTCTTCATCAGACTCTCATAGACCTCCTTGGAGAATCCTTGTGTATCTGGCAGTTCAAGCTCCAATGCAACGTTTCTCCGGCCGTTTACCCTGTGATAATAATCGGTTACCACCCTCCAGATATCAAGCTTATCTGCATCACGGATTAATCTGGAATAAAAGAGACAGCTATCTGTCTCATTAATGGGCAATGAGGGTCGGTTATGGTATCTTATCGAGCATAAGATCAATTGTTGGATTCCTGCATCCAGACCACCAAGTACATTATGCTTTTTTAAAATCTTAATACCCAGTTCAGCATGATTTTCACTTTTTTGGTCTGAGAATGTTTTGTAATGGTTGTATTGTTCAAACCGGCCAATGTCATGAAAAAGAGCAATTATCTCAGCCAGATTAAGTTCATTATCATTTAATCCAAGCTCCCTCCCGATGTAAATAATTTCTTCTATTACCTTTTCAGTGTGTTCTCTCTTAATGCCTATGTTCTGTCGCAGTACCCTGCTATCATCATTAAATGTATTTACGTAGTTGATGAACCAGTCTTTCAGTTCAGTTACATTTTTTGTATCCGTCACAATTATCATTTTTTTTGCTTATTCCCCTTTTTTGCTTTATCATCTTTTACCCCCACTTCACTGATTTAATCCCGGTAAGTTTAAATTTCAGCAATGATATCTGTCTTTGCTTTTACTCTGTCTCCGGGTTTTATTTTAATATTTGCCCCTGTAGGCAAGTACAAATCTACTCTTGAACCGAATAATATAAAACCCAGTTCATCGCCCTGATGAACCTCATCTCCTTCATGAATATTACAGATTATGCGCCTGGCTATTATCCCTGCAATCTGGCTTATTCTAAGCTTTTTACCCTCACTTGTCTCAATAATTACCGAGGTGTGTTCATTCTTAATACTTGACTTGGGATGCCATGCAACAATATACTTGCCGGGGTGATGCTTGAAGTAAATGATCTTCCCGCTCACCGGAATTATGTTCTGGTGTACATTGAAGATAGACATGAATATGGATATTTTCGTGCAGACAGTTTTAAGATATTCATTTTCAAATACCTCTTCTAAAGTCACAACAGTTCCATCAGCAGGTGAGAAAATACATCTGTTATTTTTTACGGCCTTTCTTTCAGGAACCCTGAAAAACAGAGCGATAAGAACAAAAAGTATCACTGACGCTGCAGGAATGAATACATATGTCTTCCACCGGGGCTCTGCAATGACCAGAATAACTATGTTTAATATGATCAGAACGATAGCCTGAAGGTATAAATAGCGATAGGCATTTTTATAAATATGCATTTTGCAATGTTAAATTAAAAATTGCAGTAATCATTACTGTTGCGCGATCCTTAAGTTCTTATTCGTATAAATGAAGCAAGTCATCCGCTATACTGTATGGAAGACCTACAACAATTTCATTTTTGGCAATTCCTCCGCTCGCCCTCGATTCGGGACAACCGAATGAGATGCTTACAACCTGATTGATGTGACTGGTCGCAAAAATACCTCCGCATACTGATAAAAAGAAGTAGGGAGAGATAGACGGTTTTACTCCTATCCGAGCCAGGTTGGACATTAACCCGGTAATTCTGAATGCCGGGAGGTACAATATGAATAAATCAGGTTGCAAATCATTCCGGATTTTATTTGAAGTTCCAAGATCTATGTGCTTTACGCCATCCAATGATGGTATCTGTGACAGTGCACTCTTTACGAAACTTACAGGTATCTGGTTATTGGAAGAGATCTCCTTTGCCAGCCATTCATCGTTCATTTCAAAACCCGTGCTCCTTCTTGCCCCCGGACAGCCAAGATTGTCTGCAGTCAGCCTTATCGGAACCTTAAAGGAGTAATGCACTGCTTCACAAAATCTCATTGATTTTACGGGAACGTTAATAAACCCCGAATAATCACTGTTTATGAAGACTGACGTGCATTTACCTCCCAGATTGGTTTTCAGTTTATTCAGCATTTTTTTTCGATTTTTTCATTACATACTCCCTCATATCATTCATCTCAAACCCGAACTGTCTCTTTAGCCTTCCCGGCCTCTCATTTGAATAATCAACAGGCACATTGATGGTTTTTGGTTTAATTTTACACCAACTTTTCATCTTTATTAACTTAAAGAAATAAAAGTAAATGAACATTGGTTCATTTGAAAATAATTCGGCTTAAATTTGAATAAAAACCACCATGAAAATCTCAGTACTTACAGAAAATAATGCCGGACCACATACTCCTGCGGAGCATGGATTGTCATATTTGATTGAGTTTGAAAACAATAGAATACTATTTGACACAGGACAGAGTGGACTGTTCATCAAAAATGCAGCCTCAATGCATACTGAGCTTGGAGGAATCGATATGATCGTGCTCAGTCATGGCCATTTTGACCATGGAAACG
>JAVEYS010000006.1:0-81271 GCA_034003345.1 Bacteroidales bacterium
GAAGTTCCAAAATTTCAAAGAACGATTTTTAAAATATATATGTAAACGAACTGATGAAACAAATATTTACCTTAGAGGTAAACGAACTACTGACATTTTGATGTAAACGAACTATTGACATTTATCAGTTAAGAGTTGAGAGTTGAGAGTTGAGAATTAAGAATTAAGAGTTGAGAGTTGAGAGTTGAGAATTAAGAGTTGAGAATTAAGAATTAAGAGTTAAGAGTTAATCGTTAAGTGTTAAAAGCTTGATCTTCAGACAGCAAAACATTATGGCGCTAATGGACAGCCCGGATTCTCCGGTCGGGATTTCCGTTACACTCCAAACAGGATCACAGGACTGTTCTGACCTTCCGTTCGGTATCTCCGTTACACTCCGACTGGACCCGGAAGGCTGTTCCGACTTTACACCCGGGGATTTCTGCTATGCTCCGACAAGACGGTCCGGACTTTACGGACATTTAATTTTATGACTTTCGACTTTAAGACTATAAGATTATTTTCATATCATGGGAAAAATAAGGATTGCACTGGCTGATGATCATCAACTCTTCCGTAACGGGCTGAAGATCCTTCTCGGCGCATACAGTGAGCTTGAGGTGGTGGCTGAAGCTTCAAACGGCGTTGAGTTGCTGAAAATCCTCGAAGAGTGTCATGCTGATATCATTCTCATGGATATCAGCATGCCCGAGATGGACGGCGCGGAGGCCACGTCACACATCACCCGTCAGACACCGTCAACCAGAGTCATCGCCCTCTCAATGTACGGTGAAGAGGAGTATTACTACCGGATGGTTGAGGCCGGGGCCAAGGGATTCATCCTGAAGGATTCCGACATCTCTGATGTGTATGATGCCATCATTGCCGTCCACAGAGGCGGTAACTATTTCTCTCAGGAACTGCTGTACCATGTTATCAAGAGGATAAAAAACAGGGAACAGGAGGAGAAGAGCTCCAGCCTGTCTAAGCGCGAGAAAGAGATATTACTGAAGATATGCGAGGGACTCTCAAACCAGGAGATAGCCAATACCCTGTTCATCAGCAAACGCACCGTCGACAAGCACCGCGCCAACCTGCTCGCAAAAACAGAATCGAAAAACACCGCAAGCCTCATCCTTTATGCAATAAAAAACAGGATTATAGAGGTCTGATATGAGCGACAGAGCAGCACTGGGCCCCCGGGGCGAAGAGATGGCTGCCGGTTACCTCACCCGGAAAGGCTATATCATCCGTGACAGAAACTGGAGATCGGGACGCACAGAGATTGATATCATCGCCGAAGACAATAAATTCATTGTCTTTATCGAGGTCAAGACACGCTCTGCTAACTACAGCGTTCATCCCTCTGAGGCGGTAAACGTGCCAAAACAGAGGACAATAATCAATGCGGCATCAAACTATATAAACCGTTACGGCATATCCAAAGAGACCCGGTTTGACATAATAACCCTCATCATCAGTGAAACAGGGTGCAGAATAGACCATATCGAGCACGCCTATTATCCAACCATGTGATTCCAGTAAGGGCCGTCACTCATGCTCAATAACATTTCCATTTCCAGATTATTTAAATACTTTTGGATTATTCTGGGAAACAAATTAAAAAAAATACAAATGAAAAAAACATTATTTGTTCTCGTTGCACTGGTATTTGCATTGACATCGCTGCATGGGCAGAAGGGAAAAAAACAGGCTGCAGCCGAGCCCGAAGGCTACAGGTTCACGACTGTTGTATCGCTGCCGGCAACACCGGTGAAGAACCAGTCGGCCACCGGCACATGCTGGTGCTTTGCCACCACCTCCTTCATGGAATCCGAGCTTCTGCGCCTCGGCAAGGGAGAGTATGACCTCTCTGAAATGTTCGTAGTAAGAAAAACCTATGACAACAGAATAATGGACAACTATCTGCGCCGGGGTAAGGGTAATCTTGGTGAGGGGAGCATCTCTCCCTCATGGCTCAGGGTCTACAGTGAGGACGGCATGATGCCTCAGGAAGCTTACAACGGCATCAGCTATGACTCAGAGACTCACAACCACCGTGAGCTCCAGGCATATATTGATGCCGTCACCGCGGTGCCTGTAAAAATGAAAAATCTCAGCAAGGAATCGAAAGAGGTAACAGATGCAATACTCGACATCTACCTTGGCGAACTGCCCGAGTCATTCACATACAAGGGTCAGACCTATACACCTCAGTCATTTGCCGCCAGCCTCGGACTAGATATGAAAGACTATATTCATATAACCTCTTTCTCTCACTTCCCCTTCTATACCGAAGGAGTTCTGGAAATACCTGATAACTGGGAGATGAACCGCTTCTTCAATGTCCCGCTTGATGAGCTCATTCAGATCATGGACTCTGCCCTGATTAACGGTTATACTGTTGACTGGGACGGCGACGTGAGCGAAAGGGGATTTTCTCATGCCAACGGCGTGGCCGTCAATCCAGACATATCTAAAATGGATCTCCCGGTAATGACAGACCGTGCCAGGCTTGAAGGCGCACAGACAACCCGTACACCCATTCCCGGAACCTTTGATAAACCCTGCCCTGAGATTGAGGTCACACAGGATATCCGTCAGAAAGGCTATGAGACATTCGTCACTACTGATGATCACCTTATGCATATCACCGGTATTGTGAAGGATCAGAATGGTACCAAATACTATATCACCAAAAATTCATGGGGTACAGAAAGGAATCCTACCGGAGGTTATCTGAACATGTCAGAGAGCTTCGTCAGGGCAAAAACCATCTTCATTATGGTTCACAAGGATGCCCTGCCTGAAAATGTGAAAGCCAAACTGGGTATCTGAATCACCCCTGTCTCCCGGTATGCGGATAAAAGTATCCGTAAACCATGGAGAAGAAGACGAAAAGATCCTGACCCGGCTGTGACTCCAGGGAGTTATTGCCAAGGAAATTGACCAGGAAAACGATAAGGAACAGTATGAACATCAGCGATCTGTGTGCTCTCCTCTCAATGACGAAGAAGGCATATAGCAGCACCGTGATGATCAGTCCTGTCACCCCCAGCGTAAGCATTATGAAAAGAAACTGACTATGCGGCTTCAGGTTCAGTCCTGACTGCATGGAACCGTTCTTCTGAAGGCCGTACTCCACAGCCTTCAGGATGCTGCCGGTACCCCATCCCAGAAGCGGATGCACCTTGAACGCCTCCCGTGATGCCCTCCAGAGATCTATCCTTTTTGTCAGGGAGCCCCACTCTGTCATCTGCCTTGAGCTTTTATGATAGATATAGAGGCTCATCATCTCCTCGTAGACTCTTACATAAAAGCCGGGACGGTTAACGTTCAGATGGTTGGTGACTCCTCTCTCTACTGCTGCTATATCTTTTTCTGTGAGTCTGTCAAACCCTTCTGAGTCCTTGCGGAGGCCCAGTGATGACATATACCTGAAGAGTGTAGCCCTGAGCTCCAGCCCCGCCTGGTTCTCCTTGTCATAGTCAAGACTGCTCCTCTCATTCCAGGCTTCTCTCAGCTCTTCGTCGGCAATGTAGAGATAGACCGGTGTACCATTCTCTCTGATAATATTTAAGGTATCATGCAGGTAGTGACTGCCCCGGCTTGTACAACTGTCAAGGCTGCTGAAGTCGATCTGCGGCTCTGCATGCGTCTGTCTGTAGATACCTGCCAGCGGCCAGACAGTAATCGTAGTCACGGTAAGGAAAATTACCGGCAACAAAATCTTTACCAGTCTCTTTTCTGACCGGAATGCAAGGATTGCTGTCAGGCAGAGCAGGGCAGCAGCAAACGAGGCAATATCTGACAAGGCCCTTAGGTAGAAAAGAAAGAAGATTAGCCAGGCGGAGAGGACAAGGCTTAATAAGAAATATTTTCTGCTTCCGCTGATCTCCCGTGCCAGCAGCGGCAGCTGAAAAGCTGCAATGATAACCATCAGTCCCAGATAGATCCCCGGCATGAACGGTGAGGCTTCACGGAATGAGAGTGCCGGCTGCATCATCCTGTTGAAGAGGCCAATGGATGAAACCACCACTACCGATGAGATGAAGGTCAGCAGGATCACCCTGGTCATCTTCCTGCCTGGAAGAGCGCTGGTGGCCATAATGAGAGGCATGAACAGGGTGGGTAGCTTGTGCAGCAGGTCATGCCGGAATGCATAGCCCGGGTCATCGGACCATATTACTCCGATGACACTCAGAACATAGATCAGTATAAAGGCTACGGCTGCCCTGTCAGAACGCAGCCTGCTGAATTTGGTTCTGAAACCGCCCTCCGCCACCCAATTGGCAGCCAGGATGATCTCGCTCACCGTCAGCATGTACCGTGATGATGGCAGAAAGAGTGCTATAAGGCATAAAGAGGCAAGATATATCCCACGGTGGATCTTCCTCCGGCTTATGTCGGCTTCAGCAGACATCAACAGTGCCGTTTTCCGGAGACAGATGCTCCTTCACTGCCAGCACGTCTCTTTGGATGGGAAGGCATGAGTAACCGTTACTTCTCAGGTATTCACGGCACTCCGCGGCGGTTTTTTCATCGAGGAGCATCTCCTCATAGATGATCACTTCGGGAGAGATCCTTTTGACATCCAGCATTTTCAATATCTCATAGTCATAGCCCTCGGTATCTATTACCAGCAGATCCAGTTTCCGGCCTTCAAAATTCTTCATCAACGTCTCAGGACTGATAGTGGCTACCTCATCCATGGTGATGCATTCATCTACACTGGAGGGGAGGGTCACTCCCTGCCGGCGCATATTTCTCTCCATGCTGCCGTCTGTGAGCTTTTTCACCAGCATCTCCCTGTTGAAGCTTGACAGACCGTGAGCCCACCGCTCCCCGCTTATTGACAACTTATAGAGCGGCCTCGTTCCGTCGTTGTGGTCCAGGGCAGCATTGATGGCAGTGATCTCCGGCCTCTTTCTGTGCAGCCTGGCAAGATATTCATCAAAAACATCGGGCAGCGGATCCAGAAGTACTCCCTGCCAGTGATCCCTCTTGATCAATATGTGCAGCGGATCGTTGATGAAGCCATCGTTTGCCCCTACCTGGAGGAAGGTGACAGGCTTGTGTTCCCTTGAGTATTTATCGAGGAAGACCTCTAGGGTGCCGGGCCTGGGCTTGTAAACATTCCTGCACCAGGCCAGCCAAAGCCTGTTCTCGGAAGCACTGAGGTTGAAAATAAACTGTCTGTATCTCTTTCTTAGTCTGTATTTAAACCTCATGTCTCCTGCTGGTTAAGATATATCTGACTGGGTGCGTTGTCTCAAACGATGTTCCTGAAGCGCTCCGGGATTCTGATGACCGGTTTTTCTTTAAGCATTCCGGGTTTGTTTATTGCATATAAAGGGCGAAAAAGACCCTGTCTTCTCCTTGCCTGTTTTAAGAAATTCCCGTTGTCAATAATGGGATTATTGGTTATGAGTTCAAAAAGCTCATATCTTCTTCCAAGGTGACCCTGCCACCCGGCCTCCATCAGTGATTTATCACCAATTTTTGCCCTTGAGAGATCATAATCAACCATACCAAAGTGAAAAAGATAGAGATTCGGGTCTATGTGGAAGTTTCTGCCTTTCACCCTGTGAAAACCCGACCCCCAGGTAAGAGGCCTGGTAGCCACAACAGCCTTGGTGTATCTTGCTGATACATGGGCATAGCTCCTCTGCTCAAGGAAAGGCCTGGCCGGATCGATCGGCAGCTCGAGCTTAAGATGCTGCCCCACATCCAATCCAAGGGCGGAGAGAGAGGCCGATTTAATCGGTTTTTGAAAGAAGTCGGCAAACGATTGCCGGCAATCGGGATCAATGACCAGATACTCATCAATGTCATGGGCAATGACAATATCATATCTGTGAAACAGCAGCCTGGCAAAGTATGATATCAGCCTTGCACGGTTTCTGTCTCCCCTGGTCCTGTTTAAGGCACGCTGAGGCAGCCTGATTACGTTAATGTGTCCATAACCCCTGGGGAGTTCCTGATCAAGCCCGTCAAGGACAAGAAACAGGTTCTCCTGTCCGACCTGCTGGCTATAGTAATCTATCCATTTGGTGATAAAGAAACTGTCGTTCCTTACCATGGAAACTACTCCAATCCTTTTGGGGTTATTATTGGCCATGGATATCAAGCAATTTTAGTTTAAAATTGCACAAAAATATTAAAACCATTACATTTACCATAAAACAATGTCAGAGAACATCCATTCCGGTATCAGCGATCCAATTGATGCTGTTATCTTATGGGTTGACGGTAACGATCCGGTACTCACAGAAAAAAGGAACCTTTACCTTAAAGCGGAGAAAAAGACCACCAGCCATCCCGGAGCCCACCCTTCCCGTTTTGCATCATCAAACGAGATCAGATATTGTGTTTTCTCGATATTGACTTTCGCTCCTTTTGTGAGAAACATTTTTATTGTTACAGATGGGCAGGACCCTGACCTGTACAGTGATGTTATGACCTATTTCCCGGAAAGAGAGGGAATTCTGAAAATTATTGATCACAAAGAGATATTCAGGGGATACGAGCAATACCTGCCAACCTTCAACAGCTCATCCATACATTCAATGATCTGGAGAATAGAGGGGCTTGCTGAAAACTTCATCTATTTCAATGACGATGTTTTCTTAATCAGAAAGAGTGCGCCCGAAGACTGGTTTGTCAATAACAGACCTGTTCTCAGGGGTAAATGGCTACTGCCACCTGTTCGTAAAATCCTGGGGAGTTATTTCAAAACATTTATAAATAGAAGGCTACGCAATAATAGTGAATATCAACCCAAGATCTCCTTTTATATAAGACAGTGGAAAACGGCATCACTGGCCGGGTATAGAGCAAGGTACTTCTTCCATTGTCACACTCCTTACCCGATGAGCAGGAGCAGACTGGAAAAATATTTCTCGGAAAACGGGGAACTTCTTGAAAAAATCATAGCAGACCGGTTCCGGAGCTATGATCAGCTGCTCGTGACATCCCTGGCTTATCATCTGGAGATCAGAGATGGCAACAGGCAATTGGCAGGACTCAACCGTGAGTACCTGCACCCTTACTATTCGGATAAACGGTTAGCCAAAAAGATAACCCATTTTCAAAACGATCCCCGTATTAAGTCCATTTGTGTACAAAGCATTGAATTGCTTGACCAGTCAATACAGCAGAAAATATTAAGTTGGATGGACATGGCTTTAAACCTTCAGGATCATAAGTAATTGGGCTGGCTTATGATTCGAATAGTTTTTATGATGAAAAGTGAGATAAACGGCAGAGTCAAGGCAGGCAACATTTAATACTTGTATCGGATAAACTGACAATAATGACTATGGATGACTCATCTGATAGCAACCACCCGATTGATGTGGTAATAGCCTGGGTTGATGGTAATGATCCGCTGTTGACTGCAAAGCGAAGGAGCTACCTTCAGGGAGACAGCTCAAACATTAGCTCCGGTGCCCATTCAACCCGCTTTGCATCAACAAATGAGATCAGATATTGTGTCCTGTCAATTTTCAGGTTCGCTCCTTTCGTGAGGAATATCTTCATCGTTACTGATGGCCAGGACCCCGGACTTTACGGAGACATTCAGACCTATTTTCCTGAAAGGCTTAAATCTGTAAGAGTTGTTGATCACACAGAAATCTTTGAGGGGTTTGAAGACTATTTGCCGACCTTCAACAGTATTTCTATTGCCAGCATGATCTGGAGGATAAAGGGTCTCTCCGACAGTTTTGTCTATTTTAATGATGATACCTTTCTGATCAGGCAGATGCAACCCGAGGACTGGTTCATCAACCGCAAGCCGGTCATCAGGGGGAAATGGATACCGGCACCGCTATTAAGGGTTTTATATGGCCACATCAGAGAATTCATCAAAAAGCAATTACTTGGAGACTCCGCTTTTCAGCCAAGGGCCTCTTTTCATATGGGACAGTGGCATTCAGCAGCATTACTGGGTTTCAGGTACAGGTATTTTTCCAACAGCCACACACCTCATACGGTAGATCGAAAAAAGATTGAGTGGTTCTTTGAAAGGAGATCTGACTTATTGAAGAAGAATATTTCATCCCGGTTTCGTGATTATAACCAGTTCACGTTTATATCGCTGTCAAATCATTTGCAGCTGTTGGATGGTAACAGGCATGTTGCCAGGCCAGGTCTGGCATATCTCAAGCCATTTAACCGTCCTGAAAATTATATTGACAAGAAGATCAGCTTCTGTGAAAATAACCCCGCCATAAAATTCATGTGTGTACAGAGCCTGGATATGTGCAGCAATGAAGATCAGAAAAAACTGTTTGGCTGGCTGGAAAAGATTCTGCAACTACGATAAGCCATTCTCAGTCAGCAGACTGCATCCTCTTATATCTGAGTTGTCATATCTGCCCAGGACTTCAAAGATGTTTTCATTATGCATACGGCCCAGGTCAGCTGTGGCAATGAAGGAGCAAGACCATATGTTTGCAAGATCGATGACGCTTATGCCGCCTGCAGCCCCGGCCTCAGATGTATGTGACATCGGGTCATGGCTGTCACGTACCAGCACCCTCATCCATGGTGGTGCAGTGAACAATCCTTCACCCTTAGAGTAAGCCTGGCTGAGCAGTTCTGTCATTCCGTACTCCGAATGTACCGAAGAGACTCCAAAGGAGCCCTTTATTATTTCATGCACCTCATCCCTGATCATCTCACGTCTTCTTCCTTTCATCCCGCCTGTCTCCATGATGATCACGTCATGCAGGTCAGTCTTGTCCTTCTCCGCAAGATCCAGCAACGCAAAGGTCACACCTATGATCATTACCTGAAGCCCTTCCTCCCTTGCTCTCTGAACAGCTCTGAAGAGAGCATCGTGGTCATCAAGGAAAAATCCCCCCCGGTTGTTACCTGACAGTTTCATCAATCTGCCGACCATGTAGATGAGAGATGATCCCTGCCGCTCCATATAAGAGGGAAGAAGCCCCATGATTGCATACTTTGCGGGATCGCCATAGAAGATCCTGAAGGTTCGCTCCAGGCTCTCATCATAAATCCCCATATCGCTCACGGCATGACGGCTCTGCCTCATGCCTGCCGTGCCGCTGCTGAGAAAGACCGTTTCCGGCTCTTCGCCGCCGGTCATGACCGTATGGTCCCTGAAGAATGATATGGGCATGAAGGGGATTGAAAGGATATCATCAACCCTGCTGATGTCAGTGCCCAGCAGGCTGAGAAACTCACTGTAGAGAGGGCAGGCAGAGGCCTGGAAACGAAATATCTCCAGGGCCGTCTCCTTGAACATGCGATCATCGGTGACTCTGAAGATCTTTTCCGTTAACGTTGCTCTCATAGCTGCTATGGAAATGTTGCTGATCCGTCAGGCTGCCATACCCATTCAAGCTTACAGGAGGCGAAATCAGGATTGGCAGCTGTGTCCAGTACAACTTCAATGATCCTTATCTTGGCATACTTGAAATCGCGTGTCCTGATAACCCATACCTGGTTTGGTTCCAGGGGAGCCGCCAAGTCGATGTACGAGACTGCTCCGATACTTTTCATCCCGTCAAAAGCAGTTATAGCTTCGCCGGCAGACCCGTAAGTTCCGGTGAGAGCAAAAGAGGGATTAAGGGTATTGATGGTAAGGTAAGCAACCACCGGTCCGCCAGTGGTCACTGACCCTGCCATAAGCCATATGTCAGCCCTGTACTGATCAGGAAGGGTCGGAACTGCCTTTGCCTCATCAAAGGAGAGTCCCAGTGCATAATAATACGGGTCGGCATCATACAACTCATTCGTCAACGTGATCGTTCCCGAATTCTGCTGATCTTTGCCATCGCAGCCTGTGAACAGGAGCATAACAGCCAGCGCCGGTATGAGCCACAGTTTCATCATTCTCCTCTGACAGCAGTGATACCGGGGAGCTTCTTGCCCTCCATGTATTCAAGCATGGCGCCTCCACCGGTAGATACATAACTCACCCTGTCAGCCAGTCCGTTCTTGTTTATTGCTGCTACGGAGTCACCACCGCCGATAAGAGAAAATGCACCTTTTTCTGTGGCCTTTGCCACAGCCTTTGCTATGGCAGTGGTACCGGCAGCGAATTTTTCCATCTCAAAGACACCCATTGGTCCGTTCCAGAGAATAGTCTTCGAATCCATTATGACCTTCTCAAACAGTTTGATGCTCTCAGGGCCTATGTCAAGACCCATCCAGCCCTCTTTTACATCATCAATGGCAGATAAATATGTATCTGCTCCGGCATCAAACTTGTCAGCATTGACACCGTCAACAGGCAACAAAAGGTTAACCCCCTTTTCCCTGGCTTTTTCAATAATAGCCTTTGCTAAATCAAGCTTATCAGTCTCGCAGAGTGAGTTGCCAATCTTTCCCCCCTGTGCCTTGATGAAGGTATAGGTCATCCCTCCGCCTATGATAAGGTTGTCAACGCTGTCAAGAAGGTTTTCGATAATGAGTATTTTGTCTGATACTTTTGCCCCGCCCATTATTGCAGTAAATGGTTTTTTGGGATGCTTCAGAACCAGGTCCATGGCAGCCAGCTCACTGTTTATCAGGAAGCCGAACATCCTTTTGTCTTCCGGAAAATAATCTGCAATGACAGCGGTAGTTGCATGTGCCCGGTGTGCAGTACCAAACGCATCATTAACATATACGTCGGCATAGGTTGACAGTTTCTCTGCCATCTTTTTCTGCTTCACCTTCATGTCCGCCTTGGCAGCCTTCTTCTCCTCATCGGTGGCACTATCCGGCAGCTTCGGCTTGCCCTCCTCCTCAGGATAGAACCTGACGTTCTCAAGCAACATCACCTCGCCGGGTTTTATTGCCTTAGCCATTGCCACTGCCTCTTCTCCAAGGGCGTCAGGGGCAAATGCAACCTTCATCCCCAGATGTTTCTCCAGAACCGGCAGAACCGGTTTAAGGGAATATTTCTCCATCACTCCTTCCGGCCGGCCAAGATGAGACATAAGGATAACTGATCCTCCGTCAGCAACTATCTTCTTTATTGTTTTTATTGCTCCGCGGATGCGGGTATCATCAGTAACCTCACGCGTTACCTTGTCAAGGGGTACATTGAAGTCAACCCTTACTATTGCCTTCTGGCCCTTGAAACTGTAGTTGTCAATCATTTTCATCATAATAAAATTTGATTAATAAGTTTTGTTAGCCTACCCCGCTAAGGGGAAAATTACCGTGTTCTCAGTTTATTATTACCGTGCCTGGCTTCACTGAGCTCGCACACCCGGTTGTGTGTTTGGAAACATGGGTTTATCATAGTCTAACATGTCTGTTTTCCCATTTATGGGAATACAAAGTTAACTAATTTGAAAAACCTTATCGGCATCCGTTTGTTCATTAATTAAAATGAACAGTCTAATTATAAAAAAAAGAAAATGGCAAAAATTACACTCAGAGGCAATGAGATCAATACCTCAGGCAGTCTCCCTGTTAAAGGCAGCAAAGCACCGGGCTTTACACTTGTAAAATCAGACCTCAGCGAACTCTCGTTGAATGATCTTAAAGGCAAGAAGGTGATTCTCGATATTTCCCCAAGCCTTGATACTTCGGTATGCGCAACCGCGGCCCGTAAATTCAACCAGCTTGTGGCGGAAAAAGAGAACACGGTGGTGCTGGCTATTACAAAAGATCTTCCTTTTGCCCAGGGTCGGTTTTGCACCACTGAAGGGATAAAAAATGTGATTACTCTGTCAGGCTTCCGCGCGCCGGGCTTTGGCAAAGCTTATGGTGTGGACCTTGTTGACGGACCTATGGCCGGCCTCTATGCCCGTAGTATTGTGGTATTAAATGAAGAGGGTACTGTTGTCTATACCGAGCTGGTGCCCGAGACTGTCAATGAGCCGGATTACGAAAAAGCCATCGCGGCGCTCTGATCAGAACCATTTTTCGCTTGAATTTTTGTATTTTTGCTTTCCTCCAGAGAGGAAGGTAAAATGAATTTTTCACAGATTCCGGGACAGAAGGCAGTGATTGACAGGCTGAGAAGCTCCGTGGCGGAGAACCGGGTCAGTCACGCATTGTTGTTCTATGGCCCTGAGGGGACAGGTAAGTTTGCCATAGCCCTGGCATTCGCCCGTTATATAAGCTGTGAGAATCGTACAGCCGAAGATGCCTGCGGAGTATGCCCGTCGTGTGTCAAATATGACAAGCTGATACACCCTGACCTGCACTTCGTTTTCCCTGTTATAAAAAAGAAATCAGGGACTGAGCCGGTGAGCGACTTATATATTTCCCAATGGCGCTCAATGGTACTCAGATCGCCATGGTTCTCATTAAGCACGTGGACCGAGGCTATGGAGGTGGCCAATGAGCAGGCACTGATACCCGTTGCGGAGGCAACTGAGATAGTGCGTAAGCTAAGTCTCAAGTCGTTCGAATCAGACTTTAAGATCATGATCATCTGGCTGCCGGAGAAAATGAATGCCGAGACAGCGAACAAGCTGCTTAAGATTATAGAAGAGCCTCCGGCAAGAACCCTTTTTATCCTTGTCTCCGAGGAGGAAGACAGGTTGCTGGCTACCATCACCTCACGATGCCAGCACATCAGAATCCCTTCCATCCCCATGGAGGCCCTGAGCACCCATCTGGTGAAGGTGGCAGGAATGGATCAGGGCAAGGCTATGGAGATAGCCGCAATAGCCAACGGTAATATGGTCAGGGCAATGGAACTGGCCCGTGAGGATGACAATACCGCAGTTTACCTTGACCGCTTCACACGCCTGATGCGTACTGCTTACACGCGTGACGTACACGCACTGGTCTCATGGTCAGAGGAGACAGCTGCCCTGGGAAGAGAGAGGCAGAAGACCTTCCTCTCATACTCATTGAGAATGATACGTGAGAACTTCATCATGAACTTCGGCGGGAAGGAGAAAAAACTGGTTTATCTTGCTCACGCGGAGGAGAGCTTCTCACTCAAATTCCATCCATTCATAAATGAAAGAAATATCTATGCCCTCAACCGTGAGTTCAACCTTGCATATGCACATGTTGAAAGTAACGGCAATACTAAAATGATATTCCTTGATCTCGCGCTTAAGACTATGAGACTTATCAGGTAACTTCAGGAAATTACTTGATAATAGCTCATTAATTCCTAATTTTGCACTCATCTGCCGGACTTGAGACTACCAGTCGCAACAACCGGAAAGAGTAAACTGATGTTATGACAGATGAAGATATACAGGCCCAGGGAATAGAAGATTCTCCAAAGCCTGAAACAAAATACAGCACCGGAGCCAACAAGCTTAATGAATACAACTGGCTTGCTGATCTTCCCTTCGACCACCGCTATAATGAGGTGATAGAAGTACGTTTTAAGAACACACGCAAGGGATTTTACCGTAATGTCAACGGGCTGAAGCTTGTTGTTGACGACATTGTTGCCGTTGAAGCCTCACCGGGCCATGATATAGGGTATGTATCAATGACCGGATTCCTTGTCCACCAGCAGTTGAAGAAGCTGAAGGTCAGACCTGTCATTGATGAGATGAAGAAGGTCTACAGAAAAGCCAGACCTGCAGACATCCAGAAGTGGGAAGAAGCCAGGAAGCAGGAAGATTCGACCATGCTCAGGTCAAGGAAGATCGCCGAGAACCTCGGGCTGGCAATGAAGATAGGTGATGTTGAGTACCAGGGTGACAAGACAAAGGCTATCTTCTACTACCTTGCCGACGAGAGGGTTGACTTCCGACAGCTGATCAAGGTGCTGGCTGAGGAGTTCCATATAAGAATAGAGATGAGACAGATAGGTGCCCGTCAGGAGGCAGGCAGGATTGGTGGCATTGGTACGTGTGGGCGGGAACTCTGTTGCTCAACACATGTTACCAATTTTATCTCCGTCACTACATCCCACGCACGCTATCAGGATCTGTCACTCAATCCACAGAAGCTTGCCGGTCAGTGCGGTAAACTGAAGTGCTGCCTCAACTATGAGCTCGACTGCTATATTGATGCACAGAAAGATTATCCTTCAAGAGAGCTCCCGCTCGAATTGGCTGGCAGCACGGCATATTTTACAAAGATGGAAGCCCATTTGGGCATATTCTGGTACTCAACAGACCCCAGGATGGCAGTGAACCTTACAGCGGTGCCAGTGGCACGGGTGCGCGAGATCATGCAGCTCAACAGGAAAGGCATTAAGCCCGAGAACCTGCTTACTGAACCGGCAAACAATACCATTGACAAAGGCAATGACCTTCTGCTACATAACAGCGGTCTTACAAGGTTCGAATCAAAAAGCAATAAACGTGAAGGCAAAGGAAAGCAAAGACCATTTCACAGGAGAAATGAGAAAAAACCAAATTAATATATTGTTTGCCTGCATGCTACTGGCGGTAGTCACCCTCTCCTGTGACAACAGTACATGGTATTCCGAAAACTACAGGCTGGAGAACGAGAAATGGAGTATGTATGACCCGGCAAAATATGCCTGTACAATTGAGGACACAGTCAGAACCTATGATATTGAATTCTCGCTGCGGACTTCCACTGACTATCCTTATCGTAATATGTATCTCTTCATTGTAACCTCCTTTCCATCAGGCACAACCGTGACAGACACACTGAATGCCATGGTGGCTGACGAAAAAGGCAGGTGGATGGGAAAGGGGGCAGGCGATCTGCGCGAGCTTACCATCCCCTACAAAGCAAATGTCTATTTCCCCGAAAAAGGAGAGTATCATTTCAGGGTTATACACGGCATGAGAGACACGGTTCTGAAGGGAGTGTATGATATGGGTATGAAGGTATCTCTGAGAGAGAGTAAGCAAAAATAGCCGCTGCATTGGGAAAAAACAAACATGCACGGTGGGCTGAATTGAAAGGCTTCGACCATGTGATCGAGCCACCATTCGAAGAGATATTCAGACGTGATTACGGGCTGAAGGGTAAATGGCATAATGAATGGTTTGCCAATAACAATCCCATAGTTCTTGAACTGGGTTGCGGTAAGGGCGAATACACTGTAGGTCTGGCCACCAGATTTCCGGAAAAGAACATTATCGGTATCGACATCAAGGGAGCAAGGATGTGGCGAGGCGCAAAGGAGTCTCACACCTTGCAGCTGCCTAATGCAACCTTTCTGCGTACACGTATTGAATTTACAGACTCTTTTTTTGCTCCCGGTGAAGTCAATGAGATATGGCTCACCTTCCCTGATCCGCAAATGAAGCTAAAAAATGAGAAGAAGAGGCTTTCCGGTCCTTTCTTTCTTAACCTCTACAGGAAGTACCTGAAGGACAAAGGCATTATACATCTTAAAACAGACTGCCGGGAAATGTATGACTATACCCTGTCTCTGGTGCAGGTCAACGGTATGGAGATAATCTCTGCAGTGACAGACCTCTACAGGGAGATGCCGGATGACCCTATGCTTGCAATAAGGACTCATTATGAAGAGATCTTTCTTAACCGGGGTATCCCAATAACTTATCTTTCATTCAGGCTTCCCGATGCGAAGGAAATTATCAGCCCCTGACAGGGACAAGGAAGGTTTTTTCAGCCGTGTCTATGAGGTCACGAAGATGATCCCTCGTGGCCGGATAACCTCTTACGGCGCCATAGCCAGGCACCTTGGCACTGCCGGCTCTGCAAGGATGGTTGGCTGGGCTCTCAATTCGTCTCATCACAGTCAGGACTTTATCCCCGCACATCGTGTGGTAAACCGTAACGGGATGCTGACGGGAAAACATCACTTCGGTAACACATCCACCATGCAGCAGCTGCTTGAAAACGAAGGGTTCACAGTAATTGATGATATTGTGCAGGAATTCGGGGAGAGGTTCTGGGACCCGTCAGCTGAACTATAGGTTTCTGAGTCTGTTTATTGATCAGATGGTCATGCAAAATCAAAAGGCATAATAAACAAAAGAAGACATGCAAATAAAAGAAGATGTTCTTAAAGCGTTAAGAATGGTTATTCACCCGGAGAAGGGGAGTGACATCGTCACCCTTGGAATGGTGGGAGACATTACAGTTTCGGAAGAAGGAATAGCAATAGTCCTCGTTCCGGAGAAATCAAATGACCCCTTCCTTACCTCAATTAAGAGTCATTGCGTCAGGGCTGTCAAAGAGGTACTGGGCCCTGATACTGTCATATCGTCTATCGAGGTGAAGCCCAGAATAGTTGTTGAAAAAATGGCCGCACCAAAGAGAGATGTCCTTCCCGGTGTTAAAAACATCATAGCCGTCTCTTCCGGCAAGGGCGGCGTTGGCAAATCAACTGTTGCCGTCAACCTGGCAGTGGCCCTGGCGCGCCAGGGTTATGCCACCGGACTACTTGACGCAGATGTCTTCGGTCCTTCGGTGCCAAGGATGTTCAACGCTGAGGACTACCGCCCTGAAGTGCGTAAGGAGAATGGCATTGACCTGATCATACCCATGAGCAGGTACGGCGTAAAAATACTTTCCATCGGCTTCTTTGTCAAGGGTTCTGATGCAGTAATATGGCGCGGCCCCATGGCAAGCAGCTTTCTGAAACAGCTCATCACCCAGGGCGACTGGGGTGAGCTTGATTATCTCATCTTCGACCTTCCTCCCGGGACAAGCGACATCCATCTGACGCTGGTGCAGGAAGTGCCGGTCACAGGAGCTGTCGTGGTCACCACACCGCAGGAGGTTGCGCTGGCCGATGCCCGCAAGGGAATAGCCATGTTCCGCAGTGAATCGATCAATGTGCCGGTACTCGGACTGGTAGAGAACATGTCATACTTCGAGGCTCCCGAGCTGCCCGGGAAACGATACTATATCTTCGGCAAGGAGGGTGGCAGCAGGCTCGCCACCGAGGCAGGTACCGACCTGCTCGGAGAGATCCCCATTGTGGAGAGCATATGTGACGGAGGCGACTCCGGAACACCGGCAGCGTTAGATGATACTACTGTCGGACAGGCCTTTATGAAGCTGAGTAAGACAATTGTCAGCCAGGTAGAAAAACGCAATGCCGCGATGGCCCCCACAAAAAGGGTAGAGATGAAGTGAACCTGACGCGCTCCGAACACCGGTGCCAACAGCTTTGTTTTGACCTCTTTTTCTTAAATTTGAATACTTTTAGACCGTCTGTTCAGTTATTAAGAGTATAAAGATCCTTGTTGAGATTACGGCATAAAGAATTCTCTGCAGCGGTGATCATCATGATCACCCTGATGATTGCCGGTTGTTCTGCCGATAAGAACACCGGTGCGAGTCGTTTTTACAACTCACTGATCTCAAAATACAATATATGGTTCAATGGTAACGAGGCCTATAAGGCAGGTGTCGAAAAAGTAAAAACAGCACACCGTGATGATTACAGCTCTCTCATTCCGGTATTTGAATATTCCTCCGCAGAATCTTCTTCGGCGGCGGCTTCTGATATGGAGAGGGCTATACAGAAAGCATCCAAGGTCATTGCCCTCTATTCCATCACAGCAAGGCCTGATGAAAAAGGCCGCATGGGAGATAACGCCCGCAGCGAGGAGTTCTACAACAGACGTGAGTACAATGAGTGGGTAGATGACTCCTACATCCTGATGGGTAAAGCACAATTCTACCAGAAGAATTTCATGGCCGCCCGCTCATCATTGTCTTTTGCCGTAAGCATAACAACCGACCAGAACATTGTTACCGAGGCTGATATCTGGATGACACGTATACAGACTGAGGAGGGCAACTATGCTGAAGCTTCCCGCATGCTTCAGGAGATAAGTGCCCCGGAGAGTCTCTCACGGGCTCTGAAATCAATGTATTTCTCAACACAGGCAGATATCCTTCTTCGTCAGAAACGATACGGCGAGGCTGTAGTGCCCCTGACAAAAGCTGCAGACCACACCGGCGACAAGGATACGAAGGTGCGCCTGACATATCTCCTGGCACAGGTGTGCAGGGCGGCAGGTGATAACACCCTTTCGACCCGCTATTTCACTCAGGTGATGAGGATGAATCCGCCATATGAACTGGAGTTCAACGCAGGTATCAACCTGGCAGGTGTGGCCGATATATCTCATGGTGACGCTGAAGACCTGAAAAAATCGCTGCACAAGATGTTGCGTGACTCAAAGAACAAGGACTACCTTGATCAGATCTATTTCGCCCTCGGTGAGCTGGAGAATCGAATGGGTAACACTGACGAGGCTCTCAGACTGTGGTCTCAGTCAGCGACCGCCAGCACGGTGAACATGCGTCAGAGAGCACGCTCCTACATTGCTCTTGCTCACCACTACTATTCACTGCCTGAATACATGAAAGCGTGGCTCTATTATGACAGCACTGCATACATCATTGATGAGCGTTTTCCTGATTATGACATCATCAGCCGCAGGGCATCAGACCTGAAAGAGTATGCACAGTTCCACAATGTGGTTATTACGGAGGACAGCCTGCGTATGGTGGCTGGTATGAGCGCATCAGATCGTGACGCTCTTATTGCAGGCATAATACGCTCTGCTGCGGATGAGCAGACAAAAACCGGCACAGGTGATGGCAGTGACCGTTACAACATGGGACAATACTATGAGAACGAACAGCGCTCCAGTAGTGCCATCTCAGCAGAGGGAGGGTGGTATTTCTATAACCAGACAGCCCTCACCTTCGGCCGTACGGAGTTCCGGCGCCGCTGGGGCACCAGGAGGCTTGAAGATAACTGGCGCCGTCTGAACAAGGCACACTCTGGCTTCTCCAACGGCTCCTCTCCTGAAAACAAGGAGGAGGGTCAGCTTTCTGACAGCGCCGGGGTCAACCCCAACCTGACAAAAGATTATTATATGCGTAACCTCCCCCTGACAGACTCACTGATGAGCCTTTCTGTCAACAGAAGCGCAGAGGCACTGCTCGGCGAGGGTAAAATACTGGCAACACGCCTGGCCGACACGCTGGCCGCTGCAGCCTCGCTGGAGGAAGCTGCCAAAACCGGATATGACCCTAAAACAAAAGCGGAAGCCCTGTACGAACTCTACAAACTCCTGCGCAACAGCGACCCGGCCCGGGCTGAGAGACGCAGGTCAGATCTGATAACATCATTCCCGAACTCAGAATATGCTCTCATACTCTCTGACCCTGACTATATAAGAAAGCACCAGGAGATGGCTGCTATGGCCATAAAGAGCTATGAAAACGCATACCAGGCCTTCACAGATGAACGATATGCCGAAGCGATGGCTCTATGCAATGAGGCCATCCTTACCTATCCGGCAGATGAGCTGACCCCACGGTTCATGCTCCTGAATGCCATGGCAACAGGAGCCACAGAAGGTCAGATGGCATACAAGGATAAACTTGATTCACTTATAGTTAAATACCCGGACACCCCTGAAGGGAAGAGGGCAGCCGAGATAACTGATTTCCTGAGAAGAGAGATGCCGGCAATAAAAATTGCCGAAGATACCCGCATTGCAGAAGAGATATATCATGCTGACACCCTGCAGCCTCACTACGTAATGATGATAGCTGCCAACCCCGGTGCAAACATGAACCAGATGGTCTTCGACATCATCAACTACAACCTCGATAACTATGCCGGCAATAACTACCGCTCAGAAGGGACGGCAGTCGACAGGAGTTACATACTGATAACAACAGGACCATTTGAGAATGCTTCAGAGGCAGCTGCCTGGCTCAGGGCCTTCACTCCCGGAGAGCATATAAGGGAAGCCTCTTCAGCTGCCCTGACACTCTACCTGATAAGTCGTGACAATCTTCAGAAGTTCCGTGAAGACAAGGACAGAGACAGGTATGCAATCTTCTATGGGAAGGAATACATAAACAGACGATGAGGTGAGAGGGAACCGATGAGACAGATCAGGATATTATGGGTCGATGACGAAGTGGGCGTGCTCAAGTCTCATATCCTGTTCCTTAAGGAGAAAGGCTTTGAGACTGATACCTGCCATTCCGGTAATGATGCCATACGGATGGTAAAGGAAAAACCTTATGATATCATCTTTCTTGATGAATATATGCCTGGTCTGAGCGGTATCGAGACCCTGCGCCGCATCAAATCAATCACTCCCTCAATACCCGTGATCATGATTACCAAAAGTGAGGAGGAGGATATCATGGATGCAGCCATAGGGTCACAGATAGCTGATTACCTCATCAAACCGGTAAAACCGCAGCAGATACTGCTCTCGCTCAAACGCATACTTGACATAGGTGATATTGTCACCAGGCAAACCTCTTCCGTCTTCAGGGAGGAGTTCGGACCTATCTCCGCCATGATCGCAGCAGCCTCCACCTTTGAGCAGTGGAGCGAGCTCTATCGCCATCTGACCTTCTGGCAGGGCGAGCTCATACGATCATCAGACACAAGCATGCGTGAGGTGTTCCGCATGCTGGAATCAGATGCCAACAGGGCCTTCACAAAATATATCTCTGCCAACTATATGAAGTGGACCTCTGCGGATGTATCTGACAGGCCCCTCTTCTCGCCGGCCGTGATGAACAAGAGGATCTTCCCCCTGATCAGTAAGGGATCACCTCTCTTCTTTATCGTGATCGATAATATGCGCCTTGATCAGTGGCAGACCATTGCAGGCGACCTGAGACAGATAATGCGCCTTGTCTACGAAGAGCTCTATCTGAGCATCCTTCCAACCACCACACAGTATTCGCGCAATGCCCTGTTTGCCGGCCTGATGCCTGCTGCCATTGATGAGCTGATGCCCGAATACTGGATCAGCGACCATGAAGACGAAGGCAAAAACCTCAATGAGGAGAAGCTGCTGGCAAAGAACATCCTGAGAGCCGGGATAAGCTGCAAATGGACATACAATAAGATCAGCTCTGACGCCGAAGGCAGGAGCCTGAACGAAAAGGTCTCGCAGCTCCTGATAAACGATCTTAATGTGCTGGTATACAACTTCGTTGATCTTCTCAGCCATGCCAGAACGGAGGTCAATGTCATACGCCAGATGACAGGTGATGAAGCTTCATGGCTCTCCCTTACTCATTCATGGTTCATCCACTCACCACTCTTTGAGCTGCTGAAACTCGTAGCTGCCAGAGGGGCACGCGTGGTGATAACCACCGATCACGGCTCCATAAGAGTGCAGCGGCCGGTAAGAGTAGTGGGAGACAGGCAGACATCGATGAATCTGCGATACAAGACAGGAAGAAACCTTGACTATAACACACGCGAAGTGTTTGAGATCAACGAACCGAACAAAGCAGGGCTCCCGATGACCAACATAACCTCGAGATACATTTTCGCATGCGGAAATGACTTCCTGGTCTATCCGAACAATTACAACCATATGGTATCCTATTACCGTGACTCATTCCAGCATGGTGGCATTTCGCTCCAGGAGATGATGCTTCCCCTGGTATCGCTGGAACCAATCTGAAATATTATTTTTGCATCATGAAGATCATTGTCACTGATAAAAGTCGTCTTGGTGATGCAGCCAGACAATTCCTGAAGGAGACGGCTGGCAGTAGACTGTTCGCCTTTTACGGTCAGATGGGCTCCGGAAAGACTACCTTCATCAAGGCATTGTGCAATGAGCTGGGTGTCACTGATACGGTCACCAGCCCTACTTTCACTCTCATAAATGAATATAAGCGTCCGGGTCATCTGCCGGTATTTCACTTTGATTTCTACAGGATAAAAAAAATAACCGAAGTGCTTGACTTTGGAATTGAAGAGTATTTTGACTCTGCCTCGCCCTGTTTCATGGAGTGGCCTGAGCTTATTGAGCCACTCCTTCCTGCAGAGACCATGAGAGTCGCCATTACCGTTGCCGGTAGTGGCAGCCGTGTCATCGAGACCATGGAAAACGCACCTGCCGCCCCTTCCCTCTGAATTATCTCTGCCACCCTGCATTCTGTCCGATTAAAATCTTAAATTTGATCTGCTGATAATTATCTTCAGCATAACCGTTAATAATAATCCAGATGAATGAACAGGCCAGAAGCGCCTTCATGCCGCGGGAAGAGCTGATCGATAAAACCGTAGGCAGGCGGCAAATGTCAATAGGCATACCTCATGACGTTCATGATGATGAGAAGCGTATCGGGCTCACCCCTGAAGCCGTTAAGATACTCACTGATGCAGGCAACGAAGTCTTCATGGAGTCAGGTGCAGGGTCTGATTCAGGCTTTACAGACAGGGAATACAGTGACAACGGTGCTATAGTGGTGGATACCACCCGTAAAGTCTATGATTGTGATATTATCATTAAGATAGCTCCCTTCACGCTAAAGGAGGCCTCCATTCTTAAAGGCGGGCAGACAGTCATCTCCTTCATGAACGCTGCCACCATGAGCGAGGAGTCACTTTCTCTTCTCATGCGCAAGCGTGTGACCGCGCTGGCCAGTGAAAGGATCAGAGATGCGGACGGCATGCTGCCTGTCGTGGAGTCAATGAGTGAAATAAGCGGCATCACATCGGTGCTTCTTGCCTCTGAATACCTGAGCACCACCTCAGGCGGCAAGGGAGTGATGCTGGGCGGGGTGACCGGGGTGACCCCCACAGAGGTGGTAATAATAGGAGCCAACACTGCCGGAGAATATGCGGCAAGGGCAGCCCTGGGCCTTGGGGCCATAGTCAAGATATTCGACACATCTGTCTACCGTCTGCGTAACTTCCAGAACCTGCTGGGTCAACGTCTTTACACCTCAACCTTTCACCCGCAGGTGCTTCAGAAAGCACTCAAATCTGCCGATGTGCTGATAGGAGCCCTCTCAACCAACATCCTTATGCCATGGTTCTATGTCACCGAGGAGATGGTTCAGGGGATGAAACGCGGGTCGGTAATCATTGATCTCAGTATTGACACAGGAGGCTGCGTTGAGACATCAGAGCCCAGAGCCCTCCGCGATCCCATCTATGAGAAGCACGGTGTGATACACTATTCAGCCTGGAATCTCCCCTCACGTGTGCCCAAGACCGCATCCATAGCTCTCAGCAACGTCTTCAGGCCACTCATGCAGGAGATAGCTGACGCCGGGGGCATAACCCCCATGCTCAAATTCAACAACGGTCTGCGCAGCGGAGTGTATATCTACAACGGTATCCTCACCAACGAGGTGCTGGGGCAAAAATTCGGGGTCCTCTCAAAGGATATCAACCTGCTGCTTGCCGCCTTCTGAGGCCGGTCAAAGCCAGGTCAGTGTGGCTGTTGAACCCTCCTGTCTCAGTGAGGCATTGCGCCCCAGGTAGAGAGCCCTGTTATCACTTATATGCCCTGCCGGGAAACCAAAGAGGACAGGATAACCGTAACCACCTGCAACATTCATCACAACCTCCTCAACCGTCTGGTTGAAGACATGTTCACCCTCTGTGATTTTCTCCATCCCTCCAACAATTAATGCCGACAGATCTTTCATCATACCTGTCATACGCATGGAGGTCAGCATGCGGTCAAGATGATAGAAGGGCTCCCCTATCTCCTCTATGAAGAGTATCGCCCCGTCTGTGTCTGGCTGTGCAACAGTGCCATTGAGGCTGTATATAAGAGAGATGTTTCCACCTGTAACCGGACCTGACACTTCGAAAGAGGCCTCGTGCGGGGGGTTCCACATCACCTTCCCCGACTCACCTTTAAGTGCCATGACCATAGTATCGTAACAGAGAGGCAGGTACAGGGGATTGCTATAGTTCAGAGGCATCTCGGCATGCAGTGTAACTATTCCGCATACGCTGTTCAGCCAGAGGTGGAGAGAGGTGATATCACTGTATCCGACATACCACTTCGGGTGTTTCCTCAAAGCAGAAAAATCTATCCTGTCTACTATCCTTGACATGCCGTATCCGCCGCGTGAGCAGAGTATCGCCTTTATATCCGGGTCATCGGTGGCCTTCTGTATGTCTCCGAGCCGCTCATCATCTGTGCCGGCGAAAGGACCGCAGCGTGAGAATACATGATCGCCCGGAGTAACCCTGAACCCTGATTCCTCAAGCATCTCTACCGCCTGTATCACTGGCTCCCGTTCGATGGGGCTGGCGGGAGAGATAATCGCTATCCGGTCGCCTTTATTGAGGTAAGGCGGTATGATTAGTGATCTCATATCCTGTTTTGTTAGGGTGACAGGATCAAAAATAGTCATTTTAGGAGAGAAATGTGCCGGCAATGTCAAAGAGCCTGTCAAAGGTGCGGTCTACAGCCTCTGATTTCTCTCCGGCCAGCACCGGGAAGGGGATCTCATGAGTGCAGGCATAGCCCGGATCCCATACCTCAAGATCAGCACCGGTAAGTGTTTTGCTGACAGCCTCCGGAGGGATGACTCTGTCACCGTCAAGAGTGACGGCTTTGAACCTGCCGTCTGTTTTACTGAAGGGAGTGCCCCGCCGTGCTTGCAGTCGCTCCAGGGAGGTCATGGCAAAAAACGCCTCTCCCTCAGGAGTGTCATTCATTATCTTAATTAAACGATGGCCGTCAGGCACCTTTTTAATACCATCCCACTCGAGGTAGAAGGAAAGCAGCTTGTCAAAAGCCCTGCTATCCATTATCAGTCGTGACGTGCCGTTCATCAGACTGAAGCTGCTGCCGCCGCAGAAAAACATTACACGGCTGTCATCAGGCAGTGGTGAGGGATCAGAGAGCATCATCACCTGTGTGGCAAGTGCTCCAATTGAATAGGCAAAGATATCTACAGGACCCCCTCCGGGGAGGTCGGGGTGCGATCCCTCCCTTACTGAGCTGATCAGTGATGCCAGATCCGTGATGGTCTGATAACCCGAGAGCATGAACCGATAGGGTGACGCTGTCATGCGTGTGCTCAGGGCTACGTTGACAAACGATGACAGGCGTATGTCCGGCATCATCGATGTGCGGGCTGTGACCATCGGCATCATGTTATGCCTGTCTATCCATGTTTGTGGCGAACGGTTCATATGATAGGCTGAGGGAAAAAGCACTACCGGCCTGCCAGTATCGGTAGCAAGTCTGACGCCCCACTGTATGTATTTCAGCCAGCTGCGCTCATTGAGACCGTGAAGGAGGATGATAGCCCCCTTGCCTGTGCTCTCTCCCGGAGTCATAATAAAATAGGTGAAATCGCTGTTGCGCCGCTCAAGCTCCCCCGACCTGAAAAGTGAACGGAACACAGCCGGCACATACTTTCCGTCAGATACAGCATATCCTCCTGAAGAGTGAAACATACAGGACATAATCCTTACTCCTGTTCCGGGGATAATGCCTTCTGTCATCCCGCCCCTGAAATGTGTCGCCAGCTCCTTTTCGCTGGAGGTATAGCCCATGATAATTTTTTCTGCAAACAAAACAGTTCCCTGACAAGTGTCAAAAAAATAGGTTCTCCTGCCCCCCCTATGGGTCGTAATCCTTAACCGAGGGGTCAAAACAGCTCTGCAGGGGTGAAATTTAACCTCCATATCTCCCGGGGAATCAACAGGTCACCAAAAGTGTTATTTTTGCACCTGAGAACATTACAATGAATATAGACCTGAATAAGAGACTACCCGGTTACCTTACAGAAAAGGGAAATATTGTTACAACAATTCTTTTCACCTCTTTTTTTGCACTGCTTTTCCTCAACCTTTACACACCCTTTGGTGTAGCCACCTGGTTTGTGGCATCCAAGCCCACTCTTCTGCTTTATGCCAGCGGTGTGATTCTTGCCGGTGTGCTGGTAGTTGCCATCAGCCGGGTAGTCATGTACCATGCCGTCCGCCGGGGCATGGAACTTCTGATATGGCAATATCTGGTCTGGGTAGCCGCGGAGATAGTATCTATGGCCCTCTTCTTTACACTGTTCGAGATAGTGATTCTTGATGATCAGCGCCCCTTTACGGAGCTGCTTGGACGATCGGTTCAGAACACCTCACTGACCCTTCTCCTGCCATACATTATGCTGTGGCTCTGGTTCTCGTGGCGTGACAGCAAGATGAAACTCACGGTGATCAGGGAGCAGCCTGAACTCTCAGGACAGCGGCCCATGGTACACCTGAGAGATGAAAAGGGAGTACTGAGGATATTGCTGAAGCACTCTGACATACTATACATACAGGCAAGCGATAACTACGTTACTATCTGCTACCAGGCAGATAATAAGCTTACCCGGTTCATGCTGCGCAATACCCTCCACACCCTCGAGACTGAGCTTAAGGAGGAGGCAATTATCAGGTGCCACCGTTCGTATCTTATCAACATTGAGAAGGTGAAGCTGATACGCAGGGAAAAGGAGGGTCTTCTTCTTGAGCTTGACAGTTCACCCCCCTCATCGGTACCGGTCTCACGCACTTACATGAACGATGTGCTGGCAGCCTTTGGCCATGTTGAGTGACAGGCATCAGGGCAGAGCCCTAAATTCATTATCTTTGCCGCATTAAAATCATCAATCGGATTCACAGATGAAGAAATATAAGCGCCATCTTATCACCTCCGCCCTTCCGTATGCAAACGGACCCATACATATAGGACATCTCGCCGGAGTATACGTGCCCTCTGACATTTATACCCGCTACCTCAGGATGCGGGGCGAGGATGTGATATCTATCTGCGGCTCTGACGAACACGGGGTACCTATTACCCTTAAAGCGCGCAGGGAAGGCATCACCCCTCAGCAGGTAGTTGACCGCTACCATGAACTGAACAAAAAGGCTTTCAGTGATTTCGGCATCTCCTTTGACATCTACTCACGCACCTCAAACAAGATACATTACGAGACTGCCTCCCAGTTCTTCCGCAAGCTATATGACCAGGGAGAGTTTATTGAGAAGATGGCCAGCCAGTACTATGACGAGGAGGCCGGGTGCTTTCTGGCTGACAGGTATATCACCGGAACATGTCCTCACTGCGGCAATGAGAATGCCTACGGTGACCAGTGTGAGAAATGCGGCACGTCACTCAGTCCTACCGATCTCATAAACCCGCGCTCAACTATCAGCGGCAACGCTCCTGTCATGCGTGACACCCTGCACTGGTACCTTCCGCTTGACAAATATGAGCCATGGTTAAAAAAGTGGATCCTCGAAGAGCATACCGAATGGAAGACCAATGTGTACGGCCAGTGCAAGTCGTGGCTCGACCAGGGACTGCAGCCCAGGGCTGTCAGCCGCGACCTCGACTGGGGAGTGCCGGTGCCCGTGGAGGGGGCCAAAGGAAAAGTGCTCTATGTATGGTTTGACGCTCCGATAGGATACATCTCAGCAACGAGAGAGCTTACACCCGATTGGGAGAAATACTGGAAGGACCCCGAGACACGTATGATCCATTTCATAGGCAAGGATAACATAGTCTTTCACTGCATAATCTTCCCGGCTATGCTTAAGGCTGAGGGAAGCTATATTCTTCCTGACAATGTGCCTGCCAATGAGTTCCTCAACCTGGAGAATGACAAGATCTCCACTTCAAGGAACTGGGCCGTATGGTTACATGAGTACCTGGAGGATTTTCCCGGCAAGCAGGACTCTCTCCGTTATACACTATGTGCCAGCGCTCCCGAGACCAAAGACAACGACTTCACATGGAAAGATTTTCAGGCCCGCAATAACAACGAGCTGGTAGCTATCCTGGGAAATTTTGTTAACCGTACACTGGTCCTGACAAATAACTACTATCAGTGTGTCGTTCCCGCCCCGGGCACAATGACCGGGTATGACAAAGAGACCCTGGATGCTGTGCTGGAGTGCAAAAAGAATGTGGAAAGCAATCTTGATATCTTCAGGTTCCGCCAGGCACTTGCAGAAGCCATGAACCTCGCACGTCTCGGCAACAAATATCTCGCTGACACCGAACCCTGGAAGGTGATCAAGACCGATCCCGAACGTGTCAAAACCATCATGTATATCTCTCTTCAGATAACAGCCAATCTGGCCATTCTTCTTGAGCCGTTCCTGCCTTTCTCAATGAGTAAGCTGCGAGGGTGGCTGGGCATCGCCCTCCTTCAATGGGATTCTGCCGGAAGATCAGATCTGCTGGCTCCCGGACACACCGTTTCATCAGGGGAACTTATGTTCACCAAGGTGGAAGATGAGGAGATAGAGAAGCAGATCAGGAAGCTGCAAGACACAAAAAAAACCAATGAGGATAACAGTGCTGCAGACACCCCCATGAAAGATGATGTCACCTTTGAGGAGTTCGGCAGGATGGATATACGTACAGCCACCATACTGGAGGCAGAGAAGGTGCCCAAAACAACCAGGCTTATCAAGCTGAAGGTTGACACTGGAACCGATGTGAGGACAATAGTGTCAGGCATTGCAGATTACTTCAGTCCTGATGAACTGCCGGGGAAGAGTATATCTGTCATCGTCAACCTGGCCCCCCGTACCATCAAGGGTATTGAATCCAAAGGAATGGTACTGCTGGCCGAGGATGAACAGGGCAAGCTGGTGTTTGTAGTGCCCGAGCAGAAAATAAAAAACGGAAGCCCCGTTAAGTAAGACCTCCGTACTATTCCTGAAAGCAGTATTTAATCACCTGCTTTTATAAACCCATGCGCCAGGGAAAGCAACCAGTACTTTATTGAGAGCAACCTTAGCCTCGTCAAGAGTAGGGTATGATGAGGCACTTACGCGAAGGAAACCGTCAGGTCCGCCTGCCACTTCCGGGTCGAAGCCCTGAACGCGCAGCTTGTCTACCATCGTCAGGGCATTGTCCTCTCCCTTGAAGCTGCCAATAATGATAAGATACCTGTATTCCTCAACCACCACTGCCGTTGACGGCTGGCTGATTGTCTGACGTGTGTGTGTCTGGGCCAGCGGAGCCGTCTGACTGGCTGTTTCAGGTGATGACACAGGCTCTTCAGAAACAGCCTCTCCAGCCACTGCAGAGCCAGGGAGCAAAGACTCCTCATTGGTATTTATCCCTGTTGTCACAGCCACCCTGCCGGCATCAATCTGTTCACGGTTGAACTCAAGCTCAGCCCTGGCAAGTGGATTAAGAGTTGATTCCTCAATGTGCCCTTTAAATATACGGTCATTGAAGGGCACAAGGGCAAGGGCAACCAGGACAGGTATTATCACAGCGGCCCTGGTAAGCAGGCTTCTTACTGTCGGCTGGTTCACAGAGGGCTCATGACGCTTCTCCAGCATTTTCTTCCTGACGTCAAAGTCAGAGACCGGATGACGGTGATAGGCGCTTAGCCCGTATGATGAAAGGAGGTAATTGACCGTCAGATCAGGTTCAAATATAATGGCTCCTTCATAGTTGAGTGAAAATACGCCGAGATGATCCATGGGAACAGGATTGCCTGCCATGATCTTCCTTCTGAGTTCACCAGCCCAATCACTGACCATGTCACGCGCATCACTGTAACCGACACTTAAGCTGGAAGAGATATGGCCTATAAGGAGCCCGTCATTCCCGGTAAGATGGCGGTTGAAGGTTATCTTCCTTGAGGGTGGTTGAAAAAGCCCTTCCTTCCGGTCTGCACGTGCCGGAAAATAGTTCCCGATAAATGCACCAAACCCCGGTATAATGACACAATCGTGCCTGAAAAGCAGTTCTCTGATGTATCCGCTGATATCCCTCGCCATAAGACAAAATAAAGAACAAAGATAAAAAAGAAACCCGATTTCAAAGGCTGAAAAAAGGTTAAAATAAATTCTATTATCTTCGCCTGACAGAGATAAAAACTTATGAAATACCCATGTTTTCAAAAAGAGATACGGCTTTGCAGGCTCATCAATGTGAATCCGGACAGTAATAAAATAAAAAACATAGGTATTCTCCCGCTTTGCGGAATAAGCTATCATACATTGATAATCAAATCTGATTATGATGAAAAAGATTGAGATGGTTGACCTGCGGTCACAGTATGAGAGGCTTAAGGCAGACCTGGACAGTGCTGTTGCCGGTGTCATCAACTCCACGGCATTCATCAAGGGACCTGATATACGTCTTTTTGAGGAGGAGCTCCAGCGTTACATGGGAATAGGTAATGTTATCGCCTGCGCCAATGGCACCGATGCACTGCAGATAGCCATGATGGCTCTCGGTCTCAGGCCGGGGGATGAGATCATCACCACCAACTTCACCTTCATTGCCACAGTTGAGGTCATTGAGCTCCTTGGTCTTAGTCTGGTACTTGTTGAACCTGATCCTGGTACTTTCAATATCAGTGTTGAGGCAATCGAGAAAGCCATTACGCCACGCACAAAAGCAATTGTGCCTGTACATCTCTTCGGCCAGTGTGCTGACATGGAACCTATAATTGATCTGGCACACCGCCACGGGCTCTATATAATCGAGGATGTCGCTCAGGCTACGGGAGCTGAGTATCGCTTCAGCGACGGCTCGGTGAAGAAAGCAGGTACAATGGGTACTATAGGCTGCACCTCCTTCTTCCCCTCCAAGAACCTGGGATGCTACGGCGACGGAGGAGCTCTCTTTACAGACAATGACGAGCTTGCAGCACTGATAAGGAGCATCACCAATCATGGTATGAGAGTACGTTATTATCATGACACCGTTGGGGTTAACTCACGTCTTGATACTATCCAGGCTGCCATTCTGAGAGTGAAGCTTCGTCACCTCGACGAATTCAACGAGGCGCGACAGAAGGCTGCGGCACACTATGACAGGGAGCTGTCTGGTCTGCATGGCATTACCGTACCTGTTCGGGCATCCTGCTCCTCACACATATTTCACCAGTATACCCTCCGTATTGCCGCTGACAGAAGGGACAGCCTCCGTGAATGCCTTGAGAACGAGGGGATACCCTCAATGATCTATTACCCCGTGCCACTGCACCTGCAGAAAGCTTATGCGCACCTTGGATACAGACCTGATGACTTCCCTGTGACAACCAGGCTCACCGGTGAGGTGCTGTCACTGCCCATGCATACCGAACTTGACAATGAGCAGCTTGAATACATAACCGGGTGCATCAGATCAAAGTACAACTGAAAAAGAGAGTATGGAAAAAGAATTTTTTGCACATCAGACGGCAGTGATCGATCCGGGATGCACAATCGGACGCGGAACAAAGATCTGGCACTTCAGCCACATCATGAAAGATGCCGTTATAGGTGAAGGATGCAATATCGGGCAGAACGTGGTTGTCTCTCCCGGCGTGAAGCTGGGAAATAATGTCAAGGTCCAGAACAATGTATCGATATATACCGGAGTTATATGTGAAGACGATGTTTTCCTTGGACCATCAATGGTATTTACTAACATAACAAACCCTCGCAGTGCTGTCATCAGGCGCGACCAGTATGTCACAACCAGGGTCAGGCGTGGTGCCTCCATAGGTGCCAACGCAACTATTGTATGCGGCAATGAAATTGGCGAATACTCACTCATAGGCGCCGGTGCAGTTATAACCAGAGATGTCAAACCCTATGCCCTGGTGGTCGGCAACCCGGGCCGGCAGACCGGATGGGTCTCCGAATACGGACACAAGCTTTCTTTCGGCGCTGACGGCATCGCCGTCTGCCCTGAAAGCAGCCAGAGATACAGACTGTCAGGGGAAGAAGTCATAAAAACTATTTGATGCCTGTATGTCTTCTAAACACTATTCTGATGAAAGATACACCTAAAAATTTCGGACTCATAGGTGTTGCCGGCTATATCGCCGAGCGGCACCTGAGAGCAATAAAAGAGACAGGTAACCATCTGCTGGCAAGCCTCGACAAGTTTGACAGCGTAGGAAAGATAGACAGCTATTTCCCCGAAAGCGATTTCTTCGTTGAGTTCGAGAGATTCGACAGGCATGTTGACAAGCTCAAGAGAGTAGGAGTTCAGCTTGATTATGTAAGCATCTGTTCACCAAACTATCTGCATGATTCACATATCAGATTTGCCCTGCGTCACCATGCAGACGCAATATGTGAAAAACCCGTAGTGCTAAACCCCTGGAACATAGATGCATTGCAGGAGATTGAGAAGGAGACGGGGCGAAGGATATATAATATCCTGCAACTCAGATACCACCCCGTAATCATGGAGCTGCGTAACAGGATAGCAGTCTCTCCCGGAGACAAAAAGCACGACATTGACCTGACCTACATCACCAGCCGGGGAAACTGGTATTACATCTCATGGAAAGGTGACATCAATAAGTCAGGGGGCATAGCCACAAACATAGGCGTACACTTCTTTGACATGCTGGGGTGGATCTTCGGTCCGGTAATCTCAAACAGGGTGCACCTGCTTGAGCGCGACAAAGCCTCAGGGTTCCTTGAGCTTGAAAATGCGCGCGTGAGATGGTTCCTGAGTATCGACTGCAATGACCTCCCAAAACAGGCAAAGGAGACGGGCAAAAGAACCTTCAGGAATATCACCGTTGACGGTGAGGAACTGGAGTTCTCCGAGGGATTCACTGACCTGCATACTGTCACCTACCGTGAAATACTTAACGGAGGGGGCTACGGTCTGGAAGATTCACGTCAGAGCATTGAGACCGTATACCAGATAAGAAACTCTGCACTGTCAGTATTAACAGGAGATTATCACCCTTTAATAAAAAAATAAGATGTACCATAAACTTGTAAACAAAGAGACAAAACTCTCTCTCATAGGCCTCGGGTACGTTGGACTTCCAATCGCTCTCGAGTTCGCAAAAAAAATAAGTGTCGTGGGCTTCGACATAAGGCCTGACAGGGTTGAACTGATGAAAAAAGCCATCGACCCCAGCAATGAGCTTGATCATGAGGCGTTTGAAGGAACAGACATCACCTATACATCCGACCCCGAAGAGCTGCGGGAGGCATCATTCCATATAATAGCCGTTCCCACACCTGTGACGAAACATAACCTCCCTGACCTCACCCCGGTACTCAAGGCCTCGGAGACGGTGGGGCGTATCCTCAAGAAGGGTGACTATGTTGTATATGAGTCAACTGTCTATCCCGGATGCACCGAAGAGGACTGTATACCTGTTCTTGAGAGATATTCGGGACTGAAATGCGGGGCAGACTTCAAGGTGGGCTTTTCACCTGAGAGAATCAACCCGGGCGACAGGAACCATACGCTGACCAGGATTGTAAAAGTGACCAGCGGATGTGACCCTGAATCGGCAGAGAATATAGCTCTGACATACGAGCTGATAATAGAGGCCGGAGTGCACCGTGCATCATCAATAAAAGTGGCCGAAGCTGCCAAAATCATCGAGAACACACAGCGCGACATCAACATTGCCTTCATGAATGAGCTCTCGATCATTTTCAACCGGATGGGCATCAACACATATGAGGTGCTTGAGGCAGCAGGCACAAAATGGAATTTCCTGAAATTCTATCCCGGGCTGGTGGGTGGTCACTGCATAGGTGTTGACCCTTATTACCTCTCTTATAAGGCCAAGGCCATGGGTTACCACCCGCAGATGATCGATTCCGGCAGGTTCACCAATGACAGCATGGGAGCCTATGCAGGAAAAGAGACAGTGAAGAAGATCATTGCTGCAGGCAAGAGCCCTGACAAAGCAAGAGTGCTTGTTATGGGTATGACCTTCAAGGAAGATGTTACTGATATCCGTAATTCCAAGGTGATTGATGTGGTTAATGAGCTGCACGACTTTGGCGTTGAGGTCGATGTAATTGATCCTGGAGCATCACACGAAGAGGTGAGGCATGAGTACGGATTAGACCTTAAAAAGCGGCCCGAAGGTAAATATGACGCCATAATAGTAGCAGTCGCCCACGAGGAATACAGAAACCTTGAAGAAAAATATTTCCTTGACCTTCTCAATGAGAGAGGGATCCTGGTAGATCTGAAAGGTATCTACCGGGGCATGATGAGGTGGCTTACATACTGGAGTCTGTAATTGAACCCTCATGTTTTCGAAAAGACAACCTGGTCTGCTATCTCAGAGTAGCTAAATCCGATAGTAATAAACTGAGAACAGGGGTGTTCTACTGCTTTGTTAAACAGGCTCTCAAACCTTATTAAAAATATATTATTATAATGAAGAAAAAGATAATTGTTACCGGAGGAACAGGATACATAGGATCACACACGGTAGTGGAGCTGATTACAGCAGGTTATGATGTGGTGATCATTGACAACCTGTACAACTCTGACATCACTGTTCTTGACGGAATTCACGCTATCACAGGAGTCACGCCGAAGTTTTATGATTATGACCTGTGTGACCGCGCGAAGCTTGAGTCGGTCTTTGCTGCCGAAGGCAAGGTAGATGCCATTATTCACTTTGCCGCATACAAGGCTGTAGGTGAATCGGTCAGAAAACCTCTTGAGTATTTCCGCAACAACCTCGTTTCGCTGATGAACCTTCTTGAGGTGATGGAGCATCAAAACACGCCGGTGATGGTCTTCTCATCATCATGTACCGTCTATGGTCAGCCTGATGAGCTTCCCGTTACTGAAGCATCACCTGTCAGGGAGGCTGCCTCACCCTATGGCTTCACAAAGCAGGCCGGCGAGATAATCATCCGTGACACCATGGCAGCCAGACCTTCACAGAGGGCAGTATCACTCAGATACTTTAATCCTATTGGAGCACATCCTACAGCTCAGTTAGGTGAGCTGCCGCTCGGAGCACCTGAAAACCTCGTACCCTTCATCACACAGACGGCTATCGGCTTAAGGGATGAGCTGAAGGTCTTCGGAAATGATTACGACACACCTGACGGATCATGCGTCCGCGATTACCTCCATGTGGTTGATCTTGCCAAAGCGCATGTGCTGGCCCTGCAGAGGCTGCTTGACGGTAAGAACAAGGCAAACTACGAAGTCTTTAATCTGGGCATGGGAAAAGGTGTCTCTGTGCTGGAGGCTATCAAGGCCTTCGAGAAAGCCACAGGAGTCACTCTGAACTATTCCATTACCGGACGCCGGGCCGGAGACATAGAAAAAATATGGGCCGATCCTTCTCTCGCCAACAGAGAATTGCACTGGAAGGCCGTGATAAGCATTGAGGAGGCCATGGAAACAGCGTGGCGCTGGGAAAACAGGTTAAAAAACAAAAGATAATGAAAAGAGTCATTCTGATTACCGGAGGAGCAGGATTCATAGGTTCACACGTTGTCAGACGGTTAGTGCACAGATATCCTGATTATACCATTGTCAATGCCGACAATCTCACCTATGCAGGCAACCTGGGGAACCTCACCGACATTGAGAAGGAGCCCGGTTATCATTTCCGCAAGCTGGACATTGTAAATAAACCCGCAGTTAATGAGCTCTTCAATGAGTTCCGGTTTGACGGGGTCATCCACCTCGCAGCCGAAACGCATGTTGACAGATCAATCAGTTCACCTGATGAGTTCATCCATACCAATATAATTGGCACCGTCAACCTGCTTACAGCATTCCGCAATACTGATCCGGTCACGAAGGTGAATAAACTCTTCTATCACATCTCTACCGATGAGGTCTACGGATCGCTGGAGCGTGGCGGTTTTTTCACCGAACAGACACCATACGACCCCCGAAGCCCATATTCAGCCTCTAAAGCCAGCTCAGACCATATGGTGAGAGCCTTCGGCAACACCTACGGAATGCCTTTCGTGATCTCAAACTGTTCGAACAACTATGGTCCCAACCAGTTCCCGGAGAAACTCATTCCTCTCACCATCAATAATATTGAGACAATGAAACCCATCCCGGTATACGGAAAGGGAGAGAACATCCGCGACTGGCTTTATGTTGAGGATCATGCAGCAGCCATTGACGTCATCTTCCATGAGGGTAAAGCCGGCGAGACATATAATGTGGGCGGTGACAACGAGTGGAAGAATATTGACCTTGTACGTCTGTTATGCCGTATCATGGATGGAAAACTCGGCAGGAGTGCCGGCAGCTCGGAGGAGCTCATCACATTTGTTACTGACCGGGCCGGGCATGATCTGCGCTATGCCATTGACAGCAGCAAGCTGCAGAGGGAGCTGGGGTGGAAGCCGTCAGTCACCTTTGAGCAGGGTCTCGGCCTGACAGTTGACTGGTACCTGGCTAACAGGCAATGGATGGACACGATCATATCCGGAGCCTACGCGAAGTATTACGAGGAGATGTACGGGAACAGGGGAGTTAAGAATTAAGAATTAAGAATTAAGAGTTAAGAATTAAGAATTTATGGCTGTTAGAACTTTACAGTCTACAGACCTTCAGACCTTTATCCCTTCAGCCGGGCGATGAGCTCATCTCCCAGCTCCGTTTTATTCTTAATATGATCAAGAATGGCGAGCACGACGCTGTTCTTTTCAAAATCGCCCCTCACCTGCTCAAAGTCGCGCTTCTTGATCTCATCATCACCGTCAATGCCAAAACCGGTCATTGATGAGAGGGTAAACTCCTTATGGGCATCATCATAGAGCATCCTGTCAAGATCAACCACGCTCTTCTTCCATTTTTCCACTATGTTGATTATGTCCGTTGCCGTCAACTCATCATTCGGTTTGTCTGTTTCCCTTGGGAGCCTGTTATAGACCCATGTCCACTCCATGTCATAATAGCTCTTATGAATGTTCTCAAAGCTCTTGTTTATGGCATCGGCGTTCTTCATCTCACCGTTCTCAATCGCAGTAAGTAACTCTTCAATTGACCTCAGCGGGGTGATCAGCCCTGACATGTCTATCCAGTCGCCCATCCCCTTTTCATTGTCAGGTCTGAGTCTGTCCCGTATATCTGTATCCGTCTTCAGATCAATGCCCTCCAGCCGTTTGATCACCGAGTTGCCGATGAATTTATCTATTCCCAACTGGTATAGATTGATGCCGCGTTCAGCTGCCGTAGTCTTTATAACCATTCTGTCATAAGATATTGTTGGCTGGCCGGAGTTCTCCTTCAGCAGTCTTTTCAGGAGTTCCCTGCCCATCATCATCTTGCCGACGGTGAAAGGGCTGAGAAGGTTATAGTTTATCTGATCCAGTTTATTGGGATCCTTACGCATGTCTCTTTTAGGCCATTTCTGGGCATCACGTATGGTTCCTACGCTGCGCAGGTTTATACCCGGTATAAGCTGTGATTCATAGCTCACCTCCGTCAGGTACGAGAAGGGGAACAGTGTGGTGTCAACGTTATGGTAATGACGTCCTACTACCAGTGTGAACGGTCCTATACGCGAGGGCCAGAGAACATATGAGTCACTGGTTGTCTTTGATCCTCTCTCCATTATCCCCTGGTGGATAGGACCCAGCTTGTACATATGGTTGCTCTGGTTGGAGCCGCTGCCGGCATTCATGAATGAGAATATACCTGCTATCAGCAGTGTTGATTTATGATGAGTGACCGTGAAGGGGCCGGCGAAGATGGAGCATGCCTCACCGTGATATCCTCCGCAGTTTGAGAAGAAGAGTGAGTTCTCAGCCGAGTATTGTTTTGACAGTGTACAGCCCTGCCCGATGAAGCACTTGTCTATCACAGCGGCATCACTGACTTTTGAACCTGAACAGATGATGAAGTGATCCATGATCACATCATTGCCGATATATACAGGGTCTTTGTACGAACTGTTCACCGACCCTTCAGCCAGGCGTGAGACATCCTCTATCACCGCACCGTTTCCGATCTTCACATTTTTTATTGTACCGCATCCCGCGATAAATGAACCAGAGCCTATCGTGCCCCGGTCACTGTTAATACTCTCTGTATAATCGGATATCAGTTTCTCTATCACCTCTATGGCATCAGGTCTGTGCCTGTAAAGAGTGATGATGTAAGCCATGTGTGATGTAAGCCTGTCCCATATCGGCACCTCTCTTCCGCCTGTCTCATTGAGTACTGCTACTCGCGTTCCGTTTCCGAAAGAGGTGCGTCCTTCAGTTGAGATGTGGCCGCAGTTTCTTATTATGACATCCTCGCCGATATCATAATTGGCTATGAAGCCTGTGATGTCTGTGATGGTGACATTGTCAGCTATGGTACAGTTGTGTATGTGTGCATTTTTAATCCCGTGCATCAGTGGCAGTCCGCATCTCTCGCGTGCCATCCCGTTGAAGAGACCAAGCCTGACAATACCTGAGAAGGTCACGTTCTGTATCCTCTCGGCATTGAACGGGTCTTTGACAAAAATACTTTCCCACGAGTTGCTCCGGCAGCCTGCTGCCTCAAGGCCCCTGATCTCTCCGATACTAAGACTTCTGTAACCGTCAGCCATAATGCTCAACTTTTTATTATTCCACAGTGACTGATTTTGCCAGGTTCCGGGGCTGGTCAACATTGCAACCACGCAAAACGGCAATATGATATGATAGAAGCTGCAACGGAACCACAGCCAGTACCGGAGCAAATACGGATATTGTTTCAGGCACCTCCATCACATAATCAGCCATTTGGCTGATAACCTGGTCACCTTCGGTCACAATAGCTATTATCTTTCCTTTTCGTGCCTTGACCTCCTGGATGTTGCTAACGATCTTATCGTAGGAGTTTTCCTTTGTGGCCACCACCACCACCGGCATATGCTCATCAATAAGTGCTATTGGGCCATGCTTCATCTCGGCAGCAGGATAACCTTCGGCATGTATGTATGAAATCTCCTTGAGCTTCAGAGCTCCTTCCATCGCCACCGGGTAGAGCAGTCCCCTTCCAAGGTAAAGGGCATTTGTAGAGTCCTTGTATATATGAGCAAGCTCAAGGGCTTTGTCATTCATCTTCAGTGCGGTCTCCACCTTGTCAGGGAGGCCTATGAGTTCAGTGATCAGTTCGTGGTAGCGGGCCTCATCAAGCAGCCCCTTGCGGTAGCCTATCTCGAAGGAGATCATTGCCAGTGTCACTACCTGTGTTGTGAAAGCCTTTGTTGAGGCAACACCTATCTCGGGCCCGGCATGAGTAAAGACACCGGCATTAGTCTCACGTGAGATCGATGACCCCACTACATTGCATATTCCCAACACCATGGCTCCGCGCTCCTTCGCCAGGCGAATAGCTGCAAGAGTGTCAGCTGTCTCACCGCTCTGGCTGATGGCCAGAACAATATCTCCCTTCTTGATGACCGGGTCACGGTACCTGAACTCTGAGGCATACTCAACCTCAACAGGAATGCGGCAATACTCCTCTATAATATACTCCCCTACCAGGCCGGCATGCCACGAGGTACCACAGGCGACAATCAGAATCCTGTCAGCCATGGCCATAGTTTCGAACACATTATGGAGTCCGCCGAGCATGAGCCCCGACTGGTTTGGCAGCACTCTGCCCCTGAAGGTATCATGGATGGCACGTGGCTGCTCGAAAATCTCCTTGAGCATGAAATGGGGAAAGCCCTCTTTATCAATATCGCCAAGCTTCAGGTCTACCTCCTTAACCTCGGGTTCAACCCTCTTGTTCCGGATGGCCTTGAGGATCATCTCGTCCTTCTTTATGACCGCCAGGTCATCGTCATTGAGATAGATGACCCGCTGTGTATACTCAACAATGGGGGTGGCGTCTGAGGCGATGAAGTTCTCGCCGTCACCCACACCTATCACCAGCGGTGAGCCCAGCCTGGCGGCAAAGAGTTTGTCGGGCTCATCGCTGCAGTATACTGCTATACCGTAGGTACCCTCCACCTTGTTCAACGCCATGATGATAGCCTGTTCGGCTGACAGATCGCCCTCAAGATAGAGATGCTCCATCAGGTTGGCAAGAACCTCTGTGTCAGTCTGGCTGGTGAAACGCACATCACGGCTCTCAAGATGTTTCTTTATACGTGAGTAGTTCTCTATAATACCGTTATGCACAACAATGAAGTGGCCCCTGTAGGAGATCTGAGGATGAGCATTGATCTCATTGGGCTCACCATGCGTGGCCCACCGCGTGTGCCCCATAACAATCGGCCCGTCGAAATCCTTGCTGCGGACCATCTCCTCAAGATCATGGACCCTGCCGGCACACTTGAATATCTCCGCTCTCTCGCCGTTACTGATTGCTATACCTGCCGAATCATAACCCCTGTACTCCAGTCTCTTTAGTCCGTTAATAACAATGTCGCGGCCAGGACGGGAACCTATGTATCCTACAATTCCACACATAAGTGATTAATAAAATTTTGTAAATTAATATAATGTGTACGCAAACTCAAATCTGATGGCAGGCACGTTTGTATTTGCCTTGAAGATTACGTTTTGCGTTGCTGACAGAGGGAAGAATAGCTCTACAGATGAGTTTTCAATTTCTCCCTGAAGATATTGCTGGACAAATGTCGTTATATTGAAGAAGTAGCTCTCTTCATCAGTGTGGTATGTGCCATCCATGTAAGTTACATCATGCAGAAGATCAGGAATCACCAGTTCCGCATCCTCGCTGTCGCGATATCTCATGTAAATGCGTGCAGGCAAGTCATCCTCCAGGTAGGTCACATCGTCAATATACACCGGTGCAATGATCCTGGCTTTGTTTACAGCCAGGTTCGGAATACTCCTGAATGTCTCAAGCGAGGGCAGGTCAAGCTTCACATAAACACCCTGGTAGGTCTGAAGATAGACGGCAGTATCAGCAATCATATCATTGACATGTAATATCTGCTTCTCCGGGGCAGCCGTTGAACGGTCATGGGTGAACCTGTTATAGTTCACAGCCCTGTGTGTGGCAACAAATGTGTAGAAGTAAGTCTGTTCAGTCGTGCCGTGATAGTACACCGTGATAGCCAGCGGATCGTAAGCGGCACTCATTGACGCATCCATCTTAACAATAATAGGGTCTGTGACACTTTTAATGCTGAAATAAATACCCTTGAAATATTCCTTGTAGAATTCTGTTGGCGGGTAGAGTTTTGTTGTATCCCTGATGAGATGTTCCCCTACCCAGTTGTCCAGTTTGATTGTACAGTCTGTGCCGGCATTCAATACCGGTAACAGATATTCGCCTAAACAAAGGATTGTATCAGGATCCTGGGTAGAATAGAAATCGGTTGTATCAGTAAGCAAGGTGCCTGTCTCGCAGATTCTTAAATAATGGGTTGCCAGGGTGTCACCGCTGACTTGTGAAGGGAGAAAAGTCAGAAAAACCGAGTCCACCACCACATCTTCAATATTTGACCAGGGTGTCATCAGCCTGAGCTGGGTCACGAAGTCGCAGTAGGTGGTGCCAAAATACTCATCGTAGACACTCCCTGCAATCATAGTAGTACTGTCTGATGACAGCAAGTGCTCATTATACATGGTATATGCCCTGACCCCTATCGTATCCGTTGACTGTATCTCAAAGAAGTCATCATCCGGCAATAGCCCTATGCCTATATTACTCGTCTCCTGCGAACAGGAGACTGCGATCACAAGAAGCAGAGTAAAGAGAGGCAGGAAATTTTTCAGCAGCCCTTGGCGGACAGTGCTGTGTTTTCTATTTTTTAGATTCAAGAAGTAGCTTGTCATAAAAGTCATTGTAAACATCTATATAATTCTCCTCTCCATGGAACTCCAGAAGAGGTTTACCAATGGCTGCTATTTGTTCCTTCACCTGTTCGTCTATCTTATCACAACCGTAGATGATCCCGTCAGAGTTTTCTGCAGCCAGCTTTGTCATTCCAAGAAAATCAGCGCTGTCTTTTATCGACTGCAACGTGCCGATATCAATCCCGTCTGCTTCAAGCTTACTGATCAGTGTAGATTTTAACGGCTTTTTAAATCCGTTATTGTAGACCGAATAGACTGTTCTGACCTTGCTGAATACCGGATCATCGGCATATATCCTGCGTATATAAAGAGGCACCAGCGATGAAAGCCAGCCATGGCAGTGTACTATGTCAGGGCTCCAGCGCAGTTTTCTCACTGTCTCAATGACTCCCCTGGCAAAGAAAATAGCCCTTTCATCATTATCCTCATATTCAATACCTGCAGCATCAGCCACAGTATGTTTTCTCTGAAAATAATCGTCATTGTCAATGAAGTAAACCTGCATGCGCGCCGACTGTATCGAGGCCACTTTTATTATCAGAGGGTGATCGGTATCATCAATGATCAGGTTCATTCCCGAAAGTCTGATGACCTCGTGAAGCTGATTCCTTCTCTCATTTATTGAACCGTATCTGGGCATGAATGTGCGGATCTCCTTCCCCCTTTCCTGTATGCCCTGTGGCAAATCACGGCTTATCTTCGAAAGCTTTGTCTCACCAAGATACGGCATGATTTCCTGTGAAACAAATAATACCCTCTTGCTCTCCATTAAAACCTCCCGATATACCTTGAATTAATTAAAGTGCAAAGATAATAAAAAAAATGCAATTAATTTCCAAGCTAAAATCCAACTGGTTACTGACAAAATGATGTTATTTTGCAGTGTCAGGTTGTTTTCTGTTCCGGAACGCAGCCGGCACTGTAACAAAAAATCATTACTATGAAAGTGTTTTCAACTGTCAAGGAGGTAAGAGAACATTACAGGATATGTGTCCTGAGGCATCCCGGCTTTGTGCCTACCATGGGAGCTCTGCACGAAGGCCATCTGTCACTGGTCGAGACCGCTGTTAAGAACTGCCGGATGGTTGCGGTAAGCATATTCGTAAACCCCACCCAGTTCAATGACCATGAAGACCTCCGGAGGTACCCCAGGACATTGGATGCGGACCTGCAGATGTTATCACCCCTTCTCAGGGAGAATGATTTTGTCTTTGCTCCCCACACAGAGGAGATATACCCCGAACCCGACTCCCGCATGTTTGACTTTGGAGAGCTGGAGAGAGTAATGGAAGGAGTGCACCGGCCAGGACACTTTAACGGAGTAGCCCAGGTGATCTCAAGACTCTTTGATATTTTAAGACCATCGGTAGCCTTCTTCGGACAGAAGGATTTTCAGCAACTGACAATAATAAGAGAGCTGGCACGCCGTGACTATCCTGATACAGAGATCGTCTCATGCCCTATCATCAGGGAAAATAACGGGCTTGCGATGAGCAGCCGTAACAAACTGCTCCTTCCCCTGAACCGCGAGAGAGCAGGCGAGATATACAGGACACTGATAGCTGCAACAGCCATGATCACGGATTTTGAACCTGATGATATCAGGGAGTTCGTGATTGACAGGATAAATATGATTCCTGACTTCAGACTTGAATATTTCGAGATAGTTGAAGAGGGTACACTTGCACCACTGTTATCACGTGAACAAATGTCGCCGGAAAAACACTACTATGCCTGTATTGCTCTCTATGCAGGTGACGTGAGACTTATCGACAATATCGAAGTCGGGTTGCTGTAAATAAAAGGTTATTTATCTTTGCGATGTCAAATGCATTTATCCCAAAAAAAATGATGATAGAAATACTCAAATCAAAAATACATAATGTATCCGTCACCGGTGCCGACCTGAATTACGTGGGTAGTGTTACTATTGACGAAGACCTGATGGACGCTGCCAGCCTGGTAGAACATGAAAAGGTCCACGTGCTTAACAGAAATACGGGCGACAGACTTGTAACATATGTCATTACTGGTAAGAGAGGGTCAGGTGAGATATGTCTGAACGGACCAGCCGCCAGGAGAGTCGCAGTAGGTGACGTGGTTATTATCATGTCTTACGCCATGATTGATTTCGATGAGGCGAAGAGATTCAAACCGACCATTTTATTCCCTGATACAGCCACCAACAAACTCGTCTGAAATTGAAAAAGAGGCTGACTCAAACGGTAAGGACCATTGTGTTCCTTGCATTGGCCTTTTTTCTCCTATGGCTCTCATTCAGAGGTATTAACTTCTCTGACCTGCTGGCAGTCCTTCGCAAGGCCCAATACTGGTGGCTGCTGCCGGCCGCTATAATCTCCCTGTTGAGCTTCCTGGTAAGGGCACGCCGCTGGAATCTCCTCATTGAGCCCCTGGGCCACAAGCCCGGTCTGATGAATGCCTACCATTCGGTAGTGACAGGTTACTTTGCAAACCTTATATTCCCCAGGTTGGGTGAGGTTGCCAAGTGTGCATCCCTCAGCAGAAAAGAGAAGATCCCTTTTGACATGCTTGTAGGCACAATGCTGGTTGAACGCACCATTGATGTCCTCACCGTTATCTTAATCCTGGGGGTCACTCTTATTGCAGGCAGCACCACTGTAGGAAGTTTTCTCTCTGAAAACGTCTTTGATCCTGCAGGTGACAGACTTTCGTCTTCCTTCGGCTCAGTGACAATTTTCCTGATCATTTTTGTTATCCTGGCCCTGCTGGCTATAGTTCTCTATATCACACTCAGAAAAAAACTTTCACAATGGCCTCTGTTAAAACGTATGTACACCTTCTCTGACGGTATTATTGACGGACTGAAATCAATTGCCAGGCTGAAGAAGAGGTGGGAGTTCATTCTTCTGACGTTGATACTGTGGGTCTTATACCTCTTAATGTCATACTTCCCGCTCTTGTGCCTCGGTGCCACTTCGGATCTGGGTATGGGTGCAGCGATGTTCATTCTTGTTGTGGGCAGCTTCGGCATGGCAGCGCCTGTGCAGAGTGGTCTGGGAGCTTATCACTGGATAGTATCGCGCGGACTGCTGGTGGCATACGCCATACCCCTCGAGGAGGGTCTGGCCTACGCAACCCTCTCTCATGAGTCCCAGATGATGCTCATAGCTCTCTTCGGCGCCATATCACTCTATTCACTGTTCGGAAGAAAAGGTGGTAAGATTTTATCTTCAGTAGTGGCAGAAAAAGAGATCTGATACTTTACATTTATTAAATTTGACTGTTGCATAATTCTTTCCCTATGGCAAAGAACAAAACTGTTTATGTGTGTCAGAACTGCGGCGCAGAATCATCCAAATGGATTGGTCACTGTCCTGCATGCAAAGAGTGGAACAGCTATCGTGAAGAGATAATTAGCCACTCACCTGCCGTTGGTCTGACAAAAGATACCCCCAGGCGCAAGCCGGAGCTCCTGTCTGGCATAGAGGTGAATGACAATGACCGCATAACCACGGGTATAGGTGAGGCAGACCGCATTCTCGGAGGAGGGATGGTAAAGGGGTCTTTGATACTCATGGGCGGCGAGCCTGGCATAGGCAAGTCTACGCTGGCATTGCAGATAGCCCTGGCAACACAGGGCAGAAAAGTACTCTATGTCTCCGGAGAGGAGAGCGAAGGACAGGTCAAGCTGAGGGCAAAAAGGCTGGAAGGGAAGAATGAGAGCTGCTTCATCTACAACGAGACAGAGCTTGAGAGCGTCTTGACACAGGCTGGCGCCCTCAATCCAGACCTGCTTATCATTGATTCAATACAGACCCTCAACTCCTCCCTGCTGGAATCTTCGGCAGGCTCGGTGTCACAGGTGAGAGAATGCGCCGCCATGATGCTCCGCTATGCCAAGGAATCCGGCGTACCGGTAATACTCATAGGACATATCACCAAGGACGGCTCCCTGGCTGGCCCGAAGGTGCTTGAACATATCGTGGATGTTGTTCTCCAGTTTGAAGGCGACGGCAATTACCTTTTCCGAATACTCAGGCCTGTGAAGAACCGCTTCGGATCAACAGCCGAGATAGGCATCTTCGAGATGGGGTCCGGTGGCCTGCGTGAGGTGACTGACCCGTCAGAGCTCTTTATCCGCAAAGACCGTGACCCTGCCAGCGGCGTGTGCATTGCGGCAACTGTTGACGGACTGCGTCCCTTCATGATTGAGACGCAGGCGCTGGTCAGCAGTGCAGTATACGGTACACCCCAGCGCAGCTCAACAGGCTTCGATACACGCAGACTCAATATGCTGCTGGCAGTGCTGGAGAAAAGAGCAGGATTCCGGCTTGGAGTAAAGGATGTCTTCCTTAATATCGCAGGCGGCCTGAAGGTCAGTGACCCTGCAATAGACCTTGCCGTTATCAGCGCCGTCCTCTCATCTAACCTCGATGTGCCCGTTGATCACCATACAGCCTTCGCGGGAGAGGTAGGGCTGTCAGGAGAGATAAGACCTGTGGCAAGGATAGAACAGCGCATCATGGAAGCATCCAGGATGGGATTTGAACAGCTGATCGTCTCCGGATATCACCGCAGCATCAGGGAGCAGGCCGGAATAAAAATATCAAAGGTATTCAAGGTGGAAGGGCTCGTCAGACTGCTCTTTTCGTGATCAGTACTCGCGCTGCCTGTATGAACTGCCCTGCTGCTTATTCTTTACATTATCACAGTCAAGTTCAACATTATAGCCGGCCGGCGCTTCGAACTGCGACTCAACCGTGGGCGCAAAATCCTTGTCGGCGGAGAGCTTCTGAAGGAACAGACCGAAGACCGGAAGAGCCATGTTGGCACCCTGCCCAAGTGAAAGCTCTTCAAAATGTATTGCCTGATCCTCCCATCCTGTCCAGATACCTGCCACGAGGTCAGGCATGACCCCCATGAACCATCCGTTCGAGTGGTTCTGTGTGGTGCCTGTCTTGCCGCCCATCTGGTTGGTGAGATTGTAGGTAAGCCTTAACCTCACCGCCGTACCGGAGTTGACAACACCCTGCAGCAAGGATGTCATCGTGAAGGCATCATCCTCACTGATCACCTCATCAATGAATGGGGTGAAGGTCGATATGACATTGCCGTTGCGGTCTTCGATGCGGGTGACATAAAGCGGTCGTGTATAGACACCCTTGTTCGCAAAGGTCCCGTATGCCCCCACCATCTCTTCCACAGAGAGATCGGATGTGCCAAGGAAGATAGAGTATACCGGATCAATGAAACTTCTTATACCCATTCGATGCATCAGGTCTACGACCGCCTGGGGTGAGAACTGCTTCATCAGCCATGCCGATATATAGTTCTCAGACTGTGCCAGACCCCACTTGAGAGTGACCATCCTGCCGTGATACTCCTCAGGTCCGGAGCTCCTTGGGATCCAGGGCAGTGAATCACCCGGCAGGTCGAAGGAACGGGCTATGTTTTCAACTTCAAAGCATGGCGAATAGCCATCCTGCACTGCCAGTGTATAAAGAAAAGGTTTGATGGTTGATCCTACCTGCTTCTTCTGCTGGGTCACGGCATCATACTTAAAGTACCTGAAATCCGGCCCTCCAACATAAGCCTTTACATGACCGGTATGGGGATCCATCGCCATAAATGACGACCGTACGAAGAACTTGTAATATTTTATCGAATCAAGCGGGGTCATCACTGTATCCCTCTCTCCCTCCCACGAGAAGAGCTTCATAGGGATAGGGGTGTTGAAGGCCAGAGTAATAGAATCATCCGGCATGCCTGCACGCCTCATGCCCTGATACCTGTCGCTCTGTCTGACAGAACGGTCGATAAGCTGTTTGACCTGGGAAGAATTAAGGTCATTTGAATATGGAGGATTCCTTAAGTTCTTTAATCTCTTGTCAAAGGCAGGCTGGAGAGTTTGTGACAGATGTTCTGTAAGAGCCTCCTCGGCATAGGTCTGCATCTTTGAGTTAAGGGTTGTATAGATCCTCAGCCCGTCACGATAGAGATTGTAATTTGTTCCGTCAGGCTTCTTATTCTTCCTGCACCACCCGTACAGTGGGTCATTATTCCACAGCCACAAGGCATCTTCATACTGCTCATCCGAATAGAACTTCTCCCTTTCAGGCTCATACCTGATCATGGTTGTCCTTAAATACTCCCTGAAGTAGGTTGCCAGTCCGCTGTTGTGACTGTCCTCCCGCAGGTCAAGAACCAGGGGGAGATTCTTTACCGAATCAGCCACCTCCCTTGAGATATAACCGTACCGCTCCATCTGCGAGATCACCACGTTACGCCTGCGGATCGCAGTCTCTTCATTCCTGAGAGGATTATATGCAACAGAATTCTTCAGCATACCCACAAGCATGGCCGACTGCTCGACAGTCAGTGAATCGGGTGTGGTGTTAAAATAGATACGGGCTGCAGAATTGATACCAACAGCATTATAAATGAAGTCGAATACGTTCAGGTACATAGTGACAATCTCCTCCTTTGTGTAGCTCCTTTCGAGCTTCACAGCCGTCTGCCACTCCTTGAATTTTGCAACGGCCAGCTTGGCGCTGCGCACTATGGCCGGGTCATTGGAGAGATCCCTTGGAAGAAACAGGTTCTTCGCCAGCTGCTGGGTGATGGTGCTGCCACCACCAGTGTTCTGCCCTAAAATGATCGTCTTGACAAGCACCCTGGCCAGCCCTCTGAAATCAATCCCCGAATGCCTGTAAAAGCGAATATCCTCCGTGGCAATGAGCGCATCAACAACATACGGTGAGATCTCTTCATAATCAGTCCATGTACGGTTCTGAATATAAAACTTCCCGAGGAGGACATTATCCTCTGAATAAACCTCTGCAGCAAGATTGTTGTCCGGATTCTCAAGCTCCTCAAAGGAGGGAAGAGGACCCAGCTTCTGTGTGGAAATCAGGATGAACAATGTCAGCAGCAACAATGCCGGCGTGGATACTATCACCCAGAACCATATGATGTTTTTCCGGAACTTATTATTCCTCATGATACCCTCATTATAAGGGCGCTAATTTAATGAATAATACATAATTTTCTTCAATAATTTTGAAGTTAGTGCCCATATTCATTTACTTTGCCCTGTTTTTAAAAAATCTTTGATGACAGAGAATCTGGTAATTGTTGAATCACCGGCTAAAGCTAAAACGATAGAGAAATTTCTCGGGAAGGACTTCACTGTCGCTTCCAGTTTCGGGCACATTCGTGACCTTGTAAAGAATAAACTGGGCGTGGATGTTGATAAGGGGTTTGCCCCTTTATACGAGGTGCCCGAGGATAAGAAAAAGGTTGTCAGTGAGCTGCGCAAGCTGGCAGGGAAAGCCAAGACCGTGTGGATTGCATCTGATGAGGACCGTGAGGGGGAAGCCATTGCCTGGCATCTTATCTCCGTCCTTGAACTTGACCCCTCCACCACACGACGTATTGTTTTTCATGAAATAACTAAAGATGCCATTACCAGTGCAGTGGAGTCACCCCGCCAGGTTGACATGAACCTGGTGAACGCACAACAGGCGCGCAGGATTCTTGACAGGCTTGTAGGGTTTGAGCTCTCTCCGGTTCTATGGAAGAAGGTACAACCCTCACTGTCAGCAGGAAGAGTTCAGTCGGTGGCCGTCCGTCTGTTGGTAGACCGTGAGCGTGAGATAATAAATTTCGTTGCTGACTCAGCCTTCAGGGTGACAGGTTCATTCAACGGAAAGAACAGCGAAGGTACAGGTGTATTGCTAAAGGCTGAATGTCCTAAAAAATTCAGCACTGAGACTGAAGCTAAAAATTTCCTTGAGAAGTGTGAAGAGTCACAGTTTACTGTAGAAAACATAGTGGTTAAGCCCGGCACCCGTTCACCGGCCCCACCCTTTACTACATCAACGCTTCAGCAGGAGGCCTATCGCAAGCTTGGCTTTTCGGTTGCACAGACAATGTCAGTTGCTCAGAAGCTCTACGAAGCAGGGAAGATAACCTATATGAGGACCGACTCAACCAACCTCTCGTCTCTGGCACTAAATACCGCCAGGGAGGTGATCACCGGCGAGTACGGGGCAGAATATTCGCGCACACGCCAGTTCAAGACTCAGGCGAGAGGAGCACAGGAGGCGCATGAGGCTATCAGACCAACCTATTTTGACAAGAAAGAGACCACAGGCAGCAACAACGAGAAGAGACTCTACGAGCTTATATGGAGGAGAGCAGCAGCTTCGCAGATGGCTGATGCCAGGATTGAAAAGACAACCATTACCATTGGCATATCTTCCTCTCCCGTCACTTTTACCGCCAGCGGAGAAGTAATCCTCTTCGACGGGTTCCTGAAGGTCTATACAGAATCCTATGAGAACAACCTATCCGAGGATGACAAAGCCATTCTGCCGCGTGTTGATAAGGGCATGACTCTCGCATCTGAGGTCATCACCGCATTGCAACGTTTCACTTCACCTCCTCCCCGCTATACGGAAGCCAGCCTGGTGAAGAAACTTGAGGAGCTGGGCATAGGAAGGCCCTCAACCTACGCCCCCATCATCTCAACCATACAGTCGCGCGGGTATGTTGTCCGTGAAGACAGACCAGGTGAAAAACGAACAGTAACCCAACTCACCCTGATAAAAGATAAAATAACCAGGAGCGAGAAGAGTGAGATGGCAGGTAAGGAGAAGTCGAAGCTCTTTCCGAAAGACATAGGCATTATCGTCACCGATTTTCTTACTGAAAATTTCCCTGATATCCTTGACTACAACTTCACGGCAGGCGTCGAGAAGGAGTTTGACGAGATAGCCTCCGGGGAGCTTGACTGGGACAATATGATATCTCAATTCTACGGTCCTTTCCGTAAAACAGTGGATAAGTCTCTCGCCACTAAGGCACGAATGACCGGTGCTCGTCAGCTGGGTACCGACCCGGCCACCGGACTGCCCGTTGCGGTGAAGATGAGCAGATACGGTCCGGTGGTGCAGCTGGGCGAGGCTTCCCCTGACAACAAGCCCCGATTTGCCAATCTCAGGCGTGACCAGCTTCTTGAGACAATCACCCTCGAAGAGGCCATCACACTCTTTGATCTGCCACGTACTGTCGGTATCTTTGAGGAGAACGAGATGACAGTTGGCATTGGTAAATTCGGTCCCTATGTCAGACATAGTGGCAAATTCTACTCCCTGAAGAAGGGAGTCGATGATCCTTATACCATCACTGTAGAGAGAGCCATCGAACTTATTATTGAGAAGAGAGAGGGTGACAAGAAGAAGGTCATCAGCGAATTTGATGATATTAAGGTACTAAACGGTAAGTATGGGCCATACATAGTGCATGATAAAACCAACTACCGCATACCGAAGGGCACCGATCCCGTGAAACTGACAAAAGAAGAGGTTCTGGCAATAATTGAAAAGGGTATTAAGCCAAGGAGCACCAGGGGCACAAAGAAGAAGTGACAATATAATATATGATTGACCTTAACCAGTATCTTGATCCTGTATGTCTTGACAGGCCTGAAGTGGAGCCGTTAAAAGGATCCTCAGCTTTTTCCCATAATGTGGTGGTCAACACTGGCAATGAGCCTGTTGGAGAGCTCGGCTCTTTTGCTGTGGCGCTTATTGGTGTGCCTGATGACCGTGCATCTGCAAATATGGGAGCCTCACATGCGGCTGACGCCATACGCCGGAGTCTCTACTCCTTCTCCCGTCTGCCGGGAAAGATGAAGATCACTGATCTTGGAAACTTCAGAACCGGTGACTCGTTCGAAGACACACTGGCCGGCCTGCGCGATGTTCTCATTGAGCTATTGTCACAGAATATCGTCCCGGTGGTCTTTGGAGGTACCAGTGCGCTGATGCCCGCTATTGACCGCGCACTCTCATCACGCAAGCAGGATTGGTCTCTGGTGTCAGTTGATTCACGTATTGATTTTACTGCCGAGAAGAAGGAGCCTGATTCATTAAACTGGATGAATGACCTGATCTACCGCAGCGGCAGTCGTCTCTCACACCTGGCTGCAATAGGCCATCAGACCTATCTTACCGATCAGCAGGTGGTGAATAGGTTCAACCGCAGACATTATGACATGATGCGTATAGGCGAAGTACGCGCTGCAGTGCACGAGACAGAGCCCCTCTTCCGTGATGCCACTGCCGCACTGTTTGACATAGGAGCTGTGCGCCAGTCCGATGCTCCCGGAACATGTCTCCCTTCAGCCAACGGCTTCTATGGTGAGGAAATATGTCTGTTGGCAAGGTATGCAGGCCTCTCTGACAACCTGAAGATTGTGTCTCTCACGGAAGTCAATCCAACCCTTGATAACCGCTTCCAGACCTCACACCTGGCAGCTCAGATGATCTGGTTCTTCCTGGAAGGCTTCTCACAGAAACAGTATGAGATATCATACCTCGGTGACCAGATGAACAACAGGTTTACGCGTTACCACGTGACCCTCAGTGATCTGGAGAGCGAAGCCATCTTCATCAAGAGCATGATCACCGAACGGTGGTGGATAGAGGTACGTGATGCCAAAGGCCATCCACACTACCTGGCCTGCTCCTACGAAGACTACCTGATGGCCAACAGGGATCAGGTACCCGGAAGATGGACAAAAGCCATGCTACGGTACAGCAACTAAAATTGGCCTCAATTTTGTGGCTTGCATATTTTTTACTTATTTTACTCGTTATATTTAAGGGCTTACATGCGCTCCTTGAACATGAAGAAAGTCAGGACAGTCATCCTCGCATTAATCATTCCGGCAAGCATGGTCTTTGGTCAACAAGATCCTGTGCTTAGTCAGTATATGTTCAATACCCAGTCATTCAACCCGGGCTATACAGGCATGACAGGTATGATCACTGCCACAGCCATGACCCGTCAGCAATGGGTGGGCTTCACGGGGTCGCCAACCACCACGCTCTTCAACGTCAGCACTCCCTTCAGCCTGTTAGGTATACGAAGCGGTGCAGGACTCATGGTTGAGGCTGACCAGTACGGCTTTAGCAATGATATCAACATAGGCCTCTCCTATGCCTACCTTTTCACAATCGGAACCGGAACACTGGGAGCCGGCTTCAGCGCCGGAGTGCTAAACAAGAACCTCTCTCCCGAGTGGTTCATCCCCTCTGGCACAAGCCATACACCTGCTTCCGGCGATCCTCAGATCCCGGATAATGATGAATCTTATGTGGCACTTGACTTCTCAGCAGGTATTTATTATGTCGGGCTGAATTATTATGCCGGAATCTCATCTACACACCTGAACCAGCCAAAAATAACATACTCGGAAACAGCTACTTACGTGAGCCGCGAATATTATCTCACTGCAGGTTATTATTTCCAGCTTCCCAACCCCTCACTGGAGCTTATACCTTCGGTTTTTATTGTTAATGACGGGGCTACAACACAATATTTAGCAACAGGCATGGTTAGATACAATAAAAAGATATGGGGTGGCGTTTCTTACAGGATAAGTGACGCAATCACAGGATTTGCAGGCATAGAATTGTATAACGGTCTAAAGATTGGATATGGATATGACTTCCCGGTATCGGAGATCAGAAAAGGAACAAGCGGCTCACATGAGTTCGTTGTTTCATACAGTTTTGATGTCGGACTCGGGAAGAGCATTACCAAATATAAAAGTATCCGTTTCCTATGAGAGACGGGAAAATGATAAACTACTTGCATTCTTAAATTTATGAGTATATGAAAAAGGTAACCCTTTTAGCTCTAACGTTAATCTTTATCTTGACAAGCTGCGGCTCATACGAGTCGGGCGAGTTGACAGGCGTTCAGGGAAGGAAGAAATTTTATGAGCCGGAACCGTTTGAGATGGCTTTTATCCCTGGCGGCTCCTTTACCCAGGGGCCCAGTGATCAGGATCCTCTCCGTGCCATGAACAGCCTCTCCAAGACAGTTACGGTAGATGCATTCTGGATGGATCAGACAGAGATCACCAATAATAAATATCGCCAGTTTACCTACTGGGTGCGCGATTCTATCCTCAGAACAAGACTGGGTGAAGAGGGCATCGAGGGCTATGAATTCTTCAGGACTGATGAAGAGGGTAACATCATGGAGCCTAATGTGCTGAACTGGGATGAAGAGATTGACTGGGAAGATGAGAATGTTCTCTCTGTCCTTGAGACCATGTACTATCCTCCGGAAGAGAGGTTCAACAGCAACAAGCAATGGGATACACGGCTTCTTAACTACTCATACTTCTGGGTCGACTACAAGCAGGCTGCAAAAGCAAAATATAATTATAAGGAGCAGAAATATGAAGGACAGGTCACCGACCTGGAAGGAAATACTACCGATGTGGTTGACCGTTCTTCCTTCATCATGCATCATGTAGTAAATATTTATCCCGACACACTTGCCTGGATAAGAGACTTCACCTATTCATTCAACGAACCATGGGCAACGCTCTACTTCTGGCACCCGGGTTATGATGACTATCCCGTTGTGGGTGTGTCATGGGTTCAGGCTCGTGCCTTCAGTGTATGGCGTACCAATTTCATGAATGAACATCTGCGCGCCCAGGGTATTGCCGATGTACATAACTATCGCCTCCCGCTGGAGACAGAATGGGAATATGCTGCCCGCGGCGGACTCGATCTTTCAATGTATCCATGGGGCGGACCCTACACCCGTAACTACGAGGGCTGCTTCCTGGCCAACTTCAAGCCCCTGCGCGGTAATTACATTGATGACGGAGCCGTATATACTATCAAGGTGGCTTCCTTTGAACCAAATGAATACGGACTGTTTGATATGGCAGGTAACGTAGCCGAATGGACATCCTGCGCATATCACCCCTCATCATATGTCTTCACTCATGACCTTAACCCTGACTATGAATATAATGCCCGTCCGGAAGATCCTCCAGTTCTCAAACGCAAGGTCATCAGGGGCGGATCATGGAAGGATATCGCATATTTCATGCAGACCTCATCAAGGGATTACGAATACCAGGACTCAACAAAATCATTTGTCGGTTTCCGTAATGTCAGAACTTATATCGGAGTCAATAACTAATAACGTCTAACTTTAAAATTCAACAATATGGGCCTCTCGGAAATTGTTCATACCAGTAAATGGAAAGCTTTCATGGCAAAATTATACGGCTGGGGTGCTTCAGTCGTAATCATCGGTGCTCTTTTCAAAATCCAGCACTACCCTATGGCGGGCCTGTTCCTGGGTGTCGGTCTGATAACAGAGGCAGTTATCTTCTTCTTCTCTGCCTTTGAGCCGCTGAAAGAAGAGCCTGACTGGAAACTGGTCTATCCGCAACTTGATCCTAACTATTCAGGTGAGGATATCGGCTTTGCACCTGTTGGCAGCGGCGGCGGCGGCGGTGCCGGACTGTCACAGTTTGACCGTATGCTTTCCGACGCTGGAATCACTCCCGATGTGTTCGACAGACTGAGCCAGGGACTGAAGAAGCTGACTGAAACAACAAACAACTTCAATGCCATGGGCGATCTTGCTGCTACAACAAATGAGTATGCCAGCACAATAAAGAAAGCCAATGAGTCAATGATGAACCTTTCCGAATCAGTGAAGAATACAGCCAGGTCAATGAATGATACCAGCGACGTCTACAGTGCTATCGGAGAATCATCAAAGACCATTGAGACCGGAGGCAAGTCATATCACGAGAAACTCGAGGCTCTCAATAAGAACCTCTCAGCACTCAATGCCGCCTATGAGCTTCAGTTACGCGGAGCCAACGATCATGTCAAAAACACTGATGTGATCTACAAGGGAATCGAAGGCCTGATGAAAGACCTTACAGGCTCAGCTGATGACACCAAAAAATACCGCGAACAGGTTGCCAGACTGAATGAGAACCTTGGCTCGCTTAACAATGTATACGGCAATATGCTTGCTGCAATGAATTTGAAATAATGTTGATTATATCAATATATCCGTTAACACCTAAACTATCCGCAAATGGCTAAGGGAAAAGAGACCCCGCGGCAAAAGATGATAGGGATGATGTACCTCATCCTGACCGCAATGCTTGCTCTTAACGTGTCAAAGGAAGCAGTCGAGGCTTTCAAGAAGGTGGACCTTAGTCTTACCAAGACTACTGCCAACTACGTCAAAAAGAATGACCTCACTTACGCAGCTTTTGATTTCGCAGCAAAGGATAATCCTGAAAAAGCGGAAGCATGGAAGATAAAAGCCTATGAAGTAAAGGCACGTGCCAACGAGCTCTACAACTACATCCAGGATCTCAAGATAGAGATCATCACCAAGGCTGAAGGTCCTGAATCAGAAGCTCTTCTCCCCGACAATGGGATTGACATAACAAAGGTCAAAAAAATAGATGAGAACAATATCCCTTCGGAAGTGCTTATAGGTGCAAACCAGGATGGAAAGGGAAATGACCTTAAGGCTCTAATAGAGGATTATCGCGGGTACCTTGTGGAGACGCTTGACGGCAAGGACATGTCTGCTGAAGGGTCTATACTTGATATCCTTAACACAGATAACCCCCAGAACCTGGAGAAGACAGGTACCGAGAACTGGGTTACCGCCCAGTTCCAGACCATGCCTCTTGTGGCCGTCATTACCATCCTGTCAAAAATGCAGGTTGATGTAAGGAATGCCGAGACCGATGTTCTTAACTTCCTGTACACGCAGATTGATGCCGGTTCATTCAGGTTCAACTACATTATCCCGACAGTTACAACCAACACCTCTTACGTGATGCAGGGCAATGAATACGAAGCCAAGGTATTTGTGGCAGCAACTGACACTACCCAGGACCTCGAGATCTTCGTGGGTCCGTATACCTCGACGCCCAATGCTGACGGAACAATGACATATGAGCCATCCAGCCAGTCAATCAAACTTCCTATCGATGGATCCGGCAGAGGAATTTACAGGGTGAAAGCCGGTTCTGTAGGGGAAAAATCATGGGGTGGCGTCATCAGGATGAAAGCACCAGACAACAGCATCCGCACATTCAACTTTGATCAGAAATACTCTGTGGGTGTGGCTAACGTTGTTGTATCACCCACTGCCATGAACGTCCTCTACCAGGGCATCCAGAACCCGCTTGACATCTCCGTGCCGGGCGTAGGATCAGACAAACTGACCGTACGAATGACCAACGGTGATATCAAGAGAGGCAGATATAAGGATTACAGGGGTGAATATATTGCACAGCCCAGAACAGTAGGACAGAATGCAGATATCATCGTGTCTGCCAATATTGACGGCAAGGTGCAGACCTTCCCGCCTGTGGAATTCAGGGTAAGAAGACTACCTGATCCCGAAGCAAGATTTGCAAACATGAAGGAGGGCAATGTCCTCAGGAGCGTCGCTGCCGCACAGCAGGTGGTTACCGCCGTGCTTGAGAACTTTGAGTTCGATCTTACCTATACCGTCACCGGCTTTACCGTCTCAGTCAATGATAAAGGCTTTGAGATAACAGCCGAATCTAATAACAACAGACTGACTGACAAGCAGAAGAGCCTTATTGGCAACCTCCGCGCCGGGCAGAAACTTATCATAGAAAAAATTAAGGCAGTTGGACCCGATGGCAGAACCAGGGATCTCAACCCTATAATTCTTAAGATTAATTAATAACAGAAGATACATACCATGAATAGGAGAACACTGGCAGGCCTCGTAGGCCTCCTGATCTGTACAGCCTCAATGGCCCAGTCGTTTGGAGACATCTATACCAAACAGATGCCCGAAAATCAAAAGGTCAACTATACATACCTGGGAGAATCGGATGTTATCTGGTCAAAAAGACTCTACCGGATAATTGACCTCAGGGAGAAGATGAACCTGAACCTCTATTATCCTTCTCTCAGATATGACGCTGACAACAACAGGTTCGTGTCGGAGATGTCAGACGGAAGGATGAACTTTTCAGGTGTCCTCCTCAATGAGATCCTTTCAGGAAAGGCGTCAGCAACAGACGGCGATGCCATGACCCTGCCCACAACATATAACGATATCGCCGCCAAGATGAACCGCGATACGCTGACAATAACTGTTATAGGTGCTGACGGCTTTGAGCACGACTCCACCGTTACAAACATGGAGAACCCGTCAGATATCAAGCAGCTCATGCTTCTTGAGGAGTGGTTCTTTGACAAAAAGCATTCAAGACTTGACGTGCGCATCATAGGCATATGCCCTATCTATATGGGATATGACCAGATCACATCAAGACTCGTAAAGAGGCGCCTGTTCTGGATAAGATACGAAGATGTGAGGCAGGCCCTGGCACAGAATGAAGCCTTTAATACCTTCAACGATGCACAGCGCATCTCTTTTGAGGACCTTATGCTGCAACGTAAGTTTGACGGGTATATCGTTGCCGAATCAAACGTCTATGATGACAGGTCTATAAACCAGTATAAAATGGGACCTGCCCAAATTTATGAAGCTGAGCGGATTAAAAATGAGATATTCAACTTTGAACAGGATCTCTGGGAATACTAAGGAAAGCACAGGAAAAGAAGAGCCCCGCAAAACGGGGCTCTTCTTTTTTACTGGTATTCCTCTCCTGTGGTCTTGATGACATCATCAAGGTACATCTTAATATTCTGTTCCTGCTCACGTGACACGATAAGAAGTACATCACCGCTGTCAATGATTATGTAGTCATCAAGCCCCTGCACCACGGCCATCTTGCCGGCAGGGAGGCTGATGATATTCCCCTCGGAATTGTATGTCAGAGCTTTTGAATTCAAAACAACATTATCGTTCCGGTCATGCTCTGATTGGATAAAAAGTGAGCTCCATGTTCCCAGATCAGACCACCCGAGGTCAGTGCAAATGACATATACATTATCAGCCTTCTCCATTATCCCGTAATCGACTGAGATGCTTCTGCACTGGGCATATGCGTGCTTGATGAAATCATTCTCCTTGGTGGTGCCGAAGAACTGTCTGCCCTCGTCAAATGAATGGTAAATGTCAGGCAGATACCTGTCAAAAGAGGCGAGTATAGCGCTTGCTTTCCATACAAAGATGCCACTGTTCCAGTAAAAATCGCCGCTCTCTATAAAGAGCTTAGCCATCGCCAGCTCAGGCTTCTCAGTAAAAGCCTTCACCTTGTGAAGGTTGTTGTAACCTTCAACCGGCATCATGGTGTTCGCCTGTATGTAACCGTAACCCGTCTCGGGCCTGTCAGGCTTTATCCCCAGCGTAAGAAGAGAATCATTCTCCGAAGCGAAACGGTAAGCCTCATTCATTATATCCCTGAACTCATCCTCCCTTTTTATCAGATGATCCGACGGGGTCACTGCAATTACTGCATCAGGGTTCTCAGACATGATCCTGAAGATGCCGTATGCAATACACGGTGCCGTGTTGCGCCTCAACGGCTCCGCAAGAACATGATCATTGTCAATGCCCAGCTGGCTGATAACCGTATCACTGCTGTCTTCATTGGTCACAACGTAAATGTTTTCAGCCGGACAGACATCCCTGAACCGGCGATAGGTCATCTGTATAAGGGTCTCACCCGTTCCGAGGATATCAAGGAACTGCTTGGGCATCTCTTTCCTGCTCAGTGGCCAGAACCGTTTTCCGACACCACCAGCCATAATCAGCAAGTAACGGTTTTTCATAATATTTACATTTCATTATCCGGGTATGATCAAACACCCATCTCTTATTTTCTTACTATTGCTTTTATTCTCACTGAGTTTGAAAGCCCGGTTGGATTTTTGACAAGATGGGCGTTTCACAGCTGTTTAAAATGTATAAGCACCATTACAAATATATAAATTCCTGCCTTTGAAAACCGGTAAGGTTTCATGCGAGGTGATTTATTGTTAAATTTGACCGGATAATTAATATGTATGTTCAGATTTCTTTCAGGCTTCGGCTCATATTGGATGTTGCTTGGTAAGGTCTTCGCCAAACCGGAAAAACATTCTATCTATTACAGGCAAACAATGAAGGAGCTTGTAAGCCTGGGACTGCATTCCATAGGCATCGTTACTATCATCTCCTTCTTCATGGGGGCAGTTATCACACTGCAGACAGCTTATAACACCGAGAACCCCATTTACCCCACCTACCTGATCGGACTCGGGGCGAGAGACTCTATTCTGCTCGAGTTCTCTTCAACAATTGTGGCACTTATTCTTGCCGGAAAGGTTGGCTCCAGCATTGCATCGGAAATAGGAACCATGAGAGTCACCGAGCAGATCGACGCACTTGAACTGATGGGTGTCAACTCCGCCTCATACATCATCCTCCCAAAAGTGTTAGCCACTCTCGTTTTCAACCCCTTCCTCACACTGATAAGCATTATTACAGGCATCCTGGGAGGCTGGATCGTCGGAACATCTGCCGGTGTGATTAGTTCACAGGATTACGTGTACGGGATACAGTATGCTTTCATACCTTACTACATCACGTACGCAATAATCAAAACCCTCTTCTTCGCTTTTATCATTTCTACCGTATCTGCTCACCAGGGTTATTACGTTGAGGGCGGTTCACTCGAGGTTGGCCGCGCCAGCACAAAAGCCGTTGTCTACAGCAGCATCACCATTCTGCTGTTCAATGTAATCCTTACTCAGCTCCTTCTCTCATGATAAGAGCTGAACATATCTCCAAATCATTCGGTGACCGCCAGGTACTGAAAGATATATCAGCAGTTTTTGAACCCGGGAAGACAAACCTGATCATCGGCAAAAGCGGCTCAGGCAAGACTGTTTTCCTTAAATGCCTTGTAGGTCTCCTGGAGGTTGATGAAGGAACAATCAGTTATGATGATATTAGTCTCACCGGACTCGACTTCAGGGGAAGGAAGACGATAAGAAAAGAGATGGGAATGCTGTTCCAGGGAAGCGCCCTCTTTGATTCCATGACGGTAGAAGAGAATGTCAGATTCCCTCTTGATATGTTCACAACCAAGTCATATGAAGAAAAACTCGACAGGGTCAACTTCTGTCTCAAACGGGTCGATATACTCAACTCCAACCACCTGTTCCCATCAGAGCTGTCCGGGGGAATGAAAAAACGGGTAGCCATTGCAAGGGCAATAGCCCTTAATCCGCGGTACCTCTTCTGCGATGAGCCTAACTCGGGACTTGATCCTAAAACATCTATTGTAATTGATGAACTCATAAGGGAGATCACCGTTGAGATGAACATGACCACCATAGTCAACACTCATGATATGAACTCCGTAATGGAGAACGGAGAGAAGATCATCTTCATTGAAGAGGGAGAGAAGTGCTGGGAGGGCAATAAAAGCGAAATACTGAAGTCTGACTGCCGGATACTTAATGAGTTTGTCTTCGCCAACTCACTGGCCAGACAATTGAAGGAATCCTCAAAATAGTCACTACATGGGAGGAAGTATCCTCTCTCTCTCCCTGTTTCCAAACACTAAACTCATACCCAGCTGTGCATGAACAGTGTTCCAGCGTTCCGGCAGTCTGTATGTCTCCTCTCCGTTACTCACCTTGGTCCACCTGAGCGGTATGTTGTCCACAAGGGCAAAGAACTGCACTACTCCTCCCCTGACTGCCAGGCCGAAGCCCAGGTTGTCATAACGCCTGTTGGCCACCGTGTAGGCAAGAGTGGTTGAGAAGACATCCCCCAAGTTGAGGTTGCCCGAAAAAGTCAATGCCTCATGTACCTGCTTACCCTTAAATCTCGTCTGTGAGAGAACCCCGGCAGTGAAGAACTTCACCGGGGTGAAACTGAAGCCTGCCGTGGCAGTAAAGGGCAGAGATGTTGTATAGTTAGCCGGAACTTCCAGAAGCTCAATTGAATTCTGGATCGAATCTAACGTCCAGTTGAGCAGCTCACCGAAGGTAACGTTCTCAGAATAAACATCCTGTAATGTCAGCCCGTTGAACTCAATAGTGGTTCTGGCAACTATCTCTGACCGGTCTCTTTTCCAACTTATGAATCCAAAATCTGTTACCGAGGCAGAGACAGCAAACAGATCATTGAACCTGTACTCGGCACCGGCTTCAAAGCCCAGCCCCGGATTGGCCATGGCAGAGATATATGAGATGACGTCGTTGGTCTCTCCAAAATTCTCATCCTGGAACTGTACATCATGAATTATCCCGTCATCCTCCTTGATGAAGGTGACAGGAGCGCTCACATTAAGTGATACATCTGCATCCAAAGTATGTGTATAATCATCGTTCACCCTCAGGGTGATACCGTTATTGGACAGGTATCCTGATGCTACACCGGACAGGATGAGTAGCCTGGCGCCCACTCTGAGCTTATCTGTGACATTCTTCGAAGCACCGATACCTATCTCATGCCAGTACTTCATGTCAGCTCTCAGCGATGACAGATCGATATTCTTTCCAAGGAAACTTTCGTTTCCCTCAATCCCCAGACGGATCAGATCAACGGGCAGTACAAAATTGCCGTCAGTACGCTCATTTATGTCGAATGTTATCCTCAGATCCTCTCCTACAGTGAAAGCCAGACCAAAGAGCTGGATAGCTGCCTGTGATTCAATCGAGTTATTGTTTCCCAGGCCGGCAAGGAACCTGTCAAGTTCCTGTCCGGGCTCAAGAATGGTAAACGTTGAGTCTGAAATGGCGCCATTGGAGAACAAACCGGAAAGACTCAGAAAATTATTATCAACCCGCAGCGATATATCAGATATGAACGGCAGACCCACATAAACCCTGGAAGAAGACTGGAGTGCAGGATTGAGAGTATTCCTCTGCGGCAGGTTCATAAAGTATAACGCCTGGCTCGGCTGAGCAGAGAGGTGGCTGATTGTAACCATAGTCAGCAACACGAACGGTATTATTAACTTCCTTTTCATCCTTAAATGTATTATCTCTGATGACTTTTTAGAAACCCACATGTCATTGATTTTATCTTCACCGGCCTCCCACACCCGGGGGTGGTTTGGAAACATGAGTTGTTCACAATACTTGATTATTTTGCACCCAACGGGAGTTCGTAGATGTAAAGATAGGTGTCATTCTCGTTAACCAGGAGATTCCATGAACTTTTATTTGTCACCCTCCCTAGATTATAGTATGGCCCGGCCTTACGCGGGAACCCGGTCATAGAGATGCCGTTTCTCCCAATGAGGTGGAGAAGCTTCCTGTCATTCTCATATACTGCTATAAGATTCTCAGTCGCCCCGGTGCTGAAAATAACAGGGCCACTGAGCTTATCCGATTCAAACGAATATGAATACAGTTCATTCCCCTTGCCGTCATAAGCATGCAGAAGGTCATGATCAAGGCATACGCAATCAATAAGATTGTCTCCGTCAATACCAAAAAAATCTGTCTTGCAGTCCGGAGAGAGAGTGCCTGCTTTCTCCTTTTTCACCGTGCCGTCGAACAACAGGTGAACTATCATGCCGTCAGGAGCTGAGAAGATTATTGCCTGTTCATCTCCGCCTGTTAGTCTGGCAGCTGAGCCCGCGGCCTTCCGTAGTGGTTCCTGGTGTGCCACCCTGATATTACCGGTTCGGTCAAGCACATACACAGCCTGATCATCAGCTACAAAAATATAGTCTTTCCCTCTGACCCTGAAGAACTCCACCGGGTCTGTAACCCTGCCGCGGGTGGTGAAGAGATTCCATCCCCTGACAGGCGCTCCTGACCGATCATACACATGGATTTTTTTGTCCTCACCCGCAACAAACAGCCTGTAGTCTTTATTGTTCTCATAATCAAACACAGCAAGGGAGTTTGTGGCTGGTGATCTCATTTTCACAGGATACTTATCCACATAATTACCGTTTCTGTCGATGAGATGCAGATAATCGTGCCCGGCAAACAGTAGCTGGTTTTTCCCGTTCTTGTAGTAATCAATCATGAAGATGTCACCGGTGATCTTCTCTCTTATTGATGCTTTCCAGAGTATCTTTCCTGAAGCGCTTAACAGATATATATTATTCCTTTGGTCCTGAATAAAGATCTCCGTTGCCCCCGTATTGTGATTGGTGAAAAGGTAGGGTCTTATTGCGGGCTCTGCATCAAGCCTGACCTTCCACAGCAACCTGAGAGCTGAGGTATCACCTTCTGCCGGCGTTGCTGAGGTTATTCCTGCGCCAGTATGTGTACGCTGATCCTCTGCTTCACTGTATCTTACAGACAAGCTCGTATAGATCATATCATTGCTCGGAGTGAGGCTGAGCCCTACGCCGCCGATGCCGGACAGTGATTTGTCAGTCAGGGCTGCTGCTGCCTCCGGAGTAAGAAAGTCAGCCAGCAGCGACCTGAGCACGCTGCCTGAGGCATAGAAGAGATACGAGCTTTTAGTCGGCATGGTCTTCTCCATCTTCCTGAATTCAGGATCATTGATCAGGGTGTTTTCGTTGCCGGACTCTCTGTTAATGTTTGCCAGCGCTTCCGGTGATTCGGAGAAGATCATATAAGATCTGGCAAAAGTGACCCACTCATCATCTGGCTTACCCATGCTCTCCCCGGCAAGTACTGAGGCAACACCTGCAAATGGCATCTTGTAAAGGACGGCATCATCTTTATCCCCGCTTCCGGAAGCCGACGCCACAAAGTGACTCTCACGCAGACCCATTGTCTTGTACTTGGCTATGAGTCTCTCGTGAAGAACACTCTCTGCTGACTGTCGGTCAGTCATCCTGAATATTCTGACCCATTCTGCTCCTTCACCGACAGGAATCAGGGCTTCCGTCACCTCCGATCCGGTGTAGGGGCTAAGTATCAATGCCAGGTCAGTAGCATTTATTGAGGCAGGGTCAGTCGCCGTCTCACCTTTCAGTGATGCCCTGCGCATAAGGGTATTGTAGCTGAATGTCCCGTCTGGCAGAAGCTCATGTACACCGCACTCTGCCGGTTCGACATCATTTATACGGTCAGCGCCGGTACCGGCACCGGCAGTTGAAAGGAATCCGCTGAGGAAGAGTCCATCCTCAGAGGAGGAGAGGTCACCGCCACCGGCGATGGCTACCGAAGTCACGGCAGTAATCTGTTCAGGCGTTAAGAATGACTTTACAAATCCGGGCAGGTTTCTGAAGAGCACGTATACATTGTCTGCCTCCTTGCCAGCTGAACGAACCACCTTAGAAAACCCCTGCTGGAGACGTATGTCTGATCCTGATCCTTCATTGTCAAGAGCGGCTGACAGAAGAGTCTCCGATGGTGAAACAATCAATATGCCTGAGGTGAGGGCAAGGTAGAGAGGTCTCTTCTGGCTTCCCTTTCCGAAAAAAACCGTGAATGTTCTTGTGCCTCCAAGCTCCCTGCTATCGGTCACTTCCGCCCCGGACTGCACACACAAACTGGAGAGTCGCCTGGGCGTCAGTGAGGTGCCACTGCTCATCACCACAAGAGGAGTAACACGTCCCTGTCCTGCCATATGCAGCGAGATGATCACCTTCCTGTTGCTGATATGCTCACGAACCTCACGGCCACCGGTAATACTGTCCACCATGGCGACGGAGCGTGTCAGCGATGATGCCCACTTCATCGTTGAAAGACCTGACATTAATCCTGCCGGGTTATTAATCATGGTCAGAAGCTCGGGGAAATCACCTGTTTCAACAACAAAGAAAGCGTCAGAAGGAACTGCCACCCAGGGATCTACAACCAATACCTGCTTATCCTTCCTGATAAAAAAGGCGGCTACAATAAGCACTGCTGCAAATAATGCCAATAATATGATGCCTGTTCTCTTCTGCACAATTTTTGTCTGATATACAATTCCAAAAATATAAAATATTAATTTGCTTTTATAAAAGAGTTCAGTCCCTCTTATCAGCAGATATGTCAAGAAACATATTTAATACCGGCAACTGTGGAATACTTTTTGTGCATGCGAATGCAATCTAAAACTGTTTCCTTATGAAAAAAACTCTGCTTCTTCTGCTTATTATTATCCCATTTATGAGGTCAAACGGGCAGGTGGTGACCGTCCTGAGCGCAGAAGACGGTAAACCTGTTGCTGACGTTGCTGTCTATAACGAAGCACATACCAGATTCTGTTATACAAACCCTGCAGGCAAAGCCAATTTGTCAGAGTTCATAGCCGGACAGCCAGTCTTCTTTCAGCATTTCTCATACGAGAGGGTCTCCTTCACACCGGAAGAGCTTGAAGCAGCAGGATGGATGGTACGGCTGGTGACAAAGACATTCGAGGTTGAAGAATTTGTTATCTCGGCAAACCGCTGGGAACAGAAATCCGAGGAGGTACCCAACTATATCAGCACCATTGCTCTGCAATCAGTAAGGATACAGAACCCCCAGACAGCAGCCGATCTTGTATCACTCAACGGCGACGTCTTCGTACAAAAGAGTCAGCTCGGCGGCGGCAGCCCAATGCTGAGAGGGTTTGCCACAAACAGGGTACTGATAAATATTGATGGCGTAAGATTGAACAATGCCATCTACAGAGAAGGCAACATACAGAACATTATATCCCTTGACCCGGCGGTGATTGAACGTACTGAGATCATCTTCGGGCCCGGAGCCATCATGTATGGCAGCGATGCCCTGGGAGGGGTGATGGATTTCCATACCAAGGGAGTTCTCTATTCAACAAGCGACTCGCTCTACGTGAAGGCTGTGGCCATGGCACGGTACTCTTCTGCCTCCAGTGAACAGACTTATCATGCTGACATCAACATTGGTGGAAGCAACGTGGCATTCCTTTCCTCCATAAGCTGGTCAGATTTCGGTGATCTGACCATGGGATCCAGGACTCATTCTGAATACCTGCGTAATGAATACCAGACCCGCATCAATAACAGAGACACCATTGTGTTAAACGATAATCCTAACGAACAGGTTGCTTCAGGATACTCTCAGATCAACACAATGAATAAGCTTCGCTTCAGGGCAGGTAAAAACCTTGACATAATCATTGCCAATCACTACTCGCGTCTGTCTGATGTCCCCCGATACGACAGGCTGGTACAGGTAAAAAATGGGACACTGCGTTACGGCGACTGGTATTACGGGCCGCAGATATGGATGATGACCAACGCAATTGCAAGGTATACTAAAGCAAACAAAGCATTCGATGAGGCCCGCATAACAGTAGCACGGCAGGATTACCGCGAGAGCCGCCACGACAGGAAGATCTATGACACAGACCTGAATGAACAGATTGAAAATGTGGGCATATGGTCGGCAAACATTGATCTCGACAAGACAACAGGAAAAAACAAAAACCTGATCTATTACGGCGCTGAATATGTCAGGAACAATATCCGCAGTACGGCTGACATCAGAAACATTCTGACAGACGAGACTATCCCCGCAGGATCACGCTACCCCAACGGAAAAAATATTTATAACAGCGCCTCACTATACGGTGGTTATAAAATGAACCCGAGCACCAACGTCACGGTCAACACCGGCGTCAGGTACAACTATGTCTCCCTCAATTCGGAGATAGCTGATAACTCCTTCTATGATTTTCCCTTCACCTCTATTGAGTCGGCTAACGGTGCCATGACCTTCGCTGTCGGGACAACCTGGAGGCCTGACGATAAAACGGAACTGACAATGAACCTTTCCACAGGCTTCAGGGCTCCTAACCTTGATGACCTCGGTAAAGTATTCGAATCTGCTCCCGGAGTTCTCGTAGTGCCTAATCCTGACCTTAAGCCTGAATACCTCTACAACATTGATATGGGTGCATCAAGAGAGTTCGGCAGGATCCTGCTGGCAGATGCATCACTGTTCTTCTCATATCTTGATAACGCCATGGTGCGCCGCGACTTTCTTTTCAACGGGCTGCCGACCATGGATTTCCAGGGCGAGGAAAGCACCGTGTATGCAATGGTCAATGCCGGTTATGCAATAGTCTACGGCACACAGCTTAAGGCAGAATTAAGACCGTCTTCATTCCTCAGAATAAAATCATCACTGACCCTGACCGGCGGTCATGACAACGATGATGTGCCGCTCAGACACGTCCCTCCGATCTTCGGCTCAACACATGTGATATTTGACAGATCGGTTATCAAGGCTGACCTGTATGCCCTCTATAACGGAAAGATCACATATGAAAATCTCGCCCTGAGCGAAAGAGACAAAGCTTATATGTATGCCACCGATGATGACGGTAATCCCTGGTCACCAGGATGGTTCACGCTGAACTTCAAGACCTTCTACAATATCAGTAACAGGATCAACCTGACGGCAGGAGTGGAAAACATATTAGATCTCAGGTACAGACCCTACTCATCAGGCATAACCGCCCCGGGACGAAACTTCATTTTCTCTGTAAGAGTCAGCATCTGACAGCCGCTACAATTCGTTTGTATTTCCAAAATGATTGAGTAAATTTCAACCATATTTGGATATTTTGGGGTTATGACCGGTTATTTTCATCTTGTCGAGATAGTAAACAAAAGGGATATCAGGGAATTTCATGATCTTCCCGCCATCATCAATAATGGCGACGAAAACTGGATTAAACCGCTGACCAGGGACGTCGAATCAGTTTTCCACCCCTCCACAAACAGCCTTTTCCGGCACGGTGAAGCCATCAGATGGATCCTGAAGGATGGTGAGGGCAAGACCGTCGGTCGCGTGGCAGCATTCTACAGCAGGAAAATAGCTAACCCCGACAATAAACCCGTTGGAGGAATGGGTTTCTTTGAATGTATTAATAACCATGAAGCTGCAGCAATGCTTTTTGACGCGTGCCGTGAATGGCTTGCTGAAAGGGGAATGACTGCAATGGAGGGCCCGGAAAATTTTGGTGAACGTGACCGGTGGTGGGGGCTGCTCGTTGAGGGTTTTCTGCCCCCGAATTATTGCATGCCCTATAACCCGCCTTACTACAGGAAACTTTTTGAAGCATATGGTTTCAGGAACTATTTTGAACAATACACCTACCATATGCCGGTTGATGACAGCCGCCTGAGCAGCGTGATCAGAGAGAAGGCAGAGAGGATCTTCAGCAACCCTGACTATACCTTCAGGTATATGACCCTTGCTGAGATGCATGATCTGGCCCGTAACTTCATGATCGTTTACAACAAAGGATGGGCACGCTTCCCCGGCGTAAAGACCATAAGCGAGGGTCACGCCAGGCTGATACTGAAAAGCGTCAAACCGGTTCTGGATGAGAAGCTGCTGTGGTTCGGATTTTACAAAGACGAACCCGTATGCTTTTTTATCATGCTGCCAGAGATCAACCAGATAGTCAGACATCTCAAAGGAAAGATGAACCACGTAAGCAAACTCAAGTTTCTGTGGTACAGACATGTCAGGAATGAACTGACAAAAGCTTTCGGCCTTATCTTCGGCATCGTGCCCGACCATCAGCGCAAGGGAGTGGAAGGCGCTCTGATAATCTCATTTGCAAAGATGGCAACTTCAGGCAGGTTCCCATATAAAGAGTTGGAATTTAACTGGATAGGCGACTTCAACCCATCAATGATGCACCTCCTTGACCAGATAGGAGCTACCATAATTAAAACACATATAACATTCCGTTATCTGTTTGACAGGGATGCGCCCTTCGAGAGAGCAGAGGCGGTGAATATTTAAAAGTAATCGTTTCAGAACGGCCTGTAGCCTATAATCTGCCTCACTTCCCTGATGGTTGCCGCAGCACTGGCCCTTGCCTTTTCTGCTCCCATAGCCACAACCCGGCCCAGGTAATCAGGATCGTTGATAATTTCATTGATGCGCACCCTGATCGGCTCAGTAACCTTTATGATGTCCTCGGCAAGCTGTTTCTTCATGTCACCGTACCTGATCTCACACGACGCATGTTTCTCGCGGAAATATTCAACGGTGGAGCTCTCCGATACAGCATCCATGATTGTGAAGAGATTCTTCACTGCCTCGGAGGGTTCTGATCCGGCTTTTTCCGGGCCGGCGTCTGTCACTGCCCTCATTACCTTCTTGCGTATCTCTGATGGCGTGTCAGCAAGAAAAATGCCATTGCCCTCACTCTTACCCATCTTTCCCGATCCGTCAAGACCCGGGATCTTGATCAGTTGTCTCCCGAAGTTATAGGCATCAGGCTCAGGGAAATAGTCAACTCCGTACATGGTGTTGAACCTGCGTGCGAAACGGCGCGTCATCTCAAGATGCTGCTCCTGGTCCTTACCCACGGGAACCTTATGTGCTTTATGAATGATTATGTCAGCAGCCATGAGCACAGGATATGTCAGCAGCCCGGCATTGATGTTGTCAGGATGTTTCCGTATCTTCTCCTTGAATGACGTTGTGCGCTCCAACTCACCCACATAGGCATTCATATTCAGCATCAGGTACAACTCAGCCACCTCCGGCACATCACTCTGTACATAAACCGTTGCCTTATCAGGGTCAATCCCTGCAGCCAGATACTCAGCCAACACCTGCCTGATATTTCCGTGGATATCATCAGGGTGAGGATGAGTTGTGAGTGAGTGATAATCTGCTACAAAAAAATAACAATTGTTCTCATCCTGCATCCTGAGGAAATTTTTCAGTGCCCCGAAATAATTTCCCAGATGCAGATTGCCTGTTGACCTTATGCCGCTTACTACTGTATCCATTAAAAAGATTATTTTCTGCGACAAAAATAGGGATAAATAACGAAACTGATCCGTTGAGCTTATCTTTCTGGCTTACGGATGACGAACGCAGGGCTACAACAATTTTTGTATTTTTACCGGGTAAATCATCTATTATGGAATCAACACGGCAAAAGAAAGTTGCAAGACTGGTGCAGAAAGAGCTTGCAGAGTTAATAATGCTTCATGGAGGCGAGATGGCACCCGGTAAGATGATCTCCGTCACTACGGTACGCGTAAGCCCTGACCTCTCACTGGCAAAGACATGGGTCAGCATCTTCCCCTCGGAAGGGTCTGATGCTGTGCTCACTGTTCTGCGTAATAATGTATCGCGTTTGCGGTACGAGATGGGGCAGAAGGTACGAAACCAGCTGCGCATCGTTCCGGAGATAGCATTCTTCATTGACGACAGCAATGACTATATTGACAAAATATCTAACCTGCTTAAGGAATAAGACCGATGCACTATGACCCCATAAAAGAGCTTCTCGGCAGACAATTCAACCGCCACCCGCTACTGCGCAAGCTCTTTTACCTGCTGCTCAACATTCTTCTCCTCCGCTCCTGGCACGTCAGAAAGGCACTCAGGATGATCGCCGGGAGACTGCCGTCACCAACGGAAGTGCTTGATGCAGGTATGGGCTTTGGTCAGTACACCTGGTGGATGGCCACACGGTTCTCCTCCTGGAAGATCACCGCCGCCGATATTAAAAGCGACCAGGTAGCTGACTGCAACAAATTCTTTAAAAAGACAGGGTTAAGCAATAGAGTGAACGCACTGGAGGCCGACCTGGTTAAATGGAACGGTGGCACGAGCTATGACATGATACTCTGCGTGGACGTGATGGAACATATTGAAGAAGACAGGAGGGTGTTCGCCTCGTTCCGCAGCATGATGAAAAAAGGAGGATATCTTGTCATATCCACTCCTTCTGACATGGGTGGATCAGATGTCCATTCGGATGATGACACCTCATTCATTGAAGAACATGTGCGCGATGGCTACGGGAAAGCGGAGATAACGGAGAAGCTGCATGTCGCTGGCTTTGATGAGGTAGCTGTCAGCTATACCTACGGCATGCCGGGAAGCATAGCCTGGAGACTGTCAATGAAGTACCCTGTCATGATGCTCTCGGCATCCCGGCTGTTCTTCATTCTCCTGCCTTTCTACTACCTTGTAGTGATGCCATTCGTACTGGTTCTCAATGGCATTGACCTATGCACCAGCCATGAGAAAGGGACAGGACTGCTGGTTATAGCAAAGAACACCATATGAAGCTGTCTCTTTACATAGCAAAACGATACCTGTTTGCCAGGAAATCACGTAACGCCATCAACGTCATCTCCGCCATCTCTGTCGCCGGCGTGACGGTGGGCACCATGGCCCTGATAACCATCCTGTCAGTATTCAATGGCCTGGAGGTGATGGTGAAGGGGATCTTCAGCACCTCCGACCCTGAGATAAGAATAACACCAGTCAAAGGAAAGGTATTCACCCCTGACACCCTTATTCTTCAGCGACTGGCTGCCGTAGAGGGAGTGGAGGTTTATGCCGAGACACTTGAGGAGAACGCCCTGCTCCGCTATGAAAAGCAACAATATATCGCAACCATAAAGGGTGTGTCTCTCAACTACAGGGATGTGACCGATCTTGACACTGCCATGTGGGATGGAGAATTTACCCTTCAGGGAGAAAACGGCAGACCCTATGCCATTGCGGGACTCGGCGTAGCCAACATCCTTGGTATGAGACTTAATTTCGTGTCGCCGCTGGCTATATATATCCCTGACCGTAAAGCAAATATCAGCGCCAACCCCGGCAATGAGTTCACCCGGAAATATATCTACCTCTCTGGCATTTTTGCCGTGGAACAGGAGTTTGATTCAAAGTATATCTTCCTCCCGATTGATTTCACAAGGGAACTGCTTGACTATACCACCGAAGTAAGCGCGGTGGAGATAAAGATGAAACCGGGAGCTGACGCCAGGAAGACTCAGAACGCCATCAGGGAGGTGATGGGAACAGACTTTCTGGTGCAGAACAGGTATGAACAGCAGGAGATGTTCTACAAGGTGATGAAAGCAGAACGCCTGGCTATATTCGTTATCCTGACCTTCATCCTGCTTATTGCCTCATTCAATATCATCGGATCCCTGACGATGCTGATCATTGAAAAAGAGAGGGATATAAGCATATTGAGAAGCCTTGGTGCCAACAACCGGCTTATTAAACGTATATTCATCTATGAGGGCTGGATGATCTCATTTATAGGGACAGTTCTCGGTCTCCTCCTTGGATTTCTGCTTTGCACCGCACAGCAGACCCTTGGTATTGTACAACTGGCAGGCGATTCACTGCTTATTGATGCCTACCCCGTGAAAATGCAGCTCATTGATTTTGTTATTGTGGCTGCCACGGTACTGGCCATCGGTTACGGAGCTGCATGGTATCCTGTCCATTATCTTTCCCGCAGACATCTGAATGATAACAACAAAGAGAGAGTATGAGCACTAAACCAATCATTTACTTCTTAGCAGTAATGCTCATGGTGACATCATGCGGTAACGCCGGAGGAGAAAAACCGGGAAGAAAAATGTTGGTGCCCGATGATAAGATGGTTGCCATACTCACTGACACCTATATCACAACAGGCATAATGGAACTGCCTGCCATGAGAAATACCTGGGCTCAACGAGACTCAATACTGAATTATACTGATGTCATTAATAGTCACGGCTACACCTATGAACAGTTTGACGCAACACTCAAATACTACTTCACGAGCAAACCTAAACGGCTGTCAAGGATCTACGACAAGGTAACAGGTAACCTTCTGGCCCTTGAGACAGCTGTCATGACTGAGAATATGCCCGTTAAAATGGCTGAAGAGAACCTGTGGCCGGGAAAGGCCAGCTACAGCTTTCCCGAAGATTTCACCAGAGACCCTCTCTGGTTTGATATCCCGGCTGAAGAACCCGGCGACTATGTCCTTAATGCAGACATACGCATCTTTGGTGATGACAGGAGCCTGAATCCCAGGGTTACAGTCTACTTCAGCTACATTGACAGTGCCGGGGAGGAAAAGAGGGATTACTGGGAGGAGGTAAGACTGAAAAAAGACGGGGAGTTTCAGGAAGTGCTTTTAAGACATACTCTTGATTCCATTCCCGGGGCACGTGTCAGGGGATGGCTCCTGAACCATGACAACCAGCCCGGCAATTGGGAGAAGCATGCCCGGGTAGCCAATGTCAACCTGAGTGTTGAGAAAAGCAGTTACCCCAAATGAGTGAGAGGAGAATCTCAGCTCAATACCTGTTCACCTCTGCCGGTAAGCCTCTAAGGAGAGGCATAGTTACAGTCGGAAACGACGGTACTGTCCTCTCTGTGGAAGATACCGGAGGAGAATTGATTGAAGGTGCAGGTATTGAGTTCTATAATGGCATCATCATCCCCGGACTTGTCAACTGCCACTCTCACCTCGAACTTTCCCACATGCGCCGCGTCATTCCTGAAGGTGGCGGACTGCAGGAGTTCATCACGGCCGTGCGTGACAGGCGCGAAGCAGCACCTGAACTGATAGCTGCCGCCGCAGAGCAGGCTGACGGAGAGATGTATGACGGTGGTGTGATTGCCTGTGGCGACATCAGCAATAACTCCCTCTCGCTGCATGCAAAAAAGAGAAGTCATATCCGTTACCTTACCTTCACGGAGGTCTTTGGTACTGACCCGCGCCTGGCTCAGACCAGGATGAGTGATGCACTTAAGGTGGCTGACGAGGTGAGGGAGGCCGGACTGCCTTGTCAGATCACGCCTCATGCCGTCTATTCGGTGTCAGAGCCGCTCTCAAAACTCATCAGGGAGCATATCAGCCACGACTCCGTCATATCACTGCACTTCCTCGAATCATCCGATGAGCGGGAGATGTCGCAAGGCCATCTTGAGACAGCCCTGGGGCTCTCATTCATTACAGGCCACCTTATACTTGTTCATAACACTGTCATATCGCGAGCCGAGGCAGAGAGACTGGCCTCTGCCGGAAACACATGGTTCTGTCTCTGCCCCTCATCAAATATGCACATCTCCGGCATCATGCCTCCCGTTGCACTCATCAGGGAGGTTACCGACCGGATAATTGCCGGCACTGACAGCCTTGCCTCCAATAACCGTCTTGATATGATCGGTGAGCTGAGACTTCTACAGGACTCTGTTCCCGGGATAGCCCTGGAAGAGGTAATAAGGTGGGGCACCATCAATGGAGCCAGGGCACTGAAGATTTCAGACACCATCGGCTCAATAGAGCCCGGCAGGAAGCCGGGTCTGCTGCTGGTGACACCGGTTGACCTGGTCAACCTTCGCCTGCTGCCCGAGAGCCGCATACGAAGATTATTGTAAATTTGTTCACTAAATTCATTCCTGAATGTCTACATTTCTTTTCGACAGCATAGTATTCGGACCCGTTCACAGCCGCCGGCTGGGAGTATCGCTTGGCATCAACCTGCTCCCTGTAGGTCGCAAAGTGTGCTCCTTCAACTGTATCTACTGTGAGTGCGGATGGACAAATGACGCCACAGCCAGGCGTTCAGCACTGCCATCACGTACAGCGGTGTGCGAGGCTTTGAGGAATAAGCTGTATGAGATGAAGAGTAATGGTACCGCTCCTGACGTAATAACCTATGCCGGCAACGGAGAACCTACTCTGCATCCTGACTTTGCATCAATCATTGATGACTCCCTCACTCTGCGTAATGAATACTTCCCTGAAGCAAAAGTATCAGTCCTGTCCAACGGATCAATGCTGAACCGCAAAAGCGTCAGAGAGGCACTGAAGAAAGTCGACATGAATATCCTTAAGCTTGATTCAGCCATTCCGCAGACAGTGCAAATGATCAACCAGCCACACGTAAGGATAGACCTGACTGCTTATGGCAGATACATAAAGGAATTAGACGGCAGGTTCATCATTCAGACACTGTTCGTCAGAGGTGAATACGACGGCAAAAAGGTTGACAATACCACCCCCGAAGAGCTGACGGCATGGCTGGCAGCCATCAGGAGACTGAATCCGCAGTCGGTGATGATATATACCATTGATCGCGATACACCACTGGGAAATAATCTCACCAAAGTGCCACTGGCAGAGCTCAGAGCTATAGCCGCCCGGGTTGAGGAGATGGGCATTGACACATTAGTGTCAGGATAACAGTAATGAATGCCCCGACGATCCTCATAAGCCCTCTCAACTGGGGCTTTGGTCATGCAGGACGGATGATCCCACTGGCCCTGGATCTGAAGAGACATGGCTGCGAGATTGTCTTCGCGGCAGACCCGCAACTGATCCCCCTGGTTGAAAAAGAGCTGCCCGGCATCAGGCTTATTGAGATCCGTGGCATGCGTATCAGGTACTCACACCTGCTCCCGCAGTATATCAGCATATTCCTGCAACTGCCTTTGATAATCTGTTCCTCCATTCGCGAAAACCATACTCTCAGACACCTGGCTAAACAAATCAGACCCGCAGTAATTATTTCCGATAACCGCTTTGGATTCTATCACAGAGATATATTCTCTGTCTATGTCACTCACCAGCTGCGAATACCCTTCCCCACCGCACTGCGCTTTATGGAACCACTGGCAGCGTGGCTTCACGGTATGATCATAAAAAGGTACGATCTCTGTCTGGTGCCCGACTATCCGGGAGAGGTTAATCTCTCCGGAAGACTGTCACATGGTCTTAAGCTTTCAGGCAACGTACAGTATATGGGGCCATTGTCACGATTCACGATTGCAGGGGAAGAAGAGAAGAGAATTATACCACAGAGGTCTCACTACTGTCTCATACTGTCGGGACCGGAACCGCAACGTTCAATTCTCATGGAAAAAGTAAAAGAGGCTCTGCATGGCAGAGAGCTTGTTATCATGAGTGCTGAACCGGTAAAAGAGTCCTATGACACAACCACTGGCGTGACCTGCTTAATCAGACCTGATAATATGACAATGAGGAGCATTATAGCGGGCAGTACAATTATTATTGCCCGGTCTGGCTATACATCCGTTATGGAATTGACATCAATGGGGAAGGGAGCTGTGCTGATACCGACACCGGGTCAGCCGGAACAGGAATACCTGGGCCGGTACCTGAACGGCCGTCACGGGTTTGTCACCCTTGGACAGAAACAGATATGTGATATAGGGTCATTACCTTCCGGATGCACTGACAATGAGTCGATGCCTTTACCTGATGGTAATCTGTTTTTAGAAAAGGTGATAAAAGCCCTACTTGATTATAAAATATAGTGACAGTGCCATGACTGCCACCCCTGCAAGGAGCCCGCTCCATACTTCCGCCGGTGAATGATCGTCGAGGTATATCCTTGACGACATCACTGCTCCGCCGGCGATGATCACAGACGCCAGCTGCCAGATCATGCTGTTGTCATACAGTATGGTCATGAAAATGATAAGCACCAGCAGACCACCAACACCTGCGGCATGTAGTGAGATCCTGTAGACTGTTGTTATCATCAGTGTAATAAGGGTGACAACGGCAATTGAGATGAAGTAAGCCTTGAAGAGGCTGGGCACCTGCAGCCTGAGCAGCAGAAATGCCGTCAGGGTATACATTAACAGTGAGAATGTCAGCAGTATGATTCTCTCATTGCGGTCACGAGCATTGAAAGTAGTAATAGCTCCCCTGGCATAGAGGATGACAGCAAGAGCCAGAGGGATGATAACGTTATTGGCAATCACAACAACAAAGATCAGCCTCTTGAGCTGTATGGGAATGAAAGAGAGCAATGTGGGGGAGCTGAAAATAATAAGTAATCCGTATAAGGGAATAAATATCGGATGAAATATAACCGATAGAAACTCCGCGGCTTTTTTCAGCCTGTTCTTTTCACCTGCATTCATTTAATCTCCTTCCTCATCCTGGCAACAGGAATATTCAACTGCTCGCGGTATTTAGCCACTGTACGGCGTGCAATCTGGTAACCCTTCTCCTGGAGTATCTCAGTGAGCTTCTCGTCTGTCAGTGGTCTCCTCTTTTCTTCATTGTTAATGCACTCATGAAGTATTCTTTTTATCTCCCGTGTAGACACCTCATCGCCACCGTCCGTCTGCATGCCTTCTGAGAAGAAAAACTTCAGAGGGAAGATTCCGAAGTGGGTCTGGATGTACTTGCTGTTTGCCACACGAGAGACAGTTGATATGTCAAGACCCGTCATCTCTGCCACATCTTTCAGTATCATCGGTCTGAGTTTCGTGTCATCACCTTCGGTAAAATACTCCTTCTGGTATTCCAGTATGGCATTCATCGTCAGCAAGAGGGTATTCTGGCGCTGCTTCATGGCATCGATGAACCACTTCGCTGAATCCAGCTTCTGTTTGACGAACAATATGGCGTCACGGTTCTGTTTACCTGCCTTCCTTTCGCGGGAATAAGATTCAAGCATTTCGCTGTAGCCCCTGTTGACCTTCAGTTCGGGGATGGTCCTGTTATTCATGCTGAGCTCCAGTTCGCTGTCTGTCCGTTCAAGGATGAAGTCAGGTATGATTTGCTGGGCCGATCTGGTATAGGGGTCATTCATGGCACCGCCGGGCTTTGGATTAAGCTTCAGCACCTCGTTTATTACTCCCTTCATATCATCCTCGCTGATCATCAGCCTCAGCATTATCTTTTCATAATGCCGCTTTGAGAACTCCTCAAAATAATCTGTCAGTACCGTTTTAGTCAGGGCAACAGAGGGCACTGACTGATCCTTCCTGCCTATCTGCAGCAACAGGCACTCACGCAGGTCGCGTGCCCCTATACCTGCCGGCTCAAGATCCTGTATTATTGTCAGTATCGCCTTAAGCTCCTCCTCATCGGTGGTGATATTCTGCAGGAAGGCCAGGTCATCAACCATATTATCCACCTCACGGCGCAGATAACCATCGTCATCAATGTTTCCGATGATGTATTCACCAAGGGTCTCCTCCCTCTCGGTATCTATACGCATGTTGAACTGCGAGATCAGGTTCTCATGGAATGAGAGGCCGGTGGCATAAGGAATATCTTCACGCCTGTCATCATCCTTTGACACATTGTTCACCTGTAACCGGTAGTCGGGTATATCCTCATCGTTAAGATAATCGTCCAGAGCGAACTCCTCCTGATCGCGCTCCTCCTGTTCAGGATCTACTTCCACCTCCTCGTCAGCCTGCAGGTCATCCTCCTCAGGGCCCTCCTCAAGTGCGGGGTTCTCTTCCAGCTCCTTCTTTATACGCTGCTCCAGCTGCATGGCAGGGACCTCCAGCAGCTTGATCATCTGTATCTGCTGCGGCGACAGCTTCTGAAGCAATTTCTGTTGTAATTTCTGGTCGAGCATACCGCCTATCGTTCAACAGTCTAAAATTCAGCATTCCGCGGAGTGCGCGGGAACGGTATCACATCACGTATATTCGACATGCCTGTCATGAAGAGTATCAGCCTCTCAAACCCCAGGCCGAAGCCTGAATGAGGTGCTGTGCCGTACCTTCTGGTATCAAGATACCACCACAGATCTTTCAGCGGCAGCTTCAGCTCCTCTATCCTCTGTGTGAGCCTGTCCATCTCCTCCTCCCTCTGTGACCCGCCTATGATCTCCCCGATGCCCGGGAAGAGCACATCCATAGCCCTTACCGTCTTACCGTCATCATTCTGCTTCATGTAGAATGCCTTGATGGCTTTCGGATAGTCAGTCAGTATCACCGGCCTCTTGAAATGAGTCTCCACAAGGTAACGTTCATGCTCGGCCTGCAGGTCACGTCCCCAGCCCACAGCATACTCCCACTTGCGGTCAGCAGCCTCAAGTATCTTTACGGCCTCCGTATAGGTCAGCCTCATGTAACTGTTTGCCAGCACAAACTCCAGCCTCTCAATCAGTTTGTTGTCAATCATCTTGTTGAGAAACTCAAGATCCTCCCTGCAGTTGTCAAGAGCATACTGTATCAGATACTTGGTGAACTCCTCCGCAAGATCCATGTTGTCATTGATGTCCCAGAATGCCATCTCCGGTTCTATCATCCAGAACTCGGCAAGATGACGGGGTGTGTTGGAGTTCTCAGCACGGAAGGTGGGGCCAAATGTGTATATCTCACCCAGGGCCAGGGCACCCAGCTCACCCTCAAGCTGACCCGAAACGGTCAGGTTGGTAGCCTTGCCAAAGAAATCCTTGTCATAATCAATCTCTCCGCTTATTGTGCGGGGCATTTCATTCAGATCAAGGGTGGTGACATGAAACATCTCACCAGCCCCCTCAGCGTCACTGCCGGTAATGATTGGGGTATGCAGGTAGAAAAAACCTCTGTCATTGAAATACTTGTGCACGGCGAAAGACATGGCATGCCTTATCCTCATCACCGCACCAAAGGTGTTGGTACGGAAACGCAGATGAGCTATCTCCCTGAGAAACTCCATTGAGTGACCCTTCTTCTGCAGCGGGTAAGTGTCAGGGTCACACTTGCCGTAGAGCATGAGCTCTGAAGCAACGATCTCAACACTCTGTCCCTTGCCCTGCGACAGCTCAAGGGAGCCCGTTACTGCCAGGCTGGCTCCTGTGGTTATCTCTTTCAGTAGGTCAGGCGCGAAAGTACTTATATCAATGACAACCTGTATGTTGTTTATGGTTGAACCGTCATTCAGCGCAACAAAAGCCACATTCTTAATCTCTCTCTTTGTCCTGACCCATCCCTTGACCAAAACCTTCTCGCCGGTCACCGGGTGAGCAAGCAATTCTTTTACTCTTTTCCTCTTCATAAAATGATTATAGTATATGCACACAAAAATAGCATTTTGTTCCTGTCGCCATTGTATAGTTATAACAAATGGCATTGTTTTTGTGCACAAAAGCAATTTTTCACGGGGTGTGAGCGTTTCACTAAGGAGATTCTATTATTTGAATTGTTACATAAAAAAGATAATTTTACTCTTCATTTTGAAAATGCGAATATTATGGAAGTCGACAGCAAGATAATTGTAGTTCCATGGGATTTCACCCCTGTGACTGAGTTTGCCCTGCAGCATGCCATCAAGATATCACGGATGACAAGGAATGATATCTGCCTCCTGCATATTGTTGAGAAGATAACCACAGAGGGTGGCATCAAGGCCAAGCAGGCAGCTATGACCATAAAGGGTAATGAGGTTGAACGCACTTTCGGTGTCAGGGTCAAGACCCACGTACAGCGCGGCACTATCTTCAAGCAGATACCCGAGTTCGTTAATGACCGCGGGGCCTCACTGGTAGTGATGGGAACACATGGTATGAGCGGCATGCAGAAGCTGACAGGCAGCTGGGCTCTTAAGGTCATTGCCAAATCAAAGGTGCCCTACATTGTGGTACAGGCTCCGCCAAATGACCACGAGAGATATCATGACATAGTCTTCCCGGTAGACTTCCGGTCAGAGGAGAAGGAAAAGCTATCCATGGCCATCTTCATGGGAAAGTATTTTGATTCTAAGATACACATCTTTAAGGCCATGAGAAAAGACGACTCACTGGCCAAAAAGACCAACCTCAACCTCAACTACACGGTGAGGATGCTCATACAAAACAATATTGAATACGAGATAAAGGAGATACCTGCAGAAAAGATGGGTGAGCACACCCTTGAGATCGCAATGGAGATGAATGCTGACCTGATACTGATCATGACCACCAAGGATATCACCTTTGCAGACTTTGTCTTCGGCGCAAAGGAACAGTTTATCATAGCCAATAGCTCGAAAATTCCCGTATGTTGCGTAAACCCGACCTCAGCCTTTGCCAACATCGGGCAGTTCATGTACGGATGATTTGTTATTTACGATAGGATAAATGTTAAAGCTGTAAGTCACAGGCGCAAATCGTAAATCTCTCTCCACTGAAAACAGAGTATTATCACAGAGGCTGGCAGGTACTTTTGCAGTGCAACTCAGTAATATTACCGTGCAACTCTGTGGTAAGAATTAACCGAAATATCAAACTACTGAAAGCAGGGAGCTATCTCAGGGAACCAGTTATACCTAACGGTGCAACCCGGTAACAACATCGTGTAACTCTGTGTTAAAAAAAGAAGCGCAAATCTCTCAATGAGCATAATAGCAAGCAATATAACGAAGAGCTACGGTGCCCAGAAGGCACTTGACGACGTCTCTTTCACCATCCCCGCCGGTGAGATTGTCGGTTTTATCGGACCTAACGGTGCCGGCAAGTCAACCATGATGAAGATCATTACCGGCTTCTTTCCGGCCGATTCCGGGAAGGTCACGGTATGCGGTCTCCCTGCTGGTCCTGATGCCAGGGAGATGAGGCGGCTGATCGGATACCTTCCTGAAAACAATCCTCTTTATATGGATATGTATGTCAGGGAGTACCTCGAGTACGTTGCTGATATTTACTCTCTTGGTAAAAGAGGCAAAGAAGCAGTGGATTCGGTAGTTGAACGCACCGGACTGACCCCTGAGCAGGGTAAGAAGATAGGCGCTCTCTCCAAGGGCTACCGGCAGCGCGTGGGGCTGGCGCAGGCACTGATACATGACCCGCAGGTACTCATTCTTGATGAGGCCACCACCGGTCTTGACCCCAACCAGATTGTGGAGATACGCAACCTCATCTCCGAGGCCGGCCGTGAAAAGACGGTCATGCTCTCAACTCATATAATGCAGGAGGTA
>JAVEYS010000007.1:0-73458 GCA_034003345.1 Bacteroidales bacterium
ATTAGGATATCAATCATATTACAGAAATGAAAAAAATAATCGGTTTGCTTCTTGCGATCGGTCTCCTGACCGGATGTGCATTAAATCTCTTAACCGGACGTAAACAGTTGCACCTGGTGCAGGAATCCGAAATGCAGCTGATGGCCACAAGCCAGTATGCAACCTTTTTATCGGAGAATAAAGTATTAAATTCTTCCAACAGCAGCAATGCGGCAACTGTTGACCGTGTAGGAGCCCGGATCTCAAAAGCAATAACAAAGTATTTCGCAACCAGGGGAGAGTCAACTCTCCTTGAGGGTTATCAGTGGGAATTCAATACGATTGACAGCAAAGAGATCAACGCGTGGTGCATGCCTGGGGGGAAGGTCGTGGTCTATACGGGACTGTTGTCTGTTACTCAGAATGAGGCCGCACTTGCAATTGTGATGGGTCATGAGATAGCTCATTCGGTGGCCAGACACGGCAACGAAAGGATGAGCCAGGCCATGGTTCAGCAACTGGGTGGCATGGCGCTGGAGGTAGCCCTGGCACAAAAGCCCCAGGAGACACAGAATCTTTTTATGACAGCTTATGGAATAGGAAGCGAAGTGGGAGCAATACTGCCCTGGTCACGGCAGCAGGAAACGGAGGCTGATCAATACGGACTTATATTTTCTGCCATTGCAGGATACGACCCCCGCGAGGCATTGCCTTTCTGGCAGCGGATGGCCGCAGCAGGAGGAGGAAGTCCTCCGGAATTCCTCAGCACACACCCTTCTGATGCAACAAGGCTGAGGAAGCTGGAACAGTTCATACCTGAAGCAATGAAGTATTATACCGGCAGAAAGTAGCTGGCTCATCCGGATTATGTTGAAAGACTATGTATGAATGGTGATTAAAACAATCACCAATGTTTGCAGGGAATGGTATTTTATTCTTTATTTTGTTTTGACATTTAATTGTAAATGACTCGGTTTCATAATAAGAGATGGTAGCCGCACCCAGAAAATCGAAATCAAAAACGTCACCTGGAGAAAGAATCCCCAGGAAGGTTACTGAAAAATTCCCAATTGTTGGTATAGGTGCTTCAGCCGGAGGGCTGGAGGCACTGGAGCAATTTCTGTCCAAGGTGCCTGCCAAAAGCGGGATGGCATACGTTGTTATTCAACATCTTGATCCGACACAGAAGGGAATGCTGCCGGAGCTTCTCCAGAGGATCACTGCCATGAAGGTGTGCCAGGTTACCGACCGCATGCCTGTAAAGATCAATTGCGTCTATGTCATCCCTCCGAATAAAAGCATGTCAATACTGAATGGAGTGCTTTACCTGTTTGAGCCTGTTGAAACAAGGGGAATGCGTCTTCCTATCGATTTTTTCTTACGCTCCCTGGCAGATGACAGACGGGATATGAGTGTTGGTGTTATCCTTTCCGGCATGGGTTCAGACGGCAGTGCAGGCCTGCGTGCAATAAAGGAAAAGAACGGGATCGTGGTTGTGCAGGATCCTGCAGATGCGAAATTTGACAGTATGCCCCGGAGTGCTATCGATATTGTGCTGGCGGATATAGTAGCTGAGGCCTCTGAGCTGCCGGGACGGCTGTTGGAGTTCCTTAAACATTTCCCGGCCATCAGGTCAAACAGGGACGCAGAGATAAAAGACAGAGGTTCGCTCGAAAAAATCATAATTCTTCTCAGGACGTTTACCGGCAACGACTTCTCGTTATACAAGAAAAATACATTATACCGCCGTATAGAAAGACGAATGAGTGTACATAAGATTGATAAGATAGCTTCTTATGTACACTTTCTCCAGGGGAATCCTAAGGAGGTGGAGATTCTTTTCAAGGAACTGCTGATAGGGGTGACAACCTTCTTCCGTGATCCTTCCGTATGGGTAACCATGAAGGAAACCATCTTCCCTGCAATTCTGTCAGGGCTACAGCCGGGGACAGTCCTTAGAGCCTGGATACCCGGTTGTTCCACCGGTGAAGAGGCTTTTACTCTCGCAATAACTTTCAGGGAGGCACTTGAAAAGGCAAATCAGCATGAAGGCATTATATTACAGATTTTTGCAACAGATATTGATGCCGATGCGATTGAGATAGCAAGGAGAGGGCTATACCCTGCGAATATAGCTGCAGATATTTCTCCCGAACGTCTTAATAGATTTTTTGTGGCGTCAGAAGAAGGCTATCGTATCAAGACTGAGATAAGAGAGATGGTTGTGTTTGCTCAGCATAATATCATCCAGCATCCGCCATTTACAAAGATTGATATTCTCTCATGCCGGAATCTGCTTATATACATGGATCCGGAACTGCAGAAGAAACTGATCAATCTGTTCTTCTACAGCATCAATCCTGATGGGATAATGTTGCTGGGAAGTTCCGAGACAATTGGCAACCTGAACCATCTGTTTACTCCAGTTGAAAGCAAGCTGAAGATTTTCAGGCGATCCCTTACGAACCACCTGCCCGAGTTATTTGATTTCCCTTCTTCATTCTCACGGTCAAAGACTTCAATTGCCAGGAGCACTATTACAGACAAAAATGATATTAATATACAGACACTTGCTGATCAGCTGTTACTGGAGTTTTATGCTCCTTCAGGGGTGCTTGTAAATGAATACGGTGATATAATTTATATCCACGGGCATACCGGGAAGTATATGGAACCGGCTGTAGGCAAGGCAAACATGAATATTTTTGCCATGTTGCGTGAAGGGCTGCGGAATCAATTTAATCATGCCTTCAGCAAGGCTGTTACCAATAAGGAGACTGTAGTCCTGCACAACATAAGAGTGAATAGCAACGGCACTCTGCAAGTGGTGAACATTGACATTAAATGGATAGATAAACCCGAACTTTTATACGGCACCTTATTGATCATCTTCACTGATGTGAAGGAGGTGCATGACATCAGTCCTGCTCCGGTTCCGGGTAAAAGAACTCCCGGCAGCAAGCGGGAAATGGAGCTGGAGGAAGAGGCCAAACGCATGCGTGAGGCTGTCCAAAACACCCTTGAGGAGGTACAAACCTCACAGGAAGAGCTGAGGTCAACAAATGAGGAGCTGCAATCAACAAATGAGGAGCTACAGTCGACCAATGAAGAGCTGACAACCTCAAAGGAAGAGATGCAGAGCCTGAATGAGGAGCTTCAAACCGTAAACGCCGAGTTGCAGGCTAAGGTAGATGATTACTCGAGGGTTAACAATGATATGAAAAACCTTCTCAACAGTACTGAGATAGCCACTTTGTTCCTCGACAAGGAGTTGAATATCCGCAGATTTACGCTCCAGGCAACCAAAATCTTCAAACTTATTAAAAGTGATATAGGCCGTCCCTTAACCGACCAGGCATCAGACCTAAATTACCCCGGACTGGCTGACGATGCACGCGAAGTATTAAGAACACTTGTCTTTATCGAAAAAGAGATTTCGGCAAGTGACGGACGATGGTTTCTGGTGCGGATTATGCCCTATCGCACTTCCGATGACAGAATTGACGGGCTGGTTATTACTTTTATAAATATAAGTTGCCATAAAAAAACTGAGCAGAAACTTATTGAGAGCGAGAAAAAGAACCACATTCTTCTGGGCGCAACTTCTGATATAAAAATTGTACTGTCAGAAGACAATACAATCATTGATCTTAACCCTGAAGCCGAAGCCTTTTTTGGTATAAGGCGCGAGGAATGCACAGGCATGGATTTTATCCGGACGCTTATACCCGAGACTTCTCAGGGAAGGGCTGAAGAGAGCATCAAGGAAATTCTGAACAAAGGGCTGAACGGCAAGTTTCAGATAAAGGCTTTGACCGCAAGGGGAGAGATCCAGATGGTGGATTTTTTTGTAAACTTATCGTTCAATAACTTGAAAAAGGCTGAAGGAATGATATTGTCAATAAACAAGCATCATAGTCATGAATAAGAAAGATCCGAATCTCACAGACAGTCAGTTGCTGCGCCTCAAGGCCGAAGAAAAACTGAAGTCCATAAGCAAAAAATCAGTTAAGGGGATTTTGGGATCAGATCCCCAAAAGCTGCTTCATGAACTTCAGGTCCACCAGATAGAGCTGGAGATGCAGAATGAAGAGCTTCGGCAGGCAAATGCAACGGCAGAGGAGGCCCTCAGGCGTTATACGATGTTGTATGATTTCGCTCCAACGGGTTATTTTATTCTGGAGAGTGACGCAAGTATCTTCGATCTCAATTTCACAGGCGCTGAAATTCTTGGCGATAAACGATTTAGTCTTATTAACAGCAATTTCAAACTGTTTATCACCGAATCATCAAAGCCTGTATTTAATGAGTTCTTCAAGAAAGTATATACAACCAATACAAAGGAATCCTGTCAGCTTGCACTCGGCTACAATGGCAGAACTTTATGTAATGCATATGTTGAGGGTGTTGTCACAGGGGATGACAGGAAATGTCTCCTGTCAGTAATCGATATTTCCGGATTCGAAAAGTGATCATTTTCAGTACCTGATCTCCGGCTTCAACAGTGGAATGTCTGAGATTCCGGCGCCCCCGATTAACGGGGTGTGTCTTCTCTTTTCATACGTGTGAATTATGTAATTCTTTACCGGAATTATGTAATGGTTCTGTCGACAAAAAAAAGAAACTTTGATAGATACAAAATCAATTTGCATTATGATGTAGATTGATCCTATTACTAACATATAAATACAAAAAAATGAAAACAATATTCTTTACAGCCACTCTGTTTATAGTGATCATTTTCTGTTTCACTTCCTGCTCTAAAAAGACATTTTTTCTTCAGTCATCGGTTGTCCCGGCAGCCCAGGGTTACGTGGAAGTGTCAAGGGATAAAAGCGAGAACTATATAATTAAAATAGAATTAAAGAATTTCGCCGAAGTTGAAAAACTCGATCCGTCAAACCGGACATATGTGGTATGGATGATTACAGACAGGCAGTCGACAGTAAATATAGGGCGTATAAGTACTACGAATTCGCTTAAGGCATCTTTTAACACACTCTCTTCATTCAGGCCGGTTAAAATATTCATTACCGCCGAAGAACAGGAGGATGCCCGCTATCCGAATTCAATGGTAATCTTAACTACTGACAGGTTCTAGTCAGACTGCGCCCCGGGGTCGTAGCCTGCTCTTTAGTTCAGAGATTATTAATTTAAATGAATATTTCAGTATAGTGAAATGAAGACACAAGCATACAGTACCGGCAGCCTGTTTAACTGGGCTCTTGTACGCGACGCGATAAGACGAACACTGAAATCAGTGCAGGGAGAGGAGATGACGGGTGGATTGGTGGAGAAAGACAAAAACATTGAAATAACAGTTCTGATCAACGACATCTTTGGCGGCGAGATATTAAAGACTCGACACAAGAAAGACTGGCATTTTTATAACCGAATTGACGGTGAGTGCATTGATCTTATCCGGGAGGAAGCAGACGATTCGCAAAATGACTCAGGCTTACGGAGTAACCCTGAAATAACTGTGACGCCTGCCAATTATATTAAACAGGATGATTATACAAACTTCTTCCTGAGGTTTGTAATTGCCTTCGAGGAGGCAGTCGGGCTGGGGAAATACCAGCCGGCATAAACAGCTAATGTATTATTATAACTAATAAATCTTCTCATGAAAAAATTTCTCATTGTTTGTCTACTGATATTCTCCCTGGGAGCCATTGCTAAGGCACAGGATTATAATACAGGAATAGGACTCAGGGCGGGCTTTAATCAGGGGCTGACCCTCAAGCATTTCATTAGCCAGAGGTCAGCGCTTGAGTTTCTTGTCGCTACCAGATGGAAAGGATTTGAGATCACTGCTCTCTATGAAGCTCATGCTCAGGCGTTCGATACTGATAGACTGAAATGGTTTTTTGGGTTTGGCGGACATATCGGATTCTGGAATGGTGATAACGTAAATTGGGGAGACCCCGGAGTTCAGTATTCTGTCCTGGGTATTGACGGAATACTGGGTCTTGAATACAGTTTTATTGATGTACCTTTTAACGTAAGCATTGACTGGAAACCATCATATAATCTTTGGGGTTATAAGGGATTCTGGGCTGATGGAGGTGCTTTATCATTAAGATATATCTTTTAAACGACCAGGGTAGCACAGATGAGACTGGCAGATTTATAGCGGTCTGATTCCGGACATTAGTCAAATACCGGTCGTCTATCTCTGAAGACAATAAAAACATTCTTATCAAAGACCCCCAGGTTAAGTCCGGGGGTCTTTTTTTTTGACCGTATCTGATTGCTCACCATTCCTGCGGAGTTGTCAACAAGTGTTATCTCTTTCAGCTTATCCCTGAGCAGGAAGCTGAGCAGGCCCGTGACTGCCCTGAATACCAGGGCCTTCTTCTCAGTAGTTATGGGAATCTCCCTCAGGCTTTCACCGGCGACCGTTCTGGTGCTCTTTTCTAAATGATGGCGCGACTCATCGCCAGATGTGAATGCCCTGATGGTAAAGATATGCCTGGGTTTTTCCAACCATTCTCATCTAAAATATTGGAACATTTTATTACATTGCTTTCAAAATAACCAAACACAATTCATATGAAGGCACGGATCATTTACACACTTATGATTATGCTGTCAATCTTTTTGGCAGGATGCAATTCCGAGGAGAAAAAACTTACTGAAGAGATGAAAGCTAACCTTGCAATGTTCAAAGAGGTGACCCTGACCACCGACCTGAGCTGGCTCAGCAGTCAGGAGAGGGAGATAATCGGCATCCTTACCGATGTTGCCACCATTATGGATGACATCTACTGGAAGGAGGCTTACGGCGACAGGGAGAATCTCCTTGCCGGTATGAAAAATGAATATGCAAAGGAATATGTTAAGATAAACTATGGTCCATGGGACAGGCTGAACGGCAATGCACCGTTCATTCCCGGTTTTGGTGAGAAGCCGGCCGGGGCTCAGTTCTATCCGCAAGATATGACCGTTGAGGAGTTCGAAGCCTGGGATGATCCTGCCAAGACTAGCCTCTATACCATTATCAGGCGTGATCCGGAGGGTGCGCTCATGGCGGTTCCCTATTCCGAAGCGTTCCAGGATGAGCACTCCAGGGCTGCCGGGCTCATGCACCAGGCTGCCGGGCTGGCTGAAGATGAGGGCCTGAAGAAATATCTGACCATGAGGGCTGAAGCATTGCTCAGTAATGAATACCAGCCAAGCGATTTTGCATGGATGGAGATGAAGAGCTCGAACATCGATTTTGTTGTGGGGCCCATTGAGAATTATGAAGATGCCCTTTTCGGTTACAAGGCTGCTCACGAGGCCTTCATTCTTGTCAAAGACCCTGAATGGAGTGCCCGTCTGGCGAAGTATAACGCCATGCTACCCGACCTTCAGGCCGGCCTCCCGGTTGCTCCCGAATACAAGGCTGAGAAGCCGGGCACCGATGCCGATATGAATGTGTACGATGCTATTTACTATGCCGGCGACTGCAATGCCGGCAGCAAGACCATAGCCATCAACCTACCCAACGATCCGGAGATACACCTGGCCGTCGGGAGCCGCAAGCTTCAGTTGAAGAACTCAATGAGGGCTAAGTTTGACAACATACTGATGCCCATCGCCGAGAAACTGATAGACGAGAGTCAGCGTCAACATATCACCTTCGATGCCTTCTTTGAGAATACTACCTTCCATGAGGTGTCACACGGCATGGGTGTCAAGAACACTATCAACGGCCAGGGGCCTGTCAGGGAGGCGCTGAAGGAGCAGTACGCTGCCCTCGAGGAGGCCAAGGCCGATATCATGGGTCTCTACCTGGTTACAAAACTCTACGAGATGGGTGAGATCACCAGCGGCGAGGTGATGAACAATTATGTCACCTTCTTTGCCGGCATCTTCCGCTCCAGCCGCTTCGGCGCCTCAAGTGCACATGGCAAAGCCAACATGCTCAGTATGAAATATTTCGCTGATCACGGAGCATTCATGTTGCAGGAGAACGGATACTACAAAGTCAATCTCGAGGAGATGAAGGCCGCGGTAGTATCGCTGGTGGAAGAGATACTCACCGTTCAGGGCAACGGCGACTACGAGGCAGCTAAGGAGTGGGTCGAGGGTGACGGTGTGATGACCGAAAACCTTCGCGCGGCTCTTGACAAGGTCAATGCTGCCGGGATACCCGTCGACATCGTCTTCAAACAGGGTAAAGAGGTACTGGGCCTGCAGTAACTACTTCATCAGGAACGGAATATCTGTATCGGGCCTGCAGTGATTACTTCATAAGCTTCGGGAAATCGTTACTTAGAATTGTATCTATCCTTGTACCGAAATCCCTGACCTGCATGGCATAGTTGTCAAGTGCCCTGATCTGCAGATCGGTCGGCTTGCCCGAAAATCGTCCCACGGCACCGTATATCTCCGCGATGTTCTCACGCAGTCTGACCTGGCCTGTTATGCCACCCTCACCCGACTGTGTGGCAGAGATTTTCTCGTGCATATCATCGCAGGCAGCGATCAGACTTCGGACCTTCTTCAAGGCTGACCCCCTGGCTGTCGCCTCCCTGTCCTTCAGTGCATCCCTGGCATCAAGGATTCGCTGGTCGATGGCGGCAAGCTCCCCAAGAAGATCATATGCCTTCATGAGTGTTTCACGCTGAAGCGCCCTGTCAGCCACCGAGTGTTTCCAGTCAGGACTGTCATTCAGGATCAGGTCGGTAGTATATGTCTCACTCCCCTTAACCAGTTTGACTGTATATTTCCCGGCAGGGTAATCGGGACCGAAAGCCGCTTCGCCGAGAATGTTCGGTGATTTCGGCACCTTTGGCGGGTTCATGGAGGTGGCTACGCGCACTATGTTGATCCCTTTGCGGGTTCCGGCAGGCAGTTTCTTCAGGAAGTTGCCATCAGCATCATACAGTTCGAGGTACATATCACCGAAAACATGCCTCCTGGAGAGGTAGTAGCATATCGTGGCTGATGATGAGGGGTTCGATCCCACAAATTCCGCATCACCGGGGAAATCCTGCATTCCGATACCTGACGGGAAGTAGTAGGGGCGCACGGGAAGCCAGGCAAAATCCTGCTCTGCAACAGACGGGGTGAAATTTCTCAACGGCGTGAGATCGTCAATGATGATGATGCCTCTGCCGTGGGTTGCCAGCACAAGGTCATGCTCCCTGGTCTGGAAGGCGATATCATAGATGCCCGTCTGCGGTATCTTGTTCTTCATCCTTACCCATGTCTTACCACTGTCAGTACTGACATAGAGCCCCATCTCGGTTCCGAGGAAGACGAGGTCAGGTCTCTCAGGATCCTGCTTGATGACGTGACAGAAACTTTTAATATCGCCGGTGGCAAGTGAACTCCACGTTTTTCCGAGATCACCGGTATGATATACGTAGGGGCTCATGTCACCGTTACGGTGCGCATCGACTGTTACCCAGGCTGCGTTCTTATCAAAATTATCGGCATCGATGTGTGAAATAAAAGCAAGAGGAGGCAGTCCGGGAATAGCATCGTTGAGTTTCATCCAATTCTGTCCTCCGTCAGCAGTAACCTGGATATTGCCGTCGTCGGTTCCCACCCAGATAATATTTTCGTCGAGAGGCGATTCGGAAATCGAAAAGATGGTTGTATTGTTTTCAGCCGTACTGTTGTCGATTGTCAGTCCTCCCGATTTCTCCTGCTGCTGACGTGCAGGGTCATTGGTAGTCAGGTCAGGGGAGATCCTCTCGAATGAGTCTCCCTTGTCCTTTGATCGGAACAGATACTGAGACCCGACATAGAGCCATCCTGATTTCTTGCCGAAGACCGTAGGAGTGTTCCAGTTGAACCTGAATTCTTCAGTTCCTTCTGCAGGGAAGGGTTTAATATATTTGCTTTCGCCTGTTTTGATGTTGATCCTGTTTATCCTTCCGCCCTGGTACTGTGAGTATATGATATCCGGGTCTGTTTTATCGCTCCACGTGTAAAAGCCGTCGCCGTAGCCGACATTCTTCCAGTCGGCGTTCGTTATCCCCCCTGGTTTTTTTGAAGGACCCGTCCATGATCCGTTGTCCTGTAGTCCGCCGTAGACATTGTAAGGTGACTTGTCATCCACGCTGACGTGGTAGAACTGAGAAACAGGCAGGCTTGGCACGAACCTCCAGCTGTTACCCCGGTCCTCGGAGATGTATACCCCGCCGTCTGTTCCCATGTACATGAAACTGTTGTCGGCCGGGTTGATCCAGAGGGCATGAGTGTCACTGTGATAGCTTCCGCCGGTAACTGAAGGACTCTGAAATATTTTACCTCCGTCTCTGCTTACCCACAGCATGGTTCCCGGCTTATAGATGCGGTCAGCGTCTGACGGATCGGCGACAAGGAGGCTGTAATAAAACGGCCTGTCACTCATCATATACTGGTTGCTCATCTTCTCCCACGATGATCCCTGATCGGATGAACGGTAGAGTGCCGATTCTTCCGCTTCGACAACGGCCCAGAGGTGATGTGGCTTCACCGGGGAGACTGCAAGTGCGATCCTGCCGAGTGTTCCTGCCGGAAGTCCGTTGTGTATCCTGTCCCATGTGGCCCCGCCGTCAGTTGACCGGTAGAGCCCGCTGCCGGGACCGCCTGATCTGAAAGTGTGTGCCTGGCGCCTGAAGTCCCACATTGCAGCATAGACAATTGAAGGATTCCCGGGCTCCATAGCCATGTCTGCGCATCCGGTGGATGGGCTGACATATAGCATTCTGGTCCATGTTTTTCCCCCGTCGGTGGTTTTATAAACGCCTCTCTCTTCGCTGTCGCCCCACAGTGCTCCCGTTGCTGCAGCCCAGACAATGTCAGGATCAGTGGGGTCAATCAGGATGCGTCCGATGCGTTCACTCTCAGGCAAGCCCATCTGTTCCCACTTCTCACCCCCATTGGTGGTTTTATATATCCCTGTTCCGACGGATACACTGTTGCGCGTCCATACTTCCCCGGTACCAACCCATACGGTATCGGGGTGGTTCTGGTCGATGGCAATGGTGCCGACTGACTGGGGATGATCATCAAATACCGGTTTGAAGGTCGTTCCCTTGTTGATCGATTTCCAGACGCCTCCGTTTGCGGCTCCGACCCATACCGTGTTCGGATCACTGTTAACGGCATCAATGCATGTGATACGTCCGCTCATCCTTGCAGGTCCGATATGCCTGCCTGTAATATCCCCGAGAGTGGCTTCGCTGACCTGGCCATCGAGGGCTGAAGCGCCGGCCAGGAAGAAGATACTAATTACAATAGGCCTTAAATTCATGATATCAGTTTATGTTGAGATTAATTCAGGAGGTTATCATTGCGTAACCGGCTTTTCAAACAGAGCATCGTCAAGCTCCGGGTTGAATTCGGCCTTGTCGACAACAAGAGTCATCACTACCTGGCCCTTCATCTTCGTTTCGATCTTTCCGGGAACGGCGATGCCGTCAACCATCATATAGTTGCTTTGATAAGTATCTGTTTCGGCCTCATTGCCCATCACCTTAATTTTGTTGTTGGTGCGAAGAATGATATATGTGTCGGAGTCGATATAGTAGGTAAAGGTGTCTCCTGAATCGGACACCAGCTTAACGACAAAGCACTGGGTGCCTTCCATATCCTCCGACCCTTCAAGGGTCACTGTATAACCCTTATTTTCAAAGTCCCACAGCATGCCATCCATATCTGAAGAATATTTCATTGACTTGACTTCATCTTCCGACATCGGCTGAGGCTCTGTGACCCCGGCAAAGGGGTTCACTGACCATCCCTCTTCTCCGTTAAAGGTCTGTATCAGGGTAAGGTCCTGAAGAGTGGCTTCAATGCGCACTTTATTCTGACGTTTGGCCATCTGGATAAATGGAATTTCCAGACCGCTCTGGACCATTTTTCCTGTCATTCTGGCTGAATTTACCTTAAGTTGATTATCCTGTCCGACAGCTGCAAAATGTTCCTTAAGAACATCATCGAGCGATTGGCACATGAGGGTACTTCCCGTTGCCAGGAGCATAACGGTCAGCAATACTGTAATTTTTTTCATGTTATTCAGATTAGTTGATTAGAGTTTAGTAAGTTAATTATTTTTTGTCAGAGTTACCCCTGTAATGACTAACATCCATTTTCTGATTTCAGTTCAGTTTTGAGACAGTTTTTTGCAGAGTGAGAAAAAATTTGATGTATTAATCGCTATTATTTGCGAAATTGCCGGCAATGATATTGCAACTCATGCGATCACTCAAGGCAAACAGTTATGAATCCCACATGATTGACTACAGTCACAAACACAATAAGAAAATGATGTACAACCGGACGAAGCCCCGTCGAAGTCAATCATGTACGGTTCTCCCGATAAATCGGGACAGGCTATCATACATCTGAAATCAAAAACATATTATGACGAAAAAGATCATTTTATCATTTAGTCTCTTAAGTATCTTAGTTATGACCGAAGCCCAGTCATTCAACACATTTCCCGTGACCACCCAGAAGCCGCCGCTGCATGGCAGGCACTGGATGGCTGTTACCGGTAAGCCCCTCTCTGCCACTGCCGGAGCTATGATCTTTGACCGCGGCGGCAACGCCGTTGATGCTGCCTGCGCCATGCTGGCCGCCTCGTGCACCATGTGGGACGTCCTGAGCTGGGGAGGGGAGACTCAGGCTCTTATCTATAACCCCAACACAAAGAGAGTCATTGCCATCAATGCTCTTGGAGTGGCTCCGACAGGTGCTACGGCAGAGTTCTTTAAGTCGAAAGGTTATAAGTACCCTCCGGAGTTCGGGCCGCTGGCAGCGGTTACTCCCGGGACGCCAGGGGGACTAATGGTCATGCTGGCAGAATACGGCACCATGAGCCTTAAGGAGGTTCTTGCTCCGGCCATGCAGATGGCAGAAGGCTATCCCATGGAGGCACAGACGGCTAACTCTATTGAGCGGAATAAGAAACGTATTAAAGAATGGCCCTACTCGGCAAAGCTGTTTTTGCCGCATGACGGTGATGAACGCGCTGCTCCTTCTGCCGGAGAGATCTTCGTACAGGCTGATCTGCTTGCCACGCTGACAAAACTTGTTGATGCCGAACAACAGGCTCTCAGGAAGAAAAAGTCAAGGAAGGAGGCCATCTACGCTGCATACGACCGTTTCTACAAAGGCGATATCGGAGTTGAATTTGCCAGGGGATGCCAGGAGCAGGGAGGACTCATTACCGCAGACGACCTGGCCCGCTGGCAGGTGAAGATCGAAGAGCCCCTGATGACCGAATACAGAGGCATTGAGGTATACAAGCTTCAACAATGGACGCAGGGTCCTGTGATGTTACAGACTCTTAACATACTTGAGAATTTCAATCTGCAGGAGATGGGTTACAACTCCGTCAACTATATACATACGCTCTATCAGGCGATGAACCTTGCTTATGCTGACAGGGATTTCTATTACGGTGACCCGGCCTTTCCGCCGGAGGAGCCGATGAAGGGACTGCTGTCTAAGGAGTATGCCCGTGAACGCGCGAAGCTGATCAACCCTGACCGCAATGACCCTGCCGTTCGTCCGGGGGATCCCTATCCCTTTGAAGGTAAAAGCAATCCATTTGCCACCCTGCTCAATTCATGGCAGGCAGAGGCAGGGAATATTTACCCGGCAGATGACCCGCAGCAATATGAAAAGTTCCTGAGAACCTTCCAGTCGGGCACCACCTCCGTTGAGGCTGCCGACGAGGAGGGATGGGTTGTCTCGGTAACACCCAGCGGAGGATGGGTGCCGGCATGTATCGCAGGCAACACCGGCATCGGTATGAGCCAGCGCATGCAGAGCTTCGTGCTTGACGCAAAGGAGAACCCGTTCAACGTGGTGGAGCCCGGGAAGAGGCCACGTGTCACCCTGACGCCAACGCTGGCGATGAAAGACGGCAGACCGTTTCTCTCTTTTGCCAAACAGGGAGGCGACGAGCAGGATCAGCTCCTTATGCAGTTCTTCCTGAATATCGTTGAGTTTGGAATGACAGTCCAGGAGGCCTGCGAAGCTCCGTCGTTCAAGACCCTGCAGATGTATTCAAGCTTCGGTGATCATGAGAAGGTGACTGGCGGACTGGTCCTGAACAACAGCATGCCCTCATGGGTAAGGAAGGAGCTGGCAACAATGGGATACAGGCTGTCATTCCAGGAACGGACCTCAGGGCCGGTAAATGCTATTGGGTTTGATCATGTACATGGTACTCTATGGGGAGGGTCAAGTAATTACGGGGAGGATTACGGCATAGGATGGTAGACAGACAGTCTGAAAGCCGACAGTCTGCAATAAGGCAGCGGACTGGGGAGTGAAGACTAAAGACTGTGTACTGAGGATTGTTCCCTCGCTTTTTCCAACATGATTGTTATCTTTGTGGCTTCGGTCTAATTATCAAATGGCTAAAAACGAAAAAAGGAAAGGTAAATGGCGCGACAAGTTTCGGTTTGCCATTTTCAATGATACCACATACGAGGAGCTCTGGCGTATCCGCCTGACCAAATCGAATGCCCTGCTTGTGGCAACACTGCTTTTATTGCTGGTAATCGGCCTCAATACCTCGCTGATTGCCTTTACCAACCTGAGGGAGTTCATCCCGGGCTATCCTGACGTATCAATGAGACGTGACATCATTATGAATGCACTCTTGCTTGACTCCCTTGAACGGGAGCTGGATGTGCGGGACAAATACTTCCGTGATCTCAATGATGTCATCTCCGGAAGACAACCCATAGGCAAAGTGGCGATGCGTGACAGCACGCGTGACTACAGCAAGATTGACTTTAAGCACACACCTGAAGATTCTGCCTTCAGAACACGCGTCGAAAAGGAGGAGCAATACAGTCTAAATACAGGCGCAACGAATACGACCACCGGTCATGGGATCAGTCTGGCCAACATACATTTCTTCCCTCCGGTCAAGGGTATTATCTCAGGTAATTTTAACAGTCGAATGCGCCATTACGCCACTGATGTCGTCACTCAGCCCAAGGCAGTGGTTTCATCGACACTCGAGGGCACGGTTGTCATGACCGGCTGGACCATGGAGACGGGCTTTGTGATAGTTATACAACATGCCAATAACCTTGTCTCAGTCTATAAGCATAATGCCAGACTTCTCAAGGAGATGGGTGACAGGGTATGGGCAGGAGAGGCTATTGCAATAGTCGGTGATTCCGGTGAGCTATACACCTCGGGCCCTCATCTTCACTTTGAGTTGTGGCATAACGGCGTTCCTTTGGACCCCGCACAATATATTTTCTTCTGACAGGAGGAGGGCAGATGCATAAACGACTGGCAATTCTCGGCTCTACCGGATCGATAGGCACTCAGACCCTCGGTATCATATCACGCTATCCGGAGCTTTTTACTGTCAGTGCTCTCACTGCCGGCAGCAATGTCGGGTTACTTATCGAACAGGCGAGACTCTACCGTCCTGAACGTGTGGTCATTGGCAACGAAGCTTTCTATGGTGCTGTCAGAGATGGCCTTGCAGATCTTGATATAGAGGTTATGGCCGGTCAGAAAGCTATTGAAGAGGTCGCCTCATCAGATGGTGCCGATACTGTTGTTGCAGCCATGGTTGGCTTCGCCGGCCTTCGTCCTACCGCTGCCGCGGTGGCGGCGGGCAAGGTGGTGGCCCTGGCAAATAAAGAGACACTGGTAGTGGCAGGTGAGCTGATAGTAAACACCGCCACCATAACAGGCAGCCGGCTGCTTCCGGTAGATTCCGAACATTCAGCCATAATGCAGTGCATTATCGGCGAACAGCAGAACTCAGTTGAAAGAATAATATTGACCGCATCAGGTGGTCCATTCCGCAATACCGGTGCTGATAGGCTGGCAAAGGTCTCCCCTCTGGAGGCTCTGAGACATCCTAACTGGAGCATGGGGAGCAAGATAACCGTCGACTCAGCTACCCTGATGAACAAGGGGCTGGAGGTGATAGAGGCTCACTGGCTCTTTGGTATAGAAGCTGAAAAAATAGATGTCATCGTTCATCCCCAGTCAATCATTCACTCATTGGTCCAGTTCACCGACGGCTCGTTGAAAGCGCAGCTCGGTGTGCCTGACATGCGACTGCCAATAATTTACGCGCTGACATTCCCCGAGAGAGTGGTGACTGAACTGCCGCGTCCATCACTTGCCGAGATCGGCTCTCTGACCTTTGAGGCACCTGACACTATTCGTTTCCGTTGCCTGCCGCTTGCGCGAATGGCCATAAAAAGCGGAGGTAACATGCCATGCGCCCTTAATGCCGCCAACGAAGTTGCAGTAGCAGCATTCCTTCAGGAAAAGATAGGATTCAATGATATCGCCGCAACAGTGGAGCATACAATGGAATATACAACAATAAACAATGAACCCTCAATGGACGTTTACGAAGAGACCGACCTCAAGAGCAGAGGGATCGCCATGGAGTACATTAATAAACTAAGGAAAAAATGACCGTTCTCATAAAGATAATTCAGCTCCTGCTGTCACTGTCAATACTGGTGATTGTACATGAGTTTGGACACTTTCTGTTTGCCCGTATATTCAAGACAAGGGTTGAAAAATTCTACCTCTTCTTTGACTGGCCGTTTGCAATTTTCAAACACAAGTGGGGTGAGACAGAATATGGAATAGGGATGATCCCTCTGGGGGGTTACGTCAAGATTTCAGGCATGATAGATGAATCAATGGACCGCGAACAGATGAAACAGCCGCCTCAGCCATATGAATTCAGATCAAAGAAAGCCTGGCAACGGCTGATGATAATGCTGGGAGGAGTCTTCTTCAACTTCATCTTTGCATTGCTTATATATGTGGGTGTGCTGAGCTTATGGGGTGAGACCTATCTTGCTGCAAAGAACGTTAAGTACGGAATCCTTACCGACTCAACAGGATATGCAATGGGTCTGCGTAACGGAGACAAGATACTTTTCGTGGATGAGAAGCCGGTAGACAATTTTTATGCTATCATACCTGACATACTTCTGAATGAGAGGAAGGTGATAACCGTTGACCGTGACGGAGCCATTGCTGACATACCTGTTAAACGGGAGTTCATACCGTTGCTGCTAAAAAATCCGAACGTTATTGATGCAAGGATACCTTTCGGACCCTTCGTCATATCTGAGCTCGCCGATGACTCTCCTGCCATAGATGCCGGCCTGGCCGTTGGTGACGAGATAGTTGCGATTGACAGCGTTCCTTTCATGTGGTATGATGAGTTCCAGGTATACCTGGCCTCCCATAAGGGTGAACAAATGACTGTAACTATACGCAGAGATAAAGACCTGATCGATTTCTCCGTTACTACTACCCAGGCCGGAATCCTGGGAGTCTACCGGGAAGCGGGCAACATCCTCGAGCTGAGCACTAAGCGTTACAGCTTCATCCAGGCTATCCCGGCAGGGGTGTCAAAGGGATGGAAGACGACGGGCGATTATCTCAAACAGTTCAGGCTGATCTTCTCCAAAGATACCAAGGCTTACGAATCACTTGGAGGATTCATAACAATAGGAAGCATATTCCCCGGAAAATGGAACTGGCAGGCGTTCTGGAACTTAACAGCCTTTTTATCGCTCATACTGGCAGTGATGAATATTCTTCCCATTCCGGCCCTTGACGGGGGGCATGTGATGTTCCTGATCTTTGAGGTCATTACCGGCAGGAAACCGAGTGACAAATTCCTTGAGTACGCGCAGATAGCAGGAATGATTATACTGCTTGCGCTGCTTATCTTCGCCAACGGGAATGATATACTCAAACTCATCAGGAAATGATTCTTTAACTGTGAAAGGTACCTGTTGCGAAAGAATTTATACATTTGTATAAACAAATAATTTGAGAAATGGGAAAGATCGGACCTCTTGAAATCATCCTGATTCTGGTAGTAGTGGTTTTACTATTCGGCGGGCGTAAGATACCTGAATTGATGAAGGGTATTGGACAGGGACTTAAGGAGTTTAAGAAAGCCAAGGACACTGACGATAATGATTCTGACAAGGGTGTCAAAAAAGATAGCTAGAATGAAATTATCTTAAGCATAAGCCTGCATGTGAGTGCAGGTTTTTTATTTCAAACCGCAGTGACCATGAGAAAAGATGCATTGTTTTTTATTCTTTTATTGATCGTGACAGCTTCATGTGGGGACTCTTCGCTGAATAGAACTCTTCCCAATGTGACCGGTACTGCCGGGGAAGTGATTGTTGTTATGGATAAGAAAATGTGGAACGATAGTCCCGGCAAGGCCATCAGGGAGCAACTTGGTGCGGTGCTCATTGGATTGCCACAGCCTGAACCGGCCTTCAAACTCATGCCTGTCAATACTGCGGGATTCCGTGACATATATGTTGCTCACAGGAATATTATTTTAGTGAAGGAGGATAATCATGCAGCTGACACCGGTGTGACCTTCAGGCGTGACAGGTGGGCGGAGACACAACTTGTTGTCACCATCACAGCACCTGATACGGCATCGCTCGCAGCAACAATACGTGAGAACGGCGAAGCTATCAGGCGTTCTTTCAATGATGTGGAACGTGAGAGGCTAACCACATGGCTGACCCGGTCGGCCGGTAAAGAGAGGAGTGTTGTCACTGTGGGAGATATGAGTTGGGAGATGATTCTGCCGGCAGGATATAAATCTGATTTAAATCGTGAAGGGATAATGATGATCTCTGCAGAGACCCCTTCAACCACACAGTCGGTGATGGTCTCAGTTACTGAGCGCAGCACCTCACGCATAGGATGCATAGAGCTCGCCGACCTGGCACAGAAAGTTATGTCTGCAGAGGTAAAGGGCCCTGACGGCGGATCATTCATGGTTATCGAACAGCAGATACCTGTGAGCTGCCGCTCGTTCCGCCGCAACGACACCGAATACATAGAGATGAGGGGGTTATGGACCCTGGAGGGTGGCTTCATGGGCGGACCATTCATATCATATGCCTTTATTGACAAGGAGACCTCGAAGGCAGTGGTGGTGACAGGCTTCGTTTATGCTCCCAGGGAGGAGAAAAGAGAACTGCTCCGCCAGGTTGAAGCCCTCATGTACACAGTCAGAAAGACTCCCTGAGACATTATTTTCCGGTCGCCTCTTCATGAGGCATGTAACGCTGGTCTCTCCTGACGGGGATGAATCCCGCATCACAGATGATCTGTTGAATAGTATCGGGTGTGACACGGAAAGGGTCACCGGCAGCGCTTACAACATTCTCTTCTATCATAACAGATCCCAAATCATTCGCTCCTCCGTGCAGAGAGATCATTGCTGTCTCACTGCCCACAGTCAGTATAGAGGTTTGCAGGTTGGGTATATTATCAAGAACCAGCCTGCTGATGGCAATCATCTTCAGATATTCATGGGCGGTGACGGTACTGTGTATGCCGTCCTTCTCTGCCAGTACCGTGCCACGGTCCATGAAAGGCCACGGGATAAAGGTTATGAACCCGTCATGTCCTTCAGGCTTCTCATCCTGCAGATCACGTAACAGAACAAGATGGTTGATCCTTTCAGCTATCGTCTCTGCATGGCCGAACATCATTGTGGCGGATGTGGGGAGGTTGAGCCTGTGCGCTTCACGCATGACACCCAGCCATTCGGCTGTTGTGGCCTTGGCAGGAGAGACAATCATCCTTACCCTGTCAGAGAGTATCTCAGCCCCGGCGCCGGGGAGAGAGTCAAGACCAGCATCGCGTAGTGAGACAAGCACATCACGATAGCTCATCCTCTCCTTACGTGCGAGAAACACAATCTCTGGCGGCCCCAGGGCATGAAGCTTCACATCGGGCCAGCGATGTTTCAGTCCCCGGAAGAGAGAGAGATAAAAATTAAGTCCCAGGGCAGGATTCATGCCCCCCTGTAAAAGAAGCTGATCGCCTCCCTGAGCTCTCATCTCTCTTATCTTACTGTCATATTCAGCCTCAGTAGTCACATACGCCTCCTCACTTAGTGAAGTGCGGCAGAAATTGCAGAACCGGCAATGAGAGAAGCATATATTCGTGATGTTCACATTCCTGTCGATCATCCATCCGACCCTGTTGCCTGGATGAAGTCTCCTCCGGACGGTATCAGCAAGATACATCAGTACGGCCAGCGGAGCCTCTTCCATTAGGTTTAGGGCTTCACCTGCAGTTATCCGGTCTCCCTTGCATATCCTCTCGTACAAATGTTCTCTGGCACCCATCCTGTGACCTCCTGCGTGTTGTCGCCGGAGAGTCCAAAGGTAATACTTTAAAGCTAAATCATTCAATAATTTGATTAACTTTACCACCCTGAACAGCCTAATAGCTGTTTTTTAAGACAGGAATCAGCATGGACAAAAAGACTATAATTGCAGGTATCACACAGGGCGATATTAATGGTGTTGGCTATGAGATCATCATGAAAGCTCTGACTGACTCATCCATTACCGATCTGTGTGTCCCCGTGATCTATGGCTCGCCGAAGGTGGCGGCCTATCATCGTAAGGTTCTAAATATTGCCAATTTCAATTTTAATAATATCAGGTCGGTTGCAGAGGCTCATACGAAGAAGGTGAACCTGGTTAACTGTCTGGGTGACGAGGTACGTGTAGAGCTGGGTAAATCGACGCCGGAGGGAGGTCAAGCCGCCTTTGCTGCTCTTGAGTGCGCCGTCTCCGACCTTATCGAAGGGAAGATTGATGTACTGGTTACCGCGCCTATTAACAAGCATAATATCCAGTCTGAGAACTTCAGGTTCACCGGTCATACTGACTATCTCATGTCTAGGACCGGCTCTTCGGAGGTGCTGATGCTTATGATCAGTGAGAGTATGAAGATAGGATTTGCCACTGAGCATCTCGCTCTCCGGGATGTTCCCGGCGCCATCACCGTAGAGCATCTGCTGGCCAAGCTGAGGTTGCTGAATCGGTCATTGTTGCAGGACTTTGCCATTCGCGGTCCCCGTATAGGGGTCCTGAGCCTTAACCCGCATGCTGGTGACGGCGGCCTGCTGGGCATGGAGGAGCAGGATATCATCATCCCTGCCATCTCCAAAGCCAACGAGGAGGGCATTCTTGCTTTCGGACCATACTCCTCCGACGGCTTCTTCGGATCAGGTGCCTTCAGCCGCTTTGATGCCGTGCTTGCGATGTATCATGACCAGGGTATGGGAGCCTTCAAAGCCCTGGCCTTCGACACAGGTGTCAACTTTACCGCCGGGCTGCCGGTGATACGTACTTCACCGGCACACGGCACTGCTTTCGATATTACAGGAAAAAATGAGGCTTCCGCCAACTCTATGCTCCAGGCAATATATGCTGCCTGTGATATATACCGCAACAGGGAGATGAATGATGAGCTGCTTCGCAATCCGCTGCAACAACAGAAGATCGAGATCCATCCCGATCATATTGATGAACTGCCTCCCGAACCCGAGAACGAGGATTCTGCAATATGATCGACTATATCAAAGGTACTGTTACAGAGCTTAACCCTGCATTCGTTGTGGTTGAGTGTAATGGCATAGGCTACAATATAAACATATCACTGAACACCTACTCGACACTTGACAAGAGTGTCACCTGCAAGATTCTTATTCACGAAGCCATACGTGAGGATGCTCATCTGCTTTTTGGTTTTTCTTCTGATGATGAGCGTGATCTCTTCAGACAACTTATATCCGTCTCCGGTGTTGGTGCCGGTACTGCCCGGATGATGCTTTCTTCAATCAGACCTCCGGAGCTTCGTGAGGCAATTATCAGTGGTGATGTGGGCATTCTTAAGGCTGTCAAGGGAATAGGACTGAAAACGGCCCAGAGGATCATTGTAGACCTTAAAGATAAAATAGGAAAACATGCCGGTTCAGGCGAAATAATTGCATTTTCCGACAATACCGCGCGCGAAGAATCGTTATCTGCTTTAGTGATGCTTGGATTTGCCAGGAACAGCGCTGCGAAGGTTATTGATAACCTCCTTCGGGAGAATAAAACACTCCAGGTGGAGGAGATAGTCAGGAGGGCGCTGAAACTGTTATAAACAGGGTGCCGGATTGCAGTTTTCTTTCCAAAATAAAGGTCTGTTGATCAGGGTGGGACTATTTATTGTTCTGTCTATGATCACTATGACTCTTGGTGCCCAGAGCACTCCTGCCGATACGCTCCTGAAACTTAATGCAGACCCTGCATTCATCTGGGAGGCAAAGAGATCATCACCGCTCTTCCTGAATAATCCCTCAAATATCACTACCAGTGTTGAGTATGACGGCCGTAACAACCAGTATATCGTTTACCGGAAGGTTGGTGTTCTTGATTACCGCAGGCCGGTATACATGAGCCCGGACGAGTACCGCCGGTATGAGTTTGATCAGGCAATGCGTGAATACTGGGATGCCAGTCTGAGGGGTGATGCTACCGGCTTCAGATCTTCACTGATACCGCAGATAGAGGTGGGCGGTGAGACATTTGACAGGATATTTGGCAGCAACGTCATTAACATCGTTCCTCAGGGATCAGCCGAGCTGATATTCGGGATCAACATATCACATACCGAGAATCCCACTTTGTCTGAGCGACTGCGCACCATCCCTACCTTCGATTTCCAGGAGAAGATACAGATGAACGTCACCGGCACTATTGGTGACAAGATGCAGCTGGGAATAAACTACAATACTGAGGCGATGTTCGAGTTTGAGAACCGTACCAAGCTCGAGTACTCCGGCAAGGAGGATGAGATCATCAAAAAGATCGAGGCGGGCGATGTCACTCTGCCGCTTAACGGTACACTCATAACAGGCAGTTACAGCCTCTTCGGCCTTAAGACCGAGCTGCAATTCGGCAAACTGACGATGACCACCGTCTTCTCCCAGCAGAAGGGTGAGTCATCTGTGGTGGAGGTCAAGGGCGGATCACAGGTTAGTGAGTATGAGATAACGGTTGACAATTACGAGGCTAACCGTCACTTCTTTCTATCCCAGGAGTTCAAGGATAACTATGACGTTGCACTGGTCAACCTTCCCATCGTAAGCAGCGGGTTGAACATAGAAAAGATTGAGGTATGGATCACCAACGAGACAAGCAGGTTCGAAGACGTTAGTAACCGTAATATAGTCGCCTTCCTTGACCTGGCAGAGAACCAGGCAAACATCTTCAATAGTATACCGGCTTTCCAGGGTACACCCACTGCTTATGCAAACCCGGCAAACAACAGCAATGGTCTCTATGAGCAACTGATTACCACCTACAGTACTGTGAGGAACATTGATCAGGTGGCAGATGCTTTTGCCCCACTCTATCCTGATTTTCAGATCGGCCGCGACTATGAGAAGATAGAAAATGCCCGCAAACTGACCGTGAACGAATATACGGTCAACAGTCAGCTGGGCTACATCTCGCTTAACATGGCACTAAACAATGACGAGGTGCTGGCGGTTGCCTATGAATATACCTACAACGGAGAGGTGTTCAAGGTAGGGGAGTTCTCAACTGACGGCATCACTGCTCCCGACGCCCTCATCCTCAAGCTGATCAAGGGCACCACCCTGAGCCCGAAGATTCCTACCTGGGAACTGATGATGAAGAATATTTACAACATAGGGTCAGGCCGTATAGAGGCAAATAACTTTGAGGTTAACATCCTCTACCAGGATGATAAAACCGGCAATGCCCTGAATTATCTCCCCGGCACACCTCTTGACGGTCAGGTTCTTCTTCAGGCGCTGGGCCTTGATCAGCTAAATTCACAGCTCGACAGGGAGCCCGACGGACTCTTTGACTTTGTTGACGGCATCACCGTGATGGCCGATAAGGGACGTATTATCTTCCCGGTGCTGGAGCCTTTCGGACGCCATCTGCTAAAGTACATATCTGACCCGGAGCAGATAAGAAAGTATGTTTTCACAGAGCTTTATGACTCAACCCAGACAGTGGCCAGGCAGATGGCTGAAAAGAATAAGTATCTTCTTAGCGGGCAGTATACTTCGGCATCAAGCTCGGAGATAAGACTGAATGTGGCAAACATCCCGGAGGGCTCAGTAAAGGTGACCGCAGGAGGTGTGACCCTGACGGAGAATGTTGATTACACCGTTGATTACAACATGGGTACAGTAAAGATCATCAACACAGCCATCATTGAGTCGCAGACACCTGTGCAGGTCTCCCTTGAGAGCAACCAGTTTTTCGGTCTGCAGACAAAAACGCTTCTTGGCACTCACCTGAACTATCGCTTCTCTGACAATTTCACCCTGGGGGGCACAGTACTCAGACTGACAGAGAAGCCCTATACACAGAAAGTCACCTATGGTGAGGATCCCATCTCGAACACCATTTACGGTTTTGATGCCTCATACCATGCTGAGTCACCCTTTCTGACCAACGCTATCGACTGGTTGCCATTCATTGAGACCAAGGCACCTTCATCGGTCAATTTTTTTGGTGAGTTTGCTCACCTGGTGCCCGGACACAGTAAGGCAATCACTTCCGAGGGCGCAGTATATATTGATGATTTTGAAGCCAGCGAGATATCTCTTGACCTGAGAGCATTCAATGCCTGGTCACTGGCAAGTGTTCCCCAGGGGCAGGATCTCTTTTTCCCTGAGGCGCAGCTGAGTAAGGATATAAGATCAGGCTTTAACAGGGCACTTATGGCATGGTATGTCATTGACCCTCTGTTCCTGCGCAACGGATCAACCACCCCTGATCACATCAGGGCGGACCCCGACCTTCAGTCGAGCCATTTTGTCAGAGAGATCTACGAGACAGAGATCTTCCCTTACAAGGAGTCTGCCAGCGGCATACCAACGAACATCTCTGTCCTGAACGTAGCCTTCTATCCCAATGAGAGAGGCCCGTATAACTTTGACGTTCTCACCAGTCCCTACTCTGCGGGCCTCAATTCTGACGGTCTGCTCAATTCTCCACGTACACGGTGGGGAGGCATGATGAGGGAGCTGCTCACCAACGACTTTGAGTCTGCCAATATTCAGTACCTCAAGTTCTGGGTCATGGATCCCTTTGTTGAGAACACCGACCATGAGGGTGGCGATCTCTATTTTAACCTTGGCAATATCTCTGAAGACATACTGCGTGATTCAAGAAAACAGTTTGAGAATGGCCTGCCCACTTCGTCACTGTTGGTGAACGTAGACACTACCGTTTGGGGACTTGTACCTACCGTTCAGGCTGTGGTGCAGGCCTTTGACAATAACATTGAGTCGCGCCTGTACCAGGATGTGGGGCTTGACGGGCTTGGCTACGAGAATGAGGTGTCATTCTTTGACAGTTACCTCCAGGCTGTGGGTGCTGTTGTCAGTCCCGAGGTGCTTGACAAGATCTTCCTCGATCCGGCTAACGACGATTTTCACTATTTCAGGGGATCTGATTATGACCTGCTTCAGCTGGGCATCCTCGAGAGATACAAGAAATTTAACGGCACCGACGGCAACTCACCCACCTCAGAGATGTCTGACGAATCATACCCCACCAGTGGTTCCACACTGCCTGACATGGAAGATATTAACCGTGATAACACCCTGAGTGAGACTGAGAGCTACTATCAGTATCATGTTAGCCTCAGGCCGGAGGACATGGTGGTGGGCAGCAACTTCATTGTTGATGAGCTTGAATATACAGCCACCTTTGCCAACGGTGATAAGTCGCCCGTAAAATGGTACCAGTTCAAGATACCTATCACTGACTATGAGAGGGTGGTGGGCTCAATAAGCGACTTTAAGTCGATCAGGTTCCTCAGAATGTTCATGCGTAATTTTGACGAGGAGATTGTCATGCGCTTTGCACGCCTGGAACTGGTCAGATCAGAGTGGCGCAAGTATAACCTGACCTTCTTCGAGGGGGGTGAGCGAATTACTATTCCTGAGGATGAGGATGGCACATTTGAGATAAGCTCGGTGAGCATAGAGGAGAATGCAGGCAAGGAGCCTGTCAACTATGTTCTGCCTCCAGGCTTCGACCGTGTTATTGACCCGGCAAACCCGTCACTGACACAGCTCAATGAACAGTCTATGGTGCTGAAAGTACTGGATCTCGAAGACGGCGACGCCAGAGCTACCTATAAGACCGTTACCCTTGATATGCGGCAGTACAAGAGGCTGAAGCTGGAGGTTCATGCAGAAGCGCTCATAGGAGAGCCACTGCTTGATGATGAAGTGACGGTTTTTTTGAGACTTGGATCAGACTACCTCAGCAACTTCTACGAGTATGAGATACCTCTGAAGCTCACCCCTGCCGGGACCTACAATAATGACAATGAGGAGCAGAGGGCAATAGTGTGGCCGGAAGATAACAAGATTGATATAGAACTGTCCGATCTTCTGGATGCCAAGCAGGCACGCAATGCGGCTATGAATCTGTCTGGCTCCAGCCTGAGCGAGGCGGATATTTATTCGACATATGTTGATAACGCCCGTATATCCGTGAGCGGCAATCCGAACCTGAGCAATATAAGGATTGTGATGGTAGGTGTAAGGAATCCTATCAAGAGCCGGGATCCCCTGAATGATGACGGAGCATCCCATTCTGCAGAGGTATGGATCAACGAATTACGACTGAGCGATTTCAAGGAAGATGGCGGATGGGCGGCCAACGCACAGTTACAGGCTAAACTGGCTGACCTGGGTACTATCAACCTGGTAGGGCAGACAAGCACACCCGGATGGGGAAGCATTGACAAGAACGTCAGTGAGCGAAGCATGGAGCAAGTGGTACAGTATGATCTGTCGTCCAACCTCGAACTGGGTAAGTTCTTCCCTGAGGAAGCAGGCTTACGTATACCTGTCTATATGGGATACTCTGAGAGCCGCATCACACCACAGTATGATCCATTTGACCCTGACATTCTGCTCAAAGATGTACTAGACAATACACAGAGTAAGACTGAAAGAGATTCTATACTGAACCTTTCAGAGGATTATTCACGCCGCCGGACCCTTACCGTCAGCAATGCCGGGATAACATCAAGGGGAGAGAAGCCCCATGCCTGGGACCCTGCAAACGTGTCGGTAAACTATGCCTTCAACGAGGTCTACAGTACCGATCCCAATACAGAGGTCGATGTTGAGCGGACCTACCGCGGTGGAATAACATACGACTTTGAGGCCAGACCAAAAAACTTCACTCCCTTCCAGAAGTCGCGGCTCTTCAGTTCACCGGCTTTCAGGCTGATAAAGGATTTCAACATCTACCTTTTCCCCAAGCATATCACTTTGCGTACAGACCTGTACAGGTATTACAATGAGGTTAAGACCCGCAATATCAGTAACCCGGGGCTTCTTATAGAACCGAACTTCACCAAAGACTTCCGGTGGACAAGGTATTATGATATCAAGTATGACATCACCAAACAGTTGAAGGTTGACTTTACCGCCAGCAGCATAGCACGCATTGATGAGCCAGAGGGAGGAGTTGACAGGAGACGTTATCCTGAACTGTTTGACATATGGCGTGATTCAATTATGGCAAACCTGAGTGATTTCGGCCGCACTACCAATTACTATCATCTGTTTAATTTCAACTACAATGTTCCTATCAACAAGCTGCCGCTACTGTCATGGGTGACCTCTAATGCACGTTACAGTGCGAGGTATGACTGGCTGGCAGGCACCATATTCGCCGATTCTCTTAACATCAAAACGGGCAATACCATCAAGAACTCAAATAACGGGCAGTTTACCCTTCAGGCCAATCTTACGAACCTCTATAACAAGGTGAAGTTTCTCAAGGAGATTGAGGTCTCCACCCAGCCCGGATCTAAACGCCGCATGAGTCTGGGTTATGAGGAGGTGACTCACAACCGCAGGGGTTTGATATTCAAGGCAGGTAAAGCGCGTATTATCAATCACAATCTTAACACCAGAGATGTAACAGTCACTGTCACTGACCTCGACGGTAATCCGGTAAGCGGCAAGTTTGATATCGTGTCGGAAGACCGGATAGACTATACCGCTGATGCTGACGTTACCAATGCTGTGGTAGTCATCAAGGGGAGGGTGGAGAAGAAACCGGGTATTGCCAGTATTGTGGGACGCTATACAATGCGAGGACTGATGGCCCTGCGTAATGTCTCAGCCACATATACCATTGAGCAGGGAAACATACTGCCGGGATACCTGCCGGGAACCACGTTCATGGGTCAGCAGAACTACGGTGGCATGTCGTCACCCGGCTGGCGTTTTCTCCTCGGGCTCACTGATGATCGATTCTTTGACGAGGCAGTTATCAATGGGTGGATCACCACAGACACCCTTCAAAATAATGCTGCTACATACAGCCAGCGTGAGCAGATCAATCTCAGGGCCAACGTTGAACCCTTTCCCGGTATGAGGATTGATCTCACCGCTGACCGCCGTTATTCAGAGACGGTGTCATCATACCTGAGAGCTGACAGTAACGGTAACTTCCCCGACAGCACAAGGAACACACGCATCACGGGTACCTTTTCCATATCAGTGGTCTCCTGGGGTACCGCCTTTGAGAAAATACCCAAGTCAGGCGATTATATCTCAGAGACCTTTGAACGGTTCCGCGATTATACGGCAATCATCTCTCAACGGAGGGGGCATGAGCGTGAGATGACCGACAACTCGTATGATCCAAACTTCGATCCGCTCACCGGCGAGCAGGTCACCGGAGCTTATACCAGCGGTTACGGTATCACATCGAGTGAGGTTCTCGTGCCTGCATTCCTTGCTGCCTATACTAAGAGAGACCCGGAGAAGATATCCCTCTCACCCTTCCCCTCCATGCTGCATATGATGCCTAACTGGAGGATAAACTTTGAAGGGCTGACGAAATTCGAGGCAGTGAGGAAAATATTTAACTCGGTGAGCCTCTCTCATCAGTACCGTTCAACATATACCATCGGCTCGTTCAATACGAGTCTCTATTATGACCCGGATGCAACGGGTATAAGCATTATACGTGACCTGAAGTCAAATTTTATCCCTCAATATGAGATCAACACGGTCACTATCAATGAACAGTTCAGTCCATTCATAAACATTGACCTGGGATGGAAAAACTCTCTGACGACAAGGTTCGAATACCGGAAGTCGCGCACCATAACCCTCAATCTGACCAGCAACCAGATAGCTGACATAAGGAATGATGAGATTACCATTGGTGCAGGATACAGGTTCGACAATGTGGCCATCACGTTGCGTTCACGCACCGGTCAGCGTGCTCTTGAGAGTGATCTTAATCTGAAGCTGGATCTCTCAATCAGGGACAACAAAACAATGGCACGTAAGCTGATAGAGGAGGTCAACCAGCCCGTTTCCGGTCAGAGGGTCTTCACCATCGGGGCAACAGCCGACTATGTCCTGAGTGACCGGTTCAACCTGCAGATTTATGCTGATCATACTATGAACGATCCGTTTGTTGCCAATACCTTCCTTACTTCCAATACCAACGTTGGCTTCAGCCTTAGATTTACTCTGGTTCAGTGAGAGGTATACGCAATGATGTAAAAAAAACGGTTGTCAGGCTTTAAATAGTAAAAAAGATGTATTTTTGCCTTCCCGAGAGATGAATATCGAAGTCTAACAAAAAAATTAAACAATGAATGTTCCGGCAAATCTGAAGTACACCAAGGATCATGAGTGGGTTCTTGTAAAAGGCAATGAAGCTGTTGTAGGTATTACCGATTTTGCACAGCACGAGTTGGGCGATATCGTATTCATAGAGATAGAGACAGTAGGAGAGAAGCTGGGTCACGGCGAAGTCTTTGGAACGGTTGAAGCCGTAAAGACTGTCTCAGATCTCTTCATGCCTGTAAGCGGCTCTGTTACCGAAAAGAATGAGGAGCTTGACGCAACTGCCGAGCTTGTCAACACCGATCCCTACGGCAAGGGCTGGATGGTTAAGGTAGAGATGGATGATCCCTCGGAACTGGATGAGCTTCTGGATGCCGAAGCATACAAGAAACTGATAGGGGCATAAATAACCTCAAAATAAGATAAAAAAAAGCTGCCCGGGCAGCTTTTTTTATTTGAGATATACCAACCAAACGGTGGCAAAAAACTAAAGTGTCTTTTTGATCTGTACTGTCTTGTATCCTTCAATGACGTCTCCGGTTTCAATATCATTGAAACCATCAATGTTCAGACCACACTCATAACCGGAGCTTACCTCCTTGACGTCATCCTTGAAGCGCTTGAGTGAACCGAGATCACCGGTATAGATCACAATTCCGTCACGGATGATCCTTACTTTGGTGTTACGGGTTATCTTGCCTTCACGAACGAAGCATCCGGCAATGGTGCCTACTTTGCCTATATCGAAAGTTTCACGTACTTCAACTGTTGCTATTATCTCTTCCTTTATCTCGGGTGATAGCATACCTTCCATTGCAGCCCTTATCTCTTCTATGGCGTCATAGATGATTGAATAGAGGCGTATGTCAATACCTTCCTTCTCTGCCAGCTTTCTTGCACTGAGTGACGGTCTCACCTGGAAACCAACCACCACGGCATTGGATGCAGCGGCAAGCAAAATGTCAGATTCGGAAATCTGCCCTACGGCTTTGTGTATGATATTGACCTGTATCTCCTCTGTGGATAGTTTGATAAGTGAGTCGCTCAGAGCTTCCACTGATCCGTCAACGTCACCCTTGACAATAATGTTGAGCTCCTGGAAGTTGCCTATCGCTATGCGTCGTCCGATCTCATCAAGAGTTATATGTTTCTGTGTACGCAGTCCCTGCTCTCTTTGCAGCTGAGCTCTCTTGGTGGCTATCTCCTTGGCCTCCTTGTCGGAGTCCATGACGTTGAACTTGTCACCTGCCTGAGGCGCTCCGTTGAGTCCGAGGATGAGCACCGGCGTTGAGGGGCCTGCCTCTGAGATCTTCAGGTTGCGTTCGTTATACATCGCCTTGACATGGCCGTAGCAACTTCCGGCAATGACCACATCTCCCAGCTTCAATGTTCCCCCTTTGACAAGAATCGTTGCCACAAATCCCCTTCCCTTGTCAAGAGATGACTCAATAACAGTGCCCAGGGCGTGTTTGTCAGGATTGGCTTTCAGTTCGAGGAGTTCAGCCTGAAGGAGGATCTTCTCGAGGAGCAGGTCGATATTGGTACCGCTTTTAGCAGAAATCTCCTGAGACTGGTATTTGCCACCCCACTCTTCTACCAGGAAGTTCATGGTTGCCAGTTCCTCCCTTATCTTATCAGCATTAGCGGAGGGTTTATCTATCTTATTTATGGCGAATATTATTGGCACACCTGCCGCGTGAGCGTGGTTTATTGCTTCACGTGTCTGAGGCATTACGCCGTCATCAGCGGCTACTACTATGATGACAATATCAGTTATCTGCGCACCTCTTGCACGCATGGCCGTAAAGGCTTCGTGACCAGGGGTATCGAGGAAGGTTATTATCTTGTCATTGTCGAGCAATACACTGTATGCTCCAATGTGCTGTGTTATACCTCCTGCCTCACCGGCGATGACGTTAGTGTTACGTATATAATCAAGCAGCTTGGTTTTGCCGTGGTCTACATGCCCCATGACTGTCACAATGGGAGGGCGTGGCGTGAGGTTTACCTCTTCGTCCTCCTCTTCTTTGACCGCCTCCTGCAGCTCAGCGCTGACAAACTCAACTGTAAAGCCGAACTCTTCAGCCAGCATTGCCATCGTCTCTGCGTCCAGTCTCTGGTTGATAGATACTATCAGACCGAGGCTCATGCAAGTGGAGATAATGTCTACGACTGGCACCTCCATCATTGTTGCCAGCTCGTTGACAGATACAAATTCAGTGACCTTGAGAACGGTCTTTTCGAGCTCCTTCTTTACAGTCTCATCCTTTATCCTTTGGCTGACAGCATCACGCTTGTCACGCCGGTGTCTGGCTACCTTCGACTTACTCTTGCTCATCAGCAGGTTGACGTCTCTGATGTTCTTGTCAACACCTATCTTGTCAACTTCAGGCCTGAGAGCACGGAATGACTTCTTCCTGTCACTGCGATGATCTCTTGGGGGACTCTTCTTGTCTTTCCTGGCCTCAGAAGAGGGTGGCTGTGTTGAATCAAGAGCCACCTTCTCGCGGACTTTTGGCTTGATCCGCTCTCTTTTCTTTTCATGTCTCTTACGTGCCTCAGCTGACTGCTCGCGGGTCTTCTTGATCTCAGGTACCAGTATAATCTTGTCAATAATTTTTGGTCCTGCAAGCTTCTCATATCCCGGACGGAATATCACAGTCTCGGTGGGCACCGGTGGTATCACCGGAGTCTCCTCCTGCTCTTTGGGCTTCTCTGCCACAGGTTTCTGCTTTTCCGTCACCTTTTCGGGCTTAACCTCTTCTGCTTCGGCAGTCTCTTTCTTTACTGCGCTTTTCCTGGATGCTTTCCTGGTTTTTGCGTTCAGCTTATCAAGGTCTACCTTGCCTACCACCTTGGGCTGCTTCTGTTCTGCCTGCTCAACAGGGGCAACAGGCTCAGGAGTTGGTTCAGGAACAGGCTCGGGAGTTGGTTCAGGAGTTGGTTCGGGAGTTGGTTCAGGCGATGCCGGGGTCTTCTCAGCAGGAGTTTCAGGCTCTTTATTTACCGGTTTGGCGGGAGGCGTGAGATCAACCCTGCCAACAGTCTTTACTTCAGGTTTGCGTATCTCGGTGCGAAGATCAATATGCTGCTTGACTCCTGAGACATCAGTGATAAGAATCTCCTCCTCAGGTTCACTGGCTTCACCCTCTCTCCCTGGCTCCATATCTTCTATCGAAAGAGACATTTTGGGTGTAATCTTTTCTTTGAGAGCCAGTTTCTCGGCGTCCTTCTTGACACTGAGGTCACCGCTGTATTCCTTGACTATCAGTGTATATGCCTCAGGCGGAATTTTACAGTTAGGATCATGCGAAATGTCGAATCCCTTTTTGTGGAGGAACTCGACAATGGTTTGAATCCCAACATTAAATTCGCGGGCTGCCTTGCTTAAACGTATGGCTTTCTTGTCTTCAGTCATATATAACTTTATGATAACCTCTGTAAGTAAGTTTGTATATTTTGTTGCTTCTCCCTTGAGTACTGTTATTCCTTTTCAAATTCTGACCTGAGAACATTAACAACCTCTTTAATCGTCTCCTCTTCCAGGTCTGTTCTCTTGACCAGGTCATGCACTGTGAGCCTGAGCACACTCCGTGCTGTATCACAACCGATAGCCTTGAGCTCATCAATTACCCATCCTTCTATCTCATCTGCAAACTCATCAAGGCTGACATCCTCCTCATCTTCATTGTCCGGCTCGCGGTAGACCTCTATGTCATATCCGGTGAGTTGTCCGGCCAGCTTGATGTTTAATCCGCCCTTGCCGATGGCAAGTGACACCTCGCTGGGCTTGAGATATATCTCAGCTTTCTTATCTGCCTCAATCAGCCTTATGGAAGTGAGCTTGGCTGGGTTCAGAGCTCTGGTGATGAAGAGCTGTATGTTTGAAGTATAGTTTATTACGTCTATATTCTCGTTGCGCAGCTCACGCACAATGCCGTGAATCCTTGAGCCTTTCATCCCAACACAGGCGCCAACGGGATCAATTCGTTCGTCATAGGATTCCACAGCCACTTTGGCCCTCTCGCCGGGTACCCTGACTATCTTCCTGATGGTGATGAGACCGTCAAATATCTCAGGCACCTCGAGCTCAAAGAGTCTCTCGAGGAATACCGGGGAGGTACGGCTGAGGATGATGTTTGGTGTGTTGTTCTTCATCTCCACCCTGATGACCACTGCGCGTATGGTGTCACCCTTGCGGAAATGGTCCGATGGGATCTGTTCACCCTTGGGCAGTATAAGCTCATTGCCATCGTCATCGAGCACCAGCGTCTCGCGTTTCCACACCTGGTATACCTCACCGGTGACTATATCGCCTATGCGGTCCTTGTATTTCAGGTATATATTGTTCTTTTCAAGGTCAAGAATACGTGCCACGAGGTTCTGCCTCAGGGCCAGGATAGCTCTTCGACCGAAATCAAGGAACTTGACCTCATCAGAGACCTCTTCACCAACCTCGTAATCTTCATCAATCTTATGTGCCTCCGAAAGAGGTATCTGGGTAATGGGGTCAGTAAATCCCTCATCCTCCACTACCTCGCGGTTACGCCATATCTCGAAGTCGCCCTTGTCAATATTGACGATGATGTCAAAATTATCGGCTGAGCCGTATTTTTTGGCAAGCATACCCCTGAATACATCCTCCAGCACACTCATCATGGTTGGCCTGTCAATATTCTTCAGCTCCTTGAACTCTGAAAAAGTATCTATAAGATTAACATTTTCCATTGCGATAATCTGTTCTGTTATTTGAATGATATAATTATTTTCACTGACTTAACATCCTCAAAATTAAATGATCTGACCGTTGTGACGATCTCTTTCTTCTTCTGTCTGGTCTCTGTCTTGAGGTCAAATCCTCCCTTGGTGACATTCATCAGGAGACCTTTCTCATGATCACCATCATTGGTTACTACATCAACCATCCGTCCCTCGTTGTTAATGTACTGCTGTTGCACCAGAAGGGGCATATCAAGGCCGGGAGAAGATACGTTAAGATCATAGTCGCTCAACTCCTCACCGAGGTTATTACTTATCATCCTGCTTAGCGAAGCACAATCTTCGATAGTCACGCCTTCGTTCTTGTCTATTATGACAGTAATACGGCCGGTGCTGCTTAGCCTGACATCCACAATGAATATTTCGGAGCCGCTTATGTGCTCTTCCGCAAGCTTCCTGATATGGTCTTTTGTAATCACTCTCTGTTTTTTGATAACAAAATAGGGGACTTTTGTCCCCTAGGCCAGTCGTACCCTTCTATTCAACTGCAAAGATAATATCATTTTTTTAATTATCAAGAGATGGAATAGGTTAAAAAATGACGGAGGCTTTGTATCTGAAGCTTTTATTGCCTGATTTTGGAAACAATTGAATAAATTTGCGGACATAAAATTAAAACTGTTTGACAAATAAAAGAAAGATCATAAATGACCCGGTTTACGGATTTATCAGTATGCCGAATGATCTTGTATTTGATCTTGTAAGCCATCCATGGTTTCAGAGGCTTCGCAATATCAGGCAGTTAGGACTTTCGAGTTATGTCTACCCGGGAGCAGTCCACAGCCGTTTCCAGCACAGCCTGGGGGCCATGTACCTTACCGGGCAGGCTATCCATACACTCAGGACGAAGGGTGTTGAGATATCTTCTGCCGAGGAAGAGGCGGTTCTGGTGGCGATACTGCTGCATGACATTGGACACGGACCCTTCTCTCATGCCCTGGAACACTCGCTCATTGAGGATATGTCTCATGAGAGCATGTCACTGCTTATCATGGAAGGGCTTAACAGGGTGACAGAGGGCAGGCTTGACGACGCCATTGCGATCTTCACGGGAGAGTACCCCAGGAGATTCTTCCATGACCTGGTCACAGGACAGATGGATATGGACAGGATGGATTACCTCAGGCGCGACAGCTTTTTCACCGGTGTGATAGAGGGATCGGTTGGCTCTGACAGGATAATCAGAATGCTGAATGTCTCAGACGACAGGCTTGTGGTGGATGAGAAAGGCATATATTCAGTTGAGAAGTTTCTTATAGCCAGGAGACTGATGTACTGGCAGGTCTATAACCACCGAACCGTTGTCTCAGCTGAGAAGCTGCTCACAAGCGTACTGCTGAGAGCCAGGGAGGTAACTGCTGCCGGTACAACGCTCTTTGCCTCGCCGGCACTCGCGTATTTTCTGCAGCCACCTCATAACAGGGGAACAGAAGAGGAGACAAGACTGCTCATGAAGCACTTCACAGCCCTTGATGAGAGCGATATACAATCAGCCACAAAGGTGTGGATGAGCTGCGGCGACAGGGTGCTCGAAGAGCTGTGCAGGCGCTTTGTCTGCAGAGATCTTCCTGGCATAGAACTGCAGAAGAGTCCTTTCGATACAGCCAGGGTGGAGGAGACAAGGCAAAAGACTCAGAAGTTGATGGCCCTGAAGGACGATGAGATAAAGTTCTTTGTCAATACAGGTGATGTGTACAACCAGACCTATGCCCCGGGTACACCGGAGGTGCGCATACTCCTCAAGAACGGAACAACGAGGAATATAACTGCTGTCTCTGACCTTTTCGACAAAGAGGCGTTGTCAGAGAAGGTGACCAAATATTTTCTCTGTTACCCTAAGGAGATATTATCAGATTAAATAATTACAGATATGGAATATACTGCCGCAATGATAGCACAGCTGCTTAACGGAACCGTGGAGGGTGACCCCGGAATCAAGCTGAACACAATAGCCAAGATAGAAGAGGGAAAGCCCGGCGCTCTCTCTTTTCTGGCCAACCCAAAGTATGAGCCCTTTATTTATACTACCGGCTCCTCGGCGATACTTGTAAGGAACGACTTCAAAGCTGCAAAGGAGATAAAGGCTACACTGATCCGCGTTGAAGATCCTTACCAGTCTGTGGCACGTCTGCTGGCAATCTATGAACAGGCAATACCTGTAAAGAAAGGAATACACCCGTCGGCAGTGATCAATAAGAGCGCCAGTATAGGCAAAGATGTGTTCATAGGAGCATGCGCCGTGATAGAGGAGAATGCTGTGATAGAGGATGGCTGTAACATATATGCCCAGGTCTTTGTTGGTGAGAGAGCCAGGATAGGGAAGAATTGCACACTCCACCCTGGGGTAAAGGTCTACCGCGATTGTGCCATCGGCAGCGATTGCATCCTGCATGGAGGGGTAGTGATAGGCTCAGACGGCTTTGGCTTTGCACCGGTGGAGGATGGCAATTACATGAAGATTCCGCAGATAGGTAACGTGGTAATAGAGGATGGAGTGGAGATAGGTTCAAATACCTGCATTGACAGAGCTACCATGGGATCAACCCTGGTGCGGAGCGGCGTCAAGCTCGACAACCTGGTACAGGTTGCTCATAACGTTGTTATTGGCGAGAATACTGTCATTGCTGCACAGTCAGGTATTGCAGGATCGACAAAGATCGGGAAGAACTGCATGCTTGGTGGTCAGGTGGGTATAGTCGGGCACATCAGCATCGCCGACGGTTGTAAGATAGGGGCACAGTCAGGCATCATAAAATCTGTCACCGAGGAGAACACAACCATTGTGGGCTCGCCTTCAATGGAAAGCAAAAAATTCATGAGAAGCTATGCGTGGTATATCAGACTGCCTGATCTCGGTAAAAAAGTTGATGAGCTGAAAAAAACAGTAGAAACATTAAAAAACAATTAGTTCCGGGAGAGCAGTCTAAATGAAATGGTTTGAACATCATGCAGATGTGAGGTTCTTCATTATGCCGTTCGGAAAAAAATTGTTTCTTTGCACGGTTGAAAAATAATCTGCGATGAGCGAAAGACAAAGGACACTGGCTAATGAGGTGAGTCTCACAGGGAAGGGACTCCATTCAGGTATTGATGTGAAAGTGACTTTTAAGCCGGCACCCGCAAACCACGGTTATAAATTTTGCCGGACAGACTTGCCGGGAGCCCCGTTGATAGATGCTATTGCTGAGAACGTCACCGAGACGTCAAGAGGCACTACCCTGTTACAGGGTGAAGCCTCAGTGGCAACAATTGAACATGTGCTCGCTGCTTTTGCGGGCTTACGGATTGATAACGCACTGATAGAAATTGATGGGCCGGAAGCCCCGATAATGGGAGGGAGCTCCCGTATGTTTGTTGAGGCCATTAAGCGGGCCGGCATCAATGAGTTGAAGGAAGAACGTAACTATTATGTTGTTAAAGAGAAGATTGCTTTTTCAGACGAAGAGCACGGGGTTGACCTGATAGTCTATCCGGATGATCACTTCAGTGCCCATGTGTTGATAGACTATAACTCCAAGATACTTGGAAACCAGTATGCCATCCTTGACCAGATAGATGATTTTGAGACGGAGATATCGGGTAACAGAACTTTTGTCTTCTTTCACGAGCTGGAGCCGTTGTTCAGGATGGGACTTATCAAGGGCGGTGATCTTGAGAACGCAGTGGTGATTCTTGAGCGCGAGGTGGAGCAGGAAGAGATAGACCGCATTGCCACAATGTTTAACAAACCTGGCATAACAGAGCACCATGCCGGTGTGCTCAACAACACCAAGCTCAGGTATCCGAACGAGCCTGCAAGGCACAAGCTGCTGGACCTGATCGGCGATCTGGCACTGGTGGGACAGCCTATCAAGGGTAAGGTGGTGGCCACACGTCCGGGCCACTATTCGAATACCAGGCTGGCACGTCTGATAAGGCAGCAGATAAAGAGACAGACAACAAAGAGAGAGATACCTCTCCTGGACACTACCAAGCCGGCAGTGATGGACATCCAGCAGATAAAGAAGCTGCTGCCCCACCGCTTCCCCTTCCTGTTTGTGGACCGGATACTTGAACTGACAGACAGTCATATCGTTGGAATAAAGAACACTACATATAACGAAGCTTTCTTTCAGGGTCACTTTGAACAGGAGCATGTCTTCCCGGGTGTCCTCCTGGTTGAGACTATGGCCCAGATTGGCGGCATACTGGTGCTTAACACTGTTGATGAGCCTGAAAAGTATTCTACCTATTTCCTTAAGATTGACAGGATGAAGTTCAAGCATAAAGTGATCCCCGGTGATACCATAGTGGTAAGATGTGATCTCATGGAGCCTATCAGGCGGAGTATAGTGATTATGTATGCACAGGCTTTTGTGGGAGAGAATCTGGTGGCTGAAGGAGAGCTGACGGCACAGGTGGTTAAAAATAAATAACGAAATATGATTTCTTCTTTAGCAAACATTGATTCCAGGGCTCAGATTGGTGAGGGTGTCACTATTGAGCCGTTTGCTTCTATCTATGGTGATGTTGTCATCGGTGACGGCACATGGATAGGGTCAGGAGCTGTCATTTATGACGGTGCGCGGATAGGCAGGAACTGCCGCATCTTTAACGGTGCCTCAATATCGGCTATACCGCAGGACCTTAAATTCAACGGTGAAGAGACCACCCTGGAGATTGGCGATAATACCACCGTCAGGGAGTTTGCAACTCTCAACAGGGGCACCCGTGCCAGGGGCATGACCACCATAGGCAGTAACTGTCTGCTGATGGCCTATGTACATGTGGCACACGACTGCGATGTGGGTGATCACGTTATCATGGTCGCACTTTCAGGTATTGCGGGAGAGGTTGAGCTGGGTGAGTGGGTGACCCTGGGCGGAGGAGTAATAGTGCACCAGTTTGCACGCATAGGCAAGCATGCCTTTGTTGGTGGAGGAGCCAAAGTTCGCATGGATGTGCCGCCTTTTGTGAAGGCCGACAGAGACCCGCTGGCATTTATGGGACTTAACAGTATAGGACTTGAGCGCAGGGGGTTCACCAAAGAGAAGATCCATGAGCTGCATGAAATATACCGTGCCTATTACAACATGGGCATGACCGGCAGTAAGGCACTGGAGTATATTGCCGCGAATTATGCTTCGACACCGGAGCGTGATTACATCATCGATTTCATTAAGAACTCACCCAGAGGAGTGATAAGAGGGCGCTGAGCCTTTTTTCAACCCTGAGGGGTATAAAACACGAATGGGAACTATACTGTACGTATTTGTTCCCATTCCGGCGAGTGACAGCCATAGCTATCATAGCCGCCATGCTACTGTTATTACAGCCGGTTCATCTCTCTTACTCCTTCCTTTCCGAGGCCTGTCGATATCCGCCGGATGGCGGACTGCTGACCTTGTTCCGGTGTCTTTTCTGCTTTCTGTAATCGCCTTGCGGTTTTTACTGATCACTTACCGGGACGCGGAGTTATGAACCCTTGAGACCTGACACTCCCCGAGGGGATAGCCGCTGTCATGCCCGGATCATCTCCATCCTATCCTCGCCGGTTCGGGTGGCATGATGATCCTCTCTCTTACCGGGCACATTTGCTGCTTTATTAGCTTTCAGCGTTGCATTTGTGTTGCTCTCACCTCGCGGTTGTTACACCGTCTGTTGATTGCCCCGTCAGACTGTCAGGATGGGAAGGCTTCTCAGCCTGCACCCGTGACAGACGCCTCCGGACCTTAGTCCTTCTGCGTGAGACTCTGAAGTTTGATGTTTATTCAGAGTGATAATTAAATCATTCGAAAGAACCTTCATGCTTCAGAGCGACCCTTTATCGCTCACATGGTAGAACAAATATAAACTGTTGGCCTATTCCTGTCAAGTATTTTCGCATATAAATACGATAAATGAAGTAACAAGAATTACACAGTTTTATTAACAGGGCTAAAAGGTTGTATGATAGAGGTATACATGTAAAAAAACGAGGTTATCAACAACTGTTGATAACCTCATGTTCTTTAATAGGTTGTGAGTTATTGTTATTCAAGTACCACTTTCTGGTTTTTCGGATACTTCACGCTGTAAGTAAGGATGATCTCGCGGGTCTCGCGGGGCTGTATTTCAAGATCCCATGTGATCTCACCGGTGGTGTGGTTATGATTTCCCCCGGTAAGCTCAAGAGCCTCAACAGTGATGCTGCTGTTCTGTGGCAGGGGTATCTGGTCACGCAGCCTGACTGCTGCAGTATTGCTCTTATTGTTGCGGACAGAGATCAGGAACGATAATGTCTCAACCCTGTTGGCACCTATGAGCTTCTGTGATGTATAATCGGTTCTGCGCTCGCGCTTCACAGTGATGTTGTTGTCGGCACCGAGTGAAACCGGGAGGGTATCAGTGAGCTCTGCAGTATTTATATAACCCTTGCCGGTAAATGTATTGTTGAAATAGATGTTTGACTCGCCTGCCAGCAGGTTGTATTTCTCCCAGTCGGTTATATAGCCCATCAGGTATGCTGATGTAGCCAGCTTGGGCGTGGCTGCATAGCTGTAGGTGGCAGGCACCGTCAGCCTCTGAAGCTCTACAGTCTCAGTCCTGCCCCCGGAAGCAATTGTCTTTGGAACGGTTACATCAAAGGTGAAGCTGATATTAGACTCGCTTACCGTCACCGGCAGCGGGGCAGACTCAGCTTCCATTTCCATGGCATCATCAACCGTCAACATCCTGGATACGGCCTTTGACTTTACCCCGTAACCTTTGACAACCACCTCATTGAGGGAAAAATCGCGATAAAAGTCCACAAACCAGGGATTAAGTGTCGGCAATTCACCGGCAGTAAGCGGCAGGGCGTTGGAAAGGCTTAACTTCACATCCTTCCAGTCGATACCGCTGTTCTGCCATAGATTGGCCTTGTATATGATTACCGCAGGATCATTGATATCATCAACCCTGATGTCATATGACGGTCTCCATCCCGCATTCATCACCATATATGAGAACTTGAGCTTACCTGTAACAGCCTTCTTGCCGGCGAGAGTGACCACTATTTCACCGGTGGGCATCTTCGACTTATCAAGGCTGCCTGTAAGCTGCTTCTCAAGCTGCTCCTTATCTTTCCTGTAATCCTTTATTATCCTCTGCTTCTTAAGAATGGCCGTCCTGACCGATTCAATATTCGTCGAATAGATATCTATCATTGCCCTGAGCTGCTCAGGAGTGATGGCCGATTTGTTGGTGATAACGTCATAGTTCGACTTTAGGAACAGCTCCTTTTCTGTTAGAACCCCCATAGCTGTCTCCTCGTCCTCTATCTTCAACTCCAGTATCTTGATCTTTTCCCGGAGGCTTCTGATTGCCTCTGATTCAGCAGGATTCTCCAGGTAGTTGTTACGGTGACTGACACCCATGATCATAAAATCACCCTCTCCCCTGACCTGTATGCTGTTGGGATCAATATATGGGGAGAGTCCACCGGCCACATAATCCCAGGTACCTGCCTGAAGAGTGACCGGGATGTCACCGGAGAGCTGTGCTCCCTGCCTGAAGACAGTGACATGGCTTACAGGACACTCCAGATATCTCTCCTGCCCCTCAAGGGGCGATGCTGTGATAACTAATGCAAAAAGTGCTGCAAACAGATACTTTTTCATCATAATGTATTTTTTTGATAAAGATATTTAAAAAGAGCGGTTCAGTAAAGTGATGTAAGATTACTCAGGTACAAAAAAAATGCCGGATGATATTCTTCCGGCAGTCATTCCGCAAACCTCTGTTTAAACTTAACCGTTGTAATCTCTTAAAACACTCATCAGTTTCTGACGGGCGAAGAAAATACGGCTCTTAACCGTTCCCAGTTTGAGATTCAGATTCTCGGCTATCTCTTCGTATTTGTAACCGTCAACATGCATTTGAAAGGGAAGACGGTATTCGTCATTTAAAGCGTTAATGGCTTTTTCTATCTCATTGCCCGAAAATGCCGATTCAGGAGAAATACTCCCTTTGTCAGAGGAGTGATTGAGGTAGTAAAGCTCCTGCGTTCCGTCCATCATCGTATTTTCCCTCATCTTGCGACGGTAGTTGTTGATGAAGGTGTTTTTCATTATCGTGAAGACCCAGGCCTTGAGGTTGGTGGCATCTACAAACTTGTCCTGGTTCTGTATTGCCTTAAAAAATGTATCCTGAACGAGATCAAGAGCGTTGTCACGGTCCAGTGTAAGACTGAGGGCGTACTTCTGAAGATTGCCTTTCAAATCTATTATGCTTGTTGTGAATTCGTGTGCAGTCATATCTCTTTGAGTTTGTTGATACAAAATTAAACATAAAAATAAGGATATCCAAATCCGAATATCTTAAAATATTGTTAAAGTTTGAATCATGCTCTGTTTTCTAAGCAGTAAAATACAGATATACACAAGAATAGCTTGTGTCCGTCTAAATTGGGACATGGGAGTATTATTCTATTTCAGAACTGGATATCGCCCTGGTGGGGGAGAAATAATTGCGCCGTGAGATAACTGGATATACGGTAAAGTGAGTGTTATAATGCCATAGAGGTGTATCGGATAGAATTTGCAGTGTTTTCCCTCATGCTAATGAGGGGACGGGATTTCTACTTTAATTATCTTTACAAAAAATGAAGTATGGAGATAAAAGATTATCCTACCGGAAGAACTGCCCTTTACCGTTTTGATGCCCCGGGGAATCCGAAGGCTTTAATTCTTCTTGTGCACGGTCTCGGCGAGCATGCCGGGAGATATGCCGGCTGGGCTGCAAGGTTTAATGAAAGAGGAGTGTCGATCCGTGCTTTTGATCTTCCCGGTCACGGTAACTCAGAAGGCAGGCGAGGTGTGATATCATCACCAGAAAAGGTTTATGATACTGTTGACCGGATTTGCGGGGAGTTGACTTCGGAATTTCCCGGTGTGCCATTGTTCATTTACGGACACAGCCTTGGCGGAGGAGTAGTACTTAATTATCTTGTCAGGCGCAGGCCACAGTTGAGAGGAGCCATAGTAACCTCACCATGGGTGATCCTCTCCGAAACGCCCTCAATGGTTAAAGTTGTTATTGCGAACATGGCAAAGAAGCTTCTTCCCGGAATGACACAGCCATCGGGATTGAAGACCGAGTATCTGTCACGTGATAAGGAGGTTGTAGCTGCCTACCGGAGTGATCCGCTGGTTCACGGACTGATCTCGGCAGGACTCTTTGGGTGGATGACCGACGCTGCAGAAGAGACCTTGTCGCGTGCATCGGAGATAACCATTCCGCTTCTGCTGATGCACGGCCGAAATGATATGATCGTTTCCCCGTCGGGATCGTTGCAGGTTGCCGGATTGGTGCCAAATGTAACTCTGAAGTTATGGGATGAGGGTTATCACGAGCTGCATAATGACCTGATAAAGGATGAACATTTCGACTTCATCGCTGAATGGATTGATACATTATTATAATATGTAAAATGGATCTCACGACCGGAGTACAGCTTCCCTCTTCATCAGCCTCCATCACCTACTCCACGCCGGTGTTGTTTCTGGGATCATGCTTTGCTGGTGAGATCGGTTACCGTATGGCAGCCGGCAAGCTTAAGGTGATGACCAATCCCCATGGCACTTTGTTCAACCCCTTTTCAGTGGCCGGCGCACTTGACAGGTTCATCGCTCAAAAGGCCTACACACCTGATGACGTTTACCTGCATCAGAACCGTTACATGAGCCTTGATCATCACACCGCTTTCTCATCTTATGACCGTGATCTCCTTGTCAAAAGGCTTAATGATACCGGCAGAGCTGCTTCCTCATTTGTCAGGGAGGCCTCCTTCCTCTTTGTTACTTTCGGTACCTCATATGTCTACGCTCTGAGGAGCAGTGGTGCCATCGTCGCCAACTGCCACAAGCTGCCATCATCACTCTTTTCCCGTCGCCAGGCTTCCTGGTCAGAGATAGCAGCCAGATGGAGAGAGACCCTCGACCGCCTGTCAGAGCTGAACCCGGAGATGAAGATCTGGTTCACTGTAAGTCCCGTGCGTCACCTGAACAACGGCGCTCATGAAAACCAGGTGAGCAAGGCACACCTGCTGCTGGCAGTGGATGAGCTTCTTTCGCATCCTTCGGTTGCGGGATATTTCCCCGCATATGAGATCTTTATGGATGAACTGCGTGATTACAGGTTCTATGCCCCTGACATGGTCCACCCGTCAGAAACCGCCATAAATTACATATGGGAAAAATTTAGTTCCGTATTTATTGAGAGCCCCATACTGAGACTCTGGAACGAAGCCGCAAAAATAACACGCGCTATGGCACACCGCATATCGGGAGGGCAACCCGAGACAGCTCCTTTTGCCACTGTCATGCTTCAGAAAATAAATGACCTGAAATCCAGAGCTCCTTATATGGACCTGACAGCAGAAGAGAAACACTTTCTGGCTCTTTTGTAATAAAAATTCCTCAAAATAGTGAACAAAACAAACACCTCTTTGTTTTGTGTAAGAAATGCCTAACATTACGAGATAATAGTGTTTCCCGGACAACATATCAACAAATTAGAAAGCAATAGAGTTCTCTCGCTTTGCGTAATAACCTGTAATAACTTATTATTTTATAAATGATGAAAAGATACCAGTCTATACTACTTGCATTGCTAATATCTGCCGGTCTCTCAGGACAATCAGGCGGAGGAACCGTTCGCGGCCAGGTAGTTGATGCAACAACCAATGAGCCTGTACCCTTTGCCAGCGTGGTGATATGGAATACCACCATCGGTGCAATGACCGACTTCGACGGTTACTTCACCTTTACAGGATTAAAGCCTGGCTTCGTGGAGGTAAGGGTCTCATCAGTAGGTTACAAGCCATATATAACTGAGGGAGTAATGGTTACCAATAATAATGAGGTTAACCTTACCATACCCCTTCAGACCACTGTTGTTGAGGTGGAAGATGTAATTGTGAAGCCCTCTCCCTTCCGCAAGTCTATTGAGAGTCCCATATCTGCCAGAATAATAAGTATACAGGAGATAGAGCTGAACCCGGGAGGAAACCGGGACATATCACGTGTGATACAGTCTTTCCCGGGTGTTGCATCCACACCTGCCTTCAGGAATGATGTCATTGTCAGGGGCGGCGGGCCCAATGAGAACAGGTTTTTTATTGACAATGTAGAGATCCCATATCTGAATCATTTTTCTACCCAGGGATCGTCGGGCGGGCCAACAGGCATCATAAACGTAGACTTTGTCAGATCAGTAGATTTTCTTTCCGGTGCCTTTCCGGCATCACGTGGCAATGCTCTGAGTTCTGTGATGGATTTCACGATGATAGACGGCAACAAAGAGAAGAGGTCACTGAAAGCCACCGTGGGGGCTTCTGACCTGGGACTTACATTCAATGGGCCCACGGGGGAGCGCAGTTCAATAATTGTCTCTGTGCGAAGATCATATTTGCAGTTCCTGTTCGGTGTGATTGGGCTCCCCTTTTTACCGACATATACAGACTTCCAGTTCAAGTATAAGGTGAAGTTTGATCAGAAAAATGAGCTTACAGTGCTTGGACTGGGGGCAAAAGACGACTTCAGACTTAATCTTGATGCAAACGAGACAGAGTATCAGCGTTATATCCTGGGGTATATTCCGACGCAGGAGCAATACAGCTATACAGTTGGTGCCGTCTACAGACATTTCCGCTCCAACGGATCTGACATGCTGGTTCTTAGTCGCAATTATCTTAATAATACCCAGTATAAGTACCTCAACAATGATGACTCTGATCCGGCCAACAAGACCTATGATTACCAGAGTGGTGAGGGGGATATCCGTCTGAGGTATGAACGCACGGTTGTATTGCCAAATTCTTTCAGGGTGAGCTACGGAGCAGGCACTGATATGTCTCGGTACCGCAATGACACCTACAGGCAGTTCTTTGATGGTGGAGGTCTGCAGACGGAGCTGTACAATGCTAACCTGGTATTCTTTAAATATGCAGCCTTCGGGCAGGTAAGCCGTTCATTCATAGACGAGAAGCTGAGGCTATCCTTCGGACTGCGTACCGATGCCAACAGTTACTCGTCTGTTATGGCTAATCCGCTTACACAGATCTCACCGCGTTTTTCAGCATCATATTCTCTTACTGAGGGTATAAACCTCAATTTCAATCTAGGGCGCTATTATCAGCTCCCGCCATATACTGCTCTTGGACTCAGGGATAATGACGGCAACTTTATCAACAGGGATAACGGCCTGAAGTATATTGCTGCCGACCATGTTGTCGGAGGCCTTGAATTAGTGCCGGATGAGAGGCTGCAATTCACCCTGGAGGGTTTTTACAAGCATTACTCTGACTACCCCTTCTCTGTCGCCGACCAGGTACCGCTATCAACAAAGAGCGCAGGCTATGGAGTATTTGGTAACGAAGCACTTGTCTCAACAGCTGTCGGAAGAGCATACGGATTTGAACTGATGGGCCGGGCAAGGGATTTTGAAGGACTGAACATGGTCTTTTCATATACCTTTGTGAGAAGCGAGTTTGAGGGTTCCGGTGGCGATTATATACCAACGGCATGGGATAACAGACACCTCATCAGTGTCACTGCCACCAAGAGCATCGGGAAGAGCTGGGATGCCGGATTCCGGTGGAGATACGTCGGAGGGGCCCCGTATACACCCTTTGATCTGGACAGATCATCATACATTGATGCATGGAACGTGACAGGACAGGGTTATCTCGACTATGACAGATTTAACAGTGAGAGACTGAAGGGCTTTAACCAGCTTGATATCAGGATTGACAAACAGTTCTATTTTGACAGATGGTCACTGATGCTCTATCTGGATGTGCAGAATGTTCTCAATTATAAGGCCCAGCAGCCCGATATCCTGATTCTCCAGACTGATGCCGCCGGGGCTCCCCTTGTAAACCCCCTGGATACGGATCGTTACCTTCTTAAATTCATTCAGGGGGACGCAGGCACGGTCCTGCCAACAATAGGAATAATCATAGAAATCTGATAAAATGAAATGCCAATCTTACCGGACATACAACCGGGATTGCGGGCTCAACGCCGCCGGATTCAATAATTATAAATTCAAAAACATGGATATTTTGTCTCTATCGGGACAAGCAGCTATACCTTATTCATTAATTATTAAATGATGAAAGAAATGAAATATATTATAATAGTTTTCATGGTTGTTCTAGCCTCATGTTCCTCCTCTCCCTCCGCTACAAAGCTGGCTCAGAGGCAGACCTTTACCGATATTGTCACCAACACGGCAGGCACCGGCCAGGAGATAGAGGTGAAGTTTTACGGAGGACCCTCGCTCTATTATCCACTAATGGCTGTATGGCTTGAGGATGATCAGGGTGATTTTATACAGAGCCTGTTTGTGCCCAGATCTGTAGCTACGGGCATCTTCAGGTTTGGCTCAAATGCAGCAGGCAGGTGGGTTGAAGCAGCTAAACGCGCTCCTCAGACTCTCCCTTACTGGTCGCACAAGCGTGGCATCATAGCTGATGACGGCCTTTATATGCCTGACCCTGAGAACCCGGTGGCTGATGCATACAGCGGTGCAACGCCAACAACCAGCTTTGTGCTTAAATCAAAGGCTGACAGGCCGCTGCCCTCAAGGTTCAGGGTGATGTTCGAGGTGAACCAGAACTGGGACTGGAATGAATACTGGACGAATGACAAATATCCGGGCGATAAGAACTACCTGTTCAACGCCCAGCCGGCAGTAGTATATGAAAGCAGCGTTGATCTTGACAGCCTTCGCGAAAGATATGTCATGAAGCCTGTGGGTCACAGTCATCCGACAGGAGCCACAGGAGAACTCTTCACAGATATTAGCACCCTTACAACTGCACTTCAGATAGCTGACTCGGTGGTAGTCCGGATAATCCCGGAATGAGTGGTTATGAATTATTCCCGCAAAAAAAATGCAGGTAGGGCGCAGGCGATATACAACCGCCAGGGCAGTTCAGTGATAAGTCGCCTGTAACATTGACGATGGAGGGTGAAGGCGATATACAACCGCCAGGACAGTTCAGTGACAAGTTGCCCGTAACAATGACAATGGAGGGTGAAGGAGATATACAACCGGTAAGAGAGTTCAGAAAAAATTCAAACAAGATAAATTAAGGTATTTACCGTAAGGTCAGGTATGCTAAACATTACATTCAGAGCGTGTCTACCCATTCCGGCAGACCGGCAGGGGAGCAGACAGCTGTTGTTTTGCCATTGCTCCATGAGCCGCTGCTGTCATATCTGCCCAGCACAATAATCTTCTTAAGATTAAACTTACTCGCCAGTTCACCGCAGAATAACCTGACCTGCTCATCGGGCTCTGAAGCCGGGAGATTTAGTGCAAGTATGGTAAAGGGTCTTACCGAGTGGATCCCATTCAGGTCATCTGCTGAAAGTGTTCCTTCAGTGTAGACAACATCATTTCCTCTCTTTCTGATGAGGTATTTAAGAAAAATAAGATTGCTTTCACTGTCGGAATCACCAAGGTTGATTATGGCTACACTCTTACCATTTACCGGGGTCTCAAGAGTCATGTCCTCATATATAAGGATCGTTTTTATGATATGTCTTATAAATTGTTCCTGGGGCCTTGAGATGCCATCTGTCAGCCACAGTGTACGCGCTTTCTGTATCAGCGGGTAAAACACCTGAAGATATGCTTCAGTCAGGCCTCTTTCCCTGACAAAATGGCTGAGTTTTTGCCTGAACTCTTCTTCGCTGAAACGCAGTGCAGACATGATCAGATCACCGGGACTGAAGGAGCCATCGCTCAGCAGATCCACTTCACCTGTCTTCAGTACTTCCCGCAGCAACTCACTGTCACTCAGCCGTGCGATCTTTGAGATCTTCATCCCATTGCGGTTAAGAATGGCTATCGTGATGAGCTTCTTCAACTCATCTTCTGTATAGTGTCTTATATTTGAAATGCTTCTCTCGGGTGTAAGAATCCCGTACCTCTTCTCCCACATTCTGATTGTATGGGCTTTTATTCCACAAAAGTTTTCAAGATCCTTTATGGAGTATGTCGTGCTTCCTGCATTCATCTCTCTCAATGTTACTTGCTGAATTTATATAACAAACTGTGAGCAAAAAAGTTTAGGATTACTGCTGTTCAGGCATTGAGGAAGCTCCAAACAGCTTTACCATAATGTAAAAAAGTCGTAAATTCGCAGTTCATTGGATTTTATGAAGGAGCTACAGAGCGTAAAACAGAGGTTTGGGATAATAGGTAATCATGAGGGACTGAACAGGGCTATTGACATCGCTGTTCAGGTAGCACCGACGGATCTCTCTGTGCTTATTTCCGGGGAGAGTGGCACCGGCAAGGAGGTATTTCCGCAGGTGATACATACCTTTAGCCTGCGCAAGCACGGGTCTTATATCGCTGTCAACTGCGGGGCCATCCCTGAGGGTACCATTGATTCAGAACTGTTCGGGCATGAGAAAGGAGCATTTACCGGAGCCACCGACAGCCGTAAGGGTTACTTTGAAGTCGCCGACGGTGGCACAATCTTTCTTGACGAAGTGGCAGAACTGCCGCTCTCAACACAGGTGAGACTGCTGAGAGTGCTCGAATCAGGCGAGTTCATCAGGGTGGGCTCATCAAAAGTACAGAAGACTAATGTCAGAGTCATTGCTGCTACCAATATTGATATTATTCAGGCAATTGCCTCGGGCCGGTTTCGTGAAGATCTTTTCTACAGGCTTAATACAGTACCTATTAGGATACCTGCACTGCGAGAGAGGGGCGAAGATATAATCCTCCTGTTTCGCAAATTCTCAGTTGATTTTGCGGAGCGTTACCGAATGCCTGCCATAAGACCTGACAGTCAGGCCAGGGAGATGCTGCTCCATTTTTACTGGCCCGGTAATGTCAGACAGCTAAAAAACATTACCGAACAGATATCCGTTATTGAACAGGAACGTGAGGTCACTGCTCCTATACTGGCACATTACCTGCCTGATTCCCATGAAAGACGCCTTCCGGTCCCTGTAAGAGCACCAGAGGGCAAAGGGTTCAACTCCGAACGGGAGATCCTGTACAAGGTTCTTTTTGACATGAAGAGCGACATGCATGACCTGAAGAACCTTGTCTTCGACCTGCTCAATGCCGGCGGTGAACCGGGCAATCTGACAGAGAGTGGTGTAAAGGCCATGCGTAACCTGTATAATGACACCGATATACCTAAGGAGACATTTGAACCGTCGCAACCAGTACAGGTAGGATATGGCCCAGCAAGAGCGAACAGGGTAATAGAGGATACCGAAGAGGTAATAGAAGAATCTCTTTCGCTTACTGACCGTGAAAAGGAACTTATCATAAAAGCGCTTGACAAGAATAATGGCAAGAGGAAACTCGCTGCTGCTGAACTGGGTATCTCCGAGAGAACGTTATACAGGAAAATAAAGGAGTATGGTCTTGATGCATAGGATTACCAGGATAGTGTTGCCTCTGGCACTGCTTTTTATTGCGGTTGGTTGCGGAGTGAAGATTAAATACTCCTTTACCGGTGCCTCCATACCTGTTGAGGCGAAGACCATCAGTGTGGCAACATTTCAGAACAGGGCCAGCCTGGTACAGCCGGGACTGACCCAGACACTGACAGATGCGCTCATTGACAGGTGCAATGTACAGACAAACCTTAATATAGTTTCTTCGGGAGGCGATCTGAGCTTCGAGGGTGAGATAACCGATTACAAGACACAACCACTGACCATCAGCAGTGATGAGCAGGCAGCTATGAACCGCTTCTCTATTACCATCAGAGTCAAGTATGTGAACAGCTTTAATACAGACAACAGTTATGAACAGACCTTCACAAGATATCAGGACTACGACAGTACACTTGATCTGAGCTCTGTGGAATCAGAACTGACAGATGAGATAGTGGAGATGCTTGTGGAGGATATCTTTAACAGGGCTTTTGTCAACTGGTAAGAGCGGCTTATGAACAGAAATGAATTCAACAGGTTCATTACAGGTATAAATATTCCCGGTCCCGGTGATCTGGAGGGACTGAAGGAGTTGACAACCCTTTTCCCCTGGTTCCATTCTGCACATATGCTTCTTCTAAAGGGGCTTAAGGAAAACGCAGATATTAGGTTTGACACACAGCTCAAGACGTCGGCACTGCTGGTGACTGACAGAGAGGTGCTCTATCACTACGTGTTTTTCTCCCCGGAGGCAGGCATAACTATTCCTCTCTCAGTCCTTAAGGAGGATGTGCTGCCTTCATCTGAAACCAATACAGCAGAAGAAGCTTTGCCGCTGTCGCCGGTAGATGAGATCCCCGGCCAGGCTCATGAAGAAGAAAAAAAAGAGCTGCAGGATCATGGACATGAGGTAGAGGAAACTGTCTCGCCGGAGGAGCATGAGGAGAAAGCAGAGATATTCACGGAAAAGGCAGTGGTGACTGAGGATTATTCCGGGGGAGATGCGGAGAGCGTGGATGTTATGGAACATCAGCCCGGCGCGACTGATGAACAGGTAGTTGCAGGAGAGACGCCGCAGGAGAGACCTGAGGAGACGCCGGGAGAGACACCGCAGGAGATGCCGGAAGAGACACCGCAGGCGATGCCTGAAGAGACGCTGCAGACGGTGCCGGAAGAGACACCAGGAGAGACGCCGAAGGAGGCTGGAGAAGAGACGCTGCAGGAGACGCCGGAAGAGACACCGCAGGAGATGCCGGAAGAGACACCGCAGGAGATGCCGGAAGAGACGCTGCAGACGGTGCCGGAAGAGACACCAGGAGAGACGCCGAAGGAGGCTGGAGAAGAGATGCTGCAGGAGACGCCGGAAGAGACACCGCAGGCGATGCCTGAAGAGACACGGCAGGAGACTCTGGAGGAAACAGAAGAGAAGACACTTGAAGCTATACAGGAGGGAGAATCGCGGGAGATTGCCCCCGAACAGGCACCTGAGAAAATATCAGAGGAGGTGAATGATGTATCCGCCGGGGAGATTGCCGGGGAGACTACAGTGATGGAACAGGAGGTGCGCTCCGTAGATATGCCGGAGCAAACAGCTCAGAAGTCGCCTGAGACAGTAACCGGAGCAGATACATCACTTCGTACAAGGGAAGATTTAATTGCCGAGATCGAAGCCCGTCTCAGGGAGCTTGAGTCTGAGCCCCAGCCCGAGGAAGAAATGCAATATGAGCCTCATTCTGAACCCGAGGAAGGAATGCAGTATGACCCGCAGCCCGAATCTGAGGAAGAAATACAGCATGAGCCGGAGACCGGTACTGAACCTGTACCTGTTACCGGGGAGCTGTTGGAGCTTCTTCCTGACGAGCCGGCAGATGAAGAGAACCAGGTCAGTCAGCTGACTCCTAACGATCTTATTGACAGGTTCATAAGGGTCAGCCCGACAATTGGGAGGATGACTGCCGGAGAATACCAGCCCGCGAAAGACCTTGCGGAAGATAGCACCGACGAGCAGGGCTCATTCATAACCGAAACACTGGCAAATATTTATATCAACCAGGGCTATTATACAAAGGCAATAAATATTTATGAAAAGCTCTCATTGCAATTTCCGGAAAAAAGTACTTACTTTGCGAGCCGTATTGAAAAGATCAGAGATTTAATTAAATAATACTACAATGGGCATCTATATTTTCATATCAATCCTGGTTATCATTGCATGTGTGCTGGTAATAATGGTTGTACTGGTTCAGAACTCCAAGGGAGGTGGTCTTGCTGCCAACTTCACCTCAGCCGGACAGTCAATGGGCGTACGCAAAACAGCCGATTTCCTTGAGAAGTCGACATGGGGCCTCGCGGCTGCAATTATTATTCTCTCTCTGGCAGCAACTGCCTCTATACCCAGAGGCCAGGTTCAGAAGGAATCTGTCATCAAGTCCTCAATCGAAAGAGCCCAGGACCCGACAGCAATACCTGTACTGCCTACCCAGACACCTGTCGAAGAGCAGCCTGACGGAGGTAACGAATAGCAATAGTGACATCATGAAGATACTGAAGTGTCAGTTTGTCATGAACTGACACTTTTTTATTGCCACTTATCATTTGGCACAGATTGTGAAGTTCTGAAGCAGAAAAAATATCGTTTAACTATAAAACAAATTAAGATGGCACAATTAAAAGGAAAAGTGTTGGCAGGTAAGGTTCTCATCAAGCCCCAGGAGGCTGAAGAGAAGACCGCCAGCGGCATCATTATCCCCGATTCAGCAAAAGAGAAACCACGAGCAGGCACAGTCATTCTTGTTGGTGCTGCTAAGAAAGATGAAGAGATGGAACTTAAAAAGGGAGATGTTGTCCTTTATGGAAAATACTCCGGTCAGGAACTGAATATTGACGGCACAGACTATCTCCTTCTCTCACAGTCTGATGTTCTCTATATTTCATAATAATCTTAAATAATAATAGCAATGTCAAAGGAAATTAAATTCAATATTGAGGCACGCAACCTTTTAAAGGAAGGCGTTGACCGTCTTGCAGATGCCGTTAAGGTAACGCTCGGACCCAAAGGCCGCAATGTAGTACTGGAGAAGAAATTTGGCGCACCGCAGATCACCAAGGATGGTGTTACGGTTGCCAAGGAGATCGAACTGTCAGATCCCTATCAGAACATGGGTGCTCAGATGGTCAAGGAAGTGGCTTCCAAGACTTCGGACACAGCCGGTGACGGTACCACTACAGCTACTGTTCTTGCCCAGAGCATCATCAGCGTGGGACTGAAGAACGTCACTGCCGGTGCCAATCCAATGGATTTGAAAAGGGGCATCGACAAAGCTGTTGCTACGGTTGTTGAAAGCCTGAAGAGCCAGTCACAGAGTGTGGGAGACGACCTGAAGAAGATAGAGCAGGTTGCACGCATCTCCGCAAACAATGACGAAGAGATAGGTAAGCTCATTGCAATGGCAATGGAAAAGGTGAAGAAGGAGGGAGTCATCACCGTTGAAGAGGCCAAAGGCACCGAAACAAAGGTGGAAGTTGTTGAGGGAATGCAGTTTGACCGCGGTTACATCTCCGCATATTTTGTCACCAATCCTGACAAAATGGAAGTAGAGATGGAGAATCCATACATCCTGATCCACGACAAGAAGATATCATCAATGAAAGACCTTCTTCCGATTCTGGAAGAGACAGCCCGCAACGGCCGTGGTCTCATGATCATTGCCGAGGATGTTGAAGGAGAAGCTCTTGCTACACTGGTTGTCAACCGTCTGAGAGGCTCACTGAAAGTGTGTGCCGTTAAAGCTCCGGGTTTTGGCGACAGACGTAAGGAGATGCTTGAAGATATAGCCATTCTGACAGGCGGAACCGTCATCTCTGAGGAGAGGGGCATGAAGCTTGAGAATGCAACAATGAATGATCTGGGCGTTGCTGATAAAGTGACCGTTAACAAGGAGAACACAACTATAGTCAACGGTGCAGGTGACAAAGAAATGATACAGGCACGTATCAACCAGATCAAACAGCAAATCTCAACCACTACCTCAGATTATGACAGGGAGAAGCTTCAGGAGAGGCTTGCCAAACTGGCAGGTGGTGTAGCGGTTCTTTATATAGGTGCCGCATCAGAGGTTGAGATGAAAGAGAAGAAAGACCGCGTTGATGACGCTCTCCATGCAACACGCGCTGCAATTGAAGAGGGAATCATACCGGGCGGCGGAGTGGCTTACCTTAGGGCAATTCCTCTGCTTGACAAGCTCAAAGGCGATAACGATGACCAGAACACAGGTATTGATATCGTGAAAAGAGCCATAGAAGAACCTCTTCGTCAGATAGTTATAAATGCAGGCCTGGAAGGAGCCGTAATAGTACAGAAAGTACGCGAAGGCAAAGATGATTTTGGCTATAACGCTCATACTGATAAGTTCGAACATCTTCTGAAGGCCGGAGTAATCGATCCTGTAAAAGTTGCAAGAATAGCTCTCGAGAACGCAGCTTCAATAGCAGGTATGTTCCTTACCACCGAGGCAGTTATTGTTGAGGAGAAGGAAGAAAACCCGATGCCCAATCCCGCAATGGGCGGTGGCGGCATGCCGGGAATGATGTAAAAGCATATTGACTGAATGAAAGGGAGCTGCTCCGGTGACGGGGCAGCTCCCTTTGTTTTATTGTCATACCGTGCGTCATTACCTTTACAGCAAATCTCTATCCCCTCTCCAAAGGGTCAGGTTCTGATACTTTTACTGATAATGTAAGATATTTTCAACATTTACTCTCATATTTGCTGAATCAACTGAAGTTATGGCTGACCAGAAACAGGTATACGATCTTGAGCACAAGAATATAGGGAAGCTGATGTTGAAGTATTTTCTTCCCGCCTTTGCCAGTATGATGGCAAATGCTCTCTATAACATCGTTGACCGGATCTATATAGGACAGGGAGTAGACGCACTGGCACTTTCAGGACTCAGTGTTGTATTCCCCCTGATGATAGTCATCATGGCGTTCGGCATGCTGGTGGGAATGGGATCAGCAGTCCGTGTCTCGCTTAGCCTTGGCGAGAGGGATATTGACAGGGCAAACAGGATACTCGGCAATGCCCTTTTCCTGTGTGTTGTCATAGGTCTTTCCCTGATGATCACCGGGTTCCTGGTCCGCGACAAGATTTTGCTGATCTTTGGAGCCGGCCCGGAAACGCTTCAGTATGCTTCGGACTATTTTGATATCATACTGGCAGGGGTACCCTTTGCCATGACAGGCTATGCACTCAATAACATTATCAGGGCTGAAGGGAATCCGCGAATAGCAATGTTCTCTATCTTCATCAGCGCCGGCTTAAATATAATACTTGACCCGATATTTATCTTTGCCCTGGGTATGGGTGTGAAAGGAGCAGCCCTGGCAACAATCATTTCACAGTTCGTCCTGCTGATATGGGTCCTGTTACACTTCCGTAGCAAGAGAAGCGTTACAAGGCTCTTACTGCCTAATATATACCCTGACCCTTATATCATTAAGTATATCATTTCCATAGGCTTTGCTCCTTTTGCTATGAATGTGGCATCGAGCGTTATAATGGCCGTGATGAATACCCAGTTCATAAAATATGGAGGTGACATCTCCGTAGCTGCCCTTGGTATTGTCAACAGCGCTACTATGATGTTTGTTATTACCATTATATCGATAAATATGGCTATCCAGCCAATAATTGGATTCAACTATGGCGCAGGGTACTTTTGCAGGGTAAAAGAGGCAGTGATGAAAGCCATAAAGTATGCCACTATGGTGGCCACCGGGGGGTGGCTGATCTGTATGTTGTTCCCTGGTGTGGTGATAAGTATATTCAACTCTGATAATATGGAACTCAGGACTGCGGGTGTGCTGGGACTTCGTATCTATACCGCCGTATTGCCTGTGGTCGGTTTCCAGATAATTGCATCAAATTACTTTCAGGCTATCGGGAAAGCCAGGATGGCGACATTCCTCTCGCTGTTAAGGCAGATAATTGTTCTGCTGCCGCTGGTGATTATCCTTCCCGGTTTCTGGGGCACAGAGGGTGTATGGATAGCTAACCCGATATCAGATATAGTAGCTGCTGTAGTCTCATTCATCTTTTTCCGCAGAGAGTTGAATAAGCTTGAATGTGATATGCCCGTTGAAGGCAGAAACGAATCTGTGAGGCTTCCTGACGGTGGGAGCTAATGATCCTTCTCTCTCTTTTTTCTAAGTGCTGAAAGGAATAGTGCCAGCACCACAACGGCACCTGCCACTCCTGAGATGAGGGAACTCTTCATTGGCAGAGCAAGACCACCGCCCGAATGAGGCGCCGCCAGTATGTAGGTGATACATACAACCGTCAGGAAGAATGCAGGCAGTGACATCATCAGGTGGCTTTTACCCTTCATTGCCAGGTACATCGCAATGGTCCAGCAGGTAATAGCTGCCAGGGCCTGGTTGGAAATACCCACGAATTTCCAGATTCGCGCAAATTCATCTCTCATCACAAATGTAAGGATGAAGGCAATGATAAATACCGGTATTATTATCATCAGTCGTGACGAGACCTTCTTCTGTGGTATCCTGAGCATGTCGGCTATTGTCAGTCTGGCGCTCCTGAAGGCGGTGTCACCGGATGTTATAGGGCAGGCAACGACCCCGATCACCGCAATGACTGCTCCGGTTTTGCCAAGCCATGACCTGCAGATCTCATTTACCAGCCAGGCTGGATCAGGCTTGATGGCTGGGTTGTCAGCCAGGGGATGAGTAAACGCATAGTTTAATCCATGAACATCACCCATGTAATTCATGGCGGCTGTTGCCCATATTATTGCCACAATTCCTTCTGCTATCATGGCTCCGTAGAAGATCTGCCTTCCCTGTCTCTCAGACCGGATACACCTTGCCATGAGAGGCGACTGTGTAGCATGAAAGCCTGAGATGGCACCACAGGAGACCACGATGAACAGGAAGGGGAAGATGGTATTGGTGGCTGCGTCAGGTTGAAAATTGATCAGCGTGGCAGGTGACAGCTCCATTACGGTGAGTGACCCTCCCGCCCATTTGACAATGATGCTTGCAAAGACACCCAGGGCCATGAAGATTAGCGCCCCGCCAAAGAATGGGTACAGAGAGCCGATTATCTTGTCTATCGGAAGCAGTGTGGCCAGTATATAATAGAGAAAAATTAATCCCAGCCAGAATGGAAGGCTGAATCCTGACATTGTATAGAGTAGCTTGGCAGGCCCGCTCACAAAGGCAACGCCCACGAATAAGAGAAGGAAGAGGGTAAATACCCTGAGGAACATCCTCATGTTTTTTCCCAGATAGATGCCTACCAGTTCAGGCAGACTGGCCCCGCCATGGCGCACTGAAAGCATGCCTCCGAAGTAGTCATGTGTGGCCCCCATGAAGATGCATCCAATCACGATCCATATGTAAACCACAGGGCCGTACATAGCTCCCAGAATGGCGCCGAAGATAGGCCCTAAGCCGGCAATATTTAAAAACTGGATCATAAATACACGCCACCCTTTCATGGGGATGTAATCAATGCCGTCATTTTTTGTGAATGCAGGAGTAGGGCGCTCAGGGTCCATCCCGAAGAATCTTTCAGCCACCTTTCCGTAGACAAGATAGCCAATGATCAGTAACGTGACTGATACAGCCAGGGTTATCATCTGTTCCCGTTTAAGTAATCGACTAAAATAGAGAAAAAGGGTAAGAGAATCCATGACAAATGATGTCAATAAAGAAAGGGCCAAATTGTATATATTTGCACCTGAACTGAACCGGTCCCAAGGTAATGGACAACATACGTAACTTCTGCATAATAGCACATATTGATCATGGCAAGAGCACACTTGCCGACAGGCTTCTTGAAATGACACGGACTGTTGATGCCCGCGAGTTTCAGGACCAGGTTCTCGATGACATGGATCTTGAGAGGGAGAGAGGTATCACTATTAAGAGCCATGCCATACAGATGATCTATGAGCATTCAGGCAGGATTTATTACCTTAATCTGATTGACACTCCGGGTCATGTTGACTTCTCGTATGAGGTGTCGCGCTCCATTGCAGCCTGTGAGGGTGCACTGCTCGTTGTTGATGCCACACAGGGCATACAGGCCCAGACGATATCTAATCTTTACATGGCGATAGAGCATGGCCTGGAGATTATCCCTGTATTGAACAAGATGGATTCGCCCAGTGCTATGCCTGAAGAGGTCAAAGACCAGATTGTTGATCTCACAGGATGCAGCCGCGACGACATTATTGAAGCTAGTGCCCGCACTGGTATGGGTGTTGACCGCATTATGGAGGAGATCATTACCAAAATACCTGCACCTCAGGGAGACCCTGATGCACCACTGCAAGCCCTTATATTCGATTCGGTCTTTAACGCCTTCAGGGGAATTATCGCCTATTTCAAAATATCCAACGGAACAATCCGGACACATGATATGGTGAAGTTCGTAAATACCGGCAGTGAGTATGACGCTGATGAGATCGGTGTCCTGAAACTTAAGAGGGAGCCACGCAAAGTGCTCAGCGCAGGTGATGTGGGATATATCATTTCAGGAATAAAGGTATCAGCAGAGGTTAAGGTGGGTGACACTATCACCCATGTTGCACGTCCCTGCACCTCCGCTATCGCGGGGTATGCAGAGGTGAAACCAATGGTTTTCGCAGGCATATACCCTGTTGACGCCGATGATTACGAGGATCTGCGTGCCTCTATTGAGAAGCTGCAACTCAATGATGCCTCGCTGACGTTTGTGCCTGAGTCGTCCGCTGCACTTGGTTTCGGCTTCCGTTGCGGTTTCCTCGGGCTGCTTCATATGGAGATAATACAGGAACGCCTCGACAGAGAGTTCGATATGGATGTTATTACTACCGTGCCTAACGTATCATTCAGGGTTCTGACAACAAAAGGAGAGATAATTGATGTGCATAATCCTTCAGGTATGCCTCCTGCAACCACAATAGATGAGATAGAAGAGCCTTACATATATGCTCAGGTGATATCCAAATCAGAATACCTGGGCTCGATTCTTAAACTGTGTATTGACAAGCGCGGGACACTGAAGAATCAGGTATACCTTACCAGCGACAGGGTGGAGGTGACCTTTGACATGCCCCTGGCAGAGATAGTATTCGACTTCTATGACAAACTGAAGAGCATTTCAAAGGGATATGCCTCATTCGACTATCATATAACAGACTATAAGAAGGCTGACCTCGTCAGGCTTGATATACTGCTTAACGGCGAGATGGTTGATGCTCTCTCTACGCTTATATACCGGGGGCATGCCTATGACTTCGGCCGCAGGATGTGCGAGAAGCTCCGTGAGCTTATACCCAGACAACAGTTTGATATTGCTATACAGGCAGCTATAGGTGCAAAGATCATCGCCCGCGAGACAGTCAAGGCTGTGCGCAAGGATGTTACGGCAAAATGCTATGGCGGTGATATCACCCGAAAAAGGAAACTTCTTGAGAAACAGAAAAAAGGCAAGAAGAGGATGCGTCAGATAGGCAACGTGGAGGTCCCGCAGCAGGCTTTCCTGGCAATACTGAAGCTTGACTGAAAAAAAACGCTGAGGTGTTTGGAATGGAGAAATAATGTTAACTTAGCACTTCTTTAGGGTTGGATAGAAAGAATTAGCTACTTGTTATAAGACCCTGAAACTAACCTAAACTCATGCCCCGTACGGGAAATCCAGTACGGGGCATTTTTTTAGCATAAGAGCTTGTATCCCTTTCCATGAATGTTCAGAATCTCCACCTTATCATCTCCGCTGAGATACTTGCGGAGCTTGGTGATATAGACGTCCATGCTTCTGGCGTTGAAGTAATTGTCATCAATCCATATTGTTTTGAGAGCATAGTTGCGTTCCAGCACCTCGTTCCTGTGTCGGCAGAGCAGCTCAAGCAGTTCCGACTCCTTGGTGGTGAGCTTCCGCGACTGGTTCAGGCAGGTTAGGAGCTGTTTTGCAGCGCTAAAAGTGAACTTGCCAATAGTGTACATCTCCACCGGCATTTCGGAAGTTCTCTTTGTCGATCGCCTCAATATAGCTTCAATTCTGTATATCAACTCTTCCATTGAGAAAGGTTTGGTAAGATAGTCGTCAGCCCCGGACTTGAACCCTTCAATGACATCCTCCTTGAGGTTTTTCGCCGTCAGGAATATGACAGGTATGTGAGGATCAATAGCCCTTATCTTCCTTGCCAGCGTGAAACCATCCATCTCCGGCATCATCACGTCAAGCAGACAGAGATTGAACTTCTCTTTCCTGAAAAGCTTCATGGCTTGTGCTCCGTCAGGAACAAGAGTGGTCTCATATTCTTTTGCAGTGAGGTAATTCTTCAACAGTGGTCCCAGGTTGCGGTCGTCTTCTGCAAGTAAGATGGTTACCTTTTTCATTTTGGCTGTTCTTTTGGGAGGTGAATGATTATCCTGGTTCCTTTACCAATCTGGCTCTCTACTTTAATGTTGCCGTGGTGCTCTTCAATAATCTTGCTGACATAGCTCAGTCCGAGACCAAATCCTTTTATGTTATGAGTATTGCCTGCCGGCACGCGGTAAAATTTCTCAAAGATATGTTTAAGATGTTCCCTGGGGATACCCATACCGTTGTCTGACACTGTGATGGTGATACCTTTGTGGTATCCCGTCGTGGTGACAGTTATTTCCGGAGTGCGGGTAGTGTATTTGAGAGCATTGTCAAGCAGGTTGATAAGTACGTTGAAGAAATTATTCTCGTCAATTGTCACCATGGGATCAGAGGCGTCAAGGAAAGTGGATATTGTGCCGCCACGTCCGTTTACCTGGAGCTTAAAGGCATCCACAGCTTTGATAATTATGGTATGGACGTCACTCTTTTTCTTGTCAAGCTCAAGCCTGACTGTTTCGAAGATGGCGGTCTGCAGTACTCTTTCAACAAGCACCCTCAGCCTGTTGCTCTCCTCACTGATGACTGAGGTGAGCTCAGGTGTATTCCTTGATCCGTCCGGTATGGTGTCATCGGCCAGCATCTGTGCCGCCAGGGAAATAGTTGCTATTGGGGTCTTCAGTTCGTGAGTAATGTTGTTGATGAAATCGCTCCTTATCTCCGATAGCCTCTTTTGCCGGAAGATGACAATGAAGGTTCCTGTTGAGAGAATGATAAGAAGCAGTACTATCAACATGGATGCGATGGCCATGAATGCTATCTGGCTGAACTTGTATTCCTCTTCCTCCGGGAAGTAAATTGTGAGGATATTGTTTCCGGGAACAGGGTCATTAGGGAATAGTTGTCTGAGATACTTGTTGGCACCGCTACTTTCACTATAGTCAGGCGTCCGGTAGATTATGTCACCGTAATCGCCTCGTATAGCGCATTCGTAACCGAGATGGATGCCGACGGCATCCAGCGCCTCCCTTACTGTGGCGTTCATCTCCTCTGAGGTGAAACGGTCTCTCAGAGGTGGCGTCTCATGCAGTATGCGGCTGACGATGTTCTCTATTGAAACGATCTTGTTTGTCATTCGTGTTGTGGCCCCAACGGAAAGTAATTGTTCTTCCGGCTCAGTGTTCTCTAAGAAGGTTGAAGATTGCAGACTCTCGGAATTGAGAAGATATGTACGTCCGGCTCTGTTAATTATCACTGACCTGACATCCGGATCAAAGCCGTACTTCTCAAGCAGCTTGGCCTCTGCCGATTCTTGTATGGAGAGATCATCATTATTTTCGATGCCAGAGGGTTCAGGTAAGGGATTGACTTCACTGATGATGCGATTATATGTTTCAGTACTTTCAAGATCCGACACCACCTCCTTTAGGGCTTCGTTGACACTGAATCTGAATCGTTGGTCTTCTGCACGGACAACATTATTGATCCATCTGACCTGTATGATCACAAGAGCTGAGATGGCCAGAAAGAAAAAGACGGCCAGAAGAACTATATAGGCACGCTTCATGTTATAACAAAAGTAATCTGTTAAAATCGTAATACATACGTTTAACGAATTTTAACAACATAATCAATTATTTTCAGAAATGAAAAAGAAAAAAAATGTTAAATATCAATAAATTAACATATCATTAAGATAGTGGTTCGAAAACTATACTGATATTTGCATCAGTTATGGCACGAGAATTGTTATAACAATATTGGAGTTTTTTTCATAGGTTAGGTTAGTTTTAGGGTTAACACTGAAGAGGGGGCAAGAGATTGCCTCCTCTTTCTTTTTACAGTGCAGCCAGCAGCGTCAGGTTCCTGTCGCTGATCTTCCTGCTGTCAAACAAAAATACTGCTGTTACCTCGCTGATCTCCCTGACGGAATTTACCATTTCCTCCGCCTTCTTCCGGTCATGCTGACCAGAGATGACCAGCAGAAAATCGATATTTTGCAGTTTGTGAATCAACATGCTTCCCTCACTCCGGTTTGAGACCAGGGAGAGGCCGTGCGCGCCGGAGACGAAACGGGTAAAAAGATGGTTTCCGGTTGTGGTACTGGTAATAATATCTTCAGGACATTTGCGGAGATCAGTGCCAAGATGCCTGTTCATCATCACGGAAAGACGGTAGTCAGGTTCAGATGAGACAACACCAAGAAAGAAGAAGGCAGGTGTCTCTTCGTTTATGATAGTATGCCTTGCTATTTTCCGCTGCTTGATCATTCTAAGGAATCGTTGATCTTTTCCCAGGCTTTCATAGAAGCTACCTGTTCAGCCTCTTTCTTTGTTGCTCCTTCGCCCTGAGCTACAGGCTCACTGTTGATACCCAGGGTAACGGTGAATAAAGGGTGGCTGCCATTACTGCATGCTTTCTCCTGTGATGCGAAGTTAAGCTTTAGCCTGTTCTTCTGGCAATATTCAATGATGAGACTTTTATAATCAGTCACGGCTGACAATACCTCATTAAGATTAAGATGCCTCTTTAATACTTTCTCAATGAAGAAACGGTAAGTGCTGTTAAAACCCTTGTCAATGAATAGTGCGCCTATGAGAGCCTCAACAGCATTGCCGTAAAGATTACGGGGAGAGTCTGAGGGTGACAGGTTTGAGACAATGAGCTTATCGAGTCCCATTGACAGTCCCAGCTGGTTCAGTGTCTCCCTGTTGACTATTCTTGCCCTGCTCTTTGTCAGGAATCCTTCAGACGCATCCGGGTAAAACCGGAAGAGATAATCTGAAAGGATGCTGTCAATGATGGCATCACCGAGATACTCAAGTCTTTCGTTATTGATCTTTGGGCCGCCAGGGAGAGGATACGATGCAGACCGATGGATGAAAGCCATCTCGTATAGCCTCAGGTTCTGAGTGTGTAATCCAAGCAGACGTCGCAGTCCCCTGCGAAATTCGCTCCTGTTGTGTACGAGCGTGTTATTTTTCTTCCTGTTGAGCAGGAACACTATTCTTCAAATTTCCTGATCAGGATAGAGGCATTGTGCCCTCCGAAGCCAAAGTTATTGCTAAGTGCAACCCTGACGGGCTTTTTCTGTGCTTTATTCAGAGTCAGGTCAATTTTCGGGTCAATAGCAGGATCAGGATACCTGAAGTTGATGGTTGGGGGCACAATGTCATGCACCACTGCCATAATCGTTGCAATAGCTTCGACAGCTCCGGCAGCTCCGAGAAGGTGGCCGGTCATCGACTTGGTGGAACTGACGTTAAGTTTATATGCATGCTCTCCAAAGAGAGAGCAGATGGCTTTTATCTCTGCGATATCACCGAGGGGGGTTGCTGTGCCGTGAACATTGATGTAATCAACATCTGACGGTTTCAATCCGGCCTCCTCAATAGCCTGTTTCATCACGTTGATGGCCCCAATGCCTTCGGGATGAGGTGCGGTAATGTGGTAGGCATCAGCAGTGAGTCCGGTACCGGTAAGCTCTGCATAGATCCTGGCTCCTCTGGCTCTGGCATGTTCCAACTCTTCGATGATAAGTGCACCGGCACCCTCTCCTATGACAAACCCGTCACGAGTGACATCAAACGGACGCGAGGCAGTAGAATATTCCTCATTGTTTGTTGACATGGCCTGCATCGAATTAAAACCACCTATCCCGGGAGGATTGACTGATGCCTCAGAGCCCCCGGCAATGAAGAGATCAGCCTTGCCCAGAATAATATAATAATAGGCATCGATCAAAGCATTGGTTGAAGAGGAACAGGCTGATACGGTGGCGAAATTGGGCCCCCGGAAACCATACTTGATCGAAAGCATCCCGGCAGCAATGTCACTGATCATTTTGGGAATAAAGAAAGGACTGAAACGTGGAGTGCCATCACCCAGAACAAACGCTTTTACTTCTTCAAGAAAAGTCTCTATTCCACCTATGCCTGAGGCCCAGATGACGCCACAACGATCTTTGTCAGTAGCTTCCGGGTCAAGACCGGCATTTTTGAATGCCTCATCAACTGCAATATGGGCGTATTGAGCATAACGGTCCATCTTGCGCGACTCTTTCCTGTCAAAATAGGTGGCAGGATCGTAATTCTTGAGCTCGCAGGCAAACTTGGTTTTGAATTTACTGGTGTCAAAATGGGTAATAGGATTTGCTCCGCTTACACCATTAACAAGACTTTCCCAGAAATCCTGCAAAGTGTTGCCGATAGGGGTCAGTGCCCCCATTCCGGTAACTACTACACGCCTCATGTCAGATATTCAGTGAAAACTATTTGGCGTTCTCCTCAATATACTTGATTGCTTCACCTACTGTGCTAATACTTTCTGCCTGGTCATCAGGAATTCCGATATTGAATTCTTTTTCGAATTCCATGATCAGCTCGACTGTGTCAAGAGAGTCAGCTCCAAGGTCATTTGTGAAGTGTGCTTCGGGAGTAACCTCTGCTTCATCAACGCCAAGCTTCTCAACGATGATTTTCTTTACTCTTGTAGAAATGTCAGACATACTAATCAGTTTTACGTTAATACTCTTTTTAAAACCCTGCAAAGAAATATATTTGTACTATATTTTTCAAGCAATTTACCGGAAATTTACATCACTGTTGATGTATGTTGTAGTAAAACAGCAATATAGGACTTATTTGAAGACCATGACGCCCGGCAGTGATTATTTGAGTATATAGCAGAAGATGAAGCACATAGCAATACTTGCCTCGGGTGCCGGGACGAACGCAGAAAACATAATAAGATACTTTTCGAACGAAAAAAATGCAAAAGTAACCCTGGTTTTATCAAACAAGCCTAATGCCATGGTTTTGAATAGAGCTGCGGCACTTGGTGTTGAATCGTTTTTTTTCGACCGTACTCAATTTTATCAGACACCGGAGGTGCTTACAACACTACTGCAAAGGGAGATCGATTTGTTGGTCCTGGCAGGGTTTCTGTGGCTTGTCCCCCCTCAGGTCATTGAGGCTTTCAGGGGTCGCATTGTAAATATTCATCCTGCTCTGCTGCCACTGTTCGGTGGGAAGGGGATGTATGGAGATATAGTGCACAGGGCTGTACTGGAGGCCGGATGTCTTGAGAGCGGTATCACCATTCACTATGTCAATGAACAATATGATTCAGGTGATATAATTTTCCAGGCCAGGTGCCCGGTGCTTGCAGGAGATGATGTACACAGCCTGGCTGAACGAGTGCATTCGCTCGAATACGAACACTACCCGATAGTGATAAGCCGCCTGATCGACGGCATATGAGTGATCAGTAACTTATTGTGGCAAGCAATGTGATATATCCCTGTGCCACTTTTCTGAATTCTTCCATCGCCTCCGGGGCTACCGGGCTGACAGGAGGAGACTCCACCCTGAGCGGATCAACGGCATAACCGTTACGGTAGAACCTGAAATCGAGATGGGGACCTGTTGAGAGACCCGAACTTCCTACATACCCGATTATCTGTCCCTGCTTAACATAAACTCCGGGCTTTATACCCGGACCGAACCGCGAGAGATGGAGGTAGGCTGTTGAATAGACACTGTTGTGTGTTATGCGGACCATCCTGCCTGCTCCGTTCTCATAGGTGGTGCTGGTAACCCTGCCATCACCGATGGCCATTACGGGAGTGCCGATGGGTGCTGCATAGTCAACACCGTGGTGTGGACGCACAATCTTGAGAATGGGATGCATTCTGCCTCCCGAAAAGCGCGAACTGATACGTGAGTACCGTAAAGGAGCCTTGAGAAAGGCCTTTCGCAGGCTGGCACCGGTAGTGTCAAAAAATGTTGTGGTGCTGTCCTGGATGAAGGGAATGGCATAGATTGCACTTCCTGCATGCTCGAAGAGAGCAGCATGAACCCTCCTGATCCCTGCCGACTCATCACCGATGAACTCTTCCTCATAGATCACCTTGAACCTGTCTCCCTTCTGGAGCCCGAAGAAGTCAACTGTCCATGCATATATCTCTGACAGTTCGGCTGAAAGGTTCGGGTTGAGATCATTCTCCCGGGCTGCGTCCCATAGTGAAGTGTTGATGGTGCCTGATGAGTAGCGCAGTTTATTTTTTATCTCTGCATCATACCTGTATATTGCAAGTGTATCTTTCAGTGAGAAGACATATGTCACCCTGGGGTCATGGTGATAGAGAAAATAATCAGGTTTGCTCAGGGTGTCTTTGGTCAGAAACACCGAATATGAATTTCCGGAACGTACACGGCGCGGGTCAAATATCTCACTGTTATCACGGAGAAGCTTCTCAATGTCATTCCAGGATACGCCGTTATCAGAGAGAATGGTTGAAATAAACTGGTTCCTCCTTACCTTCCCTGTAACTATATTATAGGAATCAAAAGGTATCCCGAAGAGGAGTTCAGGCTGGTCAGCAGCTGACGGGCTCGACAATAATGTGTCTTGTGGTGCCGCGGCAGAAGCTGTACTGTCAGCCATCAGTCCGGCCGGATCATTCCCTGTTGATACTCCGGGGGTACATGAAGATGCCAGCGTGATGGCAGCTGCTGAGAGGGTGAGCAAGGCAACAGATATTCTCATATGACGATGTTCACAATGCGGTTAGGTACTACGATTACTTTTGGTGTGGCTGTGCCGATCCACTTCTGTGCCCGTTCGTCGGCAAGGACTATCTTTTTGACCTCTTCCTGCGGCAGGTTCACCGCCAGCTCTATCTTGAACCTCATCTTGCCGTTGATAGATACAGGGCACTCAAAGAGATCCTCTTTCAGATACTCTTCCTTGGCTACCGGCCAGGGCTCATAGGCAATGGTGCCGTTGTGGCCCGTCAGTTGCCAGAGCTCTTCACCGAGATGGGGAGCAAAGGGGGAGAGCAGTTTGGCAAATACTGATGCTGATTCCCTGGTGATTTTTCCCTTTTTCAAAGCGGTGTTAAGGAATATCATCATTGCTGATATAGCGGTGTTGAAACGAAGGTCTTCGATATCCTCAGTCACCTTTCTGACAGTTTTATGGAGTGATCTGAGAACCTCTGGGTCTTCTATTCCATCGGTGATATTTTCGCTGTTTGCTATTAGGCGATAAGCTCTTGAGAGGAAGTTTGCCGGACCCCTGATACCCTTCTCGTCCCATGGTTTAGTGGCTTCCAGTGGTCCCAGAAACATCTCGAACAGTCGCAGTGTGTCTGCACCGTAACTCTTCACCACATCGTCAGGGTTGATGACATTCTTGAGACTCTTTGACATCTTCGCCACTATCTGGCGTAGTTCCTCGCCGGTCTCCTTATTGAAGAAGTGACCTTCCTTCTCAGTTATCTGGTCTGAAGACACTTTAGCGCCGGTAGCTGTCTCATAGGCAAATGCCAGTATCATCCCCTGGTTAAAGAGTTTCATAAACGGCTCGTCGGTTGAGACAATGCCGAGATCGAAAAGTACCTTATGCCAGAAGCGTGCATAAAGCAGGTGCAATACTGCATGCTCGGCACCACCAATATAAAGATCTACAGGCATCCAGTATCTCTCTTTCTGCCTGTCAAATATCTCCACATCGTTTTTCGGGTCAATGAACCTCAGGTAGTACCAGCATGAGCCTGCCCACTGGGGCATGGTGTTGGTCTCGCGTCTGCCCCGGCGTCCCTCATTGTCAGTTACATACAGCCAGTCTGTTGCGTTGGAGAGGGGTGACTCTCCGCTGGCACCGGGTTCGTATGCTGCAAGGTCTGGCAGTGTCACCGGCAGATCCTTCTCGTCAGTGAGTGTTATGCGTCCGTCATCCCAGTGTATGACAGGGAAAGGCTCACCCCAGTAGCGCTGGCGGCTGAAGAGCCAGTCGCGCAGCTTGTAGTTGACACGATGGATGCCTATGTTATTGTTTTCAAGCCATCTTGTGATTACCGCTATCCCCTCATCGACATTCAGTCCGTCAAGGGTTATTTTCAGCTCACTGTTGGAGGAGTTGATATAGATGCCATCACCGCTCCAGCATTCTTTGCCGGAGATGATCCTTTTTTTCTGTTCTGCATCGGTAACGACGGGGGAGAGGATGCAGATAATCTCCAGCCCGAATTTCTGAGCAAACTCGAAATCGCGCTCATCGTGTGCCGGCACTGCCATGATGGCTCCTGTGCCGTATCCCATCAGAACATAATCAGCAACCCACACCTCTATCTTCTTGTTGTTGACAGGGTTTATGGCCCAGGCTCCGGTGAAGACACCTGTCTTCTCCTTGGCGAGGTCAGTGCGGTCGAGGTCTGACTTAAGCGAGGAAGCGCTTATATACTCCTCCACCTCTTTCAGTCTGTCAGGACTGGTGATCTCTTTGATAAGAGGGTGTTCGGGTGAGAGGACCATGTAAGTGGCACCAAAGAGAGTATCAGGGCGGGTGGTATATACCGTTATAACCTCTTTATGACCATCGACCTTGAAATCGACCTCGGCGCCGGTGGAGCGGCCTATCCAGTTACGCTGCATCTCCTTGATACCTTCAGGCCAGTCGAGCTTCCCGAGGCCGCTGAGCAGCCTCTCGGCATAGCTGGGGATCCTCAGCATCCACTGCTTGAGGTTCCTGCGAACAACCTTGTTGCCGCATTTCTCATGTGAGCCGTCAGTAAGCACCTCCTCGTTGGCGCATACTATTCTACATGAGGGGCAGTACCATATCTGGGCGTTGTCATAGTAGGCAAGCCTCCTTGAGTCAATGTAATTCTTTCTGGCTTCGTCACCTGCCTTTACAACATCAACTGGTATGGGCAGCTCACTGATATCGCGGCCGCGGTCAGTCTCATGATCATACCAGGTATTGTAGAGCTTGATGAAGATCCATTGTGTCCACTTGAAGTATGCCGGGTCGGTGGTATTGATCTCACGATCCCAGTCGTAGCTTAATCCAAGCTCTTTGATCTGGCGGCGGAAGGTGTCACAGTTCTTGTTGGTGATCACTGCCGGGTGGGTGCCGGTCTGTATGGCGTACTGCTCAGCAGGCAGTCCGAAGGCATCCCATCCCATAGGGTGGAGCACATTAAAGCCTTTCATGCGTTTATAGCGCGCCACAATATCTGTGGCGGTATATCCTTCCGGGTGGCCTACATGGAGTCCTGCACCGGAAGGGTAGGGGTACATATCAAGGATGTAGTACTTGCTTGGGTTTGTGAAATCGTCCCGGGTCTTAAAGGTTTTATTCTTTTCCCAGTACTGCTGCCATTTTTTCTCTATCTCTGAAAAATTGTACTCCTTCATATTCGCTAAAAAGTTAGGACTTATGGGGTGCGAAATTAGGAAAACTTTGGCAAAAATCAGTTGCAGGCGTTGCAGGCGATGACATATTCGCAGGATAAGTTTTGAAAAGTGGTCACGGCGGTATACTTTTACACCCTGTACGGTCCCGTAGTTCAATGGATAGAATGACAGATTCCGGTTCTGTTGGTTGGGCGTTCGAGTCGCCCCGGGATCACAAAGAGAAGCGGCGTCATCATATGACGCCGCTTTCTGCTTTATAAACAGTGAGGGCCGTTGCATGCAACAGCCCTCACTCATTATCATTGAATAACAACTTAATATATCTGCGTGATCTTGTCTACATTATTGTCAGCGTACATGATCTTCAGTGCACTGGCACGTCTCAGTGCCTGTTTCACGTCTGTGACAACACCCATCCTTGTATCTTTGTCAATCTTCAGTACCACAAGCATCTTAGTCTTGTCAGCCTCATTGAGCTGTTCGCGCTCCTGGGCTATGAAGTCCTGTATGTCAGCTATCTCCTTAAAGGTATCATTCAGCTGTATCTTCGGCTCGGTACCGTACATCGCCTGAAAAGCCTCCAGAGGTTCACCGATATATATGAAACTGGCGAGAGATTTTTTCTCAAGCACTTTGCCTTCGGTAGCTTCGGGGATACGGACGGTGACCATGACGTCTGTCTCACGCATAGTGGTCACGGCCATGAAGAAGAAGAGTATCATGAAGACAATATCGGGTAGGGATGATGTGTTCAGCGCCTTGACTGCCCTTCCGCCGGTCTTTACGAATTTTGCCATATTACTTGTCTCCTCCTATCCTTTTTGGTTCAGCCTCTGAGATTGGCACCTTGAAGAAGTCATCAACGGCTCCCCTGCGGTCCTCATCAAGCCTGTCATACGGTATTCCAAACTCCTGCCTGGCAAGATTATCCCGAAGGACTGACCTTGCTGCTATAAGTTCATTCTGCACTGCAATATAGACACCGTATTTTGTTCCGATATCATTCTGCAGTGAGATGACCGCCTTGGTGACAGCCACATTGCCGAGATAGGGGATATTAATAACCTCTTTCTCAGGTTTGTTGGGCTCATCATTGGCGTTAAGGATAAAGTCACGGGCAATCTCTCTGAGCTGACTGAATTCCGTCAGTTCTCCCTCTACCAGCAACAGGTTGTCTTTATTAACCTTTACCTCAAGGATGTTCCTGTCATTGATCTTATTCATATCCTGCGGAACATTTGGATCTGGTATGGCGGGAAGCTGACGCATCAGTCCCGTGTCGGAGTCCATTGTGGTGGCAGCCAGGAAGAAAATAAGAAGGAGGAATGCAATGTCAGCCATTGAGCCTGCATTTATTTCCGGTATTGACCTTCTTGACATTGGGTAAATATTTTTCTCCGCCAGTGGGCGGATTGTTCAGTTACTTTGTAAAATACTTTGAGATCTCAGAATAGAGTATGGCGATAATAGCCAGTACGACAAGGAAATATGCCACGTACAGGCCGATGTCAGTCCACAACAATGTTCTGGGAACGTTTCCTTTTCCTTTATAATGAGGCAGGTTGAGAACAGTGTCATCTGCAAGAAGAGCAGCGATCACCATCAAAACAGCACCGATCCCGACAGCTACCAGGATGAGCTTCAGTCCCTTAGGATTAAGAATAAGGGCTCTTACTGAAAAGAAGAGAGTAAGCAGTACGGTAATAGCAATAAGGATATATGTATAAAAGATGAAAGAGTTAGTAATCAAAGGCTCTTCGTATCTGGTCCCCTCAGTACCTTGCACTATGCCTCCGAAATAGAAGAGCATGGCGAAGACGAGCGTTATTGCCATCAGCGCCCATGACAGGTACATGGTGAGCTTTTTCGTTTTTTCTGACATGACAGATTATTTTTGATTGTATTTGGCCAGCATATCAATGAGTGTTATTGATGAATCCTCCATCTGGTTGGATATGCCATCAATTTTTGAAAGCAGGTAGTTGTAGAAGATCTGCAGGATAATTGCAACAATAAGACCTGTCACAGTGGTGATAAGTGCAACCTTGATACCGCCGGCAACGATTGTAGCTGATACTGTTCCTGCCTGTTCAATAGCATCGAAGGCAGCGATCATACCAATAACCGTTCCGAGGAACCCGAGCATGGGGGCAATGGCTATGAAGAGAGATATCCAGGAGAGGTTTTTCTCGAGGAGTCCCATCTGTACGCCACCGTAAGCTACCACGGATTTCTCTGCCATCTCGACACCTTCGTGGGCCCTGTCAAGACCCTGGTAGAAGATGCTTGCCACCGGTCCGCGTGTGTTGCGGCATATCTCCTTGGCAGCATCGACACCCTCTTCTTTCAGTGCTTTCTCGATCTTAAGTAGCAACTTTTCTGTGTTCGTTGTTGCCAGGTTGAGATAGATAATCCTCTCTATGGCTATTGCGAGACCCAGAATAAGACAGAGAAGAACAACGCCCATGAAACCTGCACCGCCCTCTATGAAGAGACGCTTGATCTCCTTGTGTATCTTTTTATTTTCAACGGGTGTTGTGCTCAGCGTTTGTGTTGTACTCTGCGTTTGTGTTGAAAGTTGCTGTGTTGTAGTTGCTGCAGTCTGATCTGTCTGTGCCTGTGATGTCTGTGCTGTGCCGATAAGAAGCAGAGCTGCAAATGCCATAAATACAAGAACTCTTTTCATCATGTTATTTTATTATTGAAATATGAAGACAAAAATAAAAAAAAATGAAACGCATACAACGGAGAGTGAATTTAAAATAAATTAAGGGTAAAGGAAGACTCTTCGCCGGCTGTGCGGATTTTGACTCCCGGGGAGTACCTTCGGTGATCCCTGTCGGGAGTACCAACAACTAATAACTGACCCTTCGGGACCTTTTTATTTCACCTCCGCCACTAACAAAAGCGAGCTTTTGACGTGTCTTCGGCAAAAACAGAGGGGATTACCTTCGGTGATCCCTTTGTGAAATACCTGCAGAGTATATGGATGCATGTACTGGCGTACATGACTTTCTGTTTTATGTAATGCTTTTCGGAAGCAAGCTTCCTCTGCGCATCCCATAAAACAAAACCGGTTTACCCGTGACAGCCTGTATTTATACATTGTTTACGGGACTGGGATTACTCTCCCGCTGTGCGGGATCGTGATCCCTATTGGGAGTACCAGCAACTAATAACTGACCCTTCGGGACCTTTTTATTTCACCTCCGCCACTAACAAAAGCGAGCTTTTGACGTGTCT